>JBBQZS010000021.1:0-95800 GCA_038207495.1 Chloroflexia bacterium
CGGCTGCCCATTCGTATCGGCTGTGTTCATTTTCTTCGTTTCTAGTAGTAGCACGTTTTCACCCTGAGCCTGTAATTCCTTCAGGTACTTAACCAGTTCCAATGCCTTTTTCGAGTCATCAAGTGAATAATCGGATAAATCCACTGGCATTCGCTTTGTCTTGCCAGTATCTAGGATTTTCTGTCCGTTATGTTGAGGACGGCGATTTAATTCTTGTCCGTTGCTGCGCTCGATTGTCAACCCATTTCTCCTTTATCTTAGCACAGTTGAACCGATTAACTGAATAAGCATTTGCTACTAATTTACCTGTTACTTTGTGATATTTGTAATTTATTACTCACGGTGAGTGAGAAGTTACAAATATCACAATTATATGAGGTCTTAACCACCCTGGTGAAAGTTTCAGTGGACATATACCAGTCGGTTTAAGAATAGACCCCAACCGATAGTGCTAAGGTGGCAATGCCCTCTGAGAAACATAAAATGGCGTTACCCTGCTCCCGATTAATGTTTTGCT
Source organism: Chloroflexia bacterium (assembly GCA_038207495.1). Taxonomy (GTDB): domain Bacteria; phylum Chloroflexota; class Chloroflexia; order Chloroheliales; family Chloroheliaceae; genus Chlorohelix. Next base: position 518 of record JBBQZS010000021.1, read on the forward strand.
AAATAATGAGACGTGCTCCATCTGGATTGTTCGTCAACTGCTCGTTGGCTCTACTAAAACCGACAGGCTTTTTTGCCCTTAAATCCCAAATAGACCTAACCTGTTGGTTTTGGTCTGAGAGGTGGTTTTATTTAGTGGCGTACTAAGGTTATTCATGCTGCGCCATACAAAGAAACGAAAGGTCGGGGCGAGAGGATTTGAACCTCCGACCACTTGAACCCCATTCAAGTGCGCTACCGGGCTGCGCTACGCCCCGAAATTGGCGGCTTTGTTTCCGCGTGGATAGCATTATAATGCTCTAATGGTGGATAGTCAAGTTTTTGAGCTTGCCCTAACTTAGTCCTATATTCACTACAAACCGATTTTTACATCTTTCTAGGTTAACTCCTCTAATATCGGGTCAGAGGTTCAACTGAAGGCTATCGCAAAAAATGTTCCGACCTATTCAAAGAGTGCGAAGCCATTCCCTGGCATCTTCCAGGTTACTGAAGTTAACCATTTTTATTCCGCCTTCTTGTGACAGCATGTTTTAATAGCTGGATTTAGCCACTTGTGACTCCGGGACAAGACTGGCGGCGTATTTGATGCCTGCGGCTATCGCACGAGGTGTCCAATCTTTAATAATCCAATCCTGGTCCTCCTGGCTGGTCATTCTCATCTTGCGTAAATCTGCTACCGTTTTTGTGGCATTCTTAACTTTGACGAGTTCCAATATTTTGTTCATTCCGATTCTGAGTTCCTCGCCATAGCTAAAACCCTTCCATTCCGCAATAGTGCAGCCTACTTCCTCGTCCCAACTAATATTCACAAAAGATTTTTCATAGTTTGGCTTCATGGCTTCTTCCTCCTTAATAAGCCCTGCTGATCACTCAACAGCTTTTTCTTTATATTTGTTAACCACCATATCCTGGAATTTCCAGACGTTTAGCTACTTGATCTTAAATCCTTCTGGGTATTCACAGTCGAAGAAAAAGCTGTTTGTAATATCTTGCCACGAAAAAAGCAGTCTGCAATAACTAATTCGACCTTTTTTCCACAGAATCTCTGATATTAGTCTCTAAGTTAATCCGGTAGGAAAAGGGTTTATACTCAAGTTTTTGAGCTTGCCTCACCCTGGCCTCGTATTTAGGAGTTCAAGAGCTAAATAGGCTTTGACCACCCGACCATAACTGGCTATACTATCTGTCAGGAGAATTTTTTAAGAGGCATAAGTAATTGGAGACATTTTACCCTTAGTGCAATAGTCGCATGATGGATTTTCAGGCACAAAAAAAGCGACCAGCGGGAGTCGAACCCGCGCTTGCTGCTTGGAAGGCAGCAGTGCTACCGTAACACCTTGGTCGCAATCCCCCAATATAATATCATATAATTGCTATTTTTGGCAACCAAATTTTTTCCCCGAAAGGATTTATGAGCGAACTAACCCATTTTAACGAAGAAGGTCGCGCCCGAATGGTTGACGTGTCCGACAAGGCCATTACCGACCGAAGGGCGGTGGCACGGGGAGCAGTGGTGATGCAACCTGCCACCCTGCAACTTATCAAGGAGGGGCGGGTTAAGAAGGGCGATGTGCTGGCGGTGGCCCAGGTCGCCGGGATTATGGCGGCTAAAAAAACCCATGAGCTTATCCCAATGTGCCACCTACTATTACTAACAGGTATCAACCTACACTTTGAATTTGAGGAATCGCCCGAACGGACGGCAATATTGATTGAGGCGGAAGTTAAAACCAGCAGCCAGACCGGGGTAGAAATGGAAGCCCTGACTGCCGTGAGCGTCGCTGCCCTGACCGTTTACGACATGGTGAAAGCGGTTGACCGGGGTATGCATATCGAAGACATTCGGTTGGCCCACAAAAGTGGTGGTAAGAGTGGGACGTATGAGGCCACTTAAAATTACCGCTCTTACTTTTTAATTCGGGCAAACAACTCCCCTAAAGCTCTGGAAATACGTACAGTATAAGTCTGCTGCAATGCCTGTAAATCTTGCTGATAACGGGCTATTTTTTGCTCCAGCTCGGAAATTAGCCCGGCTTGAATTTTAATTTGCCTTTCTCTTTCTTTGAGTTCCAGGGTAAGGTCGAGCACTTTTGGGTATATTTTATCGGCTTGTTCTGCCACCAAAGCCGGGAATTTTTGGATGATTTTCTTTCGGGCATTCAAGCGGGAAATTGTCATTAGTTCGGTTTTATGGGTATAGTTTTTGTCATGGACTCTGTAGAAAACTAATCTTCCCGACAAATAGCGAAATTGACAGCCCATCGCACTTAAACGCAGCCAAAATTCATAATCCGAGTGCCCTTCTATACCCAACTCAAACGGCCCCGCCTTTTCATACCATTCACGTCGAAATAAAGGCGCAGAGGGTTCCATGTAATTACCAAACCACAATGCTTCAAAAGGATGTGGTTTAACGGAAGCCGTCGAACGCTCCGGCATAAGGGGCGTTTCCAGCAATTGCCCTTCGGCACTAACCCGTTGAACATCACAAAAAACCAGGCCTGCTTCGGGGGAAGCCTCCAGGAAGGCTACCTACCGAGCAAGTTTCTCAGGATGCAGCCAATCATCTGAGTCCAGTAAGGATAGATATTTCCCTTTGGAAAAAGCTAAACCGCTATTCCTGGCGACGGCGACCCCTTGATTGGTCTGGTTAATAATTCGTAAGCGGAAATCATTATCATATTGATTTATTATTTGCTCAAAAGCGAGAGTATCAGGTGAACCGTCATTGACTACAATCAGTTCAAGATGGGGATATGTCTGATTTAATATGCTCTCAATAGTTTGGGCGATGTAGCTGGCATGATTGTAATAGGTTACAACTACACTTACTATCGGCCAACTCATAAAAATTCACGCATTAACGAACTAAATACTTTCCCGTTAGGCTCTTCTAAACGATTTCTGATGCTGCGGGCCGGGTTGCCATTAGCAATCATACCTGGGAGCACATTCTTGGTGACTACACTGCCGCTGCCGATAAATGACCACTCGCCAATTTCCAGATGCTCGATAATTTTGCAGCCGATAGCAAGATGGCAGCCTTTTTTAACTCGGACATAACCGGCAATATTAACTCCGGCTGCGACGGTTACAAAATCATCAAGACTGGTATCGTGGCCTATCGTACAGCCCAGGTTTAGTACCACATGGTCGCCGAGGTGGGTGCGGCTTGCCAGTAAACTACCAGCTTTTATTATTACCCCCTGCCCAAAAGTTGAACTTGGACTATATATAGCTTGTGGGTGGATGACACTTTGAAAGGTTGCGCCCAAACCCAGAGCCTTCTCCGCCAACCTGTAACGTAATTCCGAACTACCAACCCCACAAACTACTTTCACTTGTTCAATATGCTGTGCCAACCAATCAAAATCACCCAAAATCGGCCTATCATAGATAATTTCACCGGGGACGGCGTAAGGAGCTTCCACAATATAACCAAGAACCTCAAAAGCCCCCGGTTTGCTGGCGTTTAAGGCCTCAAAAATATCAACAATATCCCGCGCCAAACCGCCCGCGCCAATGATTACTATTTTCTGAGGCAAAATTATTCTCCAACTAAGGTTGTAACGAAATATTAACGAATTTTATTTAATCAAACGAACCTGGAATTTGTCGCCAACTTTGATATATTTCTGCCCATAACTACTATCAGCCCGCCCATTCACTCGCGCCAACTCCAGAAAATCACTACTACTAAACAAGGCAATCAGTGTGTCTTTTTTCTCATTACCATAGGTATCCTTAATTCCAGTGGTAGTAATTTGTAGTGGAATCCCGATTTTTAACCTTGCAAGTTCCGCTGGTGTTAGTTCATCAAACATGCGGCGGGGAATATTACTGATAAGGTTGCCAAAATTATCAATATGGATAATCTTACCTTTTATTAGCCGCTTACCCTTTTTTTCTTCCCATTCAGGCCACAAGTTTTCTAACCTTACCAACCCGAATAGCTCCAGTTGAGGGCCGACCTCCTCAAACGGCTCGCCCCGACCAAGAAAGGCAGCTACCGGAGCAAAAATATCGCGCCCGTGAAAAGTTTTGCTGATTAACTGGCGGTGATAGGCCGGGTTGCTGAGTTCGCGGGCCACAATATTGGGGTAAGCTTCCAGAATATAAGAAAAAAGGCCGTTATCCGGGCCGACAAAATAGCCAACTTCCGGCACTTCCATACAAATAGCCCGACGGTTCGTGCCCACACCAGGGTCAACCACAGCCACGTGAATTGTGCCGGGCGGGAAATGGCGATGTGTTGTATGGAGCATAAAAGCCCCTTGCAGTATATTCTGGGCTTCAAGCTGGTGAGTAATATCCACCAGCAACGCGGCGGGATTGATGGCGTAGATTATACCTTTCAGCATGCCTACGTAGCCGTCTTTATCGCCAAAATCGGTGGTCAGGGTAATAATCGTCATAAACAGGCTAATTCTTTTCTAGCGTTTGTATCTATTGCCTTTTACTTCGTTGTAGCGGTACATCCCATCAATCAGCCCCCGAAAATAGCTACCCTTTGATTCGGCTTTTAGCATATCGCGATAGACCTTTAGCGGAACGTCATAATAGTGATAGACTTTCCCGCTATTAAACTCAAGCTCCAGGGTCTTCTGCTCGGCATCATAGCCAACCATAGCCAACATACTTGACTCAACCGGTGTGCGTGTCATCCCGCCTATTTTCTGACTGTTGGCGGTCTTTGCTTGTAGCTTTTTCTCCAACTCAGCGATTCGCTGTCGGGCCAGAGCTAATTCTTGCCGGAGTGCCTCATTTTGGGTTTGCAAACGTAAGGTTTCCTCATAGTCAGCCATAAAATTTTCTCCTGAAAAAGTTATTGGATGCTAATCATTATTTTTGGATATTATATCAAATAAGGCTATGAAATGGTTCGGGCTGCTATGCTCGCCAGCAGCAGCCCGATGGTTGGTTTCGTTAGTGTTAGTAGTAGGAGGAGATTCGAGAGGATAAAGATGTATTTTATCTGGCGACTCTTAACGAGCCGCACAGTTTAATACAGTAGATCATTTTATTTTTTGGAAGTATGGAGAACTTTAGGGTCTTTAATTATTTAATATTTTTTCGTCCCACACACTTCCAGATTTATTCTAGCACGCGCTGGCTAAGACCGTATTGGACTAAAGACCTATTTAGATCTAGCCCCTTAGCCCAACTTTAGGCCAGGCACATGCTCCCAAAGTCCTAGATGTAGTATAATCGAGACCTGAAAACGAACGAGGAAACTAAACACGAGGACAGACAAATGAGTAATGGGTTGAGCAGCAAGACCGGGAAACAACGGCTGATATTGATAGATGGCTTTGGTTTGATTTTTCGAGCTTTCCATGCCGTACCGCCGGGGTTAGCCACTTCTAAAGGCGAAGTTACAAACGCGGTATTTGGCTTTACCTCAATGGTGCTGGAAGTATTGCGGCGCGACACCCCCGATTATATTGTGATGGCCTTTGATGTGGGGCGCACTTTCCGCCACGACGATTTCGAGGCTTACAAAGCCAACCGGGCCGAAACACCCACCGAGCTAATCAATCAAATTCCCCGTATCCGCGAAATTACCGAAGCCCTGGGTATCACTATTCACGAAGCCGAGGGGTTTGAGGCCGACGATGTCATCGGCACATTGGCGCGGCAGGGCGAGGCCAAGGGTCTGGAAGTCCTGATTATTACCGGGGATAACGACCTGTTGCAACTTGTGACCGAGCATACCACCGCCGCGTTGCCGGGAGCTGGCCCGAAAGCCCGTTTTAGTGACGTACGCTATTTTGACGTAGAAAAAGTGGTCGAACGCTACAGCTTTATGCCTAAATACTTGCCGGATTACAAAGCTTTTGTGGGGGATAAAAGCGACAATATTCCCGGCGTACCCGGCCTGGGTGAAGTGACTGCCAAGAAACTAATTGCGGAATACGGTCATCTCGAAAATATTCTGAGTCACCTTAGCGAATTAAAACCCCCTAAAGTCCAAACTGCCCTGGAAGCCAACCGGGAACAGGCGGTCAAAAGCAAATGGCTGGCAACAATTATCACCGATGTTCCGGTAGAGCTTGACCTGGAAGCCTCTCGCGTGGGTCAGGTTGACCGGGAAAGAGTTGTAACATTATTCCGCGAACTTGAGTTCCGTAGCCTTTTGAACAAACTACCCGAAAACCCAACCACAAAAGAGGAGTTTGCCACCTCCAAAAAAGGCAATGCTCAAATGAGCTTCCTTGACCTGAACACCGCCGAAAAGCCCGAAGCTACCGCCACTGCTGCCGCTACCCCCTCGGATGTCAACTATACGATTGTGAGGGATATGGCGACGCTAGAGGCCATGGTAAAAAGAGTACATGAAACCGGGGAATTTGCCTTTGACACCGAAACTACCAGCGAAGACCCTATGCGGGCAGTGTTGGTGGGAGTTTCGATTAGCCCGGCTCCAGGGGAGGGTTATTATATCCCGGTTGGGCATGTTCGTCTGGTGTCAGGGGCGGTCTACGAACCCCAGCCCGGTCAACTGGCCTGGGAAGAAGTTAAAGCCATATTAACACCGCTTATGACCGACAATACCCTGAAAATTGCTGCCCATCACGCCAAGTACGATTTAGCGGTGCTGCATCGTCACGGCATAGACCTATCTAAAGTGCCGCTAACCTTCGACACCATGATTGCCGCCCAGGTTTTAGGTAACAATTCCTCCCGTCTCAAGGATTTGGCCTTTGGATACCTTGGCCTTGAAATGACCCACATTGAGGCTCTAATTGGCACAGGCCGCAGCCAGACTACGATGGACAAGGTTTTGATTGATGAGGCTGGGAAGTACGCCGCCGCCGATGCCGACTCTACCCTCCAACTGGTAACTATTTTTACCCCACAATTGGTGCGTAATGACCAGGAGCAGCTTTTCCACCAGATTGAGATGCCGCTTATCCCGGTCTTAACCGAGATGGAGTTGTGTGGGGTGGCTCTGAATACGGCCCGCCTGGGTGAGATTTCCACCAGTCTTTATCAGAAATTGAGCCAGCTTGAGCAGGATATTTACGGACAAGTGGGCCATCAATTCAATATTAACTCGCCCGACCAGCTAGGTAAGGTCTTGTTTGAGGAACTTGGCTTACAGGCGGGCAAAAAAACCGCCACCAAAAAATATTCTACCGATAAAAAGACCCTGGATTTCTTGCGGGGTTCTCACCCGATTGTGGATGCGGTGCTGGAATATCGCACGCTGGGTAAGCTCAAATCAACCTATGTAGACAGCCTACCCTTGCTGGTTAACCCCGAAACAGGCCGTTTACACACCTCCTTTCAGCAAATCGGGGCCAGCAGTGGTCGTCTTAGCAGCAGCAACCCCAATCTGCAAAATATCCCGATTCGTACCGAAATCGGGCGGGGAGTGCGCCGAGCCTTTATCGCTGATAATTCTTCAGACAAACGCCTTTTTGGCGGGGATAAATGTGTATTATTTGCGGCAGACTATAGCCAGATTGAACTGCGCTTGCTGGCTCATCTGACGGGTGATGAACGCCTGACTACGGCCTTCCTAGCTGACAAAGATATACACCGGGCTACCGCTTCGGATGTGTTTGGCGTGCCGGAGGAGCAAGTTACTTCGGATATGCGGCGGGTTGCCAAAACCGTTAACTTTGGCATTATCTACGGCCTGAGTGCCTTTGGCCTGACCCAGCAAATCAGTATTACTTTCCAGGAGGCCAAAGCTTTTATTGACAATTACAATTTGAAATATCCGGCAGTACGGGACTATCTACAAAAAACACCTGACGAAGCCCGTCAGCGTGGCTATGTCCAAACCTTGTTCGGGCGGAGGCGTTATATGCCTGACCTGAATGCCAATAATTCGGTGGTACGCGCCGAGGCCGAGCGACAGGCGATTAATATGCCAGTTCAGGGAACGGCGGCTGATATTGTGAAAATTGCCATGCGGCGGGTTTACGATGAACTACGGGCCAAGAAGCTGCGCACCCACTTATTGTTACAAGTCCACGATGAGTTAGTTTTTGAAGCTCCCGAAACCGAAGTACCAGTATTAGCTGAACTGGTCAAGCGCAATATGGAAAGTGTCGCCGCCGACGTAAAGCTAGTGGTGCCACTCAAGGCTGACCTCAAGGTTGGGCCAAACTGGGGCGATATGGAAAGTTTTGAGTTGTGAGCATTGAATGTTGAATAACTCAAAATTCTTCAGCCAAACCTTAAAACTGTTCACTGGTCCGGCTTTGTGGCTACTTATAGGCTTTTTCGCGCTTTATTTCCTGACCAGTGCTTTTGACTTTTTCATAAGTGACGGCGAGGTGATGTACCAGACCTCCCGCGAAATAGCCCTGCGCGGACAGTTCGACCAGCCCGCCAATCCCGCCTTGCCCCAGATTATCGAGGGGCGCAACGGCTTGCATTACAGCAAATACGGTCTGGGGCAGCCCGTAATCGCGGCGGGCTTTTTCAAGTTTGGCAAGTGGCTCTGGTTTACCTTTATGCGTGAGAAGTGGGATGAGCCGATTGCCCATTTCGCCGTAACATTGCTGCCGCTGGTAGTAACGGCTCTCAGCGTCTGGCTGGTTTATCTATTTGGCAAACAGCTCTATAGTTCAGTAAAAATCGGGATTGGGCTGGCCCTATTATACGGTCTAGGAACGAGTGCGTGGCCTTACTCGCACTTTTTTTTCAGCGAACCGCTCTTTGGTTTTTGCACCTTAGCTTCTGCTTACGCCCTATTACGGATAAAGGATTCGGCTAGACCCTGGCAGCGTTATAGTTGGTTGGTCATGGGTGGTTTTGCAATGGGATATGCTATCCTGACTCGCGTTTCGGGCGTAGCCCTGCTCCCAGCCTACCTATTTTATATCTGGCTAATATCATCAAGCGTTAATTCAAACCACCAGGACACAAAGGCACCAGGATTTTTTATTTTCTTGGAGTCTTGGCGACTAGGTGGTTCGTTTCTAAAAAACTCGATAATCTTTGGGGTTGGGATAATTCCGGCCCTGGTACTGACCGCCTTTTACAACTGGCTGCGCTTCGGCAACCCTTTGAGTAGCGGCTACGAGGGTGAGGGCTTTACTACGCCCATCTGGGAGGGGCTGTGGGGTTTGTTATTCAGTACAGGGAAAAGCGTTTTTGCCTATTCCCCGGTGCTTATTGCCCTTCCTTTCGCCATAAAACCTTTATTGCAGCGGGCAAAACCGGAAGCGTTGTTTTTCGGTGCGATAATTGGGATAACAATTATTTATTATTCAGTCTGGTGGGCCTGGTATGGAGGCTTTAGCTGGGGGCCGCGCTTCCTGGTGCCGATTTTGCCTTTTGCGATTTTGGCTTTAGGGGCTTTGCAGGAAAAGGGGCGGAACTGGATTATAATTATATTTGTGGGTTTATTGCCGCTTTCGATTTTTGTCCAAATGCTGGGTGTCGGGGTAAACTTTAATACCCACCTGGGTAATATCACCCACTTCCAGCCCGGTTGGGATGCTGACTATAATTTTATCCCAGCTTTTTCGCCCCTGCGCGGACACTTTGAACTATTCTGGCAACCTCAAAATAACGTGATACGCGCCCTGACTTTAGAGCAGTTAGGCCTCAATCAACGAATGTCCAAAATATTTACTTTAGGGGCCTGGGCGGGTTTCATCCTGAGCGTAATTATGGTATCCTATGCTTATCTAAGGACTTTCGACAAGCCCAATAATGCAAAAACTGATGCTGTAATTATTCCTGATATGACTTTACCAAGCGAAATTGTTAAGCGTGTTTAGTTACAGTGTTTTAGTGGACAAAAACTTTTTAGTTTATGGTATCCTGTAATTAACTTTTTATAAGCGATGAAATAATATTTTACCAGAGGGGGAAGCATGTGAGCAGGGATGGGAAGATTATTGGAATAGACCTGGGTGGTACCAGAGTTCGGGGTACATTATCGGATGCAACGGGTAAATTTTTGGCCCGCACCGAACATCGCACCGAGGCCGACCAGGGTTTCGAGCATGTAATCGGCAATATTGTAGCGGTAGCCAAAAAAATGCTGGCAAAGGCCGAACCGGGCGAGATTATTGCTTTAGGCCTGGGCGCACCCGGCCCGCTTAACCCTCGCACCGGGATAGTTTATTCGCCACCAAACCTACCTGGTTGGACTAATGTGCCGTTGCGGGATATTCTGGAAGAAAAATTAGGGATTCCAGTTTTCCTGGGGAATGATGCAAATCTGGCAGCATTAGGCGAGTATACCTTTGGGGCTGGCAAAGATTACCGTTTTCTGGTTTATGTCACGGTTAGCACTGGCATCGGCGGCGGTATTATCGAGGACGGAAGAATTATAGATGGGGCGCGTGGTGCTGCCGGGGAAGTCGGTCATATGACCATTAAGGTGGATGGTCCACGCTGCAACTGTGGTAATTACGGCTGCTGGGAAGTCTTAGCCAGTGGCACTGCCATTCGTCGCCGAGCCATTGAAGCGATTGCAACTTCGGTCAAACCAAGCCTGATTCGGGATATGGCAAACAATGATTTAGATAAAATCAGCGCGGAAATTGTGGAAAAAGCAGCCCGACAGGGCGACCCCCTGGCTTTGGAATTGTTGCATGAGACGGCGGTTTATCTTGGGGTAGGTGTTACCAATATGCTCCATTTGTTCAACCCGGAAATAGTGGTAATTGGCGGCGGAGTGTCGCAGATGGGCGACTTGTTGTTCAAACCAATGATTGAGGAAGTCGAGCGACGGGCAATGCCAGCCTTCCGCGAGAATGTGCCGATAGTAGCTACTGACCTGGGCGACGACGTAGGACTTTATGGGGCGGTAGCGATTGTCCTGCAAAATCACGAACAGGCTCTTGAACGCCGAGTCACTCTTGACCGTTCACGATAAATAAAATACCCCCACCTCCTGTAGGGGGTGGGGGTCAGGTTAAACCACCTATTAAGCGGTTATTGCGGCAGTCTCTTCGACTTTCTCAAGCTCGGTTTCGGCTTCAGGAATAACCTCAAGGGCGGTGCTTTCACCTTTAACAAAGGTCAATTCGCCCTTTTTGTCAGGGTCAACATCCACAATAATGGTATCGCCCATCTTGAACTGCCCGTCTAGCAACATTTTGCTTAACGAGTTCTCCAACTTGCGCTGGATAACCCGGCGTAGGGGACGCGCCCCATAAATCCGGTCATAGCCTTCTTTAGCGAAGTAATCCAACGAAGCTTCGGTGAGTTGCAATGCCATACCCAAATTATCCAGACGTTTGACCACATCCTTCATCATCATCCGCACAATCTTCTTGATTTCGTCTTGAGTCAGGCTGCTGAAGATGATAATCTCGTCAATCCGGTTCAGGAACTCAGGGCGGAAGCGTTCACGAAGGTCGGTCATAATCTGATCGCGCATTTTGGCTTCAGCCTGTTTGTCTTCCGACTCCTGACGGTTAGAGCCAACCGTAAAGCCCAGAGCCCGTTGCCGAATGTGGTCTGTACCCACGTTGGAGGTCATAATCACCACCGTGTTTTTGAAATCCACCGTGCGACCATGCCCATCGGTCAACCGACCATCATCCAACATTTGCAACAACACATTGAAGACTTCCGGGTGAGCCTTCTCAATTTCGTCAAACAGCACGATTTGATAAGGCCGACGGCGCACCGCCTCGGTCAACTGTCCACCCTCGTCATAACCAACGTAGCCTGGAGGCGAACCAATCATACGGCTAACAGTATGCTTCTCAACATACTCGCTCATGTCAATCCGAACCATTGCATCTTCGCTATCGAATAAGAACTCAGCCAGAGCCTTCACCAGTTCGGTTTTACCCACCCCGGTAGGGCCAAGGAAGATAAACGAACCTATCGGGCGGTTAGGGTCGCGCAAACCACTACGGGCGCGGCGGATAGCATCACTGACTGCCGCAATCGCTTCCTCCTGACCAATAACCCGGTCGTGGAGCCGTTCTTCCATATTGAGAAGCTTTTTCATCTCGCCTTCCAGCATCCGACTAACCGGAATACCAGTGGCTTTGCTGATTACCTCGGCAATATCTTCCTCATCTACTACATCGTCAATCTGCTTTTCCTCAAACCATTTGTTACGGGCCTCATCATACTCCCGCTTCAAGGTGTCGTGTTCATATTTCAGGCGGGCTGCACGTTCATAATCCTGCTTTTGTCCGGCGGTTTCCATTTCCACCGCGAGGTTTTTCAGTTTGGCATCTTTCTCTTTCAACTCGGCTGGCAAGCTATACATTGCAATCCGCACTTTAGCCGAAGCTTCATCCACCAGGTCAATCGCCTTGTCGGGCAAGAAGCGGTCAGTCACATAGCGTTCGCTGAGTTGGGCCGCGGCTACCAGGGCCGAATCGGTAATTTTAAGGTTGTGGTGAACCTCATACTTAGGTCGCAAACCTCGCAACATCAGGATAGTATCCTCAACACTTGGCTCACCCACCAGAACTGGAGCAAACCGCCGCTCAAGAGCGGCATCTTTCTCAATCTGTTTGCGGTATTCGTCCAGAGTAGTTGCGCCAACAACCTGTAACTCACCCCGCGCCAGTGCTGGTTTTAGCATATTGCTGGCATCAATTGCCCCTTCCGCACCACCAGCACCCACAACCGTGTGCAATTCGTCAATAAACAGAATGATTTCGCCCTGAGCGCGTTTCACTTCGTCCATTACAGCCTTAAGGCGTTCCTCAAACTCACCTCGGAATTTTGAACCAGCCACCAGACCGGGCATATCCAGAGCGACTACTCGTTTATCCTTGAGGTTTTCCGGTACGTCGCCTGAATTAATCTTCTGGGCCAAACCTTCGGCGATAGCGGTTTTACCTACGCCCGGCTCACCAATTAACACCGGGTTGTTTTTGGTGCGGCGACTCAATACCTGCATCACCCGCCGGATTTCTTCCTCACGTCCGATAACCGGGTCAAGTTTACCCTCTTTGGCTAACCGGGTTAAATCCACGCTATATTTAGAAAGAATCTGGTACTTGCTCTCGGCTTGCTGGTCGGTCACACGCTGATTGCCCCGCACATCTGCCAAAGCTTGATAAATCCGTTCCCGGTCAACCATAAAGCGTTTCAAAATCTTGGCGGCCTTGTCGCTGGGGTCAGAAGTCATCGCCAGAAAAATATGCTCGGTGCTGATGAATTCATCCTTCATCCGCTCGCGTTCCTGGTCGGTGGTGCTGAACAGGCGTTGCAGGCGCGGCGTGATATACATACTGACCTGAATTCCGGCGTAAGGATTGGTTTGGTTTTGCAATTTGGGGGTCACGTCCAGTTCGTCCTGAACCGCCCGTTTAACCAAAGCAATGTCAACTCCCAGCTTTTCTAAAATCTGGGCGGTAACACCATCCTTCTGTAAAAGCATTGACATTAATATATGTTCAACATCGAGTTGGCTATGACGCTGCTCCATCATCAGTTGATAACTATTGGTCAGCACTTCCTGGGCCTTCTCGGTAAATTTATCAAATGGGTTAATTGGATTCATTTAATATAAGCTCCTTTTAAACTAAGCATTTTTCAATGCTCTAATTATACGTAAAGGCAGGCTTAATGGTAGCGGGTAAAGCGTTAGAGGTTTGATAGAAAATTTCTATTTTAGACTTTTCCCCCTTCTCTGAATCAGGGAAGGGGGCGATGGGGTTAGGTCTACTGAGGACGAATATCACGCAACCGCCGAAACAACTCGGCTTCTTCCTGGCTTAAGCTAGTTGGTAGGCTCACATTAACCTTTACATACAGGTCGCCGCGAGTTGCAGGCTGGTTAATCATAGGCATACCCTGCCCGCTCAGTCGGAAAACCTTACCATTTGCCGTATCGGAAGGCACATTCAGAATAAATTTCCCACCTTTTGGCGAAGGCACCGAAGCCTCCCCACCTAAAATGGCGGTATAAAGTGGCACGGTCACGGTAGTATGCAAATCCGGCCCGGTGCGCTCGAAAACAGTATGCGGCATAATATGAACCTTCAAAAAGAGGTCGCCACGAGGCCCGCCGTGCAAGCCGCTACCGCCTTCAGCCGCCACCCTTACTTTGCTACCTTCTTCCACCCCGGCGGGAATCCGTACTTCCAGACGTTTATTGCGGGGTACTACCCCCAGCCCGGAACAGTTGGAACAGCGATTGCCGCCCTTCATTCCGCTTCCACTACAGACCGAGCAGATTTCGCTACTCTGAATTTGCAACTGGCGTAAAGTGCCGCTATAAGCTTCTTCCAAAGAGAGGTCTATCGGCTGTTCGCGGTCTTCTCCCCGTGAAGGACGTGGCCCCCCGGTGCGTCCATAGTTAAACTCAGCCGAAGGGTTAGGGTTGGTATTAAAACCCATTCGTCCGCTAGTGTTAGGTCTTGCGCCCGCCTTGCCTCCAAAAATCTGGTCGAAAATATCGCCAAAGCCGCTATCTTTGGTGCTATAGCCACCGCCATTACCCCAACCCGCGCTGGCAGCCCCGGCCTTTTCATATTTCTCCCAATCCACCCCCCATTGGTCGTATTTGCGGCGTTTTTCGGGGTCACTCAGAACCTCATAAGCCTCGCCCAGCTCTTTAAAGCGTTCCTCGGCATGCTTATCGTTGGGGTTTACGTCAGGGTGATATTTACGAGCCAACCGCCGATAAGAGGTTTTTATATCTTTTTCGGTTGCGGCGTGGGTCACTTCCAGGGTTTTGTAATAATCTTTTGCTGCCATATTTGAAAATTTATAATTCCATTTCGTTTGATTACGGCTTATACTACGGTTTAATGGATAGTCTAACACCATGCAGTTGGTCAGGGCAAGGAAACTGTGTTAGATTTGTGTTAGATTTCTCAGCTTTTGTTGTTGCCAATCGTCCATACCGATTGTTATAATTATACACTAGCAAAGCCAAAAATTAAGTGATATGTCTAACTACCTTTTTATATATATTGTGCTATGGGGAAAAGAGTTATATGCCAATAATCACCATTTTGCCTTCGGGCAAAAAAATAGAGATAGATGTGGGTTCAACTATTTTATCGGCTGCGATTTCCCACGAATTAGCCTGGCCCCATACCTGCGGGGGTAAAGCCCAATGCACCACCTGCGCTTATGTCCTGGTGAAAGGGGCTGAGAATGTATCACCGATGAATCGCCTGGAAGAACATCAACTTATAGCCCGCAAAGGTCGCCACGTTATAGTCCAGCGCATGCGGCTGGCGTGTCAAAGCGTAGTCAAAGGTGATATTACAGTGCAAAAGAACCTGATGGAAATTTAGTGGTTTTCAGTTGTTGGTTTTTGGTTTTTAGCGAAATCCAAAAAAACCTATCTATATAGGACTTTCGCTTGAGTCCACTTTCCAGGTTCAATTTATACCCGTTTACTCTAGTTGGTAAGTTCCAAAGCGAAAGTCGTACTATAATCTAATTAAGCGATTAAGCTTAAAAAGTGAGAATGGAGTCAATTATGAGTAACGACCAACCGAGTACCAGGTTAACTACTGAAACAGCTTCTATAGGCAATGAAAAAAGTCCTAACTTAAACACTGTTTTGATGAGGCTGGTGTTGGGCAACCGGATAAGTGAAGTTATCTTTGTGGCTGTTCAATTAGACCTGGCAGGTTTGCTCAAAAACCAGAACAGAACAGATGAGGAGTTAGCCGAGGCAACTAGCACTAATCCAGCCGCTTTATACCGCATACTTCGAGTTTTAGTTTCGGTGGGGCTCCTGGAGGAAATAATCCCGCATCATTTTGGCCTGACTCCCATGGGCCAGCTTCTTCAAAAGGACGCTCCTGGCTCGGTATATAACACTATCCTTTTCTCTGGCAGTCCGCGATCCAGAAAAATCTGGGAAAATCTTTTGTACAGTGTTCAAACTGGTGAGAATGCAAACCGCCATGTATTTGGGGTTCCAACCTGGGAATATTACGCCCAGCATTCCGATGAAGCTCCCATTTTTTACAATTTTATGACCGAGCTCAGCAACCAGGTAGTTGCTCCCCTAACTGCCAATTATAATTTTGAAGGTGTGAAGGTGGTAGCAGATGTAGGAGGAGCGCAGGGGAACATGCTTGCCGCCATTTTGAAAGCAAATCCCCACCTGAGCGGAATTCTATTCGATTTACCACACGTAACGCAGGAAGCACAGGAACATTTGAAAAAGGAAGGGGTGGTCGAACGCTGTCAAATATTAGGAGGCGATATGCTAACCTCCTGGCCCTTCAAAGCCGATCTTTATCTTATCTCAAAAGTTATTCACGACTGGGCTGATGAACAGTCTATTGCTATTTTGAAAAACTGCCGGGAGGCAATGACGGCAAATAGCAAGGTTATACTGGTGGAGCGAATATTGCCTGAAGATAAAGATACCGCCCTTTTATTTTACTTATCCGATCTACAAATGCTGGTCGGTCCAGGCGGTCAGGAACGTAGCCTGAAGGAGTACCAACAACTCTTTGAGGCTGCCGGGCTAAAATTTACACGAGCTATTCCCCTAAATCCAACCTTTAGTCTGATTGAAGCGATAGCAGCCTAAATTTTAAGGCCGATTTTGACCAGTCTATTTTTCTGTTGCCCAAACTATTTGTTCAGGTTGGTCAGAGTAAAAGTATCCAAAATCTGGCTGAACTGACCACAATATTTTTTGGAAACGTCCGGCGTGGCACTATAACTCACTACCCAACCCCGCCCCTGGGCCACAAAGGTAATTTGTAATTGCTGCACTAAATAAGGTTGCCCGGCATTTAGAGAAAGCACGTAGGCGGTGCTGCCAGCCACTTGACGCTCACCTTGCTGCTCAAAAACCAGCCCTTTTTGAATAGCATTCAGTTCTTTTAATTTCCCATCAAAATAGGTTTTGGAGTCAGTAGTCGAATTTTCCAGCTTTTCCGAAAGTATATACATAAAAGCGGTGGTTTTGTCATTACGTTCTGCGACAATCAAGTCACTCTTGAGATTTCCCGCCACCTGATTATCCCGCACCGTCCAGCTTTCGGGGTGAGCCAGGGCATAGGGATAGACATTCGAGACAAAAATCCGAAAACCATTCGGCACTGGTACAGCCTTGCCCCCTGAATCGGAAGTAGCACTATTAGCAACAGTGGGGACACCGGCAGTACATTCCGCCAGATTTAATTTTGCTAAACCCGCCACCTGAGTAGAATTTGCGCCAGTGCTGGGCGACTCCTCGCTACAGGCTGCCAGCAACAGGCTGATTATTAAAAAGAGTATCAGGGTTATTGGTTGTGAGTTGTCGGTTGTCGGTTTGGTTAACCGCAATCCCCAATTCTTGCTCCTTGCTCCTTGCTTCTTGCTCCTGACTCCTATTTTCGTATTCATTCCTTTTCCTCTATTTTTTCCACCTGCTTTATATTCGCTTGTTCATTTTATCACATTTAGAATACATAACGACTAACCATTAAAACCTAAACCTTTTCCTGGCGACTTGGTGGGGAAATTAGTGTATAATATCCGCAACTTAGCCATTGTTGAAGACGTATAACGGGGAAATTCCTCCCCTACGGTTTTAGACTTATTTCTAAGCAGGAATAGTATGGATTTTGACCCATATAAAGTTTTAAAAGTTGACCCCACTGCCGATGCTGAAGTAATTTCCGCCGCTTATCGCGCTTTGAGCAAAAAATATCACCCTGACCTGAATAAAACGCCGGAAGCTCAAAACCAGATGCAAATGGTCAATAAAGCTTATGAAATGCTCAGAGACCCGGCCTCCCGCGCCAAAGTTGATGCCGACATAAACCGTAACCGCCGGGTCGAAACTCCACCCCAAAATTATAGTAACCCAAACAACAGTTGGGGCAATACCCGCCCTTCCAATCCTGCGCCTAGTTATAATCCGCGCTACGGCACCGGCAATGTTTCGCCGACTCAATCTTACAGCAATCCCGAACCAATCGCCCGAACTGATGACCGTCGTCGCGTGGCCGAACCCAGCCCGAACACCTTTTATATTTATCAGAAACGCCTGGTAGATGATAGTCAGAAGAAGATTTTGCGGGTGGCGGTTTATCACGATAGCCTTTTTGGCAAGATTTGCAATATCAACGCCAGTGCCCCGGACTCGAATGGGCGGGTAAGTAGTGGCTCAGTTTTCCTGCAAAATATCGAGATGTTTGATGTGACCGACGCAGCGAATGAGGCTCTGGCGGTTATTCAAAAACCAACAGAGCCTATCGAAATGAATAGTGACCACGATGTGTTTTATCGCCGGAAAATAAACGGCCTGAACAATAGTTATTTGGTAATCGAGGTTATCAAACAGGCCCGCAGCAACGTTAAAGAAGCCCTCTTTTTAATTGGCGAACGACGGGCTGACGGGGTGGTATCTTCCCAAACCGAAAAACAACTCATCCAGATTGAGCGTATCCTCACTGAAGCCTTCGCCCTGATGCGCTAGTTCAAAGTCTAGTGGTTTAGGACTTTCGCTTGAAGGGCTGAATTACGAAACCCTCGCATTTTCGCCCTGTTAACTGTCTAAAGCGAAAGTCCTGAAATCATAACGCATCAAGGCCAAACCGAACCCTGAAATTTAAGCGACTTTAAGCCATTCCATATTGACAGAAAGACGGTAGAAGCTATTTGTAGCCGAATCATAGGCGACTAATTCTATCCAGTTATTGCCGACAAGCTGTTGAAGCTGTTGGTGTTTGGCTATAATAGCCTCGATTCTGGGCATTGGTGCTTCGATAATCACACACAGGCGGAGCGGTTCATGATATAACTCTTCGCCAATCATTACCGACTGTTGAGGCAACCCGATTAGCAAATCGCTCTGCCGACCTTGCATAACCCCCACCTGACCAACCACCGTATGCAGCAATTTGGTGCTACTACCAAAGTTGTGATTATCCACCGTTGAAAGGTAATACTGCATGTTAATCCATTCTGCCACCACCACCGGGGCAGTAAGGATGCCTTCCAGAATCGCCCCGCCGGTGTCCAACTGCGAGTCGTAGGAATGGAGAAAGGTGCGGTTGTCGAGATTCAGTCCGGCAGTCAGGTTGCGAGAGCCGCAAATAAAAGCTGCGTTCCTGACCAACCCCCACTCCGGCCTGACCTGAGCCCAATCTGCGGCGCGTTGTTGCATCCTGGGGGTGACAACCCCTTTGGACGGAATAACGCCGGGTAATTTTTGCCAGCGTTCGGCGGCGTTTTGTTCGCCCGCCTCGCCAATAGTTTGCTTAAACCGGGTGAATTCGGCCTGATGGGTAGCCGGAAGCTGGCTTTCGTTCAGGAAGCTAACCTCATCGGTGGTGGTATTGTGTTCCCCCGCCAGGAAAAAGGTTTCCTCTGGAATTACCAGACCCTCTTGAGCCATTATCCGGCGAATTGGCGGGCTATTTAGCACACTCGCGGCTACAAAAGCACTGTTGCCGCCATGATTTCCACCACACGCCCCACAATCCAACCCGGAGGCATAAGGGTTATTCTCGGTTTCGCTGCCATGACCACAGAGTAAAACCAGACGGGCAAATTGGTGAGTTAGCCCTATGCTGCGGAGCATGTTGGCCACCGCTCCTGCCTGAGCTTCCAGGCTCATCTCTTCCGGGTTGATAACAATAGAAGGTTCAGTTACGATTGGCGGGGAAAATTTCTGCTGAATAGAACTTTGCATTCTCCGCCAGCCGCGCGGGTTCAGGGTCTTGCCGACCAGCGGGAAGAACGAGAACCAACCCGCCATTTCAACAAAAGCAAAGGGAGTTAGCAAGTTCTCCCGCAGGGTGTGAATGAGTTTATCCCACTGATAGCGCAACTTATTAAAGCGCAGTCGCTTCTGAACCGCTTCATCTGTCCCCTCTTTAGGTAACTCCTTGATTGTTTGAGTAGGGGTGACAAGGGCGGGGGCGACAGTCAGATTGCAGGAAGAGCCAAGCGGTTGGTAGAGCATAAAAATACCAAAGAAACCGGCAAAGCCAAAGGTTTCATATGCTCCCAGCTTTTCCAGGTTGCGGCGCAAACCTTCCGAGCGCACATCAATGCAGAACACCGCCTGCACCGCCGCTTCTTTAACAACTTTGACAGGTTGCATTTGTCCGGCCTGAATTTTCAACAGTAATTCGTGGCGATAATGCCACTCATAGGCCGATTGCCAGATTTCCAGCCGACTTTCAAAACTGCTATGCCGAGCCAACATCGCCAGCAATTGGAAAGTTGGAACAGGCACTGCCTTAACCTCAGCAGGATTTAACCGCAAGGAATTAAACAACTCTACCAATAGCCCAATAGCCTGCGCCCCCGCTGTGTCTGCCGACTTTTCGGTTAGCGGCATATTTTTTTCTTTGTTAACTTTAGCCGTTGAAGTTCCTTCCGCCACCAGAGCCGCTTCATAAAACAACCGCACTGCCAAATATTCAACCAAATTAATTGGATATTGTTGCTGAACCAAAACCTCCGGGTGAGCCTCGCGCCACTGAATAATACTGGCCCAACCGGGTAACTGAGCCAGATGGCGGGAAAGATAAATGGCCCAATCATCC
Source organism: Chloroflexia bacterium (assembly GCA_038207495.1). Taxonomy (GTDB): domain Bacteria; phylum Chloroflexota; class Chloroflexia; order Chloroheliales; family Chloroheliaceae; genus Chlorohelix. The sequence goes on from JBBQZS010000021.1 coordinate 20,940, forward strand.
AGAGCTACCCCTAAGCGTTGTAAAAGCAGCCCTAAAGCTTCCGGCGCGTTGTCCGGCAGGGTTTTAAGACCCTCAACCCCTTTTTTGGAGCCAAATGAGGGTGCCACCTCCGCCAGTGATTTCCAGCATTTGTAAAAGCCCTGTTCTCGACCCGGCATTGCCCAGGCCGCCTGTCCTTCGTCCAGAAAGGCCGCACACCAGGTAATCATCTGTTTATTAACCAATTCGGTAACGGTTTGGCCGTTTTTAGCGAAAGTATTATCGCCTACCGTCTGGGTAAGGTTGTTAGCCGCTTCCACCGGGAGGTCAAGCTCCTTTAGTTTTGCGGAAACTATATTCCAAAGCTCGCCTTGCTCGACTTTAGCCCGGTTTTCCAGTAGCAACCAGTCCTGATAGAGTTTCCGGGTCGAAATTGATGTATCCCCAATCTGGATGGCTAAGGGCAGGTGGCGGTCATGCAGCCAGTTGGTTATAACCGCTTCAAGGTCGGCCTCAGCAATTCGACCTTTGGAAAAAAATTCGCGGTAGCTTTTAAGGGGAAGATAGCCCTGACTTCCCCGCAATTTATTGGAATAGGCCATTGCCTGCTCGAAAGGCAGATTCTCTAACCCTTTGAGACCATTGCTGGCGATAAAGGTACTGATAGGCCAGTAAGGGGTAATAATCTGACCGGCCTCCTTTACGCACGACTGAAGGTAATCGGTCAACTCGGCGTGGGCTGCTATATCCTGGGTACTCTCTAAAGTTTTCACAATCTTCTCCTAACACTAAAAATAACTGCTTTTGTAAGAACCATCCACTCTCAAATAGCACAGTTTCATAAATGCGACTTTCACTTTGGAACTCACCAGTTGGATTAAGTAGCTCCAATTTGAACTCAATAATTGGCCTCAAGCGAAAGTCCTAATGATAAAAACTATTTCTCGTAGCCAGTAAATAAAGCCCGAACATACAGTCTGGTAAAAAATCGGTTTACCCATTCAGGGCGGTTGGGGGTTTTCAGGATTACCGCGACCAGTCCCACCAGCACCAGCCCTATACTACTTATCAATATCACCGGGAAATCTATGGTTGGGTTGGCGGCAATGGTTGGTTTGAAGAAAAGCTCTACACCGTGAATACCCACTACATACACCAAAGTAATGGCTAACGTTCCCGGCATGAGCAGTATTAATGGCAACTTATCAAGTTCGGTGAGGGCATAGAGCAGAGTAAACCAGGCGAAAGCCAGCAGGATCGTACCGGTATTGACCGAGAAACCAAGCAATCCAGGGGCAAAGAAAAGCACCACCCCCGCCAAAACCCCGATTGAAATAAAGCGGGCTGTTCCACTATTCCCGGAAGTTGATTGTTTAGCCGGGGCAATAAGCTGGAGGGTACTCTTTTTCTGAATGTTGCTGCCCGCACTGAGGAACAGGGTGGCTTTAAACAAGCCGTGGGCTACCAGATGCAAGGTTGCCAGGGCAAACGCTCCCAGCCCACATTCCAAAATCATAAAGCCCATTTGTCCCATTGTGGAATAAACCAGCATTCCTTTTACATCGTTGCGAGTGAGCATAATCAAGGTGCCGAAGAAAGCGGTGAAGCCACCAATCACGATAGCAACCCCCATCGTCGCCGGGGTAGCCAGAAACAGCGGGCTTAAACGGATGAACAGGAAACCCCCGGCATTGATTAACCCGGCATGCATCAAGGCCGAAACGGGGGTCGGAGCTTCTACCGAACCGGGTAACCAGCTATGGAGCGGGAACTGGGCCGATTTCGCCATAATCGCTACAAAGAGCAAGGCGGTGAGGATAGTCATTTGAAAATAATTTGACTGATTTTGGGCGGTAGTGGCAGCCAGACTATTTATCATCCCTAAATCGAAAGTGCCAAAGATATTCCTGGTCAGGATTAGCGCGGCGATAAAGGCTACATCCCCTACGAGGTCAATACTGAGCTTCTTAAGGGCAGCTTGCCAGGAAGCTTTGCGGTCATGGTAGTGCGAGATAAGGAGGGTAAGGGTAAAGCCTTTGAGTATCCAAAAAATCGCCAACATCAGGAGGTTGTTGGAGAAGACTACCAACACCACTTCCAGGGTTATCAAGGTCAGTAGGGCAAAATACCGCCGAAAGTCGCGTTCTTCATGCATTGCCCGCAGCGAATAAAGGTGAACTATCCCGCTGACGGTGAGGACCAGTAGCACTATTACCAGACTTAATCTATCTAATAAAAAACCCAAAACAGGCGATTCGGCAACGGTCAAAAAGGTAATGTTAATTGGCCCATGGAAAACGACCACAGCTAGAGCCCCCAAGGTGCCAAACCATACCAGCCCAAAAGTTATCAAAGTGTATTTGGTAGTGTTGCCAGGGAGTACCCTGGAAAAAGCCACCGAAGAAACCCCAAACAGCAGTAGTAACATCGGAATGAATACCACCGTCCAACTTGCCACCGTTGCTAACAAATCCATCTGATTAATTCCTCCTGGTAATCATGCGAGATACAGCGACAATTCACGAAGTATAATACACGACAAAGTTTTCGTATATTGATATTGCACCATTAATCACAATTAGTCAAGGGGATGAATAATTGCCAAAGCGTTAAGAAAGAGAATGATGTAGAACTATTATGGACAGTTTCAGCTTTAGATTGATTGGTGTATACTTTATGGACGGTTGATGAACAGAAATAGTTAGTCAGATTATTTTAGGATTGGTAAATTTAACATGATTGGTCGAGGTTGGACTTTTCTAACAAATCACGCCCAGGTGTTTCTCTGCATTGCCCAAAATAGTCATCTAACCGCCCGCGAAATTGCTGTAAAAGTTGAGATTACCGAGCGGGCAGTCCAACGTATTCTGGCTGACCTGGAAAAAGATGGTTATATTCAGCATGTGAAGGAGGGTCGCACCAATCGCTACACCATTGACCTTAACAAGCCCTTGCGCCACCCCGCCCAACATGGGCAAAGAGTAGGCGATCTCCTTACCCAGATTTTGCAAGTGGAGGAACAGTAAAGGGGTTCTCTAAAAGCTAAGTTGTACAATTTATTGAGAGCGGGCTGTGTTAAAAATAGAAGAAAAAGTACAGATATACAAACCCCTCCCCGAAGTTTTTGCTTTTGTTACAAATGTTAGGGCGGCCTCACGCTGGTCCGGGATGTTGGAGGAGGTAGTTGTAACTTCCGAAGGGCCGTTAAAGGTCGGCAGCAAGGGTTTCAATCGGATGAGGCTGTTGTGGAAAACGGCTAAAGTAGGGTGGGAAATAACCGGGCTGGAGCCGAATCGGACTTTTGTGGTCACCAGCACTTCGGGGCCGATTTATGGGCTGTACTTTTACCGCTTTCAATGGTTGGATAACACTACCTTGATAAACTTGCGGGTAGAAGCTGAACCCAGAGGGGCTTTCAAAATCCTTGAACCAGTATTTGGACAAGTGGTGTTATCCCAAATCGCCTGGGACCTCGTTACGCTCAAGCAAATTCTGGAAAACAAAACTAGCTCCCCAGGTTGAACCTTACTTGTTTTGATATACTAACCAACTTTTGATCAATTTGATTTATCCTGACTCCTTAAAACTAACAACCATGAACAAAAAAACCGCGATGTATGTCGGCACCTGTTTGCTGACAATTGAGATTCCAGAAGCCGCTTCGCTCAAAGATAAACGTAGCGTGGTAAAATCTATTGTGGAGCGGGCCAAACGTGAATTGCGCCTGAGCGTGGCGGAGGTGGGGTTGCTGGACGAATGGGACGCGGCTCAGATTGGGTTGGCTTACGTCAGTAACAGTGTGGCCCACGCCGATGAGGTTATCGCCAAAGCCGTCAACTGGATTGAAGACAACCTCCACGATGGCATCCTCGGCGACTACCAGACCCAGGTGGTAAGGGTGTTTTAGAGAGTATGAGTGTCGAGGGTTTTTTGGCACAATAAGGTAAAAATCCTCATATTCATTGTAGTAATTAAACACTAATTAAATAACCACTCAACCCAATTGTCACCCTGAGCTTGCGAAGGGTCTTGTTTAGAGTATTGAGATTCTTCGGGTTTGCTCTGAATGACAAACTCAATGAATGATTGCAAAAGGATAGAACCTATGTCAATTAACTTTGTTAAATTGAATTATATTGACATCGAATATGCTCTTTTTACGTTACATTTTGAAAGTACCTCAATTATTAAGGGTCAAGAAGCTATTGGCAGGTTCATTGAAGCGTGGTGGGATTATGGGAATGCGGGAGGGTTTGGAGGTACTTTACCGGGTCTCAGAACTCCAACCTTTAACCTGAATGTGGCTGAATGGCGAGTGGAATTAGACCACTTAATGCACAGTTCGGATTACTCATTGGAAAAGGATGGTTTTTTGCTCCAGACTTTGCTTCGGGGTTTAGATAATCTGGAATTAACCTTCCCCTATATTTATCCCGGTGAAAGTCTAAGTGTTAATACATTAGTTATAGGAGAAAGATTCGAGGATTTGTCAAAAAACGAGTAGTATGTTTGCTAGCTTTAGTTTGAACATAATCATTCCAATAGTTATAAATTAACTCAAAAACATGTCCCAAACAAACCCTAAAACTCCAAAAATTACCCGGTTGTGGCTGGCGGTAATCATAATATTTGGGATGGTGCTGGCGGGGTGTGGGGACATTGCTGTCGAAGTCAGCCCCACCCCTAACCCATCTAACACCCCTCGCCCGACCTTCAACCTACGAACGCCCACCTCCACCCCGCTGATTACGCCGGAGATTTCGCCGACTCTTGTGCCAACTGCCACCCGCAACTCGCGCACCCCAATACCTGTGCCGACCCGCACTCCTACCCCCAACCCGCGAGTCACGCCTTCACTCACGCCCGACCCTTCTGCCACCCCGATTGCTATTACTCCTGTCATAACCCCTACACCCAGAGCGACGAAAGTAATCGGCGGTGAGCTGATTTCAGCCCGTGACCGCGACCCCAGCAGCCTGCAACCCTACGGTTCGCCTGACCCGATAGGCAAGGAATACCGCGCCCTGCTCTACAACGCCCGCTTGCTAAAACGAAATTCCCAGACTCTGGAGTGGGAGAGCAACGCCGCCTACGCCTTCAAGTATGACGAGGCCAGCCGCAGTGTGGCGATTGTGCTACGGAACGACATACGTTGGTCAGATGGTGTGCCGATTACCACCGACGATTTTATCTGGACGTGGCAATTTGCCAGCGATAACGGACGGGGATGGGCTGATTTAGCTCTCTATAGCGGCAAGATTGAGAGTTACTTCGCCCCTGACAAACGCACCCTTCTGATAAGGCTACATGATGGCTACTCCAACCCTTTTGAAATAGCCAATTTGATTGAGCCGCTCCCTAAACACATCTGGGACGGGCAAAGCTGGGCAGAACCGGATAAAAACCCCAACATTAACCTGCCAACAGTGATAAGCGGCCCCTGGAAACTCAAGGAATGGAAGCCGGATGAAAAAATCGTGTTTGTCCGCAATGAATTCAGCAGCGTTTCGCCCCCGCCCTATTTGAACAGCCTCACTTTTATTCGAGCCGATAATAAAACCGCCTTGCAAATGCTTCGACAGGGTCAAATTGATTTTTATAACCCACCCCCGACCAATTTCAACGAGCTGCGCGACATGCCCAAAGTTGTAACCTATCGCTGGGATCCGGCGACCCCTAACTGGAATTTTTTGGGTTTTAACTTCCGCCGCCCTTTGTGGCAAGGTAAAAGGGTGCGGCAAGCCCTGAACGCCGCCACCAATCGAGCCGAAATTATCAAGCAACTGGCCTATGGCTTGGGTACGCCGCAATACAACGATGTGCCACCCGGCAACCCCGCTTATACCGAGGCAGTGGAGAAACCCGAATATAATCTGGAACAGGCTCAGGCTTTGCTTTTGGGCGAGGGTTATCGGCTGAATGGGTCGCGCTTATTGGGGAAAGACGGCAAGGAGTTACCCGAAATCAGTCTGATTTACAACCCCGATGGCGAGGTGCGCCCGAAACTGGCTGATTATTATGCCCGTCAGTTGGGACAGCTTGGCATCAAGGTAAAACTTGTACCACTGGAATACCAGACCTTTATGGCGAGGTTGCAAGACCCCACCGCTGATTTTGACCTGTTTTTGCTGGGGTGGAAACCTTATTCGGTGGGAATTGAGCAGTTCGGTTCGGTCTGGAAAGGTAATTTTGGGGGCTATAACAACAAAACCCTTGCCGACCTTTATAACAAGGCCAGCCGCGAACCAAATAAAAACTTGCGGCAGGATATAATGGTGCAAATTCAGCAGCTAGAGGCGCAGGATTTGCCCTATATCTACCTCTACGCCGAGCAGCAATTTATGGGCGTGGCGGCCTTTGTGGGCGGGGTGGAGGAAGGGCCGTTGGGGGTGGCGGCGAACCTCTACAGCGATTGGTTTATCCGCCAATAGTCAATTACCTCGCGCAGAATTTCGTCCAGTCCCACCTTTGGGCGATAGCCAATAAGCTCCTGAATTTTGGCGATGTTTGGCACGCGCTCCCGAATATCCTCAAAGCCCTCGGTGTAGACGCTGGTGTAAGGGACAAACTCAATCTGGGAGTGGCTGCCGCTTATTTCGACGATCCGGCGGGCCAGCTTCTCAATGGTGATAGGTTGGGGATTGCCGATGTTGTAGATTTGCCCGGCTGTTTCGCCATGCTCCATCAGTTTTTGCAAAGCCCAGACCACATCCCCCACCCAGGCGAAGGAGCGCACCATCTGTCCATCGTCATGCACGCTGAGGGGAGCGTCCGCCAGGGCTTGCTTGACCAACCGGGGAATTACCATGCCGTACTGCCCGGTCTGGCGCGGCCCGACGGTGTTAAACAAACGCGCCACCACCACCGGCAAACCCAATTCCCGCCAGTAGGCCAGTGCCAAAAACTCGTCCAGCAGTTTTGAGCAGGCGTAACTCCAACGCCCTTTATAGCTGGGGCCAAGCAGCAGGTCGTCGGTTTCGGTGAAAGGGATTTTCTCGCTCTTGCCGTAGACCTCGCTAGTGGAGGCCAGCAAAACCTTCTTCTTCTTCTTGGCGGCCCATTTCAGTAATAATTCGGTGCCTTTAACGTTGGTTTCGATGGTGTGGATGGGCGATTCCACAATCAGCCGCACCCCTACCGCCGCCGCCAGATGATAGACCACCTCGCAACTATCTATTAGCTCCGCCAAAACTGGCTCGTTGAGCATTGTGTCAATGGTATAGTGGAAGCGGGGGTTGTCCTTCAGGTGGCGGATGTTGTAGATGCTGCCTGTGGAAAGGTCGTCTATCACGTAGACTTCCTGCCCTTCGTTGAGCAGCCGCTCCGCCAGATGCGACCCGATAAAGCCCGCCCCGCCCGTAATCAGGGATGTTGTCATTTGTTCAGTACCCAAGTTCTTCTATTATTTGTCCTTCAGTGGTTGTGGTTGTCAGTCCAATTTTTTGTGTCAGACCTATATGATACAGGAATAATTGATGCTCTGCCGGAACTAAACGCCTAAACCAGAGGGCGAGTATTGCATAATCCTTGACATTACCGCCTTCTACAAAAATAGCCTGTCCTGAAACATGAAGTGAGCATAATAATGGCGAATTGCTTATTCCCAAAATCCACCGCAGGGCTATATCAGCTTCTTTGGAATGCTTTATATCAGTATCCGGCCATTCTTGTAGTAAAGCGTAGCTGAAAGCATCAAGGCTTATTCTCCAGGATTCTTCCAGCAAAGGGCCAATAATATAATCACTCATATTAGGATACTCCTTAATTCAACTCAAAAGAAGAAGTAAGGCATATCACTCGTTTTCCTTTGAGATTGAATTATTCGCCAGTTCCCAGGCTTGCGGAATGGCCTTATTTAGCCACCATTCCCAAAATTCCAAGCGTTTTTGTGGATTGAATGTTATTGAAGGTGATTTATTTGCCCAAAAATAGTAATCATACCATTCTCCTGGCTCGCTCCTATCTTCGACACAATAAGCCTGTGCTGCGGAGTTGGCAAAATCGCTACTAGAGAATACATGTCCCTCACGTTCTAATAAAGTTGCTTGCCTCATACTTTTCTTTTTTCCATATGTAGCTCTTCCTGGGTATAAAACGATTTCCAGAATATTATAAGCCGTACTATCTACTAAATGGATTTCATAAGTGCTAGACGCGCCAGCTATGCCTTGTCCTAAAATATCGTGTAATTGAATCAATTCTTCTATATCACCTGCGCCAAATAAGACCTCTTGAACCCTTTCAATTAATTTTTGTGGGGGAAAATCCCCCATAGATTCACGTTTCCATAAAGGTAAAACTTTTTGGGTAGTTAGGATAGCCAACCAGCATAAAACATAATCAGCTTTGGTCAAATTTGCCAGGTCTTCTTTGATTAGTTCAACATCTTTATCTACTCTTTTAACTAAAGGTAAGTTGTCTAATCTATCGCGGACAGATGGATAATAAAGTCTTGAAAGACCAAAAGATTTGTATATGAAGTAACGACACATTGGTAAAGGAAACCTGTCAGAGTCTTCTTGCATCTCCAAAATGCAATTTGATATTAGTTGTTTTGTGCGTTTGGGTAAGTCCATAAAAGTACAACTACCTTTTTGTTTTTAGGCTTGTAACCCCTACCCTACTGTGCTAAAATCCGGGCTATGAGAAATAAATGTGACCACTACCGCATACCGATCTCCCCACCCTAAGTATACCTTATTCCCCCACGACCTGAAAATAGTTAGCATAACCCTTTACTCGGGTTTAGTTTGCGCGGGACTAAAGCCGCCGCGCTAAGAGAGCTTATATTTTGAGCAGTTTTGCTATTTTAACAAATCCGATTGGTTGGGCTGTAGGCTCTTTTAGCCCGGTGATTTGTTGCCGGGCAGCTTATTCTAACTGAATACTGATACTTTTATCCGAGGTTACAATGCTAAATAGTTATAGAGTGATTCTGGCTAATCGGCCATATATTTTGCTGTGGGTGGGGTCGCTGGTATCCAGTTTTGGCGACAGGCTGACCGAATTTGGGCTGGCCTGGTACGTGTTGGGGCGCACCCAAAACCCGGTGGACGTGGGGGTGACGCTGGTTATATTCCAGCTACCGGGCGTATTTTCGGGGATCTTTGCCGGGTGGCTGCTTGACCGCTACCGCCGCGAAGCCATTATGCTAACGGATAATGTAATAAGGGGAATACTGGTAGGGCTGATACCGCTGCTGGACGGAGCTGGCGTACTTTCCCTACCACTATTGTATTTACTGGTGGGGTTGCTGGGTGCGCTGTCGGTAGTTACGGCGGTGGGTAGCCGTACATTGATAACCGATTTTGTGCCATCGGAGCAATATAATCAGGCCAACTCGCTGGACGTAATCCGCAATCAGGTCAGCACCATTGCCGGGCCGGGGTTGGCGGGGTTGCTGGTGGCGGTGGTCGGCCCGCTGGCCTTGCTGATAATAGACAGTATCTCGTTTTTCTTTTTTGCGGTGGTATTGCTGGGACTGTGGCACACCCCCCACGCCAACCCGCAGCAGCTAAACCGTACCAAAGAAAACTTCTTTCGCCAGATAACTGAGGGAATCCGTTTCACCTTCAGCAGTCGAAAGTTACTGGCGATATTGTCAATTATATTTGTCTGGAATTTCGGCCTGGGCATCTTTCAGGTAGCCCTACCCTTCTTCTGCAACGGGCCGCTAGGGGTCGGGCCGGGTGGGATGGGCTTGATATTGGCGGTATATTCGGCTGGAGCGTTAATCTCAGCCTTGCTGTTTGGCCCGTTACGCCCAAAATATCCTGGGAGGGTAGTTTGTATTATGTTGATAGCCCAGGCCGGGTGTTACGCCCTGATGTGGCTGTTTAACAGCTTTGTCCCGGTGGTATTAATTTGTTTTGGGCTGGGGATGCTGGACGACATTGCCGCTATCTACCTCACCACTATCCGCCAACGCGCTATACCCTTGCACCTAATGGGACGGGTGGTAGCTTTTACCGGGACAGTTGGGCCGGGTGGGTTGCCGTTGGGTAACGGGCTGGCGGGGCTGTTAATTGGCGGGTTAGGGTCGGCGGCAGTGGTGGCAAGCTCAGGTCTGCCCCTGCTGGCGATAGGGCTGTTATGGCTATCAGTTGGCCCAATCCGGCAGATAGTGGATAAAAAGGAGTCAGAATTCAGGAGTCACGAGTCAGAATAAAAAGCAAAGAATAAAGAATTAAGAATGGAAATTTTATAGGGGTTACCTCTGCTACCTTTAGAATATTCTCCCTTCCCTATCGAGGAAAGGTACCTGGGGGTGAGGTTTGACCTCATCTTTATTTGAGCTTATACTTAAACCCAGGAAATGGGAGTTGAGTTGTAAGTTTTTGCGGAAAGTGAGTTCCAACTAATGAGACGAAGGCGAGTACGGTTGACCTTGTTACCAATCGCCCTGATAGCTTTTTTTGGTTTTTTAGCCATTTTCCTGACCGTTGAGTTTGTTGGCTTGTTTGATAGCGCAGGCGACACTGATTGGTTATTGGTGGCGATGCTGCTGACAACGCTGCTGCTCTTTGCCCTAATGGCGGCGGCGGTCTACTTTCTGGATTTCGAGCAAGATTTGCGCCTCACCCGCCAAGGAATTTATATTGTCCCACCCGTATTTAAAGCCTACTTGATACCCTGGAATGATATTGAGAAACTCGAAATCCGTGACTCCCAGGGCTATAAATCCATCGAGTATCGGCTGAAACCCGACTCCCCCAGCTATCAGAAGCGGTTTGGCAAAAAGGGCTCAAAGAAAATTTTGGCAGTGGAAGGCCGTAGTGGCGGCTTTCACGGGGCAATTCCCGCCCAAAACTTTCGCACCGAAGTTTCCGCCAGGCAAACTGAACAAATCCTGATGAAGACCAATAAACTATTTCCCATTTTGTGGCGATATTGGGTAAATGACTCGGCCCGTGCCGAGTTGCCAGAATTAACCGAGTAGTAAAACATGAGCGCACCAACCTTAATACCAGCCACTATGCCGACCCTTAGTCCTGAGCAATTTGAGAAAATTACTCAGATTATGGTTAAAGAATTAGGGTTGGGTCTGGTATATATGATAGAAAATTCTGGTCGAGCTGCCGCCAACCTTTTGCGGCAACTGGTCGGGGGGAATTTAACCCGCAAAAGGTTCGTGGTGCTGGCGGGGGCGGGGAATAGCGGTGCCGTCGGATTGGTAGCTGCCCGCCATCTGTTCGACGGGGGCGCAAAAGTCACGGTGGTACTATCCCGCCCACCTGAATCGCTGGGTTATATTTGCGGTTATCAGCAACGCCTGTTGTATCGTTGCGGGCTAGTTTCCAGCGTCCAAGCCGAGTTGCCTACTTTGCGTCTAATGGATAACCTCAAAAACAGTAATTTTGTGCTGGATGCACTGGTGGGCAGTGGGTTGCGCGGCCCCTTACATGGCGCAGAACTTTTTTTAACCCAGGTTCTGGAACAGGCCGATGCGCGGGTTTTCTCGCTGGATTTGCCCACCGGGTTACCAGTACAACCTCAAAACGAACCACTGGAACCAATTATCAAGGCTCATTCTACCCTGGCTCTCGGTCTACCTCGTCAGATTCATTTTGAACCAGCCAGTAAGGCTTATACCGGAGAGCTTTACCTCGGCGACATCGGCATCCCCAACGCGGTTTACCAAAAACTTGGCCTCAAGATCGGGCCGCTCTTCGGGGCGGGCGATATTCTATATCTACGCCGCAAGCCTTAGATTAGCAATGGAATTCTAAACAGAATAAATGCCCTGGTTGATTTAAACTCGCCGTTACACTTTTCTAAAATTCGATTTCAGCCAGCAGTTGTTGAGAATAAATTATTGCTTCTTGCACCGACATTACCTGACCCTGGGCAAAACCTTCGTTGAAAGACGCTTCAGTTAAGCCAGCCCGGGCGTCCACCAACGCCTGATTGAAGTAGATTCGCTCTGGAGATAATAAAATATTACCTGTTGCAGTTAAATAAGCAGTAATTGCCCCGCAAACAGTGGCCAGCTTTTCGAGATGTCGCTCCTGATTGTTTTTGAGCCAAAGTTTGTGCAGTAATCCAGCCACGCCCACCATGGTATCTACGAACTTAAATCTTTCGTAACCCTTCATAATCAAGGTTAAGCCCTCTGCCAAAGCATCGCGAGCTTCCTTGAAACGCGTTACCTGGTACAATGCCATCCCGCGATGAGCCAGACTAATGGACTTACCAAACTCGAAGCCAATTTTGTCAATCTGGTCAAGGGCGACATCAGTATATTTTAAGGCTTTTGGATAGTCTTCCTCCACTAAAGCAAGTCCAGCAAGGTTACCTAAATGCAACACCTGGAACCACTGGTTTTCCATTTCTCGAGCGATTGCCAGGGCCGCTTCGCCAAGGCGCCCGGCCTCGCGGTAGTCTCCCTGTTCTACCAGTATCAGAGAAAGATTAGCAAGCATGCCACCGAATACATAGTTTCCCATCTCTTTGGCTAACTCCACGGCTTTTTCCTGATAATACTCCGCTTTGGCATAGTTTCCAATCAATAAATGCAACAAACCCATACCAGCTAATCCCCAAATGACTGTTTTATCCTCCTGACCTTCACTTAAAGCCAGACACTCTTCAAAATAGTGCGCTGCCGCTACGAGATCTTCCTGGCGATGGCAAAAAAAACCGACATAAAATAAAGCTACTACCCGATTTTCTCTAGGCATAGTCGGTATAATAATTGCTTTTTCAAGATAATCCCTTCCTTCACTGTAATTGCCCCGCATATCCCAGTAACCAGCGAGCTGTATAACTACTTCTGAAACCAATCCGGCCTGCTCGGTACTTAAACCATATTTGATTGCCGCCCGAACATTATCAAGTTCTCGATCCAAAAGGTTGATTACTTCTGATTGCTCCTTACTTTGCAGTTTAGGCCCAAGCTCCTGAGTTTGCCTTGCATAGTAAGCTAGATGGCGGGTTCGTACTTCCTGCTCATCGCCGCTTGCTTTTAATTTTTCCATGCCATACTGTCGGATAGTCTCAAGAAAAGAGTAGCGGGCTTCACTTTCATCAGCATGGTGTTCCAACTGGGCCAGCGATTTATTAACCAGTCCTGTCAACCCATCCAGAATCCCATAGCTCTGCTTTTCACCATTATTGACCCCAACAACTGCTACAGCAGCACCAAACGTCCAACCTCCCACAAAAACGCTCAAACAGGTTAATAGCCTTTTCTCGGTCGGAGTCAACAATTCATAACTCCAATCTACCAACGCCCTTAAGGTCTGCTGACGGGGCAAGGAAGCGCGACTACCCCCGGTTAACAACTGGAAACGATCATCTAACCGATTGGCAAGCTGTCCGACCGTAAGTAACTTAGTTCGGGCCGCCGCCAGTTCCAACGCCAGGGGAATACCATCCAGTTGGCGACATATTTGTAGCACTGCCCCGGCATTCTGACTGTTCAGGGAGAAGGTGGGATTAACCGCATTTACCCGCTCCATAAAGAGCTTCACCGCTTCGTAGCTAGATAACTCGTCCGCCTCTGGCTGGGCTTGTGAGTCTGGCAGGTTAAGGGAGGGAACCCGAAAAGTAGTTTCCCCGCTCAGACCCAAAGGCTCACGACTACTCGTCAGGATGTGGAGCCTGTTAGAACTACGAGTGAGGCTATCCACCACTCTGGCACATTCTTCCACCAGATGCTCACAATTATCCAGCACCAGCAATATCCGGCGGTTTCGAAAATAATCGCTGAGGGTGGACAATAGCGGTCGGCCTATCTCTTCAAATACAGCCAGGGTAATGGCGATAGTTTGAGCAACGCGGGCTGGGTCACTCAAGGGGGCAAGTTCAACAAACCAGACTCCCTCTGGAAAACTATCAAGAAGCTCGGCAGCGACTTGGAGCGAAAGGCGAGTTTTGCCACAACCCCCCGCCCCCACCAGCGTTACTAACCGCCTTTCATTCTGGGTTATTAATTGCTTTAGCTGATGGATTTCATTTTCCCGCCCAATAAAACTGGTTAGTTGATGCGGTATATTATTGGGTGAATTTTCTTTAAACACTCTTTTAGTCTCTGCTTTTGCAGCCAACTTTCGTTGTAAACTGTCGGTTTCTTGCAAGTTTTGCCCATCAGCAGAAGTTTCCAGCTGATTCAATGGTGAACTATTCCATTCTTCTAAAGTAAAAATAATTTCTTTCAACTGCATTAAGGCTAACAACTCTACAGCTTCAGATCGGGTGGAAATGGCTTTCCAACTCGCCAGAGTAGAAATTATCCTTTTAATTTCGGGGTAATTTAAGTAGTCATTCCCAGAGCCATTGAGCTTGGTACTCAGGACGTTGGGATGTAAGCCTACCGCCTCAGCTAAATCTTTCTGGGTTTTACCGCTATAACGTCGGTATTCTCGAATGGCTTCTCTAAATTTGGTTAATTCCACAGAGGCTACTCCCATTTCCTTTTATCCCACCGGTTCAAGTTAGAAGAAAGCTGAAAAATGTCATAGCCCTAAGTTTTGGCTGTGACATTTTATGATTTTAGAAAGTTATTGAATCAATCCATAGTTTTAGTGAAAAGAAAAAGAACGTATATTCAACGTACATTTGACGAACTTAATTCTTGAACCAAACTTTTCAATTTAGTATGCTTTGATATAGCTAATATGGATGCGAAAAACCTCGGTGAAAGTAACAAACCACAGAAGGGTATCGGTTCTTTTTAGGACAATTATATCAAAATAATTGATATTAATTTAGGAATTATGGGTTCCTTATAGTTTGTCGTGACTAAAATTCTTAACGGAACTTCGAAATCTTCAATTGCTGAGTTAGTTGGATGGAGAGTTACGCAACCTCATAGCCAGGTAACCCAAAAATAGCCAAAAAGCCAAATATGCCTGAAAAATGGAATTAGCCGAATTATATCAGTTTAGCAAGGGAGAATACAATGGACATTTTGTTATTTATTTTGATTGGGTTGGCGATCTTGCTGCTTATGATGTGGATCAATCGGGCATTGGATAATCTGGGAAGGATTGGTGGGGGACAGGCAGAAATGCACGAGGGGGAGCTCCGCCGGGCGTTGCGTGAAGCCAAAAAAGAGACCCGGCTGGCAAAAAGTCGGTTGGCTACCCGGTCCAGCCAGAACGACAAGGCTTTATCAAGGCGACAGCTTGGTCGAGTAAAAATATCAAAAAATTAAAGTCTGGCAGCTTTTCGGAAAGGTGAATAAGTTATGTTCGTTAAATACAATCAAAGCCCAATGCTGAACTTGCTAGTGGAATTTGTTATGACCGATGATGGTGCGGGGGCACCACCTCCGTGCCATCCTTGACCCAGTAGGTATTCCTGTCTGATTCCCCCCGATATTTATGATTTCAGATAGGATAATTGTTATTATATGGCTAAATTTATTATGTTTTATTCGAAGATAAATACTTTGATAGAGTAAAAAGTCAAAAATTGGGGCTTTATATTTTTTAAAAATAGGTGTACAATTTGTTATAGTCCAATCTTAGGCAAGCCCAATATTCTTTAAATTGCTTTTATGTTGCTTTTTACCTCGATTTAAGTTTGAGTATAGCCTTTTTAACGTAAAAGAGTCAGCACACTTTGACACTTTGAGCGTCCTTTAACGTAGTAGTAAGGAGAAAGCTATGAAGCGAAAATTTGGATTTGGCCTCTTGATCGTGGTTATGTTAGTGTTCACCCAGCTTAGTAGTGCCCTGGCAGATAATCGCCGTGATGAGGATTTGAAGGTTAATCCTGCCAAGTACCGAGCCTGGGGTGATCAATTCTGGCAGTATGTCTATACGCAACCCACCCTAGAAGATTTTCAGCAGTTATTTGCCGCATCTGGTGAGTGTGTACATACTAACCAGAACTTCGAGGTTTTTTTCCTGGCTGGGGTTGGCGGTGGTGCAAAACGTACTTGCGAAATTCCTGCTGGCACTCGCCTGTTTTTCCCTTTAATCGATTATTCTTTTGGCGAAGACCCAATCTATTATGACAATACAGCCGTTCCACCCTATGGACCTAAAGCGTTTGTAAGTTGGTTCGACCAGTCTTTGAGTCGTGCTAATGGAACTACGGTTTTTGCCAGCCTTGATGATGAGGATTTAGTTACCTCTAAAAACCAGAGGCAATATCTCGTCGAAAGTAATCCAAACAAGCTCCCAACTTATCCTTATTCCGGATTCTTATTTGGGGATGGAAAGCCAAGACTCTGGGAGGTTGTTAATGGCGGTTATTACTTGTCTCTAAAACTGCCGCCCGGCAAATATAAACTCAGGTTTGGTGGCAACATTCCTAATGTGCTAACCTTTACCACCACCTTTGGCCCCAATTCGTTATGGGTTAAAAACTCCTACGACCAAAATCCTTACGTCGTTCCATTAGGGGGATTTAGTATAGACGTTACCTATGAAATAACCGTCAAAAAATAGGCAAACCAACTCCACAAAAATCCATTCCGCCGCGCTTATTACGTCCCTGAGCGGCGGAGTGGATTTTTTATTGGTTGCAAAACTAACCTTCCCTGAGTTGCAAGGGAGGTGGTTGGATGATAAGATTAACCCAGCGGAAAAGTGCAGATAAAGGAGAAAAATGGCTCAGAAATCACCAAAATTAACTACAAAAACCCTGCTCAAGGAAAACAAGAAAACCATCAAGCAGCGCGAACGACTGAAAACCAAGCTTGATAAACAAGCCGCCGCCAGAAAAGCCCAGCGTCCGCCCTCCCGTGTGACTCACGTAAGACAAGAGGTGAGTAAACGGCGCGACAAATTCACCGCCTTGCCCCTTATTTTGCAAATGTTGGTGTTGCTGCTGGTTTATCGTTGGATAAAAGATGCCCAGGAAAGGGGCGAGGCCGAGCGCGATCTGGCAAATGCCGTCAGCTACCTGCGCGAGAGCCGGGGCTTCCGGGCGTAAAGTCAATTTGCAAACCATTACACCGCCCCAACAAAAACACGAACCACCACGCGCACGGTGGCGGTTGCCCTGGTGGTTAACGGCTCTGCTATTATTATTGTTTTCCGGCCTGTGGTATCTCCCCGCCATCGGCACGGATTACGGCAAAAACTCCGATTACAGCAAACAATCTACCGTCCCTGGCTATCTTATCCATCAAAATATTCGGGGCTTTAGTCTGCCGGGCCAGGGCTTTCCGGGCGGTGAAGATTTTAACCAGCGTTGGGAATGGCTTACCGCCGGGAATTTGCTTCTGGATAAACAGCCTCCCCTCTGGCGGTATGATGCGCGGGATGGGGGTAGACCCCTTTTAGCCCTGAGCAGTGCGCCAATCTTCTATCCACCCTCCCTGATTTATTATCTCGATCAAGGCAACGGGCTATTTTCGGCCTTCCATCTCTGGATAGCTTTATGCGGGATATGTCTTCTACTTACAAAATTAAAAGAGAAATTAAAGCTGGCAGTAGGGATAGGGCTGGTTGGGGCAGCTTTGTTGCTCATGCCAGGGCTAAGGCCGGATTTTCTGGCGGCGGTCTCCTGGCTACCGTTGGCTCTGTGGCTACCACTAAGCACCAGGCGTTATGTAAAATTACTGGCTTTGACGCTGGTGTTAGGGCTGATTTCGCTGGCGGTAGGGCTACCGACTTCCCTGATGTTTTGTGCGGTAGTCTGTTTGTGGCTGGTTCTGGTAGAAAGTTACCGGGGAGGCTGGCAAGCCCTGGTTATAGCCAGAGCGGTTATGCTGGCGGCGATTGTGCTGGGGTCGGGTTTATTGTTGGCGGGGCCGCAGCTTTTCCCCCGGCTAGTCTATCAGGCCGAACCTTACCAGATACCCCCGGATATTAGCCAGGTTAGATTACTCGCCCCGGCTGGCGTAAAACTTATAGATACCAATCGCCAGAGTGAAACCGAGGTGCGCTATCAAGTAGCCTTGCCTGTTTCAGCTAAAAATAACAGGCTGAAGATTCAGCTAATCGTGCCAGAACGTTACGATGAAGGCTGGCAAGCGCAATTTAGCACCGCCGTCGAACCAAAAAAATTCAGCGACGGCAAGCTGGAACGCACCCCCGAAGGTTGGCGACTCTTAACCCTGGAGCCAGCCGAAAACGCCGGAACCATTACGGTGCGGATGCGCTACAATCCCTTATCTTTTACCCTGGGCCTATATGCCGCCTTTCTGGTGCTGGCAAGCGAGGCGATGGTGTTGCTGGTGTTGGGTTGGGTGCGCTTCTATCGGGAGGATGAGCGCGACCACCCCCTGCGCCGAATCCTTAAAAACAGCGTTACACCCATGTTCGCCCAACTTTCGGGCAAAGTTATAGATTTTGGTTTCGCTTTTATCTCGCTGCGTTTGTTAGGGCCGGAAGGCAATGGGCGTTACACCGTCGCCGTGACTATCTGGCTCTTTTTCAATAGTATCAGCGATTTTGGTCTGGAAACCCTGGTTACGCGCGAAATTGCCCGCAACCGCAACCCTGAAAATGCCAACCGCTATTTCAGCACCATGCTGGTCACGCGCTTTGCCCTTTCTACACTCTCCTTGCCACTGGCTTTATTATGGGCGGGAGGGCTAAGTTTAAGTGGTCAACTGGCGACAGATGCAATCTGGGCAACCGCCTTGCTTATGCTTGGGATGTTGCCGGGGGCGATTTCAGGGTCACTGGCGGCGGTATTTCGCGGCTACGAAAAGTTTGAGTATCTGGCAGCTATTCAGATTTTAGGCTCAATTATCCGGGTTCCACTTGGTCTGGGGGCTTTGTTGATAGGTTGGGGAGTTATTGGGCTGGCGGGTACCTCGATTGCGGTCAATCTGGTGGCGTTGGCCTCGCTCTGGTCAATTTTCAGCCGCGAGATAATGCGCCCGAATGTACGGAAAGGCTTCCAGAGAAGTCTGATTCCAGGTTTGTTAAAAGCCTCGTTCCCCCTGATGTTGAACGGCTTTTTAATCAGCATTATGTTCAAAAGTGACGTGTTTCTGCTACTGCCGTTCCGGGGTGAAACCGAAGTGGGGCTTTACAACTCGGCCTACAAGTTTATAGACGCTCTGCTGATTTTCCCTTCGGCTATTACGCTGGCTTTATTCCCGATTTTCAGTAACTACAGTGCCAACGCTCAAGATAATATGTTGCGGGCTTACCGTGAAGGTTTGCGGATTTTAACAATTATTGGTTTGCCGATTTCGGTGGGAACTTTGTTTGTGGCCCATGATTTAATCGGGGTGGCTTTTGGCGATAAGTTCTTGCCAGGGGGAGCATTGGCTCTGCAAATCCTGATCTGGTTCTTACCATTTAGCTATATCAATGGCGTTACTCAATATGTGCTGATAGCCCTGGACAAACAACGCCTGATTACCTGGGCAGTGCTGATTACCGCCGCCTGTAATATCACCCTGAATCTGGCCCTGATTCCCTTCTTTGGCTATATTGCCGCCAGTGCCATGACCATCGGTACCGAGCTTATTCTGCTGATTATTTACTATATCATTATGCGGCGCACAGTTGCCCCAATCCCCCTCTGGCAAACCCTGGCCCGTCCAGGCGCGGCTTCATTGCTTATGCTGGCGGTATTGTTAACAATAACGGTAGGGTTGGGTATCTGGAATTTCTTCCTGACAGTAATAGTAGGTTTAATCGTCTACCCGGTGGGACTAGTGTTATTTCGAGGCGTAACTTCGGAGGATTTGCGCTATCTCCGCAAGGTGATAAGAAAATAAGATATTCACCACAAAGACATAAGAGCTTTAAAATTAAATTTTCTGTTGTGTTCTCTGTGACTTTATGGTGAAAGTTCTATCTCAGTCCGGCGAATAGGTCGTGTTCCCGGTTATCCTGAGCATCAATCGGGCCACTTTTGCCGAGAGCCAATTGGAAATATTCCCGACCCATCCCATCACGCATCATATCATCGGGCAGGGTGAACATAAAGTTATCGGGGGCAATCTGGGTTTTATGGGCGGTAAAAGCCTTCTTCTTGGCATCAAAATATTCACGCCCATCATAAACTGCCGTTAACACTTCATCCGGGTCGCCAAATTCCTCAAATTCAAAGGCCGGATTATTCCAGGGGCCATTAATACCACGGCTGATAGCTTCCTGCGAAGTAGCCCGCAGCATTGAGCGGGGAATCGTAGTGTAATAAAGCTTGCTGGGAGCAAAAGGCTCTAAACCAAGGTCGGGGTAAAATCGTTTGTCGCCCGCCGCACTAAAAGCCGCTACGGTCACCCGGTGAGCCTGCACATGGTCAGGATGCCCATAACCACCCCAGGGATTATATGTCACCAGCACTTGCGGTTTAAATTCGCGAATATATTTAACCAGCCGCTTCACCGCTTCGTCAAAATTGGCCTGATGAAAACAGTCGGGGTTATTATTATCTTCTGTACCAACCATCCCACTATCCCGGAAGCCCAGGAAACGCAACTCGGTAATACCCAGATAGGCCACTGCCTCGCGTAACTCAGCCTCCCGCACCTCGCCAAGGTTAGCAAATGCGGCCTTTTTGGCTTCCTCATCCATAGTTGGGTCAACAATCTCGCCACACTCGCCACGCGTACAGGTAATCAGCACCGTGCGGATTCCTTCGGCGGAGAGGCGGGCCATTGTCGCGCCTGTGCCAAAAATCTCATCATCCGGGTGGGCGTGCACAGCCATAAAAGTAAGTTGCTCTTTATTGTCTGACATTTTGATTTAGTGAGCCTTTCTTATTTAGGAGTTCTATATTTAAGGTAAGTTTTAAAGAGACATAAAAAATTGTAGCACCGGGCTAGAGTTAGGTCAATGCTAGAATCAGGAGCTACTTGGCTTTTACATTTTCAATCAGCATATTGCAAAATAAAGCCCCTTGCTCCAGAGCATCATCCAGAGCTTGATGAGTATGGGGGAAATCGTCAAACCAGCGGCGGGACATATATTGTTTTGAGGATTTGCGGTACTCGGTTTTGAGCATCGCCATAGCGTAGGTCTTTATATCCAGAGCCGAATGGGAAAAGGGGCTTTCCCCGGTAAAGCAAATCAAATACCAGTAGACAAACAAAAAATCAAAAGCCACCGGGTAGCTCACAAACACGGGCTTCCCCGGTAGAGCTTTAAGCCATGCCAGATAATTTTTCATCGCAACTTCGGGGGCTTGCAAATCCTTACGACAGGCAGCCCAGGCTTCCGGCTGGGTTTGCCACCAGGCCATTGTTTTAGGGTCGCCACTTGCGCCGGGAAGGGTTTCTAAATTGGCGGTAAAGGTGATGTGCAGGGTTTTGTCGGGCAGGTAGGCCGCCGAGCCAAAACTTAGCATCGAATTAGGGCCGGGAATCGGCCCATCAGACTCTATATCGGTACTAACGTAGATTTCCGGCATATCTCACCCTGCTGCTACTTGTTGACGGGTTGCCCAACATATTGCTGGAAGAAATCCATAACCCGTTGCCAGGAGTCTTTGGCGGCAGTTTCATCATAGTTTGGCCCTTTATCGTTGAAGAAGGAGTGTTTGGCCTCATATACCTTGACATCATGCGGAATATTGTATTGTTCCAGAGCGGCCACCAACTTTTCGCCGGGTTTGGTGGTGAAATCCTTATTGGGATACGAGGCTACCACTGGGCAGCTACGTTTTACTGATTCATCAAAGGGGCGCGGATTAACACCATAATAGGGAGCAATTACCTTGAGGCGGTTATCGCTGCAACCCAACGCAATGGCATAACTGCCACCCATACAAAAGCCGATTGCGCCCAAACGGGCCTTATCAACCCCGTCTTGTTCGGCGAGTAGGTCAATTCCGGCTTTTAAATCGCGAACCCCACTGCTCTTGTCCAGTGACTTAAAAAACAAGTCGCCAATAATCCGTAACATACAAATGACCCGGTTGCGCCCGGCAAACAGGTCAACCGCCAGGGCTACATAGCCATCAGCGGCAAAGCGACGAGCAATTTCCCGAATATTATCGTTCAGGCCAAAAATCTCATGAATTATGACTACGCCCGGAAAAGGACCAACCCCTTCTGGTCGGGCCAGATAACCTTCGAGTTGGACACCGCCAGAACTAAAAGTCACATTTTGGGTTTGTTCTGCCATTTTTAAATATCCTCCAAATTATATTTCGCTGGGGGTGGTTTGATTGTACTATTATAATTACGACTTTCGCTTTGGAACTCCCCGATTGGATTAAATAGCTCCAATCTGAATTGAATAACTGGCCTCAAGCGAAACTCCTAATAATATAGCATTTCACCCAAAATATACCAGCATTTTTGCAAATGCACTAGGTTGTTCGCAGCTAAATTGTACAATTTCTTTTCGAGTAAAAACAAAAAGCCTCTCTCCATCCCTGGAAAGAGGCTCTGATGCTATACAGTGGATTACTTTAGTTTGGTCAGGTCGAGGCCAAGCAACTTGGCAACGTCACGCAGACCATTGTAGGTAGCGTCGGTACCATCGGCAAAACCGCTAGAGCCAACCGCTTTCAAAGTAGCGGATTCCTTGATGGAAAGGAAAGCCGCTTTGATAGCCGCTTTGTCACTAGCCGCCATAGTTTTACTAACAGCAATCGGGCTGTTCGGAATTGGGTCACTGGTGGCAACAATCACTACGTCTTCTTTCTTGAAAGAGCCTTTTTCCAGCAAGGAGGCAAACACGTCACTGGCAACTGCCCCAGCATCGGTCTTGCCACTGATTACGCCCAATAAAGAAGCGTCATGACCACCAGCAAAGCTACCCTGTACGTCTTTGTCCGGGTCAAACCCAGCCTTTAACAAAGTGTAGCGGGGGATCAAGTTACCACTGGTGGAAGCCGGATCCACGAAGGAGAAGGTTTTACCTTTGATATCAGCCAAAGTCTTGATGCCGGTTTTGGCAGAGGTAATAATATAACTGTTGTAAGTGGTAGAACCACCAGCCCCTAATTGCAGCAGAATGGCTTCGGCATTGTACTTGTCAGCCGCTAATACATAGCTGAAAGGGCCAAACCAGGCTACGTCAATCTTGTTACTGGCTAGAGCTTCGATGGTGGCGGTGTAGTTGTTGCCTACGAAAATTTCAACTGGCACACCTAGAGCTTTTGAGAGAACATCGCCGAAAGGTTTGGAGTCATCAATTACTTTGGTAGCGTTCTCGGACGGTATCAAACCCAGCCGTAGTTTGGACATGCTGACTTTAGCTGCGGCGGTAGTCGGGGCAGCAGTGGTAGTCGCTACCGCGGTAGTAGGAGCAGCAGTGGTGGTAGTAGCGGCTGCGGTGGTTGGTTTAGGAGCCGCCGTGGTAGTAGCAGGGGCAGTTGTAGCTGCCGGAGCAGTGGTAGCAGTCGGGTCGCCACAAGCCGCCAGTAACGCGGTCAAGAGCACCACCAACATAACCATACCGAACATCCGCACGGATTTCATCGGATTTTTCAGAGTGAACATCAAAATCTCCTTCTTTAAATTTGCCATTATTCGCGAACTCTTCAGACAGAGTTCAGGTGGTAGATAAGGGAATCAACTTCCCTCTACCTGGTTTAGATAATTCTTGAGCGTACAAAATCACTAAAGCGGTCTAGTAGCGAAACAGTTAAGATTAAAACTATTAACATTACCGTGACGTTGGCATAGTCCAACAGGGACAGGTTAGCCTGTAGCAAGAAACCAATACCGCCACCACCTACGAAAGCCACCACGGTGGAGTCACGCCCATTGGATTCCCAGTTAAAAATAGAGTAGCTTGCAACTAATGGAAATGCCTGGGGGAAAACACCCCAACGGAAGCGTTTCAAGCCATTTGCTCCGGCAGCACTTAGAGCCTCTAACGGTTGGGGTTTTACCGATTCAAAGGCCTCGGAGTATAACTTGGTCAGTACCGAAACGCTGTGTAAAGCCAACCCTAAAATCCCCGCGCCTGGCCCTAAACCTACAAACGGGATAAACAGTAAAGCCCAAATCAGGGAGGGTACTGCCCGGATGAAGTTAATTATCAGACGAACCACGTTGTAAATAATTGGGTGAGGCGAGGTATTGCGGGCTGCCAGAATGCTCAGGGGCAAGGCAATGATAATTCCCAGCACTGTAGCCGTAACGGCAGTCTGGATAGTTAACAGCATTGGGTCAATAACTTTGGTGAAGTATTTCCAGTTAGGGGGCGTCATACTCCGTAGCAACCGTCCACCATTTTCGCTGGCAAACAGGTCGGTTACGGTGATAAAGCCAAAGTTGATGATATTAAAGCCCCACCAGAGAAAGAAAAGGGCTAAGGTGGTAATTGCCACTTTTGAGCCGCGCCAGGACAAAAATAATAGCCCACCAAGCGGCACTATAGCTGCCAGGGTGCTACTGTCCAGTTTCGTAATAGTATAGGTAAAAGTCCCTAAATCCACGACCTTAAAGAGGATGAAGAGCGCGACTAGAACCAACACTATCAAAGACCAGAAAGTGGATTGTTCTCGCAAAACTTGAGGGTTCTTGACAGCACGAGGGCCTACTGAAACAACTCCTGCAATTATTATTACCAGTGTCGTTAGAATATTTACATCAAACTGGATAGTCCAGTTCAAATCCAGTTTACCAAGATTAATAATGTGAGCAAGAAAGATTATCGCTACAACCGACAAAGCTACAACAAACCCAAAAATCGGCCAATTAGGCTTACCGAATGGTCTTAGTAAAACCGCCTCCGGTTTTTGAGCCAATTCTTTAAGGAACTCGCTCTTTTGCACGCTCTTTCTTATATCAACCACTTCAGTTGGGTCTTTTTCTTCTATTGACACTTCGTTATCTCCAGGTTAGGCCAATAAACTTCAATCTGCAATGAGTTCGTAGCGCGACTTCAGATTAGGGTTATCACTGCGGTAAATTTCCCGCAATACGTTGTTACTCAAGCCTTCAACTGGTCCGTCATACAAAATGCGTCCCTTGGCAATACCAATAATGCGGTCAGCGAAAAACTTGGCAGTTTCCAGGTCGTGAATATTAACCAGGGTTGGCACATTTTCTTCTTTGGCAATCGTCTTTAAATCATTCATTACACCCCAGGTAAGTTCGGGGTCAAGGCTGGCGACTGGCTCATCCGCCAATAATAAAAATGGCTCCTGCGCCAACGCCCGCGCAATTGCTACCCTCTGTTTTTCACCACCGGAAAGACGGTCTGCCCGGTTTTTGGCGCGATGTAACATATTTACCCGTTGCAAGCACCACAAGGCCTTTTCACGATGCTCCTGTCCAAAAATACCCAATAGAGCACTCAAATCATCCATATAACCCAACCGCCCGGTTAAAACATTGCGCAAGGCCGTGAGGCGATCCACCAGGTTAAACTCCTGGAAGATAAAGCCAATTCGGCGGCGTAGTAATAATTTTTCCTGGTCGGTCAGATTAGTAATTTCGGTGCCATTTACTTTTAAGTTACCTTCAGTAATAGGAATCAACCCATTAATGCAACGTAGTAAAGTGGATTTACCGGCACCACTGCGCCCGATAATACAGACAAATTCCCCGCCGTATAAATTAAAGGAGATATTAGAGAGGGCTTCATAACCGTTTGGATATACCTTACGCAGGTTTTTAATCTCAAGCATCGGTTGAGAGCCAGGGTTATTATTTTCCATATATTAATAAAAACCTTTTTTTGGAAAATTTGAGCAAATTTAGTTGGCTAGGCGTTTTCCTATGACCCATCAATCTTAATTTATTCATATAAAGGAGTTATAAATGGGTTGTTAAAATGATTTTAATTTTTAGTCAGAATAATAGGTTCGTACGATAACAATCATAGGAAAAGCGGTAGTATAGCTGGAGTTGTTAATAACATTTAACACCTCGTTAATAAAATTTAGCGGGAAATCGAACCCTCCTACGGCTGAGAGGGTTATAAGGGGATATTTTAAAACCAGAAACAGGTTAGCGTATGCTTTGATGTAGATATTTTTCAAAGTGGTTCAGGTCGGGAGTGACTAAACCTTGAATCTTGGCCAGGTCATCCCAGATACGCAATTGAACAGCATCCTGGGCGTAAGGTTGGGCAATAAAGGCTGCCGCTTCTTCTTCCGAAAAAATCCCACCCTGCAATTCCAGCGAATATTTTGAGATGGGCGATAAACTTGCCCAATAATCTTTATCTACTAAACATAGGTAGCGTTTAGCATTAACATGTAACCGCACTGCTTCAACCACCGGCGGGCCAAAACTGGAGCTCAGGAATTGCGCTCCCAAATCCTCGTGTTTATCATCCTGTCCTTTTTGGGGTGCGCCTTCGTTCAGGTGGCGCAAATAATGACCAATATCATGCAACAGGCAAGCGGTGATTAATTCGGGGGATTTTCCGGCCTGTTCCGCCAGATAAGCACATTGCAAAGCGTGTTCAAGCTGGCTGACTGCCTCACCACCATAACGTCTGTCGCTCCCCAAAGTTAACATTTGGCTGATTTGATCCTGAATTGCGCTCATATTCTTTCCACCTGGCAATTAGTTGAAGTTACTTTTATGACAAATTTCCGATAACAGCAGGGCAGACAAATTATGCCTGCCCTAAAGTTCAGTATCCTTTTTTTTATTAAACTAGCGGCCTGAGCTAACAGCTACCGAACTATCCAAAACTGGCAGCTCTTTACCGATTTCTACTCGCAACTGGCGGTCACTGCGGAAACCCCTGGCGGGAAGTTGCAGGAAATCACCCATCGCTTTCATCATTTTACCAGCCAATTTACGCTGGTGTTTAACTTTAACTTCAACCGTTTCGATACAAACTTCTTCAGGGTTATAGTCTATTACCCGGAAGTCGTTAGTGCGAAGCGGGGCAGCCGTCTGTATAAAGTTCCAGTTGGCCTTGCGCGAAATACTATTGGCGTGGTTATGCCCGCAGAAATAGAAACCGACTCCCTGCCGCTTGTGAAGAAACGCGACCTTTACCTCTTTGCTGTTATCAATATTCAGCATATGGAAAGTGGAATAAAGGGTAGCATTCTGTACCGGGTGATGTCCAAAAACAAAGAGCGGTTGCTCTCCACTCTGTTCAATCTGGTTTTTCAGCCAACTTAATTGTTCGGCCCCGACAAAACCACCGTGGTCTTTGGGGCTTTTTTCTTTAGGGGTATCCATAACAACGAAACGGGAGGCGGCTGAATCAAAATTATTGGAAAGACCAGAGGTAGGGTTATAGGACATACTATAGTAAGGCTGATGATTGCCGGTCCACTGCGCAGCCTCGGCTTTGGTTAGTTGCAATAAGTCATGATTGCCGTTAACGGTGAAGAATTTCAGGCCAACCTGCCGGGCACAGGCGTGCAAACCTTCTAATTCTTCGGCAATTCCATTATCTACAGTGTCGCCGATAGCAAATACGGCATCGGCATTTTGCTCAAGCACACTATTAAAAAGATTTTGATAATATTCTTCACGAATCTGGCGCAATTCAGGCGTTTTATAAAGAGAATAATGCAAGTCGCCCAGTATCACGAATCGCACGGGTTTATCCCTTTCTCGTAATTTTTAGCTGCTTTTCCTCCCCGTATAACGAGCAAATATCTCAGGTATCCCCTATATATACGCATTATTTTCAAGATACCACAACCTGTAGCATAAGTACATAGAATTAATAATAATTTAACCACATATTAACAGCTTTGCGGGGGGGAGAATGGATGGTAGATGAAAAGTGCAGATGCAAGTAGTAAGGAACAAGGGGCGAGAATATAAAAGAGAATTCTGTAGGGTAAACATAGAGGTCTACCCTGAATTTGTGAGAATCACACTCTCCAAAAATTATGGGAAGGGAAAAGGTCAGCCAATTTTAGATTATAGCTGGTTTAGTTGCCGGGAACATCTCCTGTAACTTTGCCAGTTCTGCCAGACTCAGCTTGTGGCGGGCAGCTTCAACCTGGATAAGATTGGTATGGAAGGTCGCTCCCCCGCCCATATCGGCCTCGGCATCACTGGTCAGGGCGTTACAATTCCAACCATTGGGACTGAATTTACCCCACCAAATACTGACGTGGCAAGCTACTCCTGCCGCCACCGTATCGGTTACTTCCGCCACAAAATAAACCTCACCCCGTTCGTTCCAGGCCCGCACCCATTCGCCATGTTTAATACCACGCTGATCAGCATCGGCCCTGTTCAGTTCTAATGCCGGGAAACGCTGCTTACGTAACATGGTGGGCATATCACCAAAACTGCTATTAAGGAAGTGATGGGCGGCAGGAGTCACCAACCGAATGGGATATCTGGCAAAAAGTTCGGGTGAACCGTCGGCACTTTCCCCCGCCGGATTATGGGTGGGTAGTGGGTCTAGTCCATCCCGTAGCATCTTCTCGCTATAAAACTCGATTTTGCCGCTAGGGGTAGGATATTTACCATCGGCAAAGGGAATAAAAGGGCGCGGAACGTTCAACCGCACAAATGTCTCCGTTTTCAACCGCTCGTAGGTAATACCCTCCATCGTAGAGCTTTTGCCGTCCAGGGTTTGCCGAATCATATCTTCGGAACTGTCCTTGAGGCAGGGTTCGTCATAGCCCATGCATTCCGCCAATAACCTGAACATCTCCACGTTCGATTTGACCTCACCCACCGGGGCAATCGCTGGCTCGTTTAACTGAACATATAGATGTCCATAAGCGGTATAAATATCGGTATCCTCAAAGGCGGTGGGAGCGGGCAGCACAATATCGGCGTAGCGAGCCGAGTCAGTCATAACCTGCTCATGCACCACCGTGAATAAATCCTCCCGGCTCATCCCCTGAATAACTTTGGTCTGGTTGGGGGCAACAGTGGCGGGGTTGCAGTTATAAACAAACATCGCTTTAACAGGTGGATCGTTGTAATCCAGTAAGGCTTCCCCCAGCTTAATCATATTGACGGTACGGGGGATTTTGGCGTGACGCTGCAACAGGTCGGGCCGCTCCAGGGCATATTGGTTCAGGCCAAACGCGCCACTGGTACTGAGCAAAGCCCCGCCCCCCGCCACTCCCCACGCGCCTACCAGAGCGGGTAAACAGGCGACAGTCCGCACCATCATTCCGCCGTTGGTGTGGCGATTAAGGCCATAGTTCAGGCGAATAAAGCTGGGTTTGGTAGTGGCATACAGCCGGGCGAAATCAATCATTTGCTGGGTGGGCACGCCTGTAATCTTCTCGACAAATTCCGGGGTATACTGCTGGACATGTAGCCGTAATTGCTCAAAACCGTGCGTCTGATTTGCTACAAACTCATGGTCGTACAAATCTTCATTAATAATCACCCGCATCATCCCCAAAGCCAGAGCCGCATCAGTGCCAGGGTAGGGCTGGATGAAAATATCCGATTGGTCAGCGGTTTTGCTGCGATGGGGGTCAACCGAAACCAGTATCGCCCCGCGCTTTTTGGCCTCGTTGATAAAGGGCATGAGGTGAACGTTGGTCGAAACCGGATTCGCCCCCCAGGCAATAATCAACTTGCTATCTACCACCGATTCAGGGTCAGTACCCAGTTTAGCACCCATCGTATAAGTATAGCCAACCCCACCCGAAGTGGAACAAATCGTCCGGTCTAGCTGGCTGGCCCCCATATAGTTAAAGAAACGCCTGTCCATGCTTGCATAAGCTAGTTTGCCCATATTCCCGGCGTAACTATAGGGTAGAATCGCTTCCGCTCCGTACTCGCTGATAATTTCTTTAAACTTATTGGCAATTATATCCAGAGCCTCGTCCCAGCTAATCCGCTCGAACTGGCCCGACCCCTTTGGCCCGACCCGCTTCTGTGGATACAAAATCCGCAACGCGCTATAAATCCGCTCTTGATAGTAATTGGTCTTTATACACAAAAAGCCTTTAGTAAAGGGCTGTTCCTCCACCCCGGTTACTTTGGTAACGCGCCCATCCTCCACTGTTACCGACATCAGGCAGGTATCGGGGCAATCGTGGGGGCAAACTACTTTTTTCGTTTCGATTACCGGCAATTGCCGGGTTTTTTCTGGAGCTATTGTCATTTATTTATACCCTAAAGCTATTATCTAAATATCTAAAAGCATCATTTCCATATCCAAAAAGCGGTCACCGATTTTCAGGACGCGGGGTTCCACCCCATAGGTTATAAAACCGAGACTAAGATAAAGCTGGCGGGCAACAGGGTTAGTAGTAACCACACTCAGGGTAATACTATCCAGACCGGGCAAAACTTTAGCCCGCTGGATGGCTTCTTGCATCAAAGCGCGACCTATGCCCTTACCCCGCTCGGCTGGGGTACAGTACATCCCCCAGATTGAAGCACGGTGTTTAGCTTTAAGCCATTTATCTCGCTGGAAACCTACTATCCCGACTAGCTTTCCCGCCGCAAACGCGCCGAGGATGAAATTGTCGAAGGTATTATTATCCTGACCCAACCGACGTTCAATTTCGCTCAGGGGGATTGCCAGAGCGTCCTCGTAAGCCTCGCCAAAGGCTTCGGGGCTATCTTGCAGAGCTTCCAGGCGGAGAGCCCAAAACGTGGCGGCATCCTTTTCAGTTAGTGGTCGTATTTCCATATCTGTTTTGTCTGTTAGTTAGTGGTTAAAATTTTGATCTGGCTATTTGTAGTATACTATAAGTAGGAAACGTGAGTGTCAACGGCTTTATAGCCTATAAAATCTTAAGATAGGATTTAAAAAAACGCCAATTACCCGAAAGGAGATAGCGATGGCCTATAATCCAAATCAGCCCCCGCCCGGAGGCTATCCTCAACAACCACCGCAGGGTCAGCCACCCTATCAACCAGGGCCGGGTGGATATCCCCAGCAACCGCCCCAAGGGCAACCACCCTATCAACCAGGGCCAGGCGGATATCCCCAACAGCCACCAATGGGGCAACCGCCTTATCAACAACCGGGCGGATATCCCCAACAACCACCCCCACCACCGGGACAGCAGCCACCTGTCCAGCCCCAATTCAATTATCAGCAAGCGGTTAGCAAAATCACCGCCCCGGTGGCTACGGTAGATGATGCCGACCCTTTTGAGCGGGTTTTGAGTTTAATTCCCTATCTCTGGATAGTATTTTTTGGCTTCAGTAGCCTCTTTAATTTCCGCCTGGGCTCGGTAGAGTTCGCCGGTAGGGCCGTCAGCATTTCCTCCACCAATTTTTCTTTTGATTGGGATTTAAGAGGGTTATTAGGTATAGTAGGCCCCCTGGCAATTATGATGGCGGTACGGAAGGGTGACTTGATAACATTCCACGCTCGTCAGGCTCTTTTCCTGGCGATTGCCTTTGTGGTGGTACGAGCGGCCATGCAGCTTTTATATTTAATACCGTTAGACTGGTGGCAAAATATATTTGTAAGCGGCCTGATAGTTCCGGCGGTGCAACTGGTATTTGCTTTTGCGGCAATTTTTGCCGGAGTTAGGGCTTTCTATAATAAAGAGCTATTTAATATTCCGGTGATAGGGATATTTTCCACTCGTAAACCTGCCGCCCCGCCCTCCGGCCCACCCCCGGCGAACTATGGTGGTCAGCGTTAAAGATAGGTTGTTGGTTGTCAGTCAAACCTAACCCCCTAGCCCCCTTCCCTATAAAGGAAGGGGGAACAAATTCCTTTTTTATTCTGACTCCTGACTCCTGAATTCTAACTTCTTTTCATTCTTCATCCTTCTTAATTCAACCTTACCCGCTTAGTACCTTTGTCTTAGGAAAAATAACCAGAATGGCTAGAGTGCATAAAGAATTTTTCATTGACTCTCGATTGTAAAATATTATAATTGACTAGAAAGAATTGAAGTTCTTTATAATCAAACACAAGTTAATGGATAGGCCAAAGACTCAAAATTCTCAGGAAGGACCAGGCTGTTGGAAAAGTTAAACGATGCCACAAGCGGGCGAACCTTGGATGCCGCGCTTACAGTTGAAGATGTAGCGGAGAAATTAAAAGTTTCACCCGCCACTGTTTACAGCCTATTACGCGCTGGAGAACTGGTCAGCTATCGCGTAGGGAGAAGTTGGCGGGTAGATGAAGCTGACCTGATGCTCTATATCCAGCACCAAAAGTCCCGCAGCGTACCAGCTCATATTGAACCAGTAATGAGTAATGAAGCCAAACTTGGACAGACCAGTTAACTTTTGCCGAACGGAGTTTCTTAAACCAAACTTGTAGGGCAGTTATACGTACCTTAATTGTAATCGAAAGGCGGCACGTACCAGATGGGAACAGAACTTGAAATAGCGGCAGCCGAAGAGCCGTTGTTGAATGATATTGAAATCAACATACCCAGTGACCTTGTTTTTGAGCGAGTGGTACGCGAAAGCGCGGTGGTGGTAGCCAAACACCTGGGCTTTGAGGAAGACCGGGTGGCCGACCTGCAACTGGCGGTCAGCGAAGCCGTTACCAACGCCATTGAGCACGGTAATCAATCGGATTTGAATGTTAAGGTTGGGGTGAAATTCCTGATTAGTAATGACCGACTGGCGGTTCAGGTTACCGACAGGGGTCGTTGGGAAGGGGCGGCAGCTGCTCTGGAAGGGACACCCGATACCTGGGATTTGGATAGCCGTCTGGAGCAAGATTTAACCAGAGGGATGGGGATGTTTTTGATTAGCAACCTGGTAGATAACCTTGAGCTGAAGCCCAGTGCCGAGGGCGGAACTGAGTTTACAATGTGGTTTAACATCTCCAAGGGAGCAAACAATTCCAGTAATTTGAACATTGAGATGCAAGGCCCAGAACCTATCAAGTAACCAAACGTTCGACTATTGCGTTATTAAATATTAAGACGGGTCTAAATAGTAGTAAAGTTGAGATATTATCACCCCGCCTTCAAAGTTGGAGATTCTGTTTTAGAGAGAGGACTCAAAAATGGCTTTAAAGATTGAACAGGGTAACGACGTTACAATGATCCACATCCTGAATGATAGTGTTGATGCCGTGTCTGCCCGCGAGATTTCCGCCGCTGGGAACCAGATGCAAAACACAACTATTCTGGATTTTGGCTCAGTTTTATTTATCAACTCGGCAGGCATTTCGGCTCTATTAAAGCTGGTTATCGAAGCCCGCAAGCAGGGTAAGAAATTGTTTGCGGTCAATGTAACGGCCCATCATCGCAAAGTATTTGAAATGGTAGATATGCTGCGTTATATGCCGATTGCCAAACCGGACGACATGCTTCCTTTAATGAAATCCTAAATTTTAACGTTTTTCAGGGCAATCCCAGGACAGGCGACTAAATTAATGTTGGAAGATTTGTGGAATACCCCAAAACAAAAAAAGGGTTTAACCGAAGCTCGACTTTACCAACTAGCGGTAGGTCTGGCAGTCGTAGCAACTTTGCTAGCAATAACCATCGCCCTATTTTCAGGCAGCAAATCCACTTCCTGGACTATTTGGCTTCAGATTGGAGTAGCCGGGTTGGTGTTCGCTTTCACCATCGGCGGCGACAAACTGACCAAACAGGGCAACCTTGACTCGCGGGGCTGGCTGATAATCGCCGGAATTATTTGTGCAATAGTTTTTATTTCTTCTTTTTTTGCCGGAGATTATCTGAACATCCTGCTTGCCCCCATTCTAGTGGGAGTCGGACAGCGGCGGGGCGATGCGCGGCTGATTATTTACCTCAGTTTAGCAACCGCCGGGTTTATCCTGCTTGAACATATTGTATTTTTGCTGGTAGGCTGGCAGATTCCTCAAACTGATTATCAAGGCACAATTGCTTCGATTATTGCGATGAGTGGGATAGGGCTTTCCCTGGCGACCTTTTTAGGAACTCACTCCAAAGTGGTCGAGTCTTACCGTGAGGAAGCCGCCAGTAAAGCCAGCGAGATGGAAGTTGCCCACGAAATCCAGACCAGCCTGATGCCACCCAGCGAAATCGTTACGGGCAATTGGAGTATGGCGGCCCGTTCAATGCCCGCCCGTGATGTAGGGGGCGACTTTTACGAATATATTCCCTATTTGGATAAGGGAATTGGCGGAATCGCGATTGGGGATGTAGCGGGTAAGGGCATTCCGGCGGCCTTGCAAATGGCGGTGGTACGGACAGTTTTCCGAATTGAAGCCCGGCGGCGCATCTTCCCGGCTGAAACGCTTTATTCGGTGAATATGGCGTTACAGGCTGAACGAAGTTTCGGGATGGTCACAATGCTTTATGCCTTTGTTGACCCAACCACCAGCACTTTGCACGTGGCGAATGCCGGTCACAACTTCCCGATTATCCTTAACGGCACGATGGACGAGGTGCGCTTGCCCGGTCTACCCCTCGGTATAGATGACAGCGTAGAATATGACGAACGACAGGTGAAAATTGTGCCCGGCACCAGCGTTATCTTTTATACTGATGGGGTAATCGAGGCAATGGACTCTAATGGCGAGATGTACGGCTATGAAAATTTCCGGGATGCGGTACTGCGCTATCAGAACTTAGAATCACGTGACTTTTTGGACGAGATTTTTAAGGAAATTTCGGACTTCACCCAGGGTGCGCCTCAGAGTGATGATATTACGGTGGTGATTTTGCAAAACGCGATGGTTGAATCGGAAGATGGCAAGTCGGAAGAATATGGTCGGGAAGTAGCCGCCATGTTTGCCAGCGTCAATGCCGGAAGCGAAGAAATAGCAGTGTTAGAAGGCTTTGAAGAAGAAAGCGTTAATTGGATTTAATTGGCTGTTTTCTTAACGTCTGTTGTAAGATTTAAATGTCATAATTAAGTCAAAGGGCAAAGGGACTTGCAAAAAAAACCCAAATAAGGGAAAATTGCTAGCAAATAACTAAAGTGGTTCCCCAACCACCAAAAGTAACCAATGCTCTTGAGAAGAAATTAAGTGAAATGGGAATACGACCAGAACCAAACACTGGTCGGCGGGGTTAGAGTTGGGAAGTGCTAACAGGGTTTGGACTTGTACCATTAAATTTGGCAGCCAATATTGCCTGAATTAGCCCGCTTCCTTCTGGTACGATTGTCGTTATATCATAGAAGCGAAATACCTGGACTTTTCGCCAACTGTCAACCCTCATAAAAACAGGCAGCCAGTTAGGCCACAGTTCACGGTAGTTTTAGGTAATTATTGAAAGGCGCGGCCAGTTTATGAGTCAGAATCAAGAATTCAAAGGCTCAACTCCACATACTAATACCAGTACGCCCCAGCCCAAGCCCATCTCCCAAAAAATGGATGATCGCTTGCTAATTTTAGACCTGGATACCTTTACCGGTAGCGAACGCTTTATGAGCGGCACTAACCTGGGGGCGGCTTTCAGCACCGGTATGCGAGCCTATCTGAACGGTCACTATTCCGATGCAGTATCCGAATTCAAAACCGCTTTGATTGCCGCTTACGTTGAAGGCGATGATTTTGCCCAAATCTGGGACCGGGAACGGGCTATTATTCACCTCTACCTGGGCAATGCCTACGCATATCAGGATGCCTGGAATGAAGCTCTCAACGAATATATGAATGCCGTCCAGATTGACGGTCAATTAGCTGAAGGCCACTATAACCTGGGGGTTGCCTTCCGCGCTCTGGGCAAGTTATACGAGTCGGTAGCAGCATTCAAGGTCGCCCTGCAATATAACGCCGAGCTTTATGAGGCCCGTTTTGCGCTGGGACGCTGCTACCACGAACTGGGCGATTATGCCCACGCCTATATCTCCTACACCATCGCCCGCCAACTCCGCCCCAACGCCGCCGAGCCAATCTATTACCAGGGTCTTTTGCATCAGGCTCACGGTGAAATGAAGCAAGCTGCCAAATGTTTTGCGGAGGCTTTGCAGGTTGAACCCGAATATATGCGGAATAATAATCTTACAGGGTCTCCTGAACCGGATTTTGAGAATGGCGAACACGACCCTAACTGGTACTACCGTCTAGCCGAAGAACTCAAGGGGCAAGGTAATGTGGTAGGGGCTTTACGGGCTTATCAGGCTTTATTACAGGCCCGCCCCGAAGAAAGCAAAGCTCGTTATTATATGGCTAATATTCTGGCCCGCCAGCGCGAGTGGGAACGGGCGATTGCTGAATATATGCTGGTCTTGAAAGCCGACCCCAGTTTTGTAGCGGCTCGTTACAAACTCGGACTTGCCTATCGCGCCCTGCAACGCCTGAAAGAAAGCTATCATACGCTGGTACAGTGCGCCCGTCAGCAACCTAACGATGGGGTTATATTTTTGAGCCTGGGGATAGTTTTAACCGACCTGGGACAGCTAACCCTTTCAATCAAGGCTTTCGAGCGGGCTGCCAAACTGACCCCCAACGAGCCACAGGTGCATTATCGGTTAGGGCGTTCGCTTATCAGTGCGGGCTATGAGTCGCGGGCTATGTCGTCCTGGCAAAAAGCCGTAGAATTAGATGAGCAGTGGCAAGCCGCCCGCTACGACCTGGGGATTCTCTACCTCAAACGGGGGCGTTTCTACGAAGCGGCTGAAGCTTTTGAGGCGGTACACAAGCAATTCCCTGAAGATATTGAGACTGCCTACTTCCTGGCGGTGGCCTACAAAGAAACCGGGCGTTTGGATGAAACTATCACTTTATTAGAGCAGGTTATCAAAGCCAAGCCTGAAAATTATATGGCTCATTTCCATATGGGCGCAACTTACCTGCGGGTGGGTAACGCCAGCGATGGACTACGCCATATCCGGGAATATGAACGTCTCAAGGGGGTGCAACCTCGTCGGGTTAGTGCTGCCCCGCGCCAGACCCAGCCAATCACTAAAATCCCGGAAGTGACTTCAACTGCTGGCATGACCCCTGCCCAGATTGAGGCTGCCGAAATCCGGGCCAAACTCGCCCGGAACAAAGCTAACCCCATCAATGGCAACGGGCAGTACAAAGCCCAATCGGCACAGAATCCAAACCATACCAATTTGAGTCAGGTTCCCCTTTATCAGACCAGCGCGAGCCTCAGCAAAAATTAAGTCTAATAATGTAGGGGTTGACCAATGCCCCTACGAATTTCTTTCCTCTATTTGTCCGGTTTAGGTTAGCCAACAATCCAAACCAGTAGTGTATAATATAACCGAAGAAAAAGTCGAAGGTTTAAGGTCGAAAGTCGAAATTAGACAATATACCCTTTTCGACTTGTTAAACTGCTTTTGGGGCAATATCCAAAAAAATTATCATAAGCTGATAGCTGAATGCTGACAGCTTTTCTAACAACTGCTCAGGAGAATCAGGATTGCGGATAAGAATTAAGATCCCGGCGAGTTCAGCCAATCTAGGCTGTGGTTTTGACGCCTTTGGACTGGCCCTGGCCCTTTACACCGACTTTGTTTTTGATACCAACCCTGCCAGCGAAGCCCCACCCCTGGTTGTACGAGGCGAAGGGGCCGATAAATTGCTGGCAGAAGGCTGCTCACTGGTTTTTGACGCGATTCGGGTTTACGAGCGATTTACTGGCTATAAAGTACCCTTTTTTCGCCTTGAAATCGAAAGCCGAATACCGCTAGGCCGGGGCTTGGGTAGCAGTGCCACCGCCATTGTTGGTGGATTATATGGGGCGGATACGTTATGTCGGCGGGTCTATGGCGGAGCGAATTTCCCCAATTCTAATCAACTGGTACGGCTGGCAACAGAAATCGAAGGCCATCCCGACAATGTTTCGGCGGCGATTATCGGCGGTTTAACCCTGGCGGTTTCGGCACCATCGCCCGCAGCGCCCTACTTTATGCCCGCCACCCCTCCACCCGACCAGCATGACACTGCCCCGGCTGAAATAAAAAATATGGATGGTGGCCCGGCCTGGCGCAATCCTCTGGTAGTTTCGCTACCCACTCCCCCCAACCTGACGACGGTGGTTTTTATCCCAAATTTCGAGATGAGTACCAAAGAAGCCCGCGCCGTACTGCCCCCCACCGTCAGTTTGCAGGATGCTGCCCATAATTCCAGCCGGGCCGCCCTCTTTATTGCGGCGTTTACCGCGCCAGGTGGCAAAATGGAATGGTTGGCAGAGGCCATGAATGACCGTTTACATCAGCCCTATCGCGGTCAGATTTTCCCGCAACTCCCGGCTCTGATTGACGGGGCGCAACGGGCGGGGGCCTATGGTGCCGCCCTTAGCGGGGCTGGCTCAACCGTGCTGGCTTTTGCTCCCCGCGACCGGGTGCAGCCGATTCACGAGGCCTTCCTCAAAACCGCCAACGAAACCGGCCTGAGCGGGCGCACCGAACAGCTTGAGATTGCTATCGGCGGGCCGCTAATCGGCTACGAGGTCTAGGGGAAATTATTCACCACAGAGGCACAAAGGATAAGAAAAGTTATAAATTTAAGTCTCTCTTCCCTGAATCAGGGAAGGGGCTAGGGCTTAGGTCAAGCGAGGATATTGCGTGGTAAACAAGGAAGGCAACAATTATTACTTCGAGTACAGGGCAACCCTGCGGATTTTCGGTGAAGGTTTAGACCATGAGGCCATTACTGCAACTTTAGGACTTGATCCAACCCATACCCACAAGCAAGGTGATATGGTAAGCCGTAGGAGTACTTACGAAAATGATATGTGGTCATATACAGCACCCTTGGAAAGAATCCAACCGCTTGAGGAGCATATTCAAGATTTGTGGGAGCGGGTTAAAGACCACAAAGCATATTTGTTAGAACTCAAGAAAAACTATACAGTAGATGTGTTTTGTGGCTATCGCTCAGACTCAAGTACCGCCGGATTTGATGTATCCTACACTTGCTTGGAAATGTTCACCGAATTACAGATTCCATTCGGGGTTTCTATTATTGTAGATGGGAATGAATTAGAAGAAGCTCTCGTCAAAGCCAGAAAACGGCAAAAGAGAATAAAATACAAAAGGTAGAATCCTGTAATTATGTCCCAAACCAAAAGCCCAACCCTGTCCCTTAAAAAGAGAGAGGGGGCAATACCATTCCTGGCCCAATACCTCCTGTGGTTTTGCACTAGGAAAAGGGGCTAGGGGTTAGGTCAAGCGGAGGATAATTTTTGGGTAACAAGCGTGGCAAGGATTATTACGACAAAAAATACTGGGCAACCCTGCGGATTTTCGGAGAGGGTGTAGACCACGAAGCCATTACCGCTACTTTAGGGCTTGAACCAACCTACATGCACAAACAAGGTGATAGGTTTAATAAACCGTACAAATACGATATGTGGCAATATACAGCCCCTGTAGAAAGAACACAACCGCTTGAGGAACATATTCAATACTTATGGGAGCAAATTAAGGCCCACAAAGAATATTTGTTAGAACTCAAAGAAAACTATACAGTAGATGTGTTTTGTGCCTATGAGTCAGACTCAGGTCAGGCTGGCATTGAAATACCCTACACTTGTTTGGAAATGTTCACCGAACTACAGATTCCATTTGGGGTTTCTATTCTTCTAAATGAAGAGGCCGCGGAACAATCTCTCCTTGAAGCCAGAAAATGGCAAAAGAGAATAAAATACAAAAGGTAGAAGCCTGAAATTATGTCCCAAACCAAAAGTCCAAACCTGTCCAGTTCCACCCTTTCGGCTTATTATCGCCTGATAGTTCTGGTTGGGGGTGGGTTGATGTTGGGGGCGTTGGGCATGGTGTTCTGGCAGGTAAGCGGGGCATGGCTGGCGGCGGTAGTATTCGGGATAACGGGGGTTGGGTTATTAGGGTTAGCGGTTTGGGCGCGGTTTAGTAGCGATGCCCTGAACCTGGGGGTAATCTGGGCAGCCTCAATTGGGGCAATCTGGCCTTTGCTCCAGAACCGCATGCTGAAAACCCACGACCTGGACGAGTGGCATCTTTTTTTCCTCAATCAATTCGATAAACAATTCCGGCAGGGTTCACTTTATCCGCGTTGGGCCGACGATTTCAATATTGGACATGGCAGCCCCCTTTTTAATTTCTACCCACCAGCGGGGCGTTATCTTCCCGAAGCTTTTCACCTGTTAGGCCTGACTTTTGCCAACAGTTTCAATATAATTTTGGCCTTAGCAATAATTATTAGCGGTCTGGCAATGTATCTATTCGCCAGGGCTACTTTTGCCCGCGCCGAATCCCAAAAATTAGGGGCATTTTTGGCGGGACTGGCCTATCTTTATTTCCCCTATCTTATTAGCGAAACCTATCAACGGGGCGATGTTGCCGAGATTTTGTTTGGAGTGCTAACCCCTCTAATTCTATTAGCCATCTTCAGACTGATTGTGGACGGCCCAAGCCTGACCCGCTTGCTCCTGACCAGTGGGGTAATTGGGTTGGCTCTGTTAACCCACCATTTGCAGGTCGCGATTACGGCAGTTTTCGGCGGACTGTGGTTAATCGGGATTCTGGGGGTGTTATATAAATACCGCATTACCCATAAGCCCGCGTCACCTGATTACATCCCGGCTGGGGATATGTCATATTTATCGCTTAGAGAACTGGGGAGGCGAGTTGGATTTTTAGCCGGGGCGGGAGTATTTGGACTGGCCCTGGGTGCAATCTTCTGGTTACCAACAATAGCCGAAAAAGATGCCACCCTGGTACATTATTTTAATCAGACCGTCCGGCGCGATTTTGCTTTTTCCACCCAAAACCTGACACTTTTTCCGCCTATCACCACTGAAAGTTATAACACCAACTGGATTGGTTTGAACCATATTTTGCTGGCGTTAGGGGTAGGGTTAGCCTGGCTCTGGCAAAGGGAGAGTCGAAAACAACCCTTGAATCGAGTTCAGGCCATTGTCTTTTTTACGGTAATAATCCTGATTCTTTTTACCCAGAGTGTGGCTTTTTACGACCTGTTTGTGATAATCAACAATAGTGTGCCAATTCAATTCCCCTCACGCTTTATGGTTTTTGGCGGGGTGGCCTCAAGCTGGTTAATCGGTTTGTTGCCACAATTGCTAAAGAGGCGGGCGAAAATTGTAGGCGTAGGGCTGGCGGTAGTCTGGTGCGTGGCCTGTGGGCTGATAAATTTACGTACTTTTGATTACGGCCCGGATTACGATGGCACAGTACCAGCCCAGGAACTAGCTACCAACATAGACCGAACCCCAGCGAACCTATTACCTAGCACTTTGCAGGCAACCCTGGACGAAATTGGTATCCTGAAAATTGAGGATTTCGGCGAGGCTAATAAAAAGCTGGCTGAACTTTTCTCAGCCGAACAGGGCGGCTCACCTGATGCCACCAGCTTTCAGGCCAAAGCTGGCCTTAATCGCTATGATGTTGAGGTAACGGTCAACCGTGCAACGATTGTGGCCTTGCCGCCGTTTTACTTTGCAGGGTGGAAGGTTTTTCAGCAAAGCAATGGTATCGAAAAAGAGTTGCCCACTTTTGCCACCGGGCGGGCGGCCCTGTTGGGTGTAAAATTACCCGCCGCCGGAAGCTATCAACTGGTAGCCCGCTTTGAGGATACACCAATCCGCGCCGCTGCTACCTGGATGAGTCTGTTCGGTTGGGCCATCTGGCTAGGGCTGTTATCGGTGGCGGGTCTACCCCAAAAAGGTCAAAAGTTAAAAGTCGAAAGTTAAATGACCTTCGACTTTCGACCTTTATCCTTTCAGCCGCTTTAGTGATATAATGCACTAAGTTATTATCGAAAAAGCAAGGGATTATGTCACAAAAATTACTAAAAATTACCAGATTATTTATAAGCGGCTGGCTACTGGCCTTGTTGCTGATTGCCACCCAACTCCCGGCGGCCCAGGCTAATGGCGGAACGATTATTTTTGTGGATAATGTTGGCCCGTTCAACGTGATTGTTACCCGCAGCCCCAGCCCTCCGACCCCCAATGTCTCTTTACATTTAAGTATGCTTATTACGAAGGCCAACAACCCCCAGAAAGTGACCGATGCCACCGTTATCGTCAACCCTGAAATGCCGGGAATGGCGATGGGCGGGGTGGTGCCGACCCGCGCTTACCGGGGACAAACCGAGAATACCTACGATGTGGATTTCCCGGTAAATATGGAAGGGCAATGGGAATTCAAGGTACAGGTTAACAGCCCTCAGTTTGGCGTAACCGAATTTACCGTTAAGGATAAAATCGAGAAACCAGACGCACCCTGGATAATAATTATCGGGATTCTGGTAGGGTTGCCAGTGCTGGCAGGTCTGACATGGTTCTTCCTTTTCCGCAAAAGCGGCCTGGATGACGACGAAGATGAGGAAAAAGTAGAAAGTAAGGTTCAAAAAACCTAATTCCTTATACCTAAAACCTTCTTTGTGTCCTCTGTGCCTCTGTGGTGAGTAATTCTCTTAACAATTTCTGGAACTAGCCCATTTGCCGAATATAGAAAGAAATATCGTGGCAAAACGTATAATAGACCTTCAACCAATCTACGACCCTAAAAATATCCGCAACGCTAACCTCAAACGCTACGACCCGGAGCCGGAAAATCACGGGTTTGACATCCTAAAAATTCGCTGGCTGCGCAAAATAATGCTCTGGAAGCATACTCGTAGCGTCTTTCAGGTGATTTTGCTGATTGGGGCCATCGCTATTATTTTTGACGGTTTTTTTGGGGAACAGTTCGCCCCCAAGAATGTCGCCACTACCGCCAGTTGGGTGGACTATCGGCTTATTCTGGCCCTGAGCGTGCTGGTAATTGGCGGCGTATTTTGTATGAGTTGCCCCTTTGTACTGGTCAGCCGTCAGATTCAGAAACGGATAGGTCGAAACCTGCCCTGGCCCGGTTGGTTAAAGGGCAAATGGCTGGCAGTAGGGATGCTACTGGTAATTTTATGGAGCTACGAGGTTTTAAGCCTGTGGAATAGTCCGGCCCTGACCGCGACTGTAACGTTGGCCTATTTTGGGGCGGCGGTACTGGTGGATGGGGTTTACAAAGGCAACGCCTTCTGCAAGTATGTATGCCCGTTGGGGCTATTTACCCAGGCGTATTCGATGGTTTCGCCGACGGAGGTCAAGAGCAAATCCTTTAACTATTGCCGGGACGAGTGCGAAGGTAAAGAGTGTATTAATGGCAACACCACCAAAAAGATTGCGGGTTGCCAGACTTTCTTGTATCTTGGCACCAAACAGAGCAATATAGATTGTAGTTACTGTCTGGATTGTATTCGGGCCTGCCCTCACAATAATATTGCCCTACAGGTGCGCCAACCAACCCAGGAAATCTCGACCAATCTGAAAAAGCGGGATTTTTCGCTGGCGGCGATGGCTCTAATCATTAGTTTTGCCTCGCTGTTCAACGCGGCGGGGATGGTCGGGCCGTTTCAGGATTTCGAGCGCGGCCTCGGCAACGCCCTGGGCGTCAAGGATTTTGTTTTTACCTATTCCCTGCTGTTCCTGCTATTTCTGGTAGCCATACCACTTTTCTTTGGCTGGCTGGCTACCTGGGCTACCCAAAAACTAGCCAACAGCAACGAAGCCCTGAGCAGTATTTTCAAACGCTATGCCCTGGCCCTGTTGCCCGTTAGTTTCGGGATGTGGACGGCTCACTACCTTTACCACTTTTTAATCGGTGGGGCGGGTATTTGGCCGGCTTTTCAGAATCTGTTCGTTACGCTTGGTATCCCGATTTTTGGGCAACCAGACTGGACGGTAGGCGGTATAATCCCGCGCGACTGGTTTGGGATAATTACCCCTTTGCAGGTGACAATTATTTACATTGGCTTTATGATTAGCGGAATTTCGGTCTGGCAAATTAGCCGCAAAATGTACAAACGTAAAGTCGCCGGACGAGCCACCCTAGGTTTTGCCGGATTAGCTCTATTAATCGCGGTGGTCGGAATTTTGATATTATTACAGCCGATGCAAGCACGCGGCACTTTTGGTGGGTAGTTAAGGAATGATTGAAGCAATAATCTGGTTACTGGTGCTGGAATTTATTGGGTTGGCGACGCTGCCTGTAACTTTTACCTTTTTTCGCTTTTTGCCCGAACGCGGCTACGCCCTGAGCAAACCACTTGGCTTATTATTGCTGGCCTTTGTGGTCTGGTTTTTGGGCATGCTGGGCTTACCCTTTACCGCCCTGAGTAGCTGGGTACTGTTGGTTTTGCTAATGGGTGGGCTAGGGGCCTGGCTGTTACTACGGCACGGGCGCGAACTTTTAGTAGAAATGCGGGAATGGTTCGGGCGCAATCTCTGGCTGGTAGTAGTGGTCGAGGTTCTGTTTGTGCTGGCCTATGCCTATCTGGTGAATTTGCGCTCTTACATGCCCGAAATACGCGACCAGGAAAAGTTTGGCGACTTTGCCTTCCTCAACTCAATGGCGACCCACAACACCCTACCGCCCAATGACCCCTGGATGAGCGGTTACACCATCAACTATTACTATTTCAGCCATTTTATGGTGGCAATGCTCACCAAAATGAGCGGGGTAGCCCCCTCGATTGCCTTTAACCTGAGTGTGCCGATGGTGATGGGCATGACCTTTGTAGGGGCTTTCAGTATTGTCTATAACCTGGTGGCAATTGCCCGACAGCGTGGCGGAGTGGTAGCGACTTTCTCCGGGATAGTGGCGGGGGCGTTTGTGTGTGTGCTGGGCAACCTCGACACCGTGCGCCAGCTAATCGCCCCACGTTCGGTCAAAGGGGAGCGCGACCCTCTCTCGGCAAGTTTCTTTTTCTCATGGTGGACTCCTTCGCGGGTTATCTATGACTACAAACCCGATTTTAGCAGCGCGGTAGTCACCTATGGCTGGAACGAAACGATTAACGAATTCCCGATGTTCAGCTTTTTGCTGGCGGATATGCACCCTCATGTGATGGCCCTGCCTTTTTGGACGATTGTGATTGCCGCCGCCTTCAACTTGCTACGCGCCCCCGCTACGGCTGGCCCGCTAACTTTGCGTAACACAACGGGCATTCTAAACTTTGGGATTCTGGCGGTAGCAATTGGTGCGTTATATTTCCTTAACACCTGGGACTTCCCAACTTTTTTGCTGCTGGTGCTGGGGGCGGCCCTGTTACGTGAATTCTGGAAGGGTGGCGAGGAAGTCAACG
Organism: Chloroflexia bacterium; assembly: GCA_038207495.1. Classification (GTDB taxonomy): domain Bacteria; phylum Chloroflexota; class Chloroflexia; order Chloroheliales; family Chloroheliaceae; genus Chlorohelix. Next base: position 65,603 of record JBBQZS010000021.1, read on the forward strand.
AGGATACATCAACAGAAGCTTCTAAAGCTCTTGAAACCCTCAAGCTGGCTCTCCTGGGTGGAATTGTGCCAACAGGGGTGATGAGTGCCACCTGGGGGCGTAGCTGGCGGTATATGGGCTTTGCCGGGCGGTTAGCGGTGACAAGTCTGCTGCTTTACCTACCCTTCCATCTGACGTTTACTTCGCTGATTGGCGAACGGCCTTTACCCGAACCGATTAAGAGCATCCCCCTTGTAAGCACCATTGGGCGATTGTTCGGAGCGGTGGCCTGGGATAGAACCCCCTTGCTTGGTTATTTTCTGGTATTTGGGGTGTTCATCTTCCCAATGGTTAGTTTCCTGTTGCTCAAGCTCTGGCCCTACCTCAAAGAGCCGTACGGGGAAATCCAAAATCTAAAATCTAAAATCCAAAATAATGAAGAAGAAATCGAAAGTGAGAATTTTGAATATCAGAGTGAGGATGAAGAAGTCGAAAACCCAAAACCCAAAACTCCCAATTATTGGGCAGTAGCTCCGGGCTTAGGATTGGTTTTGCTGGCAGAATTGTTATTTTTTGGAGGCATCAGCCGCGAACTTTCGATTTCGGTAGGGCTGGTTTCCGCGCCAGTATTAGCGGGCGGGGTAGCAATTCTGGCAAAAGAACTGCTGGATAGGTTGCGCCCGCGCCGCCCTTCCTATGAATTAACCCTGACGTTACTCTTCGTGGCGGTTTTGATGACCTTTTTGGGCTGGGTAGTGCGCTTTGAGCTATATGGCCCCTTACTGATTTGTACGATTGCGGCGGGGTTGTTACTGTGGTTTGAGACCCGCAAGCCAATGGCGGAAGTCAATCTGGCTGATGTTTGTGCCCTGACCTTGATGTTTACTGGTGGGGTAATTAACTGGTTCACCGAGATTGTCTATCTGCGGGATATTTTCGAGTCGCGCTTCAACACCATTTTCAAATTTTATTATCAAACCTGGATGCTCTATGCCCTGGCAGGTGCTTACGCCAGTTGGCGAGTGATGGCGGTACTCTGGCAAGCCCGCCCCTTTGAACGCTCTTTGGAAAAGTCAGAGCCAGTTGACCGTGAAATCTATCAGCCCCAAAAGCGGCAACCCGCCACCGCCTTTTTACGCCGCCAACCTTCGCTAGTAACTCCCGGCAACCTGGCCTTCAGCATGAGTTTAGGCGCGGCGGGGGGTTCAGGTTTGCAGGGTGGCTTAAAGTTGGAGGATTTGGAGGAACTTGCCCAGAAAGAAGACCGTCGCCAACCTAAAGGACGCTGGTTGTGGAGTTTTGGGCTGGTGGTGCTGGTGCTGGCGGGGCTAATATATCCCTTGCTTGGCCCTTACGAAAAAACCGGGAAGTATGCCGAGCGCAAGGGTTTAGACGGAGAAACCTGGGTCGCCCAAAATTACCAGAACGATTACGAAGGGATTAGCTGGCTACGCCAACAGGTTAAGGCTAACCCGAATTTTGATGGGGTAGTGCTGGAAGCTAGTTCAGGCTACAACGATTGGATTAATTTCTCGCGAGTGGCAACTTTTAGTGGCTTCCCGACGGTGCTGGGCTGGTATTTCCACGAAGCCCAATGGCGCGGCGGAAGTATTAAGGTGATGGAAGAAGTTAACCAACGCCTGAAAGATATTGATTTAATCTACACCACCACTGACATTGAGGAAGCCCGTCTACTTTTGCAGAAGTATAAGGTCAAATATGTCTTTGTGGGGGGTATCGAAACCAATGCCGCCAGTGCCTCGCTCTATTCGCAGGTTTTCAAGGATTATAAACCCGAAGGGCTGGCAAAATTCCGTCAATTCCTGCAACCTATCTATGATAAAAACGGCGTTACGATTTATCGGGTATAATTTTCAAAATTGGGATATTGTAGCGTAACTAAAAAATCTTCCGGGCATTAATCTAGCAAGAAGCTGCTCCAAACTATTGCGAGTTTCAATAGAGGCGGTGTAAGCGGGACTACGTAGGGTCAGTTTTTCCTTCGTTACTCGCTACTCGTTACTAATCTAAGAGGAGATGGCAGGTTTTTGCCCTGCTAATTAAAAGAGGATTATACAGAATTATGAGTAATCAGCCCGATAAAAGTACAAACGCCCGTTTTCATATCAGCGATGAATTGACCCCTGAGCAATTGCTTACCCTTGAGGAAATTGAGCGCATAGCCGAGCTTGACCCCGAAATCACCGAGCGATTAGCCCGCGCCCTTGACCGTCTGCAATTAACCCAACCCTATCAGTCGGTGTCTCGTTCAACCCCATCCGCAGCAAACCCTATGCCACAAGTACATTTGACCGAAGTCGAGCGAGTGGCCCGTGATAAGATTATTTCGCAAGAGTTAGATAGTTTGTTGGCTCTGGCGGGGCAACTTGTCCAGAAATTTTCCAAAACTACCCGAGAGTCGCAGCCGGATAAGCATTTTCGCGACCAGTTACGCGGTCAGCTTTTCCCTCAAAATAAATAGGTGGGTTGCAATACATTTGGGAGAGTTTTTAACCCTCCCCAACAAAGCATATTAAGGATGGAGGTATCCGGGGTCGAACCGGAATCTGTCCGGGGCACGTTGGCTTTACACGAACCGCTCTGCCTTTAAGCTATACCCCCCATATATTAGTATAACCAGGTAAGCGTTATTTTAGCCCATGTTTGGATTGGTGTCAAGAGAATTTAACTTAGGAGTCAATCTAAAAATTTTCTTGTATGAGCGAACCATGTAGCAGCTGTTCCAATAAATAAAAATGTTTGGTAAAAATATCAGGTTCGCACGGGGCTAATAACCCCAGGGGGCACAGGCGCCACCGTGCTAATTCAACGAAGCCCCTCAAAGGGGCTAAAAAGGCCTATTGAAGGGATAATTTAACGCATTTAGCTATCTAGAGCTGGATTGGTTAAAGTAGCTCGGTGGTTTATCGCCGAACGATCCGCATATTTTGTAGAATTTAGCTATTTGTTGAAGTTAATGGTTTAAAACCAGCTCCTACAAATATTTTCACGTTGTAGTCAGCCGTATTTAGTATTACTTCAAGAAAACGCGCTCCGGGTCAACTACCTCCCGCAAGATATAGAGTTCTTCCTCGGTAGGAATGGGGGTTTCGGTTGCGCCCGCAATATCGAGGCTAAAACCCGTATCGTCAGCAACAGCCTGGGCCGACAGGCCCGGATGATAACTGGCGAGATAAACCGCTTTGGTGTTGGTGCGGAAGCGCATAACTGCTTTGGTGCTAACGATAACGTCCGGCCCACCCCAGCGCAATCCGGCTTTCTGACGACTGTCGCCACCTTCAAGCCAACCGGGGCTAGTGACATAATCTATCGTTTCGGGGAAGCGGCGTTTTTCGTGCAAAGCAATTATCACTGTGCGTTGAGCCAGGCAGGCAATATCACAGGCCCCACCACTGCCGGAAAAACGCACTTTTGGCTGGCGAGGGTCAACCCCGATAGAGGTACTATTGATATTGCCGAAGCGGTCAATCTGCGCCCCACTCAGGAAGCCAACATCTACCCGTCCGGTCTGCAAAACGTAGCTAAAAACCTCGCTTAAACCCGCCGCCGTAGCCGCACCCCGCATTACCCGGGGGTCGCCCACCGACATTGGCAAATGAGCAAGCTGACTAGCCATCGTCCCGGCCTCAAAAATAATACAGCAATCGGGGGCGTGGCTTCGTTGGGCCAGCATCGCCCCAAGCATCGGAAGGCCAGTTCCGGCGAAAACCACCTCACCATCCTTAATCTGGCGGGCGGCGGTAACAGCCATCAGTTCAGTCAGGGTGTAACTATAATCTGCCATTATTCTAGCCTCCTACGCTTCAAGTTGGGACTATAACCAAATTCCGGGTCAGCCTTCAAACTATTCAGTCGTTCCGCCCCGCCGATTACCTCTAAATATTCGGTATGATTATTCACGCCATAAACAAATTTATCGAGATATTGTTGGAAAGCGGCCTCGTCCTCCGCCCCATCGTGGTAAGTTTTTAGCTGGCGGGGGTCATAATCGTAATAGTTGAAAACGGCGTAAGGATGCGAGCCAAACGGCACATGGCAAACATGTTTCACCGTGAAATAGGGTAACAGGTTGCGTTCTGGTTCGCGCCGCAATTCCGCTTCTTCCACAATTTCCTCGGCAGTAACGATAACCATGTCAGCGCAAAGAGCCTGTTGCACATCGGCAAAGCTTTGGCCCTCAAACCGAACAGTCCCGTTAGCGGTGGCCTTCTGGACGTGAATAACGGCGAATTCGGTATGAATCGCCGGAAGCAAAACCACTTTATCATTCGGGTCAAAGGGCGACTCCATAACATGCAATTTCTTAGGGGAAGTGCGCGGGTCGGCGGCGCGTTGTTCTTCGCTTAGAGCTTGCCGGGCTAAAACATCACTGCCAAATAGGCTGCGGATTGGCATAAAGGGCAAACCCATCGCCCCGGCATTAAAACGAGTGACCATCGCAAAGTTACTGTAATCTTCCCACTCGATTTCGCCGCGTTGCACCGCTAACCGCCAACGTGGGCCAATCGTATTAAAAGCTTCATCGGCTTCGTAGGCCAGCTCCACCCGCTTAACGCAACCCGCCCCAATCAGTATATCCCAATCCCCACCCGGCGAGTGCCCAAACAGGTAGAGGTTGCGCCGTTTTAGTCGGATAAGTTCATAAATAAAAGCCATCGGGTGGCGTTGGGTAGTAAAACCGCCAAAGGAAATGGTCGCGCCATCAGGCACCAGGGCGGCGGCATCCTCTAACCCGATAATTTTGTTCGCCATCGAACTCCTCCCTCAAAATATAGTTGTCGGTTATTAGTTGCTAGTTGTTGGTTATTAGTTAAAGGTCTAAAGTTCCCTGAATTGGGCGCGGAGACCACGCCCCTACGAATTTCCCCGGTACCTGACCCCTAGCCCCCATCAGGGTTTCAACGCCCCGGTGGTATAGCGACCCTGCCCATTCCATAGTAACCAACCAGTGGGGCGACTGGCGGATTTGGTAGCTTCATCCAATGCCTGAATTTCGGCTTTTACCTCGGCTACCCCATATGTCACTCCCTCCGCACTAAAATCCTGCAACCAGGGGCGCAGTTGGGCGCGTTTACCGTCCAGTTTGCTACGGGCAAAGGTTAGGCTTTTGTTTATGACTACAAAGGGTTGGGTGGCAGGTTTATCAAAACCAAAACTGCCCTGCCCAAAGTAGCTTGGAAATAGCACTGGCGAAACATAATCCACAAAATCAGCCATCTGGATAATATCCTGCCCGATACCCAGGTCGCCAGTCTCCAGCACACTTTGTCCTAACACCTCCACCGAGATAAAAGCTCCAAGCTTGCTCAATTGAGTGTTAGCCTCCTTCAGAAAGCCCGTAACGGCCTGAACGCGGGTATCGGCGTCACTGACCCGCCCATATTCTATATCCGAAAGCGTGCCAACCTGGGGGAAATGAACAAAAGCGAACTGGATTTCATCGAAACCAAAGCCCGCCGCCTCCCGTGCCAGGTCAATATTATAATCCCAGACAGGTTTAAGGTAGGGATTAGCCCAGTTGAAACGAGCGGAGTCGGCCCACAATCTCCCGGTGGTTCGGCTTTTAAGAGCGTATTCGGGCTTAACATCGGTCAAACTGGCATCTTGAAAAACGTTAATCCGAGCCACCGTATAAATCCCGCGCTCCTTGAAAGCTTTTATTACTGCTGCGGGGTCTTTGATTTTACCCTTGTTGTCAGCGGCGTGGCGGGCCAGTGGATTCTTGCTATCATAAAAAGTGAGACCATTAGAATCCTTGAGGTCAATTACTGCGGTATTCAGGCTGTTATTCGTCATAGTAGCAATCAGGTCGGGGAGGGTGGCAGGGTCGGCTACATTAGCCGCCCGTAGATAAATCCCTTTATTAATCTGGGGTTGCAAATTAACATCCAGGCTGGCGGTTTTGCTAAAGTTAAGGGTAGATGACTTATAGCCCGCCGCCTTGATAAAAATCTGACCTTGCTCCGGCGCATCCTCCATAATAAAAACGCCGTCATTATCAGTCAACACATTTTTATCGTTGAGGGTGACATTCGCCCGAGCTACCACTTTTCCCTGCTGGTCTCTGACTATGCCGCGCAAGTTTCGAGGGCGTAACCGCACCTCAATCCCGGTGGCTTTATCTGGTTGAACCTGATTAGGTAAGTAAGTATTAGCTTCAACTATTAACTTGATATTATCGGTAGCTTTATCAAAGGTAAACGAACCATCAAGGGTGGTAGTAGTGGTAAAAACCCGGCTGAGGCTGGCAGTACGAGCCAAACGTTCATCATTTTCGAGGGTGACAGTGGCGTTAACTACGGGCTTGCTGGTATAAGCGTCCAGCACCAACCCTTTTACCGGGTGAAGCAAATTGGATTTAAAATAAAAAATCCCACCGAAAAAAAGAGCCGCCAGCACCAGATACAAAAGTATCGGGGTGCGCGTTGGTTCTGGCGGAAGGTAGCTCAGACCTCGGCGGCGGCGGCGGGCGAACAATTCAGTTTCTCCTTATACCCTAACTTGTTTTGACGTTGGGCAGTGCCGAAGTAGTGTAGTTCCCGGTAGCATTCCAGAGAGTAAAGCCGGATGCCCCATTGGACATGGCTGCATCAACTTGAGCTTTTACCCGTTCCGGGCTATTTTTATATTGCAACTTCGCAGGACCCCAATTCCGGGAAAAGTCTTCCAGCCAGGGCCGATAACGGGCAACTGTTGGTAATTTGGACTCTATCTGATTAGAGATTTTACCACTTTTGCCTATAATTTCCCCAGGGTATAGCCCCGGATTAGCATAACCATCCGTTCCAGGGTCAAAATGGCTGGGATAAACCATCGGGCAGATATAATCCGCTGTCATCACCAGGTCGTTATATTGTTGCCCAATCCCAACATCGTCCGGCAACCACAGGCTATAGCCAAAAACATCCAAAGAAAGATAGGTATCGCTGGTACGGAAAAATTCGTAGGCCTTTTTCACGGTGCGCTCGATAACCGAAGTCCGCATCTTTTCGTTTTCGGCCTTGCCCAACACCGACCAGGATAAACCACCACCGTAATCTACATCTAGTAATTTACCATCAGTGGGGAAACGGATATAGTCGAATTGTACCTCGTCAAAGCCTAAGCCTGCCACCTCTTTGGAAATATCAACGATATAATCGCCCACTTCGGGGATAGAAGGATTAGGCCAAACCAGATTACTGGCATCCTTCCAGGGCTGCCCGGTGTTGCGGTTTTTGAGAGCCCATTCTGGTTTGGCAGCAGCCAGTCCAGGGTCACGATAGGCTACCATCCGCGCAATGACATACAATCCGGCATCATGGGCGTCCTTGAGCATTTTTGGCACATCAATTAAATCTTTGCGACCTAAACCGTTCAAGTCATAGACGAGCTTGAGGTCGTTCGCCAGAGGGATTTTGCTATCATAGAGCAGCTTTCCAGTATCATCGTGTTTTACGTCCACCACGATAGCGTTGATTTTCCCTTGCCGAGCCATGTCGAGGAAAGGAGTGAAAAGCTTATCGTAATTGGGTTTCAAAGCCAGAACACCGGGAACATAAACCGCTTGAACTCGAAAAGGTACTAACTTTATACCTTTGAAGGCATCTTCTATTGCAAAGGTCTGGATTTTATAGCCAGGGGCGCGAACTTTCACTTTGAGACCAGGGGTGCGTGGCGCGTCATTGATGGTATATTTACCGTCGCGGCTGGTGGTGCCACTGCTATCAGCAACTGTAACCAGCGCGTTAGGTACGCCTTTACCCGTTTCAGCGTCTATAATTGTGCTGTTGAGCTGAGTGGAACGTATCGTTAGGCTAATCTGGCTATCCAGTTTGGTTAAATCAATATTTTGCTCAACCTTCTCATACCCAATCAGCCCCACCGAAATCTTTTGGCTATCATTTACCCGGAAAATAGTAAACTGACCGGCTTCGTCGGTAATGATTCCCGCACCGCCATAACGCACCATTTTTCCAGCCAGGGGTTTCTGGGTGTCGGCATCAAGTAAAACCCCTGATACTTTATTGGGCTGAAGTTGAACCGCAAAAGCCTTATCGGATTTTGCTGGCAGCAACGCAGCGACATAGCCGGGAGCAATCACGGTTACCGGGCCCTGGGGGAGTTGTTGGGTAATAGTGAAAGTACCACTGGAGTCAACCAGGGCTAATTTATTGGTTCCTGCTACGATAGTTGCACCGGGTATTGGAAGACCGTTGGCAGCATCCAACACTTGTCCGGTCAGGATTATTTTATTTTCAGGTTTGTTAGTTTCGGTTGGGGATTCGGAGCGGCTAAAGAAAAAGGGTATTACGAATTGCCCAACTACAAAGAGAACAATCACCGCGCCAAGCCCACCAAATATCAATTTCCCGCCGGGGCCAAGTGCGCCAGTTCTTCTACTTCGCAATTTTAAATTACCTCCACTACATCCGAAGCCGTCTATATTAAAAATTAAGACAGATTCAAGGTTATACTTACAGCTAAATCGTCAAACAGTCGGTAACGGCATGAGCTTATTAGCCCCAATATTATGATAGCCCTGGCTTGCTGTCAAGTTTGAGGTAGGGTTAATGCCTTGTTAACCTAAAAGTACCATTACTATTGTCTGAGCTAATTAATACTTTGTTATCTATGCTGTAATCTTCACTTGATATATTGATGTCACGTTTTAATAAATTTGAATTGTAGAGGTTAGAAACGGGACTTATCATGTTAGAAAAATTAGTAGTGCATACAAGACTGTATGATCCGGATAAAAATATCATCTTTGCCGAGCCAGATATTCCCTGGTTACTTGACTCAATAGACAAAATAGACAAAATAAAAACTATCACCGCCAAAGAATATAAAAAGTTGGGGAAAAAGTTTTATGTGGTGGTAAACGTAGACAATTCAAGCATTGTGCCAAAAATGGAAATAGTGAAATATTACGCCGAAACCATTCGTTATACCCTGGAAAACTATGTCCTCTCTTATGGTTATTATGGCACGGTTCGTAACTTTTATACCAACACCGTAATTTATCAGGCTTTACAATTAGGTTACAGCCCAACCATATACCCAACCAAAGAGGCCGTCATAGCTGAGATAATGCGCCAGCAAAGCGAATCTACCCCTACCCAAAGAATAATTGTGCCATCTGAATTAAGAGGCGAATAGACCCATCCGGGCGACCAGCAGGTCGCCCCTACGAATTTCTCCCCAACCCATATCGCTTTTCCCCTGTATTTTTAATTCCTTATTTCGCGGCTGGCAAGGTAAAATAAAAAGTGCTTCCCTGACCCTCCTTGGAAGTAAACCAGATATTCCCCGCCATCATTTTAACCAGCCGTTGAGTAATCGAAAGGCCCAACCCTGTACCACCGATAGAGCTGCGGCGGCTGGTACTGGAACGGAAAAAGCGACTGAAAATTTTAGCCTGTTCCCTTTCAGGAATTCCCATTCCCTGGTCGCTGATACTGACCTGAAGCATCGGGTGCGCATTCAGGTCGGTTTCGTCTTCCGATTGTTGGGCAGCACTTACCGTAACCGTTACTTTGCCACCATCCGGAGAATATTTCAGGGCATTGCCAATCAGATTTGTCAGTACTTGATTAAGCTTGCCGACATCCGCCATAACACGAGCATTGGGAGTTTGTAGGTCAATCACTATTTCATGGGGAGTTTTCTGCTGTAAGTGGAACAATTCGACCACCTGCTGTATCGCGCTTTTCATGTCCAGGGGCAAAACCGAAAGCTCAAGTTTACCTTCTTCCAGCCGAGAAATATCCAGCATATCATTTAACATGGCTCGCAAACGTACTGCTTCACTATTTATTTGCCCTACCCATTTGTTGCGCTCTTCCTGCGAAATGCTGGTTTCCTCTAAAATTTCAGTCATGCTCAGGATGATCGAGATGGGGTTGCGAAGTTCGTGCGAAACCATTGAAACAAACTGGTCTTTTAAGCGGTCTAGCTCACGGTCACGGGTAACATCGCGTAATAAATAGCCAGTACCAACCTGCCGCCCGCTGGCATCGTCTATCGGAAACAAAGTCAGGCGCATATCACGTACTGGACGACCCGCCAATTCTCCCGCCGGGTCGCGCCCAATCTCACCGGACGGATTTACAAAGGGAGCCTGCCGAATGGGCTGCACAATATCAGTTTTGAGGGTTTCCACTGGAACTTCCGCGCTGAACTCAAAACTTGGCACCTGTCCCTGCCCACTATACTGGCGAGCGGTGGTCAGGGCCATTCTAAAACTATCGTGGTTGGTAATTGCCGGGCGAATTTTGTTCAGCCATTCGTTTACACTATTTATGCGCTGCCCCTCCTGGTAAACCCGACACCATTTTAGAAATTCTTCAGTGCGCTTATTAGCATAAATTAGCCGTCCATCCATGTGCGTCAGCAATAGCCCTTCGCTCATCCCTTCCAAACCACTGGTAAGAGCCAGTTGCCCCGCCTGAACAGGAGTGCTGGAAGTCTGGTCAGGGGCGAGCGTAGGGGAAACAGAGGAGGTAAAATAAAGAGTCAGACCCACCGATATGGTAACTGCGGCTATTAACACAGCAATGACCAGAACAATAGGGCTGTTTAGAGCCAGCCCCAACAGGGCCAGCATGAAAATTAGCAGAAAAGCGGCGACATAAAGGAGCCAGCTGCTCAAGCCAGTTGATGAAAACCGGGTCGCGGTTGGCTTTAACAAGGGAGGGGCAACCTGTGGTGATTCGGGTATGACGACGGTATTCCGGGAGCTATTATGTTCCCGGTTCCCGGATTGGTTAGGAAAACTCACGCGCCAGCCTCCTTTATTTTCAAGCAGCGGAAATTAGCAACAATATCTCATGAAAACAGGTGAGCGAGCTATCTTAATACTGGTCAGGACTTTACTAGAATTATGAGAGATGTCGGCATTATCCCATACTTTGAGGGTGGTTACAACCTCACAAAAGGAGAATTTGCCCATCAATTCAATTCGTTTTTGTAAAACTCGCCGCCTTTCATGATAATTTGCATATACCGCCCTTGCTCTTGCAAGAGGTTCAAATCCTTGAGGGGGTTGCCGTCTATTACCAGAATATCAGCATAGGCACCGGGAGCGATTACCCCGATTTTACCTTGCATATTAAAAATTTCGGCGTTGGTGAGAGTGGCGCATGTAATTACCTCCTGATGTGTTAACACCTGAGCCTTGAGCGAGAACTCCAGGGATTGGAATTCCTGCATTTCCCCTAATAGGTCGCTACCATGCCCCATTTTCACCCCGGCCTTTTTACAAATATCCAGCGCGGTTATAGCGGCCTCACGCACATCCTCAATTTTGGCAACGCTGACGGGAGCCATTCCTAACTGAGCGGCCATCTTAGCCAGCATTTCGTAGGTTACGGTGGTGGGTACCACAAACGCACCATGCGCCGCGACGGTTTCGGCGGCTTCCTGGTCAATCAGGTTGCCATGCTCAATAGTACGCACTCCACACTCTATCGCTCGTTTAATGGCTCTGGCGGTGTAAGCATGGGCCATCACGTAGGTACGGGCGGCTTCGGCTTCCTCAACCGCTGCCCGAATTTCTTCCAGCGAATATTGAGTATTGGCAATATGGTCGGTGGGAGAGGCTACTCCACCTGATGCCATAATTTTAATCTGATTAGCCCCTTTACGAAGTTCGTCACGGACTGCCTTGCGTACCTCGTCTACACCATCGGCAATCCGGCTTAGAGAGGAGCTATAGTAAGTACAGGCGCAGGGCTCGTTATTGTTATTCTTGCTGCGCCCGTCACCGTGTCCCCCGGTCTGGCTCAAGGCGTGTCCGGCGAACAGGAGGCGCGGCCCTTTGAACAAACCCAAGCGCACCGCCTCGGCAATTCCCCAATCCGCCCCACCCGCGTCCCGCACGGTCGTGAAACCCCGCATGAGCATACTTTCCATCAAGGGCTTGGCTTTGGCGGTAAGCAAGGTAGGTGGTAAATCCGCCAACGCCACCAAATCAGCCGAAACGGCATTGACATGGACATGAGCATCGGTCAAGCCGGGCATCAGGGTGCGCCCCCCAAGATTAATAGTGCGGGCGGTGTCGGACTTAATGAGTTTGTCACTTACCTCAACAATCCGCTCGTTTTCGACCAGGACGTGGTACCCTTCGAGCAGGTCCGGCTTAGTGGCATCCAGAACGGAACAGTTTTGGAATAAAATTTGAGCCATGAATTTTCTCTTTCGGTGGGGTAGATTTTTCGGTAAAGCGTTTATTTATTTCTGCAAGCAATATATAGAATTATAGCGTGTCCGGTCAAGCCAAATAGTGGGGTTTGGGTTTTCTAATCAGGCTGAATGATTATTCCTATTGGTAGGTTTGGGCTGGCTATGGTATAACATAGTTATAACTAACCATTGACTAAAAACCGTTCAAGGAGAAACAATATGGGCTTTTTATTAGGAATTCACCACGTTAATTTGACTATAGAGGTGGGGCCGGAAGCTCTGGAAGATGCTTTTAATTTTTACCACGAACTATTAGGCATGGAATTGTTACCCAGGCCGGAAGAAACCGATAGTGGTAGACCGGGTTATTGGCTAGCAGTGGGAAATAGTGGGCAGCAGATTCATATCAGCAGCGAACCGAAGGCCGAGGATTTGAATGGCGCAAGTCGCCGCCATAGTGCCTTTTTAGTTGATAACTTAACTGAATTACGGTCACGCTTAACCGAAGCCGGCATCAAGGCAACTATACCAGAGGAAACACCGGGACAACGCCGAATGTTCTGTCGGGACCCATTTGGCAATCGGCTGGAGTTAATTGAAACCACAAAGTAATTTCAGTAGATAATATCCGAATTAAGCCGCCCCTTCATCGAGACGCAACAAACTCAATTGGGGCTTATTTTCGGGTGTCGTGAGCATTTTTTCCAGGGAAACGGTAAAATCTTTACCTGACCGCAAGCTCTCAATCGCCATATTTATCTGAGATTTCAATACTTCAAAATCTTCAGGAGTCATGTAACGAACGGAGCCGCACAATTCCATAGTTAAAAGTGCGTTCATCAAGTGGTCGGACAGTTTGCACTGAGTAGTATGGATGGCTTGAACCAAGCCAAGTCTGGCAGTATGCATAAAATGACCCTCGCTTGTAAAACTGAGCAGTATAATTCAAAATCATAGTAAGACCCCACGTCTCAACTACCAGACCAATTAGATTTATGATAACACACTGTAATTTAAAAGGCGAGAGGTAAATAGGGGTTTATGACTAAACTTTAACCTTGATTGTAATCTAAAAGAGTTGGGAAACTGGCATTACAGTATAACATTCCGCTTCACAATCGGCTTAATCTCAAAACCGCAAATTACTTCGTCCTGTAATAAACGTTCATCGAAATATTCACCAAACTAATCTAAAACAATAACGTTTCCAAATGTGATAATATGGCAGCTAAAGTCCGTTGAATTGGCAAGATAGTTTCTACCCGATTAGTAAGCTTAATTAATTTGTGCAATACAAACAAGGAAACCATGAGCGACTTGACCCGGCAAGCTAAAGAACTGGTAGCATCGGCAGAATTAGCCCTGATAAATGAGGATTGGGAAATCGCCCTGACTCATTACGAGGCCGCGATACCCTTACTTGGGGATGCCCCCGAAAGCGAATTAGCTGAGGTTTATAACGGGCAAGGGGTAGCCTTTTTAAAGCTAAACCGGATTGAAAAAGCTATAATTGCCCTGAGTCAAGCCTTGCAATATACCCCTGGCATGGCGGGAGCTTACTATAATCTGGCACTTTGTTATCAGAATATTGAAGATTTTGAACAAGCCCTCCAAAACTATGACCGCGCCATAGAGCTTGAGCCGCAAGACGCCGAGGTTTATTTCCGGCGGGGCGGGGTCTATTTTATGCTCGAAAAATATGAGCAAACGATTGCCGATAATACCAGAGCCATAGAATTGCATCCGGCAGGCGCAATAACCGGGCCATATATCGGACGTGGATTGGCCTATTACCAGTTAGAACGCTACCAGGAGGCTTCCCATGACTTCTCGCAAGCAATTGAAAGTGACCCCCGTGCCGCCGCCGAAGCCTTCTTTTACCGCGCCCTGGTCTTTCTACAACTTGATCAACCACTCCCCGCCCGAAATGATTTACAGGCTTTCCTTCTTATGACCGATGAACCGGACGCTAACCTCGGAACGCAAGCCCGCGAAATTCTTGAAGCCCTGGATGAATGAATTGAAAAGCTGAAGTTAAATGCTTGGGCTTTTTGATTTGCGATTCTACCTACCCCTCAATAGTTCTTTATACCTACGTTAATAAAGTCATAAGTCGCTTGTTATGGCTTGAAATAGACCATACTATTAGCCCAACACCGCACGCTCTAAAGATACTCATGAGATAAATGTGCTTTTCGTCACAAACACCGAAAAAAGTCCCAACCTAACAGTTTATTAAATAGAAAATACCTGGTACAGTTATTGCTTAAGTTTCATTGGAGGAAAGCGAAATGGTTATGAGAGTGTTATTAATTGATGATAATCCGGCGATCTTAAACGTGGTTAGTAGAGCCTTGACCAGAGACGGTCATCAGGTTGAAACTGCGAGTGAATTTGTAAGTGGCTATGAAAAAGCCGTTAGCGGACAGCCAGATATTGTAATTTCCGACTACGATATGCCCAACGGTACTGGCCTGGAATTATTTGAAAAGCTACACCAGAGTGGGGTACTGCCAGACACCAATTTTATATTAATGTCCGGCCACTTTGACACTCAACTAAAAATTCTGCAGGTTAAAACTCAGCTTAAAGAACTAAAGGGGTTTCTACAAAAACCTTTTACTATTTCGGAATTAAGGGCGGTTTTAAATTAACCGTTGTAGCGGTAGCCAACTTTGGCTGCCAAAGAAAGTAAAGCGTAAATAGTATCAAAGCGGGGTGTTTCCACACCATACTGCGCGCTTCGTCTGACCATTGCACCAATCAGTTCCTCAACCTCGGTTGATTTACCCTTTTCAAAATCCCGTTGTAACGAACTTTTGAAGGCGGTATCAGCCGGGAAAAGTGGATGTTTCGACCTTTCCAGAATCTCTGGGTCAAACTCAATTCCCTCAGCCCTGGCAACGTTCACGGCTTCTTCAACCAATTTCGGATATAACAGTTTGGTGGGTTCATGGTTAAAAACCTCCCCGCCATGTGCGCGTGCTACCGAAAGTAGTCCAGCCGTTGGTGCTAAAACGAGATATTTAGTCCAGAGCAAGCGCAACGGGTCGGTACTAAGACTGGTTGAAACCTCAACGGCCTTAAAAGCCTCCACCAACTTTTCCAGCCGTTCGCTCCGTTCCCCCGACATTTCAGCCAAATTCAGGTTACAGCCACCACGAGGCGGGCCATATTTAACCACTACTCCCGGTTCACCCAAAGTAATCTCAATCCGGGCCGCGCCAGTCATAATTTTGTCTTTTCCATATAGAGCCGCTAACTGATTTGGGCTGTCCAGACCGTTTTGGATGGTAATTATAGCGGTATTTTCCCCAATCAGGGGTTGCAGTTGTCGTCCGGCCTGTTCGGTTTCGTAGGCTTTCACCCCAAACAAAACGTAATCCACCTGACCGATTTCCGCCGGATTGTTGGTAGCGGGAGCTTTTACTATTTCCTCACTCTGTTGATCACCCTGAATATAGCGGAGTATTAACCCATGCTGAAGAATGGCTTCCAGATGCGCCCCACGCGCAATAAAACTTACTTCGTGCCCGGCAAGAGCCAGTAAACCGCCAAAATAACCGCCCACCGCCCCGGTACCGAAAATCGCAACTTTCATCTTTATTTTTCCTTGTAATATTTTCTATTGGGCGGGGAGACCCTGCCCCTAATCAGCCCTCGGCTCTTTCAATTCGGCTCTTTCTACCGTCAACCGATAACTTACGACTGACAACCATTTTACAGCCTAACATATTTCAGGATTCCCTACAAATAAACCGTTCGATAGAATTTACATAAGCCCGATAATAGGCTATAATAGTCCCAAGTTCGCCACTGTCACACAAGATTACTAATTTGAATAGTTGAACCTGGGATTTTTTAGCAGGAATCTGTATCTAGCGAGTATTGGTAGACAATTATTGTAAAAACTAGAAGGTGCAGGAGGCGATTTATGGGCTGGTGGTTATTAATTCCTACATTAGTTTTATGTTCGGTGCCTTATTTTCTGATTGACCAAAAACGCTGGTGGCCGGGAGCCTGGGGCTGGGCCTGCGTTGTTCTGTCAATCGGAATATTAGCGGCGGACGGCTTTAAAAACTGGAGTCCGGTGGGTATAGCTGGCTTGTTCTTTGGCGCAGTATTAGGATTTGCTGGCTCGCTCAACGGCCCGAATAGTCCCGCCAACTAGGGCAACTTACAAATTTAGGATTTTCGCTCTGTAACTCGATAATTGACCTCAGCCGAAAGTCCTAAAATAGAATGTTTCAAAAGCGGGTCAGGGTTGGCCCGCAATTTTATTTTGACCACTTTACCCTGGCCCATGATAGAATATAATAATAGAAATCATTAATATTACGACTTTCGCTTTGGATTTTAGTAATTGAATTAAACGAATACATATTGAACCTGATAATTGGCCTCAAGCGAAAGTCCTAAATATAAAAGCGGAGCTAAAATAATTACGATGGATTTCATTCAATCAACAACTGAATCCTGGCCTAAATTAGAGAATACTTTATTGGTAGCGGCCTTTTCGGGCTGGAATGATGCCGCCGGGAGTGCCAGCACAGCTGTGCGGCTCTTGTCAGAAAAAAGCGGGTCTCAATCTTTTGCCACGATTGACCCTGAAGAATTTTATGTGTTTACTGAAAACCGCCCTATGGTTAGCCTGGACACGGACGGGTTGCGTAAATTAAGTTGGCCCGACAATCAGTTTGCGGCGGTGGAGAATATAGCTGGCCTCAACCGTTCGCTGGTAACACTAATTGGCATCGAGCCTGACCTCAAATGGCGCACCTTTGGCGATGTTTTTATGGAAATATGCCAGCGTTGTAATGTTACTGAAGTTATGATTCTGGGGGCGATGGTGGCTACTGTTCCCCATAGCCGCCCCGTTCCGATAACTGGCTGGAGTACCAACCCCGAACGCCGGGGCATTCTGGAAGGATTTGGCGCACAACCTTCGCGTTATCAGGGCCCCACCGGGATTGTGGGGGTATTAGCGACGCGCTTGCAGGAAAGTAACATTCCTTATTCTTCGTTGTGGGCAATCGCGCCGACTTATCTTTCGGTTAGCCCAAACTGGAAAGTAGCCGCTCGACTGTTGGGTGGAATTGACCAACTGTTTGGCCTTTCGCTGGACATGAGTGAGGCTCAAACCAATGCCCTGAAGTTTGAAGCGCAGGTAGCCGAAGCGGTAGGTCGCCAACCCGATATTGCCACCTTCGTACACGCTCTGGAAGAAAATTACGACCGGGGCGATTCGGGTGAGAGCGATGAGGTGGACGAAAGCCCAGGCTGGCGAGAGCGAGACCACGACGATGATGGCGAGTTGCCAAGTGCCGATTTCCTGATTCAGGAGCTCGAAAAACGCTTGCGCCAACAACGTGAGGGTAACGGCGAAATTTAGGAATGGGCCAGGCTAAAGCTAGAATAATCTTTACCAAAACGTTGGTACGGGGGCAAATATCAATTCTGGCTTTCGCCGCTGGCATGGCCCTGTTTGAATTTGTAACGGCAGTAACTTTTCCTTCGATTGGCGGTACGGGTACAGCTCGTACCGTTTTTGAGTCATTGGGGCCGGATATGCAACGGCTGCTGAAGCTTGCCCCCAACTTACAGGCAGGGTTTGGCCCGCGCAACTATCTCGCTTTCGGCTATTTCCACCCGGTCTTTCTGGGATTGGGTTCGGCTTTTGTGGTCAGTCGAGCCAGCGATGCGGTAGCGGGCGATATTGAGCGGGGCACAATTTTGTTTTTGCTTTCTCGCCCGGTGTCACGCCGGACTTTATTATTGGGTAAAACCGCCGAAATTGTGGTAAGTTTGTTGCTGGTAGTAGCCGGGTCGGTGGCGGGGACAGCCCTGGGGATAACGCTGGTTGACCTGGGCGAAGCGATAAATCTTTGGCCTTTCGTGCTAATCGGTCTTAACGCTTACGCTCTGTTTCTGGCTCTGGCGGGCGTAACTTTGATAATTTCGGCTCTGAATAATTCGGCGGCAGCAGTGGCGGGGTGGGCCACCGCGTTTGCTCTGCTGGCCTTTACAGCAGATTTTCTTTCTGGTTTACCAGTATTAAACCTATTAGGGATTTTATCGCCCTTCCGTTTCTACGACCCACAAACTATCGTGGCTTCGGGGTATCTTCCCCTGGCTAATATAATGGTGTTGCTGTTGACCTTTTTGGTAGGATTTATTCTGGCCTGGCAATTATTCGAACGCCGCGATATTGTGGCATGAAGGGCTAAAGTCGAAAACAATAACTGATTACTGACTACTTATTACTTTTATAAAAAAGGAAGTTATAGATGGACTTGATGCAAGCAATCAAAACCCGGCGCAGTGTCGGAAAGATGACCGATAAAATGCCCACCCGCGAGCAAATCGAACTAATTCTGGAAGCGGCGACCCATGCGCCCAACCACCACGAGGTCGAGCCCTGGAAATTTTTTGTGCTGGCGGGGGATTCGCGCCTGGAAATAGGCAATATCATGGCGGAGTCGCTGGCGGCAATTATGGAAGAAACCCAAAGCGAAAAGGCTCAGGCCGCTATAAATAAGGAGCGGAAGAAATTACTGCGTTCGCCAGTGGTGATTGCCGTTGCCTCCACCCGCCCCAATAGCCCAAAAATTGTAGATATAGAAAATGTTGAGGCAGTATCGGCGGCGGTACAAAATATGTTGTTAGTGGCAAACTCGCTAGGGCTGGCAAGTATCTGGCGAACAGGCGCACCTTCCTTTAATCCCAAAGTTAAGGCTTACCTGGGACTTGAGCCGGAGGAACATATTGTGGCTTTTGTCTATCTAGGCTATCCGGCGGTGCCAGTTTCGGAGCGGACCTTGATACCTTTTCAGGAAAAAACCAGGTGGTTAGGCTGGCAGGATTAAGCGATATTCCGAATAAGTAGGGGTAGACCTCCGTGTCTACCCTGTTCGGAAGGGCAAACACGAGGTTCGCCCCTACAAAAATTCTTTAATATTACTTCTGACTTATGACAAGCTCTTAACTACTTCGCCAGTTCCGCTTCGATGGCTGAAACAACCTGCTCAGATTCGGGCGGGACGCTGCTTTTCCAGCGAGCAACTACTTCACCCTTCTTGTTTACCAGAAACTTTTCAAAATTCCAGGCTATATCTCCGGCAGGTTCTACCGCTTTGGTAAGCCGGGCATAGAGCGGGTGTTGTTCCGGCCCAACTGCGTGCAGTTTATCAAACAACTCAAAACTAACGTTGAATTTCGTGCTGCAAAACTCGACTATTTCCTCTTTAGTGCCGGGCTCCTGTCCACCAAAATCGTTGCAGGGAAAGCCCAACACCCGCAATCCGGCTTCCTTGAAATTACGGTTGAGGTCCTCTAGCCCGGTATATTGCCTGGTAAAACCGCAGTGCGAAGCCACATTCACCAGCAAAAGCACCTCTCCGGCATAATCGCCCAGCTTTTTCTCCTGCCCGGTAATAGTTTTGACCGCTACATCCGAAATATTTGTACTCATATTTTCCTTTTCTGAGAAGTATTCAGTAATCAGTTGTCAGTAATCAGCTGATTCCCCTCCCCTGAATCAGGGAAGGGGCTAGGGGTTAGGTCAACCAACCCTATCTTATCAGGCTAACGAGCCCAGGTAAAGTCGGGAACCTGGTCTTCGCCAACATACAGGCTTAGTGGGGTAGCCCTCAAATAAAGGGCGGCGGCCTCCCGACCAAAAGCCAGACGTTTAGCCCAGGTGGTCGGTACTGCTTTCAGGGCCTCACCCTCTAACTTTAGCGCGTTAGTGACCCTGAAACCAGCCAACCTTAAATTATGCTGGATTTTCAGCCCCCCTTCCTCCAATGAATAGCCAGCTTTCTCCATTGCACTCTGGTTCAAACGAATTTCTAAAGCGGCACCTGGTCGCAACAGCTTGAACAGGTTTTCGGTTAAACCCGTTTCTCCATCCAGCAAACCGTTCAGTAAACTACCCCAGGGGAAATTTACGGTTAGCTGGTCAGCTACCCCGGTTAGTTCGGGCGGCAAACACAGGGCATTAGCGATAAGAAACAGGGTGTTAGGTAAAGTCTTTGGTGAAGCCTGCTGCAAATTTTCCCGGCAAGCATCCAGGCCAATAGTCAACAGCCCAGGGCATTTCCGGGCAGATTCTTGTACAAACCGCCCGTCACCCGTACCAACATCTACTAATGCTTTCCGATATTTCTCAAGGTAAGTCTTAAAAACTGCCAACTCTAAAGTGGCGGTTTGTTTTCCGCAAATATATTCCATTCTCCTTACTCCGTCTGTTTGTGGTAAAAAAGTTGCTGACAGCAGACGGAGCAAAGGAGGCGGACGGGCGCAGGGAATTAACCATGTCCAAAAACAAGGTCATATTCCATCTAAATCATCGGGTTGGGGTTTTAAGCGGCGGACACAAAAATATCCAGGCCTCCCATAAAGGAGGTTGGTTGAGGGGAGTGCTAAATAGCTATTTTGAACTTACCAGGGTGGTTGAGCTTTGCACTTATTCATAGTTTAGAACTTTCCAGGTGGTAACATTACCACTTAAATAATATAGCATAGGAGAAATCCCATAGCAATACTAACTAAATTGAAAAAGTAACGCTGGACGTGTATTATCAACTAAAATCTGCAACGTAGCTCGCGAAAGTATCATAGGAGAATAATTTTAATGGCAAGACACGAACTGGCAACCGATATATTACACTATTGCTGGGACAACTCGATTTCCCCCCGCCTGGAAATAGAACCGGGCGATTCCGTAGCTTTTGAGACCCGTGATGCCAGCGATGGGCATGCCTGGGATGGTTTTAAAACCCGCAAAACCAAAGATGGACACCCGTTGACCGGGCCGGTTTATATCAAAGGGGCCAAACCGGGGGACATATTGGAAATTGAAGTACTAAATATCCAAACCGCCAAGCGGGGCTGGACTTCTTTCGGACCGGGGCGCGGTCTTTTGCCCGATGACTTTGATAAATCCTTTCTGAACATCTGGGATTTGCAGACCGCCGAAGGCTGGGCAGAATTTCGGCCCGGTATTCGAGTACCGCTAGAGCCGTTTTGTGGGGTGATGGGGTTGGCCTGGAACGAAGAGGGCGAGCATAGCACTATTCCACCCCGCCGCTTTGGTGGGAATATGGACATAAAACAACTCACCGCCGGAAGCCGCCTTCAACTGCCGATAACGGTAGAGGGCGGCTTATTTTCGGTTGGGGATTGTCACGCCGCGCAGGGAGATGGCGAGGTTTGTATTACGGCTATTGAAACTGATGGGCTGGTAAATTTGCGTTTTAATCTGCTGAAAGATAAACAAATTCCTGAACCGCGTTTCTGGATTAACCGCACTACCGCCACGCGCGGCGAGGAAAAGGGCTATTTTGCCACCACCGCCCACCACCCCGACCTTAAATTTGCCAGCCAGCAAGCCATCCGGTATATGATTGAATATCTGGTGGACGAGCATAAACTCAGCCCGGAAGAAGCCTATATTTTGTGTAGCGTGGTGGTTGACCTGAAAATCAGCCAGATTGTGGATGCGCCAAACTGGACGGTCAGTGCCTTTTTACCCAATGCTATTTTTGTAAAATGAGGTGATATGAATAATACTGAGTTGTGCTACACCCCGGCGACGGTGCTTCGGGAGAAAATCGCCACTAAAGAACTTTCCCCGGTGGAAGTTAC
Organism: Chloroflexia bacterium; assembly: GCA_038207495.1. GTDB lineage: Bacteria > Chloroflexota > Chloroflexia > Chloroheliales > Chloroheliaceae > Chlorohelix. The sequence continues at coordinate 87,416 of JBBQZS010000021.1, forward strand.
CGAGGCATTTCTGGAGCGGATTGAGCGACTAAATCCGGTAGTTAACGCCTACTGTACTCCCACCCCCGAACTTGCCCGCGAACAGGCCAAACAGGCCGAAGCCACCATTATGCGGGGTGAGACTGGCGGCAAGCTTTTGGGCATACCCGTTTCGGTCAAGGATTTGATTATTACCAAAGGGATTCGCACCACACGCGGCTCGTTGCTTTATGCCGATTTTGTCCCGGGCGAGGATGCCCCGGTGGTTGAACGGGTCAAGGCCGAGGGCGGAATTATTTTTGGCAAAACCAATACACCAGAATTGGGTTGGCGGGGCAGCACCGATAACAAGGTATTTGGCGCAACTCGCAATCCCTGGAATCTGGAACGAACGGCGGGTGGCTCAAGCGGCGGGGCTTGGCTCGCTGGCGTTAGGTACGGACGGGGGCGGCTCGGTGCGGATTCCGGCCTCTTATTGCGGGATTTTCGCCCTGAAACCTTCGGTAGGGCGGGTGCCGATTTATCCGCCAAGTGCAACTGGAGACCTCTCGCACATTGGGCCAATGACCCGCACGGTGGCGGATGCCGCGTTGTTGCTGCAAGTTTTGGCGGGGCCGGACGAGCGTGACCGCAACTCCCTGCCAGCCGATAGTACCGATTATCTAGCCGCCTGTGATTTGGGAGTAAAGCAGGGTTTGAAAGGGCTTAAAGTGGCCTGGAGTGGTACGCTTGGCTATGCGTCAGTTGAGCCGGAAGTGCTGGAATTGACCAAAAAAGCCGCTCAACGCTTTACCGAGCTGGGGGCGGAGGTGGAGGAAGCCGACCCCGGTTTTGCGGCACCCACCTCTTTCTTTAATGTCTTTTTCTATGCGGGTATAATTGCGACTCTGCGGAATTATTTACCTGAAAAGGCTGACTTGCTGGACCCTGGCTTGCGGCAGATGGCGGAACGAGTGCAAAACCTTAGTGGGCGCGACTATGGGCAGGCCTTGATTGACCGCCAAAACTTTTGGGATGTAGTCCGCCGCTTTTTCAGCAAATATGATTTGTTGCTTACCCCAACCCTGCCCCAACCCGCCTTTGAGCTAGGTATAATCTCACCCGCGAACTTAGCCGGAAAATCAATTGAAGGGCTAGATTGGACACCCTTCACCTATCCCTTTAACTTGACTGGGCAACCCGCCTCAAGTGTGCCATGCGGTTTTACAAGCGATGGTTTGCCGGTGGGATTGCAGATTGTGGGTCGGCGGTTTGCGGATGCGTTGGTTTTACAAGCCTCCGCCGCCTTCGAGAATCTCCAGCCCTGGGCGCAATACCGCCCGAAGCTGGATTAGGCTAGGGATCAAAAATGACAGGCTATGTTATAATTGCGTTAATTTTATTGCTAAATTATTGATAATGAGAGATTTACCATGAAAAAGCTACTTTTGGAAAATTTGGAAATTAAGAACTTTCGCTGCTACCAGCATTTGAAATTAGAAAAGTTAGGCAGGGTAAATCTTTTTGTAGGCAAAAACAGTGTAGGCAAAAGCTCAATTTTAGAAAGTCTTAGACTTTACTCCGAAAGAGGCTCGCTACTTTCTATAGTGTCTATCTTGGAAAACCGTAGAGAGGTTTCAACTCGTAGGCTGTCTTCCAGTAGCGAAAGTGATGAAGATACTACTCTACTTTCAGTAATTGAGTATTTATTTTATGGAAGAAAAAGTATTGCAGAAAAAAGCGAACCTTTCCTTGAAATAGGCCCTTTATCTATCCCCGAAAAAACCCTCAAATTACAAGTTAAATGGCTTCCTATTGACCCAAGGCGTGATGACCGTCGTGTGGTAGGTCGCCAACTAAGCTTATTTGGAGACAATATTCCAACCCTAGAAATTAATTTAGGAGAGCAATCTTTAGGTATATCTCCTTTAGATCGAGACTTTTATACTTATAACCGAACTTTGGCAGAAAGAGTCGAACCCAATCCTGTGCCAAATTTTTATATTTCTACATCTGGTTTATCGGATAGTCAGATTCGTCGTTTATGGGATAAAACTGTACTAACTGAGGCGGAAGAACAAATAACAAACGGTCTGCGAATTATTATTCCAGATGTTGATCGTATAGCAGTTGTGGATTTGGGTGCATCTAATCGTTCAGTTAAAGTTAAATTACAACGAATTGCTAAACCTGTGCCGCTTCGTAGTTTAGGGGACGGGATGAGTAGAATATTTGAAATAATGCTTGCCCTAGTGAATTCAAAAGATGGCTTTTTTTTGGTGGATGAGATTGAAAATGGATTGCATTATACAGTACAGGAACAGTTATGGAAATTGATTTTTGAGATAGCTCCTAGACTCAATATCCAAGTTTTTGCTACGACTCATAGTTGGGATTGTATTGAAGCCTTCCAAAGAGCTGCCGTAGCCAACGGAAAAGAAGAAGGAACGGTTATTCGCTTGGAAAAAGAAGCAGAAACCATAATCCCTACTCTATTTGATGAAAAATTACTGACCATAGTTACCAGAGAACAAATTGAGGTTCGATAATGTATGCCCCAGAAAAAAATTCTATTACTTGAAGGTAAGGATGACATAATTGTTTGCAAACGCCTTATAGAGCTTCATAATGTCTCCGAAAAAATTGAATATGTAGATTCTGAAGGTGTTGATAAACTAATTGAAAGTTTCGAGCCACAAATACTCGGTAGTGAAGTAGAACAGATTGGAGTTGTAATTGATGCTGATGATAAACTAACCAACCGCTGGGAAGCTTTGACAAATACCTTGAAAAAACTTGGTTACAGTGGTAGCTTTAGTGCACCTGAACCAGATGGCACAATTTTTAACCGTACTAGAAGACCGGCAACTGTAGGAATTTGGATAATGCCAAACAATAAATTACCAGGCATGTTGGAAGATTTTGTAAGCTATCTAGTACCGGATAAGACTACCAATCCACTTTGGGCTTTAGCTGGAAACAGTTTAGTTGAAGCTCAAGCTATTAATCAAAAAATACCTAGTGCCAAAGGTCACATTCACACTTTTTTAGCATGGCAAGATGAACCTGGAAAACCTTTAGGGCTTGCAATTACCAAAGGCTATTTGAATCCTACTTCTCCTGAAGTTCAAAATTTCTTAAAATGGATTAATCTTCTGTTTGTACCTCTATAATTTGCTCAACTAATTAGATAAAAATTCTACCATAAACTATACCAATTTTAGAAAAAGTGGATAAGAGAAAAGTTGTCAGTTATCAGCTACAAGCAGAAAATTTCACACATTAGAATTCTACCGACAACTGACAACCGACAACTGACAACCCGTTACTTCAAATACTTATTGAACCAGGCGGTGGTATTAGTCCAGGCGTTCACGGCGGCAACCTCGTTATAACTACCCCCGGTATCGTTGTTGAAGGCGTGACCAGCCCCATCCCAGAGTTTCTTCTCGTAAGTCTTGTTGTTATCCTTCATCACTTTTTCCAGGTCGGGAATAGTATTGTTAACCCGTGTATCAGTACCTCCATATTGGCCCAGAATAGCGGCATTGGTAGCTGCCATCAGGCTGGGGGGCTGGGGGGTAGTCCCGTAATAGGGCACCGCCGCTGCGATTTTGGGATTGCTGGCAGCTAATAGCAAAGTATAAGAACCACCAAAACAGAAACCCACGACCCCATATTTGCCCGGTTTAACCTGTTTCAGACCTTCGAGATAAGCAACCCCGGCGTTAAGGTCTTTAATGAATTTATCCTGAGCCCCCTGAGCGGTTAAAGAGGCGGGTCTTTTGTCGAAAGTCACTTTTTCAGTACCACCTTCGCGGGAGAGCAAATCCACCGCTATGGCAACATAACCAGCCTTCGCCAACCGTCGGGTTACATCCTTGATATGATCGGTAAGGCCCCGATTTTCGTGGATAGCAATAATTCCGGGGTAAGTACCCTGCGCCACAGGTTCAGCCATATAGGCCATAATGGTAGTATCGCTCTGGAAAGTGATGTCAGTTCCTTTAACCGCCGGGTCGTTAGCAGCCACTACCAACGGGCCTTTGGCAGTACCAGGAGTGGCGGCGGGTGGTGGTGCAGCCGCAGTGGTGGTAGCCCCGGCAGCCGCACCCGCCGTAGTAATTGCTACTGTAGTAGTCGGCGCGGCGGTGGTGGTAGCGACAGTAGTGGTTGGGGCGGTGGTGGTAGCGGCAGCAGTGGTAGTGGTGGGAACATTGGTGGCGGTTGGGTCACCACAGGCTACCAGGAAGCTGGCTACAACCGTGCTACTACCAAAAAGATACGTTAAGCGTTTTAGCATCCGGCGGCGGGTAAATTCCCCCGCTTTATAATCATCGTAAGTTTCTTCTGCCAGATAGCGTTTCATGTAGTCAAGCTGTTCAAGCGAGACTTTTTCACGCACTTTGTAAGCCATTGTCAAATTTCTCCTTCTAAATAGTTGTCAGTTATCCGTTGTCAGTCGTCGGATGAAGTCCAAAGTCGAAGGTCGAAAGTCACAGGTCATAGGTTCGTTTTTGACTTTTGACTTTAGATTAGCAAACGGCAACCCGTATTAACTTTACTACAGTTAGCTCAGAGTAGAATGAGAATTCGATGAAAAAAGGCCGGGTTGAAAAAGGTTTGACAATTACAACCCGGCGGTAACACTAACAACTAGGCTAGAGTCTGAATAATAAACCAAAAAGAAATGTTAATATTATTGGTATTTACATCCACAGTAAAACTCCCATCGGTATATGAAATCCAGCTTGAAATAGTTAGCGGCCCGGATGCCTGGAAAAAGGGTATAGGGACATCTGGAAATGTACCCGCTGGACAACTAATCGTCCAATGACCTAGGCTATTATGGGTAACGGTAAAGCCCGTGCCTCTAAATATCCCATCAGGAAAAACGTAGCCCGTAATTTTCCTGGGGGCATCATGACCGGCAGGACCTTGTACGTTCCAACTAAGGATGGTTTCACTAACATCACATACGCCAGTAGCAGGAATTACCAGAAGTTCGCCGGGCTTTATATTCCGCCCGCCTAATATTATCTTGGTTGAGGTAGTAACATTACGTACGCAGCCAGTAATAACTTGAGGGGCAGCCAGGGGCTTGGTCACAACCGGGCCGCCCTTGAAGTTAGACGGGCTAGTTTCAAAATTAGCCGCCGTTTGAGCGTTGGCGGCTGTTACCGCTGAAGTAGAGGCGTTGCCACCACTAAACAGATTGACTAAAAGCGTACCTGTCAGCAACATAAGAATAATCATCATTTTTCGATCCGGGTTTGCGTATCTCATAATTTCTTCCCCTTCTAAAGTTACTTTTGGATTTTCACTCCGAAACCTCTTTTTGCTCTGGCTGGATTAGCTATTGCGACCAGTTCTGAGAATAATTATAATTAGCCTGAACCAAATAGCCAGAACTGTTGTAACCGTTATGTAACTCACTTGGAACTCAATTAGATATAGTAAGGGATTAACTCACAGAGTAGTCCATCTTTTTAGATAGCTAATTCCGCGAAATGGGCGGCAATTTCCTTCCCGGTGGCAAACCAAACATCGGGGTGAGAGGTCAGATGTTGCAAAACTTCTTCGAGGTAGCGCATTCGGAGAGGTTGACCCACAATAAAGGGGTGAAGAGCAAAGGTAAAAACCCGGCTGGCGGACTCGCTTTCCTGATAAAGCTGGTCAAACTGGTCACACACGGCCTGACTGAACTCAGGCCCGGTCAACCGCCCACTGAGACAAAGCGTAATATCGTTGGTTTCGAGAGTGTAAGGGACAGCTACCAGCTTCTCGCCGTTAGCTAGCTTTAAATAGTAGGGCTGGTCATCGTTCACCCAATCGGCTAGATAGCGAATTCCAGCAGCGTGGAGCAGGTCAAAAGTGCGGGTGGTTATCGAGAAACCGGGGGTCAACCAACCCGTCGGACGCTGGCCTGTACCATCTTGAATAATCTTGAGGGTTTGATTTATAAGATTGCGCTCGGCCTCTTCCTCCAACCCGGCCTGTTCGGTGGAATTATTCGGTCCATGCGCCATAATTTCCCAGCCCCGCGACAGAACAGCATTTACAATTTGGGGGTAGTAACGGCAAATATCGGCGTTCAGCGCAGCGGTAACTTTAATTTGAGGATAGCGGTCAAATAGCTCGAACATGCGCCAGATGCCCACCCGGTTGCCGTAGTCGCGCCAGCCATAATTGGCAATTTCGGGCAGGCTGGTCAGGTGGGGTTGAATAGCCGTCCCCAGCTTGCCGTATTCAAAATGCTCAATATTAACCACCACCCAGGCCGCCAGCCCTTTCTGGTCAGGCCATCGCCAGCTTTTGCGCTCCGGCAGAGCCGAATAATCGAAGGGTAGCGCGGGAAGTTCGGGCATTAGTGGGGCAACTCCACCGTCAAACGCACCCCCAGGCGGGCAGGAACATTGATTTTATGGACATCCCCCGCGAAAAGTTCACGCGGCCCATCGCAAGTAGCCAGAGCCTCCACCACTTCGGCGGAATTGGCAGTCATAACCGTTACTTCGTCCTCGGCAGCAAAGGGGAAATCGTGCCATGTTCCCAGGTGCATCATAAATCCCACTCCCGGCTCAAACAAAAAGGCCACAACTTTATCCAGGTCAGGCACTTGTTTACCTTCGTCCTGGTTGGGTGGAGCTAATACCAGAATATAGCCTTTTGTACCGAGCGGCACAAAAAGTTGGGTCAAGTTCAGGTGGCGTTCCAGCCAATCCAGTTGTGGGTTGCGCTCCATAATTTTGGCCGAGCGAATCACCGCATGGTCCCGATATTGAAATTTGAAATTGTGACCTTCCTGCACGCTGCCCCGATAAAACGGGATTGACAGGCCGCTCTCCGGCACTTCGCTACCCAGATAAAGACCAAATTCGGCGGTATTTTCGGGGGTCGCCTTGATTAAGGGCACATAATGAATCGGCAGTCCGGCAATAGTTTCGTTATCAAGTAAGCTAATTTCTTTCTGAAATGTTTCTAACATGTATACCTCTTTTTTTTAGAGAACAACTGCGCCTAGTTCTTTCAGCAATTGGGCGGAATCGGTAACCCAGCCAAAAATGCCACCCTGGGCTGCAATCATTTTGAGGCCCACTTCCTGAAATTCCGGGAAGTAAGAGCCCACATAATCCGCCAGCACCAGACACTCAAAACCCCGGTCATTGGCCTCACGCACAGTGGTCTGGACGCACACTTCGGTGGTTACACCCGTCACTACCAGCCGTTTAATCCCCCGGTTGAGTAAAATCCGCTCCAGGTCGGTAGCATAAAAGCTGCCCTTACCCGGTTTGTCTATTACAGGTTCGCCGAGGGCTGGCTTTAGCTCGTCAATAATATCATGTCCCCACTCGCCGCGCACCAAAACGCGACCCATTGGGCCGAGGTCGCCAATCCCAAGTTCGAGGTTGCCGCGTGATTTTTTGGCGGGTGGACAATCGGTCAGGTCCGGACGATGGCCTTCGCGGGTATGCACCACCATCAGGCCCATTTCCCGAAAAACTTTCAGCACCCGGCGGGTTGGTTCGATAGCGTGGCGCAGTTGCGAAACGTCGTTGCCGAGTAACTCGCCAAAACCTCCCGGCTCTAAAAAGTCGCGCTGCATGTCTATAATGAGCAACGCGGTACTTTCGGGCTGAAGCTCAAATTGATAAGGTTTTGCGTCTATCATGGTCATAACTACTGCTCCAATATCGGTTGTCAGTTGTTGGTTATTAGTTGTTGGTTGTCGGAAAAAGTAACGAGTAACGAGTAAAAAACTTATTCTCCCTTTTCTGACTCCTGATTCCTGACTCCTGACTCCTTCTTGCTACCCCAATAGGCTCGCCATCCGCCAAAGCTGGTAATTTCGGGGTATTGCTCGGCGAGGTGGCGGGGGAAAAGAATCCCGTAGAACTCGCGCCCATCCTCAAGCTCAACCTTGCCGCGATAGAGGTTGGGTGGTTCGCCCGCCTCTATCGCCGCCCAGGTTTCGTCCGCCACTATATATAGCTCGCCTATAATGCTGGCCCCGCCTTCCTCACCCTCTTCCAGCCGATACATACCGGGGTGAACATCATTGATGGTGTGAACCCGATAGCGCGGAGTAGTGCGGAACTCGCCCAGAAACTCAGAGTCGCCCATATTGGGGTGCAAAGCCAAGTCCCGCATCAAAGTGCCATTTACAAACAGTTCAAAAGCCATAAATTGTCCTCAGTAATCAGTTTTCAGTAGTCATACCAAGTCTTGATAAATAGTGTACAATAGAGGCATGCCAAAAATAACTAAAATAAAAGACTATTTGAACCAGGAGGAATTGCTAAACCGCTATCGGCAAGCCGAGAACCCCGCCGAACGCAGTCACTGGCAGATCATCTGGCTACTTGCCAGGGATAACCGCGTAAACCAGGTGGCCCAAATCACTGGCTACAGTGCCAATTGGATTAG
>JBBQZS010000022.1:0-95445 GCA_038207495.1 Chloroflexia bacterium
ATTGTTCCATCAAGTCGTCAATCATTACAAAAATCGTTATAATCCATTCGGCACTCATAAGTTCCTCCTTTACGTAGATTGGTTTTGGTCAACTCAATTTTGTAAGGTTTGCTTATGGGTGTCAACTAGCAATCAAGGTTAATATTGGGTCTAGGTGTGTTTTAAAAGGTGCTATTCGATCCGTCAACGACCACAGAACATCTGCCCCTTGCCGTGCTTCTCCCTCAAATTTTGATGCGAGGCTCACCTCTAGACCTTTTTCCTTGGCAGTTTTGATAACATCGTTAAGAAGTTTTAGATTTTCGACTACTTCTATAATACTACTACTCAGTCTCCACGCTGGAAGTTCCTTATGTAGGGAATTTAGAAGGTCAGGGAAGTTATTTGTTAGGTAGTAACTGCGTAATGTTGTTTCAAGATCCCCTTCCGCCAGTGGTTTTATATTAGAAGCAGTTTTCGTTGCATTTAATGGCAACTTCGGAGAGTTTGATTTCGATTTATCTTTACTATGTAACAATTTTATAATTGGAATACCAATTACCATTGTAATACCCATCAGAATAGTGATAGCTTGGGCTGTTTCGGTACCAATCGTTGCCTGGAAAATTAAAAAAATAACTAACAAAACAGTAACGAATGAGAAACAGCCTGGATTCGCATCCTGGTTAGATTTCAGGTTTTTTGAAGGCATAGTTAGAGTCCCTCTATAAAAAAGCTATCCAAATATTTACCCCCAATTTCCCAGACACTCTGGAGTGAGTTAGAATTAAGATAGAAATAATATGATTATCTTTGTAAATATTCGTGTAGGACCTCTGTTGATGCCATTGTCGAACTGTGGAATTAAGGTACTACTAATTTCGCAAATGGACTCAAGACTTACCTATAAAGTAATTTCGGCATTGGTATGAAGTTGTGACTTATCCTCATGACCCTCTTCCCAGATTCTGGGACAGCAAACCTGCTTTTTACTGAATTGAGATCAGCTTTCGACTTATCTGTTTCCTGTGTAGGGTCGTTGGTATTAAAATTCGGTGGGTCGTTTGGAGTCCTTGCTGTCACTGACTCGCTGATTATTTAAATTAGCCTCCAAGTTGCCTGTAGGTTTAAAATCATCAACGACAGCTTATTTGTATGATATTTCTTTGCAATAGTCAAGACAACAACGCCTTATATTGCCAAAGAGATTATTAAACCAGGATATTTTATTTCTCGGAAGTCACAAGCTCTTCCGTTTTGGTGAGTGAAACTAAAATTGTGTCCATGAAACCGGGAAAGCGGCTATTTAAATCGTCCCGTCGCAGGGACATAAAGCGTTGAGTTCCTTCAATACGTGTGCGGATAATCCCAGCCTCTCGCAACATTTTATAGTGGTAGGACAAAGTAGATTTAAGTTTGTCCAGTCCAACCTCGCTACAAGATAATTCGCGGTTAGCCATGTTTTTAACAATTTGCAGCCGCGTCTGGTCGCCGAGGGCGTATAGCACATTTGCCAGTTCGATATCTTCGGTTTTGGGATGATATAAGGTTTTCATTTTTCTCCAATGTCTAATAATTATCTCTTGACAGTATAACTGAGTCAGGGCTATAATTCAATAGTTCAATATATATTGAACTATTGAACAAGCTCGGGTTATTTAGAAACTACCCTAAACCAACTATCATATTAAGAATTGGCTCGCCATTTAGACCTTCTGGAAGGAAATAATTATGAAGTTGCGCCTGATAATATTGGCTTTGGGGAATTTTGCGGCGGGTACGGGTTCGTTGGTGATAACCGGGATTTTGCCCAAACTGGCACAGGATTTGAACGTATCGGTGACATTAGCTGGGCAACTGGTGACAATATACGCCCTGACCTATGCGATAGCCGCTCCTTTACTGGCAGCTTTTACCAGTCGTATGCCTCGTCGCGCTCTTTTAATAACCGCGATGTTGATTTTGGTTGGGGCTAATTTGTTGGCGATTATTGCACCAACTTTTGAATGGCTGTTTGTAACCCGAATTCTGGCAGCGATGGGCGGAGCTTTGTTTACGCCTACCTCATCGGCGGTAGCAATAAGTCTCGCCCCACCCGCCGAACGAGGGCGGGCTCTGGCTCTGGTCTTCTCTGGCTTGCCGATTTCTACGGTGATTGGGGTGCCGCTCGGTACTTTTGTGGGTAGTAATTTTAGCTGGCGATTTTCCTTTGCGCTAGTGGCTTTCCTGGGTTTGGTAGCGGCAGGAGCTATCTATTTCACTATTAAAACCCTGGATTCTTCCACCCCTTTGAGCCTGAATCTATGGTTTGGATTGCTAAGTCAGCCCCGTATAGTTCTGGCCTTGAGCGTAACTTTATGCCAATATACCGCCCAGTTTACGGTCTTTACCTATATTGCCCAATTACTCAAAGTAAATACTGGTCTGGACGGTACTGGCATAAGCCTGATGTTATTTGTGTTTGGAGTACCGGCGGTGATTGGGAATAGCCTGGGTGGAAGAGTTGCCGACAAGTGGAATTTAAGTCTGGCACTTACTGCAAGTTTAAGCGGTTTGGCTCTTAGCCTGTTCCTATTGTCGGTAATTAGCGGAAGTGTAATAGGGGTAATAATAGATTTTGTAATCTGGGGGCTGATTGGCTTTAGCTTTAACCCCTTGCAACAAAGCCGCCTGGTAGGGCTTGCACCCAAAGCCCCGACTCTGGTGTTATCGTTTAATTCCTCGATGTTATATTTTGGTAATGCGGCGGGAGCGGCCTTGGGCGGGGTTGTTGTTTCCAATATGTCGGTGACGGACACTGGTTGGATTGGCGGTTTGATAACTATCGGGGCGGTTGGGCTAGTAATACTCAGCGCAAGGCAGCCTCGAAATCTAACCGTTCCTCAAGCGTCGGCTTCTGTTGAAAGCAAATAATTTTTAGGAGGCTGCTTCGTCAGCCGATAATCTAAATTTAGTTGACAAAAGTGAGGCTTTTAACTAAAATATATCCAACTGAATAAGCAAGTTACAAAGGCTGTGAAGGAAAGAGTAAGCTGATTGCCAAAGCTGCCAGCGAGTCCCGGTTGGTGAGAAGGGACGCGGAGGCTCAGTCGAAAATCACTCTGGAGCTGTTTGCTGAAACCTTAATAGGTCTAGGTTAAACCGGGATCGCCTGCCGTTATCAGGGGCGCGAGTGTGAACACGCATTCGGCAGAGTGGGTTCGCTGGCTTTTTAGAGGCAGCAACTAACCAGGGTGGTAACGCGGGATTTTTAAGGTCTCGTCCCTTTTCTACAAACGGTAGAATTTTGGGGACGGGCTTTTTTGTTTTCAGGAAATAATAAAGTTCTAGAAAGCAGGTACAATTGTGCCGGAACTAACCACCTTATTGGCATATAGTCTGGCTTCGCTAATTTTAGCCATTACCCCCGGCCCGGCCATGCTCTATGTCATCAGTACCAGCGTGGGTTTTAGCCAGAAAGCCGGGATTATTTCTTCGTTAGGGGCGGCGACTGGAATGTTTTCGCATATTCTGGCCCTGGCCTTTGGCCTGTCGGCCTTGTTGCTGGCTGTCCCCTTCGTTTTTGACATTATCAAGATTGCCGGGGCACTATATCTAATTTATCTGGGCATCAAAACCATTACCTCCAAAGGTTCGTTGACGGAGGCGGGCGGCAGCCGGGAAAAGGGCTTGTTAAAGGTTTTCTATCAAGGGATGTTGACGGGCGTTATCAATCCCAAGTTAGCCCTATTCTTATTGGCCTTCTTGCCGCAGTTCGTAGACCCCAGCCGAGGTTCTGTCACCTGGCAACTCCTGATTTTGGGGGTAGTGTTAAATGCGGTAACTTTGGTGGTTAACGTGCTGATTGCGGTAATGTCCAGCCTGACGCGGGATTTGCTGCAAAATAACCGAAAATTTATAACTTTTCAGAACTGGTTCGCGGGAAGTATTTTTATGTTTTACGGGGCGCAACTCGTCTTTACCGAACACAAATAGAGTGCTGATGGCCGAGTAAAAAGTAACGAGTAACAAGTTATTAAGAATTACTGACAGCTGAAAGTTGATGGCTGCCAGCTTTCCCAACAACCGACAACTATATAGAGGGTTAGGCTAATTAATGGAAACTAAATCTGTAAAATTCAAAGATGTTGATAATAAAGTCAACTTCCCGGCTCTGGAAGAAGATGTATTAGGCTTCTGGAAAGAGTCGGATATATTCAAAAAGACCGTCGAAGCCCGCCAGGGTGGGCCGCGTTTTGTATTTTACGAAGGCCCACCCACCGCTAACGGGCGACCTGGTATCCACCACGTGTTGGCACGGGTATTCAAAGACCTATTTCCACGCTACAAAACCATGAAGGGCTATTACGTGCCGCGTAGGGGTGGTTGGGATACGCATGGCCTCCCGGTTGAACTTGAGGTTGAGAAAAAGCTGGGTTTTAGCGGCAAGCAGGACATTGAGAAATATGGCATCGCCGAATTTAACCAGAAGTGCCGGGAGTCGGTCTGGGAGTACGTCAAAGAGTGGGAGCGTATGACCGAGCGCATCGGCTTCTGGGTAGATTTGGATAAAGCTTATATCACCTACGATAACAACTATATCGAGACGGGCTGGTGGATACTCAAAAGCTTCTGGGATAAAAATCTGTTATTCCAGGACTACAAAGTGACTATGCACTGTCCGCGTTGCAATACCAGTCTGGCTGACCATGAGGTTTCGCAGGGATTCAAGGACGATGTGGATGATCCTTCGGTTTATGTGCGGCTGAAATTGAGCACGGAAGAAGCTACTCGTTTGCCTTTTGATAGTGGAGGTAAACCCGTTTCGTTCCTAATCTGGACGACTACCCCCTGGACGCTACCCGCCAACGCCGCCGTCGCCCTGAAAGGCGAGGCTAATTATGTGCTGGCGGATTTGGGCGAGGAATGTGTAATAGTGGCAGAGGTGCTGGCGAAGAGTCTGTTCGGTGCGCAACAGGCCGGGGATGGTAGCCAACGTTGGACTGTGTTAGGCACGGCTAAGGGTTCGGGTCTGGTTGGCTTCAAGTATCAGCCGTTGTATCAGGGTGTTGGCAAGGATGGAGTAAAAATAGACCTGTCGCAAGCCTATCGCACTATCAACGACGAAATAGTAGAGGTTAATCCTGACGACCACGAAGGTACCGGATTGGTGCATATCGCTCCGGCCTATGGTGATCTGGAAGTAGGTCGGCGGGTGGGTTTGCCGACGCTATTCTCGGTGGATTTGTCGGGTAAAGTCTTGCCGGAGTTCCCACAATTTGAGCAGAAGTTCTTCAAGAAGGCTGACCCCGACATCACTCGTGACCTCAAAGAGCGAGGTCTGCTCTGGAAGGGTGGACGGGTCAAGCACAATTATCCCTTCTGCTGGCGGTGTGATACGCCTTTGCTTTATTACGCCAAAACTAGCTGGTATATCCGCACTACCCAGGTCAAAGATGAGTTAGTGGCGGGCAACCAGAAGGTAAACTGGTATCCCGATAATATTAAAAATGGGCGGTTCGGCAACTGGCTGGAAAACAATGTGGACTGGGCTTTGAGCCGTGAACGTTTCTGGGGTACGCCCCTGCCGCTCTGGCAATGCGATGTGACCAAACAATACGATTGTGTTGGTAGCGTAGAGGAGTTGGAACAGAAATCCGGGCGTAGTCTTAAAGAAACAGATTTACATCGTCCCTACATAGATGAGGTCACATATCCCTCACCTTTTGTCGAGGGTGGAACGATGCGGCGGGTTACGGAAGTAATAGACACCTGGTTTGATAGCGGGGCGATGCCCTATGCCCAGCAACATTATCCCTTTGAAAACCAAGCTGAGTTTGAGAAGGATTTCCCGGCGGATTATATCTGCGAGGCGGTTGACCAGACGCGCGGTTGGTTCTACACGCTACACGCGCTGGGGATACTTTTAAAGGGGCAACCCGTCTACAAAAACGTTATCTGCCTGGGTCACATTCTGGACGGCGAAGGCCAGAAGATGAGCAAGAGCAAGGGTAATGTGGTCAATCCCTGGGATGTACTGAATGTTCAGGGTGCAGACGCTTTACGCTGGTATCTTTATACCGCCGCCCCGCCAGGACAGGCTCGCCGCTTTAGCCAGGATTTGGTGAGCGAGAGTATTCGGCGTTTTATGCTGACGCTCTGGAATACCTACAGCTTTTTCACCACCTACGCCAACCTGGATAAGCCCGACCTGACGGCGGCGCAAGTGCCAGTGAGCGAACTACCTTTGATAGACCGTTGGTGTCTGGCGCGGCTTAATGCTCTGGTGCGGGATGTGACGGTGATGATGGATAACTATGATGTTACAGGGTCGGCACGGGCTATCGAAGCCTTTGTGGACGACCTGAGCAACTGGTACGTGCGCCGCAATCGTCGCCGCTTCTGGAAGAGCGAAGGTGATGCCGATAAATTGGCGGCCTATCAGACGCTTTATACCTCGCTGGCGACAGTGGCGAAACTGTGCGCGCCTTTTATCCCCTTTGTGAGTGAGGCACTGTATCGCAATCTGGTGCTTTCGGTTGACCCTACCGCGCCCGAAAGCGTGCATCTGACCGAATATCCGGTTGCCGACGAGAGCCTGATAGATGAGCAACTGCTCAAGGATACCGCCAGCGTTATCAAGGTAGTTAGTTTGGGGCGGGCCGCTCGGAGTCTTTCCAGGCTGAAGGTACGCCAACCCCTGCTGGAAGTGCTGGTCAAGCCACGTACCCTGGCAGAGGAAGCTGGTCTGGAACGCTTCAAGCAGCAGGTTTTAGAAGAGCTTAATGTCAAGGAGATGACGGTGGTGGAGACGGGTAGCGACATTATGAGTTACACCATCAAGGCTAACTTTAAGCTGCTTGGCCCTAAATTGGGTAAGCGGTTGCCGGAGGTACAGAAGGCTCTGGCGGGGGTTAACGGCAGCGAGTTCGCCAACAAACAAAAGGCCGGACAAACCCTCTCGGTAACGCTGGCGGATGGCGAGACTCTGGAACTGGCTCCCGACGAAATTCTGGTGGAAGCAAAGCAGAAGGAGGGTTACGCAGTGGCGGAGGATGGCGGCTACTTAGTCGCGCTCAATACTGCCGTTAGTGTCGAGCTCAAGCGTGAGGGTTTGTTGCGCGATTTGGTGCGCTTCATCCAGCAAGCCCGCAAGGACGCTGGCTTTAACATCAGCGACACTATCACCACATGGTATTCGGTGACGGAGGATGCCGATGGGGTGCTGGCTGACCTGACCGAAACGCTCTCTGACTCGGAAAGCGCGAAGTATGTTCAGACCGAAACGCTTTCCACCGTTCTGAACCTGGGCGATGCTCCCGCTACTGCCTTTAGTCAATTGCTGGAACTGGATGGAGCCCAACTCAAGTTGGGTCTGGTCAAGAATTAGGGGTTGGGATAATCTAAAATCTAAAATCGAATATCTAAAATCTGGGACAAATTCGTAGGGGTAGACACGGAGGTCTACCCTTTTTCTATTCATAAATATGGACAGAATAGGCCAGGAAAAATTTGTTGGTGTAATTTAGCTTGTAAGGTTTTGTTAGTACAATGGGACATTGTTGTAAGCTGATATTAAAATTGTGGGTTGTAAACTATAAAATATAGATAACGACCCACGTAATCTCTTTCTATTGTTACGAGACCAAATTATGACCGCTAATCAAACCACTGTTCTCGAAACCGAAAAAGACCTCTTAGCTCGAATCACACTGAACCCCAAAGGTAATTTGATGCTAGAAAATTCAAATGGTATTCGCCTTTGTGTTCTGTTGAGTGCGTTTGGGCAAGGGCATACAAACCAGGCACTCCTTAAAAGGCACCACAACTTGGATACAAAAGATTTAGCCGCCGCCCGACTCTATGCATATAAACTTGCCAGGGAAGGAAAAGTAGAGCTACCTCATTCCCAACCTGCCAAAATAATCTCTTTGCCTACTGCCAATGCCCAACCAGCTAAACCAATTACTATTCAGCCCGCTAAAGTTGGAGGAATGAAGAACGCAAATCAGGTTACCACAAACACGCTGAGGTCGGTTATTTCTGTAAAAACGCTCTCGACTACAATACCAACGGAAATGCCTTCAATTAAACCCGAACCGCCTAAATCTGTTCCGGTTCAGGCCGCTAAACCAGTTCTAGTGCAGGCCAACCCATTTCCGTATAGTGAGAAACTAAACTTAAAAGAGCGTACCACCAACTTTGGTTTACAAATCATCCAACTTTACGATAGCTTGCCCCAAACTGCCCCAGCTCAGGTTTTGGGAAACCAGTTACTTCGTAGCGGTACTTCGGTTGGCGCACATTGCCGGGAGGCCATGTTTACTCGTACCCAGGCCGAATTCATTAGTAAAATATCGGTTGGTTTACAAGAACTTGAAGAATCTAAACACTGGTTCCAACTTCTAGTTGAAGGGAGAATAGTGGCGGCTTCCCGATTAGCAGCCTTGCGCCAGGAGGCCGACGAACTCACCGCTATTTTAATTGCTACCGTCATCCTTACTAAAACTAAGCCTGGGGAAAAATATGGGTAGACACATTGAGCTACCCTCTAATAATTGACTATCACAACATTTGAACTATAATTCTAACAGTATTATTCTCAAATAATTTCACTTCAATACTAATACGAAATCGAGAACTCAAATGAATTATTGGCTTGATTTGTTTACCGGAACAACTTGGGATGAATTTCGCAAGGCGGGTGGGTCTGTAACTGGGTTTCGCTCCAGACTTCATAACACCGCTAACAAAATAAAAACTGGTGATATTTTGCTTTGTTATTTAACAGGAGTAATGCATTGGGTTGGGGCATTAGAAATTGTCGGGCCAAGTAAGAATAACGAGCAAATCTGGTCGGTCGATGATTTTCCTGTACGTTTTGATGTAAAACCCTTAATTCTGCTTGATCCAGAATTTGGTGTTCCGATGGAACAAATGGAAGGAAAGGTAGATTTCTTTTGTGGCCCTAATGACAGAGGAAAATTTAAAGGTTTTGTAAGAATAAGCCTTAATTTATTCAAAAATCAAGATGATGGTACTTTTGTTTTTGAGTTATTAAAACAAGCCAAGACGAATCCCACCCAAAGACCTGTAGACCCCAAAAAGCTTGCCCGAAAATATAATCCATTGTACAAAGTGGAGCAAAAAAGAGGCAAAACTATTATCGAAACTCTGGTAAGCATACCAGAACCTGAAGAATTTGAACCCATACAGGTTGTAACTGACAATTTAGAAGATGAAAAGATATATACAACCCGTCATACAGAGATTCAATTCAATCTTTTGTCACTTGGCGCAGATTTAGGTCTAAATGTTTGGGTTGCTAGAAATGATCGTACAAGGAAGTGGAAAGGTCAAACTTTAGGTACGATGCCCAAAATGGTACAAGATTTACCTACTCAATTTAATGAAGCCACAAATCGTACTATTGAGTTAATAGACATATTATGGCTTAAAGGCAATTCGATAGTAGCCGCATTTGAGGTCGAATGTACAACCTCTATCTATTCAGGCTTGCTCAGGATGAGCGACTTATTGGCATTACAACCAAACCTGGATATTGATTTATACCTTGTTGCTCCAGATGAGCGAAGAAATAAAGTTGAGCAAGAATTACTGCGCCCAACCTTTAAAATAAGGGAAAAACCATTATTCAAAGTATGTGGCTTTCTTGCTTTCACTAAATTAATGGAAAAAGTAGAAGGAATCAAAAGGCTAAACTTAGCAGAGTCCCTTCGACCTGATTTTTTACAAAAAACTGCTGAGTTCTTTGACGAAGAATAAAAAAGGCCACTACTAACATTAGTAATGACCATTTTACAAAGAGTTTATTAGTTTACCATTAAACTGTGATGGCATTGCCGCGGTAGATACGGCTGCGGTAACTACTGGTGGCGGCATCCGGCAATAGAGTTGCAGCCGGGGACAGGTACAGCCGATGCCGAGTACGTGACGCTTGGCTATCTAGCCCTGGCACATCTGCACCAGGCTCGCGGTGAACACGCTAAGGCCCGGGAGACGCTGGCTACCTTCACCGAACTGGCATTCATTGCCGATGAACCGGTTGGCTATGGCTGGATGGCGCAGCAGGAAGCCGAAATCGGCGAACTCGGTTTGCACATAACTCTGCCGCTTACCGAACGCTATTTGTGGGACTTTGCCACGCTTCCGGCCTGGCAAGGTTACGGCCTCTACCCGCGATTGTTGCAAAACTTTCTCAGGCAGCAGCTTTTACCAGTTGAAAGGGTCTGGATTATCTATGCCCCCGAAATAGACCATCTGGTATGGGAATGGATAAAGCCGGGTTGGTGAGCGTGGGGCAACTCTCCTTTCGTAGCGAAGGCGGAGTAGGGTTAGTGCCGATTGGTGACTCGGAACGCGCTCAGGCCGGGGCAAAGCTGCTTGGGGTTCTACTAGTCCAGAAAGAGCTTACACTCGCCCCATGTTGGTCCTGTGGAAGTGCGGCACCAGCGTCCTTGTCACCCGTTGATGCCGCAGGTTATGGTTGCGGAGAAACAAATAAGTCTCAATGTAGCTGTGCCGTTGAACTCAAAACGGGCAAAATAGGTTTCGTTGAAAAGAAACTGTTCTGGGCGAATGGCAAATAGCCATTAGTAGAAGACTTATTTATTTACGACTTTCGCTTTGGAACTTCCCAATTGGATTAAAAAGCACAAATCTGAATTCAAGAAATGGCCTCAAGCGAAAATCCTATTAATACCAGCTACCTAGTGAAATTGGGCCTCCTCGGTAGAGCCAGAAAGGGCGGTAGTGGAGCTGTTGCCGCCCGAAATGGTTTGAGCAACCTCGTCAAAGTAAGAAGTACCAACCTCACGCTGATGTTTGACGGCGGTAAAACCATACTGCTCGGAGTTAAATTCCGCCGATTGTAGCTCAGAGTAAGCCGACATTCCGCGTTCTTTGTAGCCCCGCGCCAGTTCAAACATACTATGATTGAGCGAATGGAACCCCGCCAGGGTGATAAACTGGAACTTGTAGCCCATTTTAGCCAACTCTTTCTGAAATTTGGCAATAGTGCTATCATCCAGCTTCTTTTTCCAGTTAAAGGAAGGGGAGCAGTTATAAGCCAGCAACTTACCAGGGAACCGTTCGTGAATCGCCTCAGCAAAACGTTGGGCCTCTGCCAGACTTGGCTCGGAAGTTTCGCACCAGATAAGGTCACAGTAAGGGGCATAAGCCAGACCACGCGCAATTGCCTGTTCCAGACCGCCCCGCACCCGGTAGAATCCTTCGCTGGTTCGTTCGCCAGTGGTAAAAACCTGGTCGTATGGGTCAACGTCGCTAGTGAGCAAAAAAGCTCCGTTAGCATCGGTTCGCGCAATTAAAATAGTAGGCACACCCATAACATCAGCGGCAAGACGGGCTGATACAAGATTCCGAATGGCAGCCTGGGTTGGGATTAAGACTTTGCCACCCATATGCCCACATTTTTTCTCCGAGGCTAATTGGTCTTCAAAATGTACCCCCGCCGCTCCTGCTTCAATCATGGCCTTCATCAACTCATAAACGTTAAGTGGTCCACCAAAACCAGCCTCGGCATCGGCAATAATCGGGGCATACCAATAGGTATCACCTTTCCCTTCCACGCTCTGAATTTCATCAGCCCGTTGTAAGGTTTGATTGATACGCTTTACCACTTGCGGCACGCTGTTGGCGGGATAGAGGCTTTGGTCGGGGTACATCTGTCCGGCGAGGTTCGCATCCGCCGCTACCTGCCAACCACTCAGGTAGATGGCTTTTAGACCCGCCTTAACCTGTTGCATGGCCTGGTTGCCGGTAAGAGCCCCCAAGGCTGCCACATAATCATCGGTGTGGAGCAAATGCCACAGGCGTTGAGCCCCAACTCGCGCCAGGGTGTGCTCTATCTGGACTGAGCCGCGCAACCTGACAACTTCCTCTGGGCTATAGGGGCGGACTACCTTTTCCCAGCGTTGGTCATTTTTCCAATTCTCACCTAGTTCGCGGACAATCTTTTCTTTGGGGTTAGACTGATAGCCATTTCCGTTAAGCATGCTAATTCTCCTTTGAATTTTATCCCTTCTGATTGATCAGCAGCGTCATCAGGGTACAGCAAATAAAGCTGGCATAAGCCCCTTTGGTTGGGTGGCCTTGTCCTGCCAATCAATCGGAAAGCGATAGAGGTTTCTAAAGAAATTACCTGAAAAAGATTCAGGAACTCTGGAATTTCAACAAGTCTTTAAGAACAAGTTGTTGATGTAGTAGATTGTACAATCATTTTCCGATTTTTGATAAGAAACATCTATTGATTAATCTTATGAGCATAAGTGCAAAATGCTATTAGGTGAATTTCTGACGAAAGTTGTCAGTTTTGTCAACCTCTAAAATTAATAAGCTGTTGGCTTCAGACTGAGCTGAACTCATAGGGGGTTCGGGCTGTGGAGTAGTTATCATTAAGCAGATTTTAATCTTCTTTCTAAAATCATTCATTTGCGATTCATTTTATTAAGATAAAATATAGTATTGGAATAGACTTACTAAACTGACAAAATTGCCGAAAATCCGTTGGGCGGATTTTTACGGCCCTTGGCTATGAGTTAATAACCAGTCTTTCAATGAAAGGACACTTATCTGATGCAACGTCCAGGCATGGCAACAATTAATCTGAAAAAATCGCGCAGCAAAATTGGTTTGGTAATCTTGATTTTTGTACTGTTTCAGTTATTAATTGCTACTCCGTTGGCGATCATTGGAGCGGCTGGACCTTTCTCACTTAACTTCAGTGGGAACGGGACAATGGTAGTAGTGCCTGATAGCCCCAGTTTGAAAATCCCCCTGAATATTACCCTGGAAGCCTGGATTAAGCCCACCGCCGTGACGGGTTATAATGATATTTTCGGCAAACATAATTATGAAATGGCAATTGAGCCCCTTAATACTGGCTTCAAAGTTACATTTGCCTTTGGAGTGGGGGGAGTGTGGCGTAGTATCTCTTCCGGTCAGTACGATTTTAATCAGTGGTATCATATCGCCGCGATTTACGATGGGAGTAATATGCGGCTCTATGTCAGTGGGCTGAAAGTTGCCAATGCTCTCACCAGTGGCAACATTGACGCTACAACTGACCCCTTGCGCATTGGTTCGGCGGATGGGAATAACGATTTTTATGTTGGGCTGATTGATGAAGTCCGGGTTTCTAATTCGGTGCGCTATGTCAGTAACTTTACTATCCCCCAATCTCCTTTTAACCCCGATGCCAATACCGCCGGGTTGTGGCACCTAAACGAAGGGAGCGGCACTACCACCGCCGATTCTTCCAGCAATGGCAATAATGGTTCGTTGATTGGCGGCCCGGTCTGGAGTAGCGATACCCCTTATCCGGCGGCTGATACTACTCCACCGGTGATTAGCGGGGTGGTAGCGGGAAACCTTCTGACTAACAGCGTTACTATTACCTGGACTACCGACGAGGCTTCAACGTCGCAAGTTGAGTATGGGTTAAATACCAGCTATGGTACCGCTACTCCCCAGGATGTAGCATTGGTTTTAAACCACAGTGTGACTATAAGCGGGCTAACCGCAAATACCACCTACAATTTCAGGGCGATTAGCCGCGATCAGGCGGGTAATAGTGCTAATTCCACCAACTTCAGCTTTGCTACCCCCAGCGTTAACCCCCCTCAACCCCCGATTATTAGCGGTATTAGTGTGGGAAATGTTACGGGCAGTGCTATTACAGTTAGTTGGAATACCGATGTCCCCGCCGATAGCCAGATTAATTATGGTACGACTACTGCTTACGGTAGCAGCACCCCGCTTGATGCAAGTCTTGTCACCAGTCATAGCCAGACAATCAGCGGCTTAACGGCTGGCACAACCTATAATTTCCAGATTAAAAGTAAAGGTAGCAACGGCCTGACCGCCACTTCCAGCAATATTGTAGGGGCTACTACCAGCAACGGTTCCGCCGCTACGGTCGGTCAATGGTCGGCTTTGCAAAACTGGCCGTTAGTAGCGGTCCATACTTCGCTGGCTTATACTGGCGAGGTCGTGACCTGGGATGCCTGGGAACTAAAGCCCAATGTGGCGGCGCGTGTCTGGAATCCTATCAGTCAGAGCTTTACCGGGATTACTAACCAGTTTTCTTCGATATTCTGTTCGGCTCATGTCTCTTTGGCGGATGGGCGAATCCTGGTGACGGGTGGCTTTACTTCTGCCAGCTACGGTATTAAAGATACAAATATTTATAATCCAGTTACCAAGACCTGGATACGAGTAGCTGATATGAATTATCCGCGCTGGTATCCAACTGCCGTAGCCCTGAGTGATGGGCGGGTGGTGGTTATGGGTGGGACTATTGCCCCCGGTATTTATGCTGATATTCCAGAAGTCTATAACCCGACTAATAACACCTGGACAGAACTACCAGCCGCCCGTTTGAACACCGATACATATCCCAATGCCTATTTGATGCCTAATGGCAAGGTCTTTATTGTGTCTGGCCCGGCGGATGGCATTTCGCGGATTTTGGATGTCAACACCCAGACCTATACCGCCGTTGGGGCGATTCCGGTGCAAAGTGTTTCCTCTGCGATGTATGCCCCTGGCAAAGTTGTGGTTACAGGCGGGAATAATGATGTAGGAGTTCAGACGGCGGTGATTGACCTGAACCAGCCTAACCCAACCTGGCGTTCAACTGCTTCGATGTCTTACGCCCGTTTCCAGCATAATATGGTGGTGTTACCGGATAATAAAGTCTTTACGGTGGGTGGCGCGACAACTTATAGTTTGAGTGCTACGACTGGCGTACTCACCCCTGAAATGTGGGACTCGACCAGCGAAACCTGGACGACTTTGCCCGCGATGCAAAATCCCCGAATGTATCATTCTACCGCCATCTTGTTGCCGGATGCGCGGGTATTGGTAGCAGGAGGTGGTCGTCTCAGTCCGGCTATTGATTATCCTACGGCTGAAATTTACTCCCCGCCTTACCTGTTCAAGGGCGCGCGACCTACTATTAGTAATGCTCCTACGGCAGTAAATTATGGTTCGCCAATCACGGTTCAAACTGCTGATGCTGCCAATATTTCGTCGGTAGCCTTTATCCGACTGCCCTCGAATACTCATACTATAGATACCGACCAGCGCATGCTTTCGCTCAGTTTTACCAAAAATGCTGGCTCGTTGACGGTGCAAACTCCTGCTAATAGTTCGCTGGCTCCGGCGGGGTATTACATGCTCTTTATCCTCAATTCTTCTGGTGTGCCTTCTGTTGCCCAGATTATGCAGATTACTGGTTCAGCCCCAACCGATACCACCCCACCAACTGTCAGTATGACCAGCCCGAACGCCGGGGCTACTCTAGCTGGCACGGCTACGGTTAGCGCGAATGCCAGCGATAATATCGGGGTCGCCAGTGTGCAATTCTTGATGGATGGGGCTCAGGTTGGCGCGACTTTAACTGGCACACCTTACAGCCTGAATTTTGATACTACCGCCTTTACTAATGGCTCTCATACCCTAACTGCCAGGGCTACCGATTCCGCCGGAAATTCAACTATATCAACCGGGGTGCAGATTACAATTTCTAATGGTACTCCGCCACCGACTACCGTTATTATTCCAGTTGGTAACTCGGCGGTCGCCAGCAATGTAAAATCCTTACCCGCCGGAACAGCCCAAAACTATTCTTATGTAGCAACCAGTACGGGTAATGTTGACCGTCTTTATGTGTATTTGGATAGTACCAACACTGCCGCGCAGGTGGTGGTGGGGCTTTATTCTAATAACCGGGACGATACGCCTGATATTTTGTTAGCTCAGACGACTATTACCAATCCTCAGGCGGGTCAATGGAACGTCGCTAATATTTCGCCAGTGTCTATAACTCAGAATGGTAATTATTGGTTGACTGTGATGAGTCCGTTGGGTGGTAATCCAGTGACCTATAGAGATACTCCCCTGGGAAGTGGCACTCCGGCCTTTACCAGCCCTCAATCCAATTTGAGTATTCTGCCCTCAACCTGGGCGAGGGGCGGGGTTACGACTACGGTTTCGCCTATGTCTATGTTTGCGGTACAGGTTGGTAGCCCCGCTCCTGATACTGCTCCGCCAACTGTAAGTATCAGCAATCCAAGTGTTGGTTCGACGGTTTCGGCTAATGTAAACCTGACCGCCAGTGTTACCGACAATACTGCTGTTGCCAATGTGCAATTCTTAATGGACGGGGTGGCGGTAGGTTCAGCCTTAACCGCAACTCCTTATAATCTGGTTTGGGATAGTACCAGCGTAGCAAATGGTCAGCACACCGTAATAGCACGGGCTACCGACACTGCTGGGAATATTGCAACCGCAAGTAGCATCTCGTTCACTGTTTCCAATGCATCAGGCGGCCCTGTAACCACTGTAGCCTTACAGGTGGGTAATGGGGGAGATGATGTAACCGAAGATAATACAACCTTTGATAATTCCGGTTCGCTCTGGATTGGGAGTGGCTCGAGTACCGCTACCAGTTATACCGGGGTACGCTTTACGGGTGTGCCAATCCCGCAAGGTGCTACTATAACTTCGGCCTACTTATCTTTCAATGCCGCTTCAACCCAGTGGGTACCGCTTGATATATATCTTCAGGCGGAGGCAACTGGTAATAGCCAGGCATTTTCGTCGAGCAGCAAGCCTTCACAACGTACCTATACAACTCAGAAGATTCGGCATCAATCCGACTCTCAATGGTTGGCTAATACCTGGTATAGTTTGGACGAGATGAAAACGATTATTCAGGAAATAGTTAACCGAGGCGATTGGCAGTCTAATAATAGCCTCGCGGTAATTTTGAAGGGGAATTCGGCTAACCCTTATTCTCGCAAATTTATTAAAGCTTTTGAAAACGGGGCTGCTACTGCACCCAAATTGGTTATTAGTTTTCAGACGGCGGGTGGCCCAACCCCCACTCCTACGCCAGTCCCACCTACCTCGACTCCTACCAACACGCCAATTCCACCAACGGCTACGAATACCCCCATCCCACCTACCCCAACCAATACTCCGGTGCCGCCCACCGCAACCAACACGCCCGTTGGTACTCCTACCAACACGCCTGTTCCACCGACGGCGACGAATACCCCGGTGCCGCCCACCCCAACCAATACTCCGGTCCCAGCGACACCCACCAATACGCCGGTGCCACCTACCGCCACCGCTACTCCGGCTGCGGGAGTCACTTTCGTTGGCTCTAAATCAGTGCCAAGTAATATTGACTATAATCCGGGAGGTGTAGCCGAAGCCTTTATCTACACTGCCAGTGCCACCGGAACTGCTACTCGTTTCTATGTCTATGTTGATAGTGGGAACACCGCTTCTAATATTATAGTTGGTATATACAGCAACGCCACCGGGGATAACCCAGCTAACTTGTTGGCACAGGCTACTATTAGTAACCCGGTCAAGGGTGCCTGGAACTCGGTGACAATTCCTTCGGTCAGCATAGTAAAGAGTACAAAATACTGGTTTGCTATTTTAGGCCCGGCAGGTGATGGTACGGTTAAATTCAGGGATGCTTCTATTGGCAGTAAAGCCCAGACCAGTGCCCAATCTAATTTGACGGCCTTGCCCACAGTTTGGTCAATCGGTACAAACTACAATAACTCACCCATGGCGGCTTACGCAGCAGGGTAGTAGAACGGGGGATAGGAGTCAGTATAAAAGCGAATTTTCGTAGGGGTAGACCTCTGTGTCTACCCTCCCTAATCTCGGCGGATTATCGAACAACAGAAAATCGTATGACAGTGCATCCTCCTACAGATTTATCGCAGGGTAGTTTGGGGCGAGGTTAATTCCTGCTCTTTTTTCCGGCTGTATTCGGCTTCCATCCGATGGGCTTCCTGGCGAAAGCGGATGAGTTTTTGGAAATATTCAAAAGTATCGTGGAAAAGGCGGACGCTGCTTTTTTTATCGTAGCGTTTGATAAAAAGAGTGGGGATTTCGACAATTTTTAACCCGGCAAAATAACTACGCGCCATAATTTCGGTATCCCAGAACCAACCGGGGTCGTGGCAGGTGTCGAGTATTGGCAATATCTTCTCGCGATTGAAAAATTTAAAGCCAACCTCGGTATCCTTGAGGTTAATTCTAAGGGCGGCGGCTTCCAACCTGTGATAACCCACACTTAGAATCTGGCGGTAAAAAGTGCGCCAGATAAATTTGTACACCCGCAAGGCTGTAACCACGTCCGCTCCCCGCTCTAACTCCAGTACGGCGGCGGGGATATAATGGGCCGGAGTTTCCAGGTCAATATCCAGAAAACCTACCATTCGCCCATTAGCGGCGTGTATCCCATCGGTAACAGTTCTTCCCCGCCCGGTGTTGCGTTCGTGGCGAATGAGCCGCATCCGAACTTCGGGGTATTGGTTCATCAAATCCAGGATAATATCTACGGTGTTATCCTTGCTCACATCGTCCACAAAAATAAGCTCGTAGCTGGCGTGGTAACGCGTGCCGTTCAAGACATCTATCGTCTCAGCTACACTATCCCGCAAAACTACCTGCTCGTTGTAACAGGCGATAACAACACTCAATTCAAGTTCAGTTCCCGACAAAAAATCCTCCAAATTCCTACTTAACTCTACAAATAATCAAGGTCTGACCACACAGCCCGGAATAGTAATAACTGGCCTGTTCCACCTCAAAAAATTTCTGGGTCATGGCCACTTGCTCGTTTAGTGGGCGGATATAATCGCCCCGATCTTGACGCGCCAGAAAGCGGCTAATTGCCATATCCGGGTTGGGATCCATATCCACAATCACCAATCGCTCAGTGGTAACGCGGGCCACCCCTTCCAGCACTGCCAGATTTTGCTCCACACTCAGGTGGTGCATACTGTTGATAAACATGGTTTTGGGGAAAGTGCCGTGGTCGCGGCGAAATTCTACACTGCAAATATCCTGGGCCACAAACTCTCGCTCAGGATGACCGCCACCTAATCCGTACTTGCGCTGGGAGTATTCGATATATTTTGAATTTATATCTATTCCTAAATATTGCCCAATCGCGACATTGGCAAATTCGCCCGTCCCACAACAAACATCCAGCAAGCGTTCCCCCGCCTTTAGCTGCAAGCCATCCCGGATTAACTGGCGGGTTTTGCTTTGGGTGCCGCTAATCGCCAGTTGGGTTAAGTTGAATAAAGCCGGGTAGTCCAGAGTCGCCTTTAGTTTATCCAACAAATTTACGTTCGCCATTTCTCAATTTCCTGTTTCTTTTCATTTCCTGTAGGGACACGATGCATTGTGTCCGGGGGTTAGGGTAAAGTCCATTCGCCTTTAAGTGCGCCAAAAAATAAGGTGCTACGCCGTTCTTCAGGCTGGCTGTGCTTAAAACCGTCATTCCGCAAACAGCCTTCTTTTAGCATCCCGGCTTTCTCGGCGGTTCGGGCACTGGCAATATTATCCTCATCACATCGCCAGAACTGCCGTAGCCAGGGCCATTCCTCAAAGCCCCATTGCAACATAGTTTTCAGGACAGCCGTACCAAGTCCTTTCCCAGCCTGGTCGCCCCTAATCCACATCCCAATCTCGCCATTTCTCTCCGCCAGGGGCCTACCCCGCATGTGAAAGCCCGTCCCACCTAATAACAGTTCTTCGGCGGGCGTGAATATACCCATAGTAAAATCGGTTGCCAGCAAATATCGCCCCCGCATCTGGCGACATAAATTTTCCGACTCCTCCAGGGTTTGCACAGGTTTGGCCCAGGGCATATAGGTTTTGAGGTGGTCAAAAGAACTGGTAACCGCCTCACCCAGTAATCTGCCATCCCCCGGATTATAAGAACGGATAATAAAATCTTTGGTTTCGATCCGCTCCGGCGCAACCAGATAATCCAACCTAACCCCCTTGTTAATTCTTACTGACCACAGACCACCGTTAGTGCCGTTTGAAAAATATTCGATAAATCCAGAGCGAAAGAGCCGAATAGCTAATCCAGAGAGCTATCATACTAACCGCGATTTTTCCGCTCCATTGCCAGATGGCGGTTTGTTGGGCTGATTTTGCCAGAGTGGGCAGCTTTTCCCACAGGAAAACAACCGCTATTCCTGCCAGAGCCGCCGCGATGGGCAATACAAACCAGACATGTTTGTTTACCATGTCTACTTTCCACTGCACTATGGCCCAAAAGGCAAAATTAGCTAACATTACCCCGACCAACCAGATTACCCGCCCACTTCGTAAGGTGGTTATATCCGGCTCAAGGCTCTGGGCTACATCGGGATTAAAGGCGGGCTTGGGTTTGCGGGAGAACACCGCCCATCCAAACACTATTATTGCCATTACCAGGAAAATTCCTACCCCGTAATCCACAAAAACATGGGTGGCATGCAGCATCAGGTAGTCAAAGAAACCCCGTTGCGTAAGTCCTAGCCCCGCTCCCTGGCTCAATGAGCTATCAAAGCTGCTCAAAGTGGTGGAAATGTCACCGATATATTGCCAGTAATAGGCTGCTACTGAAGCTAAAGCAGCAACATTGGCTGAAGCGAAAATGAGTAACCCGTTGCGACGAGCAAGTGAGTCCTTTTTGGCTACAAAGAAGAACAAGCCTGCCGCCCAGGCATATAGCACCATTCCCATAAAAACCATTGTGACGCTATAGGCCAACATGGTGAGGGTTAGCAGGAAGGTCAAACCCAACCAGATTTTCCATTCATTCAACCGCCGATAATAAATCAAGGCCAGCGTCAGGTACAAAATCGCCAGCCACATACTAACGGTAGTGGGCCAGTTGCCCCAGCTATTCAGGAGATAGGTGCTTGGGACAATGGTATAAATACCCGCCCCCACCAACGCGGCTTTGACCCCCGCCCCCAAAGCCAGGGCCAGGGCAAAAATTATAAGCACCCGCGAGGCATCCAGGAAAATATTTACCAGATTGACCGAGACGGGTCGTTCTAGAGGTAGGGCAGCAAAGGGTGCGAGGTAAAAATGGACGAACGGCGAATAAGGGATAATCGCGTTGGACTCCCATTGACCGGGTACTTTGCTGGCATCCTTGCTGGAATAGGTAATGGCTAGACCGTTTGGCACATCCAGAATCCGGTTGATTTCGTTCATATGCCAGCGTTGATCAATAATTACGGTTTGGGGATAGAGCGTGCCCGCCCCCCGCACGAACATCCCCACCAGAAATAGCACCATCAAAATGTTCCAGGCACGGTTTGGGAGCGGCAATTTCCAGCTCCGAAATAACCTCGGAATAGTCAGGTCAAATACCAGCAAAGCCAGCCCGGTAACAATCAGTAGCAAGGCCAACCGGGTGGTGAAAATGGTCAGTTCTAGCCGCCAGACAGTCAAGGTCAGAGCCGAAACTACACTGAAGCCCGCCGTAACCCCAAAAGCCACCAGTCGGGCGACCCCACAATAGGCCAGCAGCAAATAGAGGGTTAGCCAGGATAGAGTAAGAGCGATTATGGTTTTAAAATCGGGGAGGACCAGACCACCGGATTGAGGTTCTAACCACAAGTCATAAAGCTTAAAACCGTCTTTATATTCGCTTTTAGAATTATAGGAAATGTTTGGGTTGCGCTGGTTCTCGCCCAGGTTCGTCACCCGCAACTCCACCGCCATATTACCGCCCTGGTAGCGGTCTTTGGTGAATTCGTATACAAAATTGGTGGGTTTGCCGGGTAAAATTTTGAAAGTCTGGAAAAGTTGACCATTGAGTAAAACTTGAACCTGTTGCCCCTGTGGGTAAAGCGGGGAAGCCGCCGCTCGAAAGGTCAGTTTGCTATCATAAGCCCCCGCCCCCGGCAGCAAAACTATACTGCGTTTGGTTGACCAGCGATAGTTATCAATTACTGGCTCGGCTACTCGTTTGCCACTGTTATCTACCACCATAGAAGGGTCGGATTTATCGCTTGTTGCTATCGGTGCATCGGTAATATCGGTTTGTTGGGGAAGGTCGCGCTCTGGTCGCACCTCGCTACCAAAGCCGTCCAGGTAGGGCAAATCATAGCCGCCGCCAAGATTAATGTACATAACCGGGCGAGTTTGATAGGCCAGAGTTATTCCAACCAGCGACAGGGTTATTATCGCCAGGGTATACCAGTTAAGAAAAGCTTTTTTGGCTTTGTTGGAAATCTCAACAGGGCGCGGGTCGTAGCGTTCTAGGCTCGAACTAGCCGGACTAAGGGTTTGGCGATAACCCGGTAAGTCCTCAACTATAGTGGATTGAACCAGGGTTGTTTTCAACCTGGAATTGGCTGATTTGCTAAAGGGATTTAGCACTAATTATGCGCTCCTGTATGGTTATCGGTTTTCAGTTGTCGGTTGTCGGTTTTGGTAATACGTTTGAGTTTTCCTGTCCCCCAACCCCTATCCCCTTCTCCTGACCCCTTTTCTGTAACGTTTTTCCCCACGATTTTGTTGTTGTTTTATAAATTCAGCCTGAATTTTAACAGTTTTGAAGGCACACAGCAAATTAGCCTCAAGTTTCCCGCCTAAAAATAGTAACGAGTAACAAGTGAAAATAACCTGAGCTTGGTGTTCATATAGAAAGAGCAGGAAAGGATTTACCCATTCCCATTCTGGAGGAGAAGGCTGGGATGAGAGTGTTTTCCACTCGTTACTCGTTACTCGTTACTTTTTACTGAGATTAGCTCTTGGATAGCAAGTCGTTAGTGAAAAGTTTGCTGTAATCCAGTTCTTTGGTCAGCGGTTTGTTATCAACGTCTAACAATATCCCGGCCTCATACATAAATTTAGGATAATCGGTCCAGGCTTTGAGAGTTTGAGTTCCCCACTGACTAACTCCCTCTTTATAACGCGGGCTAAGATATTCCTGACTTTTGTAGACCAATTCCGGGTTGCTGAAGGTGCCTTTAGGATTGGCGGTAATCAGGAGGTCGGCGGCCTCTTTGGGACTGCTGACAGCAAACTCATAGCCCCGAGCCGTAGCCTTCATAAAGCGTTTCAGGGCATCCCCTTTGCTCTTAATCAAATCGGTGCTGGTTTCAATAACGGGGGTATATCGGTCTGGCACGCCGAATTTGGTAATTGGCATCACGTTTAACTTTAAACCCTGTAACTGAGCCTCAATCCCGTCCCAGCCCTCGAAAACCCACACAAAGTCGGCCTGTTTGCTGGTCACGGCTTCAAAGCCAAAAACGTTTGCAGTGATGTTCTGGAACTGGCCCTTGCCACCATCTTTTTTAATCATTGCATTGATTACAGGCTCTTCGTAACTTGCGCCAAATCCGGCGTAACGTTTGCCGTCCAGCATCTTGGGTGAGGTCAGACCCGATTCCTTAAGCGTGACTATCGCGCTACTATCTTTCTGAATGACCGCCGCTACTGAAACCAGATTTTGTCCAGCGGCGGCTGCTCCCACGATGCTTTCCGCCGAGCCGATGCCTAAGTCGGCTTTGCCAGTGGTAATAAGGGTTTCGGGAGTCGCCGCCTCGCTATAGGGCAGGATTTGCAGGTCAATCCCCTCCTCTTTGTACCAGCCCTTTTGCAATGCCACATAAATTCCAGTGTGGTTGGTATTCGGCACCCAGTCCAGAGCAAAGGTAATCTTTGCCAGGGTTGCTGGGCTTGGGACGGCGGTGGTAGTAGGGGCTACGGTTGGTGCCGCCGTAATAGGGGTGCTGCTTGCCGCACCCGTTGTAGTCGCTACGCTTGTGGTTGCTACCGTTGTAGTTGTCGCCACAGTTGTTTTTGGGATTGTGGTTGTGGTCGGTACTATGGTGGCGGTTGGGTCGCCGCACGCTTGCAACAGCAGTGTCGCTAACAGGGTAATAGCCAGCCCTATCGCATATTTTTGTTTACGCTTCATCCTAAATTCTCCTTTATTGGTTGTCGGTTATTAGTTGTCGGTTGACCTAACCCCCTTCCCTATATAAGAAAGGGGGAATAATCTATTCTTACTCCTTTATTCTGATTTCTGACTCCTGACTCCTGACTTCTTCCCCCGCATCTCGAAATACCAGGGCATTACCCGGCGTTGCAACAGCGTTACTCCCACAAAAAGCAATAAACTTAAAATTGCGGTAATAAATACAACCGCGAATACAAGACTACGGCTGAAAGAGCGTGAGTAGAGCGAAATCAGCCGGCCTAGCCCTTTCTCCGCTCCAACATATTCCCCTAGAATTGCCCCGCCGATGCTATAGGTGATGGCGATACGGATGCCCGAAAAGAGGCTGGGCAAGGCCGACGGGACTTTTAATTTCCAGAATATTTCACCCCGTTTTGCGCCCATCGCTCGGAATAGCCGAGAAGTGTCGGGGTCTACCGCCGCAAAGCCATCCACCGCCCCCACCGTAATCGGGAAGAAGCAAACCAGCCATACGATGATAATTTTTGGCAGTATATCGAAGCCAAACCAGACAATCAGCAAGGGCGCGATGGCTACCAGGGGAATTGTCTGGCTGGCGATTAGCAAGGGGTAAATCCCCCGTTTTATCAGAGGGGAATAGTCCAGCATTGCCGCGAAAAGGAAACCCAACGCCAGGGCTACCCCAAATCCTATAAAAGTTTCGTAGAGGGTCTGAAGAGTGTTATCCCAGATTACCTCCCAGGATGAAACCAGAGCCGAAAAGATGCGAGTGGGCGAAGGAAGAATATTTGGCGAGACGTTACCCAGGTCAGCGTAAAGTTGCCAGACTAACAGGAACAGCCCGATAATCAGGAAGGCCGGGCCATATGCTTTTAGCCAGCCTCTAATCTGCTGCATTTTGCACCTCCGGGCGAAGGATTTCCAGCAAATGGCTTTTCAGCCGCACAAATTCCGGGTCGGCAGGCTGGCGGGGGAAAGGCAAATTAACCACCTGTACCGTTTTCAGGCTGGCGGGACGGTGGCTCAAGACATATACTCGGTCACTTAGCAGTAGGGCTTCTTCGACATCGTGAGTGATAAAAAGAATCGTGCGGCGTAGTTTCGCCTGAAGTTCGAGCAACCATTCTTGCAGACTGGTTCGGGTTAGCGCGTCCAACGCTCCGAACGGCTCGTCCAGCAACAGAATTTCTTTGTCGGTCAGCACCGTCCGCAGCAAGGCCAACCTTTGGCGCATTCCGCCCGATAATTGCCAGGGATAGCTATTTTCAAATCCTTTTAAGCCAAAAGCTTCAAACAGCGATAGGGCTTTTTGGCGAGCCTGTTGATGGGGAATTTTTGCCAGTTCTAGCCCAAGAATAGCGTTATCCAAAGCGGTGCGCCATGGCATCAGGCCGTCACGCTGAAGCATATAGGCCATCTTACCGGGTTGGGGCTGAAAAGGCTGCCCGTCATACCAGATTTGCCCCGCATCCGCCGTTTCCAGCCCCGCCAGGATGCTGAATAGGGTGCTTTTGCCACAGCCGCTCGGTCCAATAAGCGTGACGAATTCGCCCGCCGCCGCTTCCAGGCTTAAATCCTGTAATACGGGCAATTTAACGTAACTTTTATATAGATTTTTTATTTTTAGCTTTTCACTCATTTTTCAGAATCAAAAAACCGCTGGTCGGGGGGAGAGGAATGACCAACGGTTCAAAAGTCCAAATACCTGCCTCGAAATTTAAAGGTATCGAATATAATACCGAGAGGTGGTAGTAAAATCCCTGCGCCAGTATTATCTGGGTCAGGTTCGGACGGTCGAAGACGCGGCGGTCTTCCTCTCAGCCTGGCTTGCCCAAGCTCCCGTAAATTCAATTTTCAAAGGTGCGTTAATTTACAATTATTAATTTTAGCACTAACGGCGTGGGTGTCAAGTGATTTTTAAACCATTTTATGATTGAGCTTTACCGAAGTGACGCTACGTTACTTAAATTTGACCCAAATTTATGGAGTAAGGGATGAGATAACTGCTATAATTAACCATCAAGGGGGTTCTGGAAGAAATTGGCCCTCATAATAGAAAAGGCAAGTAATAAAACGATGGACATGGACGTAGAAAATCAGAGCGGGACTGAATCCACAAAAACACCCGCAAACACTCCCTCCCTCCTGGCAGAGCTATTCAGCCTGGAAGGGCAAGTGGCAATTGTCACTGGTGGTACAGGCGTGCTGGGTGGAATAATGGCGCAAGGATTGGCGCGAGCTGGAGCAAAGGTGGCAGTTCTGGGTCGGCGACCTGAGCAGGCTGAGTCTGTCGTTCACTCCATCGAAGCGGCGGGAGGTAGTGCCATAGCAGTGCCCGCGGATGTGCTTGAGCGTGGGCAGCTTGAAGCGGTACGCGATTTGGTCGTGGCGAAGTGGGAAAAACTCGACATATTGGTTAATGCGGCGGGTGGCAATATGCCCCAGGCTACCCTCGCGCCGGGTCACTCTTTCTTTGACTTACCAGTTGAAGGTTTGGAGCAGGTGATTGCTTTGAATTTGCAGGGAACTTTGTTACCCAGCCAGGTGTTTGGCGAGGCGATGGCTCGTGCCGGACGAGGTTGCATTGTCAACATCTCTTCGATGGCGGCACACCGGGCCTTGACCAGAGTAGTTGGCTATGGTATTGCTAAAGCGGCAGTAGAAAACGCCACACGTTGGCTGGCGGTGGAATTGGCCCGTACCTTCGGCACTAACTTGCGGGTTAACGCCATTGCTCCCGGTTTTTTCATCGGGGCGCAAAACCGAGCCTTGCTGCTCAATGAGGATGGTTCGCTCACTGCCAGAGGCCAGACAATCATTGACCATACTCCCGCCGGACGTTTTGGTAGGCCCGAAGAGCTGGTTAGTGCCCTGGTCTGGTTGTGCAGCCCCGGTGCAAGCTTCGTCAACGGTATCGTGGTCCAGGTGGACGGCGGTTTCAGTGCCTTCAGTGGGGTTTAAGGTATAAAGGGTAGAAAAAGATAAAGGGGGGAATTAGTGATGGATAGCAAAGTGTTAAATAAAAAGGAGATAAGCTTATCAACTGACCGCTGCTTTGGGCCAGACCCTGCCCAATGCCGATTGGCCCGCGAATTGTACGATCAAATCCGAAACTTGCCGATAGTCAGCCCGCATGGTCATGTCCCGCCCGCGCTTCTGTCCGACCCCCAGGCTCGCTTCGGTACTCCGGCTGAGTTGTTTATAATTCCTGACCATTATGTTTTTCGGATGCTTTACAGTCAGGGTATACCTCTGGAAAAGCTGGGTGTACCGACCCTGGATGGTTCCCCGGTAGAAACCGACCATCGCAAAATCTGGCAGTTATTCGCTGAAAACTTTTATCTTTTTCGGGGAACACCTTCCGGTTTATGGCTTACCGATGAGCTGGTCAACGTTTTTGGGGTGGATGAAAAGCTGAATGGCGAAAGTGCCGGACGGATTTATGACTGGTTGCAAACCAAACTAGGCCAGCCCGAATTTAGTCCTCGCGCCCTCTACAAACGCTTTCAGATCGAAGTGCTATGTACTACGGATAGTGCCTCGGACGACCTGAAAGACCACCAGACTTTAAAGGCTTCCAGCAGCGAGCTTGATGTTAGGCCTACTTTCCGCCCAGATGCCGTCACAAATCTGGCAGCCCAAAATTGGCACTCCAATATCGAGCAGTTAGACCAGGTAGCCGGCCTTGAAATTAGGGATTATCGCGCCTTTATTCAGGCTCTGGAAAGCCGCCGAACCTTCTTCAAACAGCTTGGGGCGACCGCCACTGACCAGGGTGCAACCTCCGCCTACACCGAGCGGCTTTCCGAAAAAGCAGCCTCGCTCATTTTTGAGCGGGCACTCAAGGGCAAACTGGAAAAGAACGACCCAGAACGCTTCACGGCTCATATGTTTATGGAGATGGCCCGGATGAGCCAGGAGGATGGACTGGTAATGCAGATGCACATTGGAAGTTTCCGCAATCATAATGCCAGAATATTTGGTATTTTTGGAGCGGATAAAGGTGCGGATATTCCGCTGCAAACTGAATGGACTCGCAACCTGTATAACCTGCTCAATACTTACGGCAACGACCCTCGCTTCCGGGTGATTCTTTTCGGGCTGGATGAAACCAATTACAGCCGGGAATTAGCCCCCCTAGCCGGACATTACCCTGCTGTACTGCTGGGGCCACCCTGGTGGTTTATGGATAGCGTCAATGGGATGCAGCGTTATTTGGAACAGGTCACTGAAACCGCCGGACTTTACAACACCGCCGGGTTTAATGATGATACTCGCGCTTTTGTCTCCATTCCTGCCCGCCATGATGTATGGCGGCGGGTAACCTGTAACTGGTTGGCGGGTTTAGTGCTGCGCGGCATAATTGATGAAGCTGATAGCCTTGAAATGGCTAAAGATTGCGCTTATCGCCTTGCCAAAAAAGCTTATCATTTGGAGTAAATTCCGGGTTTTAAGGGCTGGGTTTATCTAAAACCACAGGTTAGATCAAATGACTCTTAGGTTCGACTGACCGGGTACTTTCCTATACTCTTTGCAGCTGTAAATACCTGCTAATGTTGCCGTGTACCCATATCAAGCCTCAAATAATTAGGTTATGCTACATCGGAGATTAATTGACAGTATAAAGTGGCTGAAGTATAATTTTTCCATTAGTAAAAAATACCGTTCCACAATTGTTCCGCTATTGGGAACGCGCTCATTAAATGTATCTTGTACTATCAAGAATTTTCCCGACTGTCTCACTTGCTTAGAACCGCACCAAATATCAAAAATTTAGTTTAATAGCCAAAAACCGGAGTGGGTTAACTTGAGCCAAAACGCAACTACTAAACCGTTAGCAGGGGTGCGCGTGATTGAAATGGGCCAGTTATTAGCCGGGCCTTTCTGCGCCCGCATCCTGGCGGAGTTCGGCGCGGAAGTAATCAAAATCGAGCCTCCCAAAAAAGGTGACCCCTTGAGGGTCTGGCGGGCGGTGCTGGATGAAACCAAAACTAGCCTGTGGTGGTATGTCCAGTCCCGCAATAAAAAAAGCATCACCCTGGATATGAATAATCCGGCGGCTTCCGGTATCGTTAAACAGTTACTCGCCAAATCGGATGTGCTGGTGGAAAATTTCAAACCAGGTACAATGGAAAAATGGGGATTGAGCTGGGACGAGGTTCATAAAGCCAACCCTGCTACGGTTATGACCCGCGTTTCGGGCTGGGGACAGAACGGCCCCTATAAAGATAAAGCGGGCTATGGTAGCATCGGCGAGAGTATGGGCGGCATCCGCTACATCACCGGCTATCCTGATAGACCCCCGGTGCGGGTTGGTATAAGTTTGGGTGACAGTCTGGCGGGAATGTGGGGCGCAATGGGTACGCTGATGGCGATCTACCACCGGGATATGCGGGGTGGGCAGGGTCAAGTAGTGGATGTAGCTCTGAACGAGGCTACTTTTGCCCTGATGGAAGGGATGTTGCCGGAGTACGACAAGCTGGGCATAATTCGAGAGCGCACCGGGGCGGCGATGCCCGGTATCTCGCCCTCCAATACTTATCGCTGCAAAGATGGCAAATATATGGTGATTGCAGGCAACGGCGACAGTGTTTTCAAGCGTTTTATGTATGCCATTGGGCGCAGCGACTTAGCCGAAGACCCTACCCTTGCCAATAATAATGACCGGGTGCGCCAGGATGATGTTTTGGATGAAGCGATTGCCGCCTGGACTTCCGAGCGAACCTATGACGAGGCTTTTGAGGTTTTGAGCAAGGCCGATGTACCGGTTGGCCCGATTTATACTATCGCCGATATTGCCGAAGACCCTCACTTTCAAGCGCGGGGCATGATTCAGGAATTCGAGCTTCCCGGCTTTGGTAAAATGAAAATACCCGGCATTATGCCCAAACTGAGCGAAACTCCCGGCGAAACCGAGTGGCTTGGCCCAACACTGGGCGAACACAACAAGGAAATTTACGGCGACCTGCTGGGCCTTGATGACAATACCCTTGAGGAGTGGGCTAAAACAGGATTAATTTAACCACCAAGAACGCCAAGAACGCCAAGAAATTTTAAATTTCTCTGTGTCCTCTGTGCCTTTGTGGTGAAAATAAAAGAGGATTTGATTATGGGCTTGCCAAAGACGGCAAAAATACACGAAGTTGGGCCACGCGATGGCCTGCAAAATGAGAAAACCCAGATT
The DNA here is from genome assembly GCA_038207495.1 of Chloroflexia bacterium. Taxonomy (GTDB): domain Bacteria; phylum Chloroflexota; class Chloroflexia; order Chloroheliales; family Chloroheliaceae; genus Chlorohelix. The sequence continues at coordinate 29,949 of JBBQZS010000022.1, forward strand.
GCTACCGCCGACAAAGTGGCTCTGGTTAACGCTCTTTCGGCGGCGGGGCTAAAAAGTATCGAGTATGGCTCGTTTGTAAGCCCCAAATGGGTTCCGCAAATGGCCGATAGTGACGAGGTAGGCAAACAGATTAAACGCCTCCCAGGAATAAGCTATCAGGGCTTGATTATGAACGAACGTGGCTACGAACGGGCAATTGCCGCCGGGGTAGACTCGGTTAATGTGGTTACGGCGGTCAGCGAAACCCTCAACCGTAAGAATATGAACGCGGGTGTGGACGAGAGTCTGGAAAATTATCGCCCGGTTATCGCCCGCGCCCTGAAAGAAGGGGTACAGGTCACGGCCTATGTCTCTACCGCTTTTGGTTGCCCCTTTGAAGGCGAAGTTCCACCCGAAAATGCCCTGCGAGTTAGCCAGAAATTTCTGGAAATGGGTGCACAGGAAATAATTATCTCTGACACCATCGGTTGCGCCAACCCTCGACAGGTGCGCGAAATCGCCGAACTACATCTTGAACATATCCCACTTGAGAAACTTGGCATGCATTTTCATGATACACGCGGGTTAGCACTGGCTTGCGCGGTGGTAGCCTTGCAGGTGGGCATCAGCCGCTTTGATGCCTCGGTAGGTGGCATGGGTGGTTGCCCCTTTGCCCCTGGCGCACAGGGTAACGCCTGCACCGAAGATTTGGTTTTTATGCTGGAAGAAATGGGTGTAAGCACTGGCATTGACGTATTGGCCCTAATCGAGGTGGCTCGCACCGCCGAAAAGTTGGTGGGTCGCCCCCTCCCCGGACATATCAAAAACGCGAAACTCAAACCAAGTTACTTAATAAAGTAATAAGTAGTCAGTAATCTGTAAATGATTTAAAAAGCTGACTACTGAATACTGATGGCTCTCAAGGAGGTTTAACGCATGGCGTACAGACTAGGCATTGACGTAGGCGGTACCTTCACCGACCTGCTCTTGGCCGACGAAGACACAGGCCAGGTCTTCCCCGTCAAAACCCCTTCGACTCCCGCCGACCCTTCGGTTGGGGTAATGCTTGGGATTGACAAAATCTGCCAGGTGGCAGGCATTTCCGCCAGCAAAATTGACTACCTGATGCATGGTACGACCGTCGCCACTAACGCCGTGCTGGAAGGCAAAGGGGCAAAAGTGGGCTTGCTGGTAACAGATGGCTATCGGCAAGTGCTGCATATCGCCCGTTCCTGGACACCCGGCCCGTTGGCGGGTTGGCTAATCATGGTCAAACCTGACCCCTTAGCCTTGCTGGAAAACACCTTTGAGGTTGATGAACGCCTGGATGCGCGGGGCAATGTGGTTAAACCGCTAAACGAAGCCAAGTTGCGCGAATCTATTACTAAAATGGTAAAAAATGGAGTAGAAGCCATCACCGTTTCGTTGATGAACTCTTACGCCAACGGGGCGCATGAAGAGCGTATCCGTGACATTCTTAAGGAAATGTACCCCGATATTCCGGTCAGCATCAGTAGTGCGATTTTGCCAGAGTTTCGCGAATACGAACGCACCCAGACCGCCGTAATGAACAGCTATGTCCGCCCGGTGGTGGGACGTTATATGGATGGAATCGCCAGCAAGCTTAAAGAGCGCGACATGTCCACCCACGTGAATATTCTGCGTAGCGACGGTGGGCTAATGACCCTTCAGACTGCCAAAGAAATGCCGGTATATGCGCTGGTTAGTGGTCCGGCAGGTGGGGTGGCGGGAGCTTTGTGGGTCGCCAAACAGAGTGGCTACGAAAATATTTTGACTCTAGATATGGGTGGCACTTCCACCGACGTGGCCTTATGTCTTAACGGTACACCTTCGTTGGGTCGCGAGACCATGATTGGGGCGCAACGCTATAACACCGTGCGTATTAGCTCACTGGATGTCCGCACAGTAGGGGCGGGTGGTGGCTCGATTGCCTTCGTACCGGAACTGACCAAAGCTCTGCGGGTGGGGCCTCAAAGTGCGGGAGCTGATCCCGGCCCGGCCTGTTACGGCAGGGGTGGCACTGCCCCAACCGTGACCGATGCGAACGTTGCCTTGGGCCATCTGCGACCCAGCCTGATTGGTGGTGAAATGAAACTGGATGTAGAAGCTGCCACCGCTGCCATCAAAACCGTCGGGGATGCGATGGGCCTAAACACAGTAGCCGCTGCCCAGGGTATTATTGATATCGTAAACGAAAACATGTTTGGGGCTTTGCGTCTGGTGTCGGTGCAACAGGGCTATGACCCGCGTGACTTTGCACTGGTGGCTTTTGGCGGAGCTGGCCCGCTTCACGCCAACGCTTTGTCAAAATTGATGGGTAGCTGGCCATGTATCATACCGCCTTCGCCCGGTCTGTTGTGCGCATTAGGCGACCTTTCTACTAACTTCCGCGACGAGTTTGCCCGTACTTTCATCAGGACCGTAGATAAAACCACTGCCGAAGATGTGGCCTCAGCCCTGACCGAACTTGGTCAACGTGCCCGCCGATGGTTGGACGACGAAGGAATTGACGAAGCCGACCAGAAGGTGGAATATCAGGTGGACGTGCGCTATCACCGCCAGGGTTTTGAACTAACGGTGGATATTGATGCCGCTCAAATTCTGGAGCAAGGACTTGGAGTGCTAGGCCAACGCTTTGATGATGCCCACAACCGCCTCTACGGTTTTAAACTGGACACCGTTCACGAAATCGTAAACGTGCGAGCTATCGCCATCGGCACCACCAGCCCCATCGCTCTGCCCAAACTCGAAGTGGGTGGCCCGGATGCCGGTGCTGCTAAAACGGGCGAGAATGAAGTTTACTTTGATGGTAAACAGATGAAGACCGGGATTTACAACCGCGCCCAACTCAAGGCTGGCAACCAGATTGCCGGGCCCGCCATCATTACCGAAATGGACTCGACTACGGTGGTTCTACCGGACTGCTATGCGGAAGTGGATGCCATTGGTAGCATCCTGATTAGACCGAACAATTAAAGGAGTTTACAAATGGCAAAAGTTTCGATGCCAAAATATAATACAGTGGCGATTGACCCGGTAACGCTGGACGTAATCGAGAACGCTCTCCGCAACGCCCGTTATGAGATGGATGCGGTGCTATTCCGCACGGCAATGTCGCCTGGTATCCGCGAACAGCATGACGAATTCCCCTTAATCTGTCACCCCGATGGACGGATGGTAGTAGGACAATTCGGGAGCTACGTTGACTCGTTTCTATCAAACTACGAAGGCACGATTGAGCAGGGTGATGTTTTTCTAACCAGCGACCCCTACAAAGTGGCGGGCGCAATTAGCCACGCGAACGACTGGTTGGTACTAGTGCCGATTTTCCGGGATGCTGATACCTTGATTGGCTGGTCGTCCATGTTTGGGCATATGACCGATGTGGGTGGGAAAGTGCCGGGTAGTTTGCCTACCGATGCCACCAGCATTTTCGAGGAAGGGATTGTTATTCCACCCTTCAAGCTCTATCGCAAAGGCGAACTGAACAGTGAGGCTCTTAATCTGATTTTGAATCAGGTACGGCTGCCCATCTGGAATCGCTCCGACCTGATGGCAATCGTCGCGGCCTGTCGCACCGCCGAGAAGCGGATAATTGAGATGTGCCAACGCTTTACCCTGGATATTTATCTATCGGCTCTCGACCTGTTGCTTGACCGTACTTACCGGGCGATGGTGCAGCTTATTCAGGTGCATGTGCCGACCGAGCCGCAGGTCTTTGAGGATTATATCGATGATGATGGGCGCGGTTTTGGCCCTTACAAAATAAGCTGCCGGATGTGGCGCGATGGCGATAAGGCCATCTTCGATTGGAGCGAGACCGACCCCCAGAGCGAAGGCCCGATTAATTTCTACCTGAACGAGCATATGTTCAAGATGTTTGTGGGCATCTACCTGATTATGGTTTATGACCCCCAGATTCTTTTCAACGATGGCTTCTATAAGGTTTTTGATGTGCGTATCCCTGAAGGTTGCTTACTCAAGCCCCGCTACCCTGCCGCCCTTAGCTGCCGGACGCATGGCCTGGGTCGTATCTTCGATGTGCTGGCGGGTTCGCTGGGTAAATCTGCCCCGCAATACTGGCCCGGTGCTGGTTTTAGCAGCAGCCCCCACCTGATGTATAGCGGCTACGACAAAAACGGCGAGTGGTATCAGCTTTATCAGATTGGCTTTGGCGGAGTGCCGGGTCGCCCGCACGCCGACGGGATGGACGGACATAGTATGTGGCCGGTCTTTACCAATATTCCAAACGAATATCTGGAAAGTTACTTCCCCTTGCTCATTGAGAAATACGAAACCGTCGCGGATAGTGGCGGGGCAGGCAAGAACCGGGGTGGTAACGGCATTGATATTCAGTATAAGTTCCTCGAACCGGGCGATGTCTCGATTCACGATGACCGTTGGTTAACCTATCCCTGGGGAATTGTGGGGGGCAAACCCGCCCGTCGTGGCACCAAAATTTTGACCAGAGTAGCAACCGGCGAGAAGATTATTTTGCCCAGCAAATGCGACAATGTGCATGTTCAGATTGGCGACACCCTGAACTATATCACTTGGGGCGGCGGCGGTTGGGGCGACCCCTTCGAGCGTGAGCCAGAGCGAGTAATCAAGGATGTCAAAGGTGGACTGGTGACGTTGGGTGCGGCTGAGGCGGAGTATGGGGTTATTATGGACTCTGAAACCTTTGAGCTGGATGCGGAGGCCACTACCGCTAAACGGGCTGCTCTGGTCGAGGCGCGTGGGCCGATTAAATCCTTCGACTTTGGCCCGCCGCTCGCTGAAATTCTGGCTAATTGCAAGGCCGAGACCGGGTTAGAACCACCCAAACCGCCCCAGTTTGCTTACCGCGTGGGTGGGTTCTCGCTCAAGGCTGAACTCGCCGGAACTTCACCTGACGAGTAAGAAAATTTAACAAGGATGAACAGGATTTACAGGATATTTTTAAATTGTTGAGTTAAATTTTTACTCAAAGCTTCTAATCGTTAGTCATTCTGAGCGAACGCGAAGAATCTTCTCATATTTGGCAAGATACTTCACTTCGTTCAGGATGACAAACTGAACAGCAAATCTAAAAGAGAAATTCATGAGTGCTGAGGAAACATCACGAGTATACGAACGGGCCGGATTCGGCAAGCGGACTGATTGGGGAAAACACCCCGCCTTGTTAATTGTGGATTTTTGCTACGGCATGACCGACCCGGCCTCTCCGTTAGGTTCGGATATGAGCACGGCTATCGAAGCCACCGGGCAACTACTCGAAATTATGCGCCAGAAAAGCTTGCCAGTCGCCTACACCACTGTAAAATATACCAGAGGGGCGCAGGACGGCGGGGCGTTTGTCCGAAAAATCCCAGCTCTGAAAGTTTTTGAGGACGGGGTAGACGGTGGTCGTTGGTCGGAGATTGATGCGCGACTGACCCCCTTACCCACCGAACCAATTATAATAAAAAGGTTCGCCAGTGCCTTTTTTGGTACAAATCTAGCCTCACTTTATACATTCGCAGGCGTGGATACGGTTATCGTGACGGGCAGCACCACCAGCGGTTGTGTACGGGCTTCGGCTCTGGATGCGCTTCAGAATGGCTTTAGCGTAATCGTCCCTCGTGAGTGCGTAGCAGACCGCGCCCAAACTCCCCACGAAACAAATTTGTTCGACCTCAACGCCAAATACGCCGATGTGGTTAGCCTGAGTGAAGTGTTGACCTATCTGGAAACTTTTTCAGAACCAAAATAAAGAATATAATTCAAATACCTGTAAAATGAGTTAAATAGGGCCAAAAGTAGCCTGGGGTTAATGGTAAGTTCAGGCTGAATTGGAATATGTTATAATGCGAATAATAAGGAATGTTGAAGAAAGGCTCAATAATCCACCCAAACCCTGGATATTCTGAAAGAAGGTTTTATGACAGCTTTCCCCCTGAAAGCTCAAACCCGTATCTTACCTAGCGATGACCCTCGGGCCTTGAGTCTGGTGGCTGAAGAGATAAAAGCGGGTAAACTGGCAGCCTTTCCTACTGATACGGTCTATGGGGTGGGTACGCTGGTTTCCAATGCTGAAGCAGTCAGTCGCTTATATCAGGTCAAAGGTCGCAAATTTAACAAACCTATTCCTATCCTGGTTAAAGGGCCGGAACAACTGGCACTGGTGGCGCGTGAGGTGAACAGTCTGGCCCAGCAACTAATCGAAAAATTCTGGCCTGGGGCTTTGACCCTGATTCTACCCCGCCATCCCGACTTGCCGGACGTTATATGCGCCGGAGGTGATACGGTAGCGGTTCGGATGCCTGCCCATGTTCTGGCATTGGCCTTAATTCGGGAAGTTGGAGCACCAATTGCTACCACTAGTGCTAATCAGAGCGGTCGAAATAGCCCGTTGGATGCGCAACAGGTGATGTTTAATCTGGGCGGGCGGATAGATTTAATTCTGGATGGTGGGCCCTGCCCTGGCGGGGTGGATTCTACGGTAGTTGATACTACTAACAATATTTTGACGGTTCTACGCGAAACTGCTATCCCGGCCCGAGTTATCCGCGAGGCTCTTAAGTAAAAGCCTGGTTGTCGGAAAAATTAACAAGGATAGACAGAGTTAGGCCAAGTAGAGATTGCCGAGTTATTATTGTAGGTTTTGGATTTTAGATATGACTTTCGACTTTAGACCTTCGACTTTAGACTCAATATTATGAGAATTGATAGAATTATTACCCTGGTTTTCCTGATTGCTCTAACACAAGGTTTCTTGCTGATTTTTGACCCAGCCAGTGGTCTTTTTGCCAATAATTTCGACCAGAACCTCATTCTACCCCTGACCCTGACAATTCTGGTGGCGTTAGTGGTTATTACAATGGGGATTGCCGATGCTGTGGTACGCAGTCACCCCCAGATTTATCTGGTAAAACTGGCTACGGTACGGCTTGGACGGAGCAAGATTGAGTTTGCCCCGTTTGCATGGGTGCTACCCGGTTTGCTGGTGGTGGGTTCGTATTTGTTTATCAGACTGTTTAGTGATCTTTCGACACAGGTGGTTGGAACTGTTTTATCATCCTTGCTAATATTGATTGTGGTAATCGCCCAATATTATAGCGTGGGGCGGCAAGAACGTTTCTATGGCTGGGCCGTGATTGGCCTGAATATTGCCACTTATGTGGCAGGCTTCCTGATTTTTAGCTCAATTTACGTCAATAAGTGGCGAGCGTTTCAGAGTGCCCCCTTGATTGGTCTGACCGGGATGCTGCTCACCTACGAATTATTACGCCAGAGCAAAGCTCCCGCCAGTACCTTGCGAATATATTGCCTTATATCGGGGGTAGTTTTGGCTCAGGTAGCCTGGGCTTTGAATTATTGGCTGGTGAGCGTGCTGGTAGGCGGAATTGTACCGTTGATGGTTTGTTATGTGCTGGTGGGAATTATGCAAGCCCATCTAACCAATAACCTGAACCGGGCAATTTTGCGGGAATATATCATAGTCTCGATTGTCAGCGTAGCATTGATAATTTGGGCAGTAGTGACTAACGTTAAAGTTTAGTAGTCACCCTGACCAGGCTGATTAAGAGAGAAGGGAAAATAATCGAATGGCTGAGGATGAAATAGAAAATATCGACGAAGGTTCCGCTGAGGATTACAGTTTGATGTTAGTATTGGAGCGGCTGGAAACTCTGCGTGAAGAGCTTGACGAGGTGGGTTTCAGCACCTTGCAGGAAATTGAGGCCACCCTTTCAATTACCAATCCGGGTAGCTCCAATGGCACCAGCAATAGCACCGACCTTACAGAAAAACGGGCTCAATTGGAAGAAATTCGGGACGAAATGCTGGACCTAGACGTGGATACCTACCAGGAAATAAACGACCAGATTCGCGCTATTCATACTCAATTGGACGAAAAAGAAGACGTTTAATAGCAATCGGTTGTTAGTCGTCGGTCAAGAGTTGCTGGTTATTGATTGCTAGTTCTTGGTTTTCAATTTTATATGAGGCCTAATACCTAATAGGCAAAAGTGCTAGATAAATAAATTGAACCGCCAAGAACGCCAAGTAATTTTATTTTCCATTGTGCCTTTGTGGTGTTTAGTTTAAGCTCACATAGCTTGAAACTCAAGAACTAGCACATCTGCCTAATACCTAAAAGCTGACGGCTGATAGCTTCCTAACAACTAACAACTAAAAACGAATAACCAGATGGGCAAAATGCCAAATCCAAACCTTGAAACCGATATCCAGATATTAAAAAACAGCCTCTTGTTTAGTCGCCTGAATGACGACCAACTAGCCGTGCTGGCGGGTAAATTACGCCCGATTGTGTTCAAGCGCAATCAGGTTATTTTTGTTAAGGATGACCCCGGCGAAGCCCTTTATATTATTCGTAATGGGCGGGTGAAAATCAGTGTGCCAAGCAGCGAAGGTAAGGATTTAACGATTAATATTTACGGTGAGGCAGAGGTTTTTGGGGAGATGTCCTTATTTGACCGCTTACCTCGTTCCGCCGATGCAATTGCACTTACCCGCGTTGAGGCCCTGGTGTTGAACCGCAGCTCTTTTGAAGAATTGCTGAACAGCGTGCCGGGTCTGGCTGCCAGCATCATAACCCTATTGAGTCGCCGTCTGCGCTATACCACCGAGCAAACCGAAATGCTGGTGTTGTTAGGGGCTTATGACCGGGTGGCTCTCAAATTACTCCAGATTGCCCAGGTGGATTCAGATGGTTTACTCTCCGTCAGCCTTTCCCAGCAGGAGTTAGGCGCAATGTTAGGCCTTACCCGCGAATGGATTAACAAGGTACTGGGGGCTTTCGCTGACCAGGGGGCGGTTGAAGTTAGCCGGGGCAAAATTATTCTCCTTAAGCCCGATATGCTCAGAAATTGAGAAGTAACCAGTTGTCAGCTTATAGGTTTTATAAACGTTACTTTTTCCGACTCGCTTAAAAAGGAAAAAAGAATGCCAATTAAAGTATGTGTTGCAGGCGCGACGGGCTGGACTGGCAGCGTAATAGTGCGCCAGTTGCTGGAGTCTGCCGAATTTCAATTGGTAGGGGCGACTGCTCGCGCAAAAGCCGGGCAAATACTAGGAGAAGCATTGGGACTGGCGGCGGGTGATATGAAAATTAGCCAATCGCTGGAAGAAGTGCTGGCAACTGGAGTTAAACCTGATGTGCTAATTGATTATACCGACCACGCCTCGGTTAAGGCGAGAACCCTGATGGCCTTAGAGAACGGAGTCAGAGTGGTAATTGGAACATCGGGGCTAACGGCGGTAGATTATCTTGAGATTGAGCAAAAAGCCCTTTCGCAAAAGCTGGGCGTAGTGGCGGCTGGCAACTTTTCGATTACCGCCGCTCTTGCCAAACATTTCTCCTTGCTGGCAGCCCGCTATTTGCCTTCGTGGGAAATCATTGACTATGCCAGTGCTTCCAAAGTTGATGCGCCTAGTGGCACGACCCGCGAACTGGCTGAAGAATTGGGAAAAGTAGCCCAATCCGAATTGGCGGTACCCCTGGAGCAAGTGCATGGTCCAAAGGAGGCGCGTGGTGCGACTATTGGCGGGACTCAGGTTCATTCGGTGCGCTTGCCCAGTTATGTAATTGCTTTTGAAACTATTTTTGGATTGCCGAATGAACGCCTGACTATTCGCCACGACGCTGGCACCGGGGCCGAACCCTATGCCGCCGGTACCCTTTTAGCGGTCAAAAAGGTTATGGAGGTGCAGGGGTTAATTCGGGGTATGGATACGCTGCTTTTTACCGCTTGAGGCCGTCGTCCTAAGCACAATTACCACTCAGGGTACGCTTGAAATAAGCCGAGGCAAAATTATTCTCCTCAAGCCCGATTTTATGAAGGCTTCAAAATCGCGCACGAATCGAAATTAATTAATCAGTTCAATCAGTAATGAAGTCAGCATAATTAAGGTTGTTCGGGTTACCATATGCGGCGCATCCGTTTCGTTTAATTCTCCCGGTCATCGAACCGTGAATAGGCCATCGTAATGAATACGCCCACACGATAATATCATGGATGGTTGAGTGCAGGTGATTGAAAGAAAGGAAGGTCGAATGGAATATACGAAGCTAGGAAACACCGGAATGGATGTGTCTCGAATCTGCCTCGGTTGCATGGGATTCGGGGACGCAGAACGTTGGATTCACAAATGGGTGCTTAACGAGGAAAACAGTCGGCCCATTATTAAGAAAGCCCTCGAGTTGGGAATTAATTTTTTTGATACCGCCAACGTTTATTCCATTGGGAGGAGTGAGGAGATTCTCGGACAGGCTTTGAAGGACTTCGCTCATCGGGATGAGGTCGTTATTGCTACCAAGCTGCACGGCAAAATGCACGACGGACCGAATGGCTCAGGGTTATCCCGCAAGGCGATTATGAGCGAGATTGATAAGAGCTTGAAGCGGCTAAGGATGGATTACGTAGACCTCTACCAAATCCATCGCTGGGATTACCAAACCCCAATCGAGGAAACTATGGAAGCGTTGCACGACCTAGTGAAGTCTGGCAAGGCTCGTTATATAGGTGCCTCCGCCATGTTCGCCTGGCAGTTCCAGAAGGCTCTGCACGTTGCCGATAAGCATGGGTGGACCCGCTTCGTCTCGATGCAGGATCACCTGAACCTCATCTACCGCGAAGAGGAGCGGGAGATGCTGCCGCTCTGCCGCGAGGAGAAGATTGGGGTAATTCCATATAGTCCACTCGCCTCGGGAAGATTGACGCGTGACTGGTCGTCGGAAAGTACGCTTCGTTCCGAAACCGATCAAATCCAGAAAATGAAGTACGATGCCACCGCCGGAACCGATCGACAGGTCGTGGAGCGGGTCGCGGAAATCGCGGAAAAGCAGGGGGTTCCGCGGGTTCATATCGCGCTTGCCTGGCTGTTGCAGAAGAAGCCGGTGACAGCACCTATAATTGGAGCAACGAAAATCACCCACCTGGAAGATGCAGTCGGTGCTCTCTCCGTTACATTGACTCAGGAAGAGGTCACGTACCTGGAAGAGCCCTATATGCCGCATCCCATCGTTGGTCATCAGTAAATAAGCTGACAGCCGTCAAATGAGCATATACGGCGGACCTGCTCTGGCCCTCAACCAAAGTTGGCAGGTCATTCACCTAGCAGCAATCTAATCCATAGAAGCTCGAAAAGCGAATTACTGCCTACCGACTTTACTTAACTGTTATAATAATTTCGATTGACAGCATATGGAAACAAAAAAAGGAAGGTCGTTTAGTGAATTCTGCTTATAATCCGGCTAATCCGTTGATTATCCAGAGCGATAAAACGGTATTGCTTGAAGTAAATAATCCCCTTTATGAAGATGCGCGAGACGAATTAAGTCGTTTTGCCGAGCTTGAAAAAAGCCCGGAATACATTCATACCTATCGCATTACACCCCTCTCTTTGTGGAACGCTGCCGCCGCCGGAATGAAGGCCGAAACAATTGTGGAAGCTCTTTCCCGTTTCAGCAAATTCCCCATCCCCGGCAATATTACCGCTGACATTCGAGATTATATTTCTCGCTACGGACGCATAAAACTGCGGATGGAAGACGGCAAGATGGTGCTGTTCAGCGAAGATAAATTGCTGCTGATGGAGGTGGAGCGCAACAAGACCATCTCCGAATTTATCTGGGACAGAGTTGACGAAAATCGCCTGGAAATTAACCCCGAAAAGCGCGGCTGGGTTAAACAGGGTTTGGTGGCTTTTGGCTACCCAGCCGAGGATTTAGCGGGTTACACCGATGGCGAAGGGCTGGAAATTATTCTTCGTAAACTAACCAATGGCGGGCGCGAATTTGACCTGCGCGACTATCAGAACCAGGCGGTGGGCAACTTTTACGCTGAAGGTAGTTATAGCGGCGGGAGTGGCGTGGTAGTGTTACCATGCGGTGCCGGAAAAACGGTAGTCGGGATGGGGGTAATGGAGAAATTGCAATGCCACACCCTGATTTTAACCCCTAACACCATCGCGGTACGGCAGTGGATAACCGAAATTCTGGATAAGACTAATATCAGCCCCGACCAGATTGGCGAATATACAGGTGATAAAAAAGAAATCAAGCCCATTACCGTCACCACCTACCAGATGATTACCTATCGCCCCTTCACCGTAGACAAAACAACGGGCGAGGTTGGCGAGTTTCCCCACCTTCAAATTTTCACCAACCACAACTGGGGCTTGATTATTTATGACGAGGTTCACCTGTTGCCTGCCCCGGTCTTTCGGGTAACGGCGGAAATTCAGGCAAAACGCCGTCTGGGTCTTACCGCTACACTGGTACGCGAGGATGGGCGCGAAACCGATGTATTCTCGCTTATCGGGCCGAAAAAGTATGATATGCCCTGGAAAGAACTGGAAGAACAGGGCTGGATTGCCACTGCCGATTGCTGCGAAATTCGGGTGGAAATGCCGCCGGACGAGCGCATGGAATATGTGTTGGAAGAAGATAATCGAGTTAAATATCGCATCGCTGCCATCAACTCGCGCAAGTTCGCCTTGATTAACGCTTTGTTGCGCCGCCACAAGGACGATCATGTGTTGGTTATCGGGCAATATCTGGAACAACTTGGACAAATTGCCAATATGCTGGGTGCGCCTCTGATTACGGGAAAAACCCCCAATGTACAAAGGGCTGAATTGTATAAAAAGTTCAAGTCAGGTGAGGTTAAATTGCTGGTGGTTAGTCGGGTAGCTAATTTTGCCATAGATTTGCCGGATGCGAATGTGGCAATTCAGGTTTCGGGATTATTTGGCTCCCGGCAGGAGGAAGCCCAGCGTTTGGGGCGTATCTTGCGACCTAAAGCTAACGGCGAAGTGGCTTATTTCTACTCGATTGTCACCCGCGACACCAAAGACCAGGATTTTTCGGCTAATCGTCAGCTCTTCCTGACTGAGCAGGGTTATCGCTATACTATTATAGATGCCCGTGACTTGCTAGAGGAGATAATGGGCGGATCATATAATGAAGAAAGTTTGGCCCAACTTGCGGTCCCGGTTGCCGCTTTGCCTGAGGGCAAAAAGAGGAAGCCTGACTATCTGCACTCCTTGCATCAACCGCCGATAGCTGACCAGGATGAGGATAGTGCCCGCGAGGAAGAAGCCGAGTTTGAGGAACTGGAAGCGGGTTTTGAACACAAGGTTGCTGCTCCTGCCGCCGAAACTCCCCCATCTAACGGGAATGGAAAGCAACGAAACCGCGACCATCTGCGGATTGTAAAATAACACTGGCACGGAACTTGCGTTTATACTTGCAGAGGTCTTAAAAAATACTAAAGGAGCAAGTATAAATGCAAGTCAATCTTAACTTTGTAATTCCTGATCCCCTGGCGTTGTTGGCCTATATCGTTATCGGTACTCTTGTTACCTTGTTAATCGGGGCTCTGTTCCGATTGCGCAGACCTTCAATTTATATTATATCAGTACTTATGGCGGCTTTTGGGGCCTGGTTGTTCGTAAGCGTCATAAAAATTCAGGTTAATGATGGGGCAAATATAAGCTTGCTAGGCGTACCGTTGATTGAGGCCGCGATTGGGGCAGTAGTATTCTCACTATTGACTATCGTAGCGATGTTACGAACCCGGCGGACTTACGCCTAAACATTCATAGGTACCTAAAGTTTTAATTAGAATATTTCGCAGGGCGGTTGGTATACCGCCCCTTTTTATTTAGACGGAAATTTCCGCTTTACAAATACGAAAAAATGTTCTAAAATAGTACCAGGGTTGGGTCATAACCAGTGGCGTTGGCAATTTGCTCTAAAACCGCCTCGGCATCGGAGGGGTGAGCCGAAATATCATAACGATTCATATCAATCGTAATTTTTGGCCCTTTGTCATATTCAGCATAAAAGCGTTCGTAGCTGGTATTTAGAGCCAATAGGTATGCCCGATCAACCCCGCTTGCTTCATAGGAACGTCCGCGTAGGGCAATCCGCTCTAGCAAGGTGCTTTCGCTGGCCTTTAAATAAACCAGCAAGTCGGCGGGCTTCACTAAATCCGCCAGCAGATTATATAAGTCCAGCAAAGTATTGAATTCACGCTCCGGCAAGATGTGCTGATCGCGCAAGCTACGGGCAAAAACCAGCATATTCTCGGCGGCACTGCGCTCCTGGACGGCGTTGGCCTCTCCGCTGGTTATCTCGGTTTGTTGACGGAAGGTGCGCTCCAGAAAGACCAGTTGCGAAGCCAAGGCCCAGCGAGGTCGGTCAGCATAATAGTCTGCCAGATAGGGATGGTCTGAAACAGACTCAGTGAAAAGTCTCCAACGCCAGCGTTCGGCAATTATATTTGCCAGAGTGGTTTTACCCACGCCGATGTTGCCGCAAAGGGTGATGTAAATGCTCATAACTTATTTTCTCATTTTTTGGAAGGCATTGCAAACAACCCTGACATAAATAATTTTACATAACTCTTGCGATATAGGGTATCTATGGTATAATTTATATTATTCCTGTGACAGGTTTATCTTGTTGTTCGCAAAACTATTTGCAATGCTAAACAATTTGCTGATATTATCAGCTTTAACAGGGTATACATAGCCAGATGAATAGATTGGCTAAATGGGATCAAGTAGTGGGTTCAAAAAGGACATAAAATGAATAACGACCAGCGAGTTATAGCTTACGTTCCAAAAGATAGCGAAGAACGCCCTGCTTCCGATATGGGAGCCGTGCGGCGCGGTCTTTGGATGTATACTCATAAACTTGGCCTGAATTTCAGCCTCGTATTAATGCTCTCATTGGCATATCAGGCTTTTGTGGCGATCTTTATTGCCCTCAAAGGGCTGCGTAATCTACCAGTTTTTCAGGGTTTAACTCAGGGTGAACAATTAGCCCAGATTGTTGGCTCAATTGCGGTGGTATTGGTAGCGGTGGTAATTCAAGGCTTAATAATCGCCGAAATGGCCCAGGTAGTATGGTTGCGCCACCCTGACCGCCTGAAAGTTCGCCTGATGAGCGGTTCGGTCTGGTGGTGGGTGATGCTGCTGGCCTTGCTGGTTTCAATATTCATTGACTTCTTGTTATTATTCCTCAGTGTTACCGAACAAACCAACCTGGAGGCTGCCTTCAAGTTTGTGGGACGTGACCAGATTACCGGATTGACGATTCTGCTGCTCTCGATTTTAAACTTCCTGACGCTATTGCGCTGTGCCTCGGTTATGCGCACCAGTACCAGTGAGGAGATACGGCGCGAGGTTGAGGAGCGCTTGAACGCCATCGCCGAAGAGATGCTGATTGATGCTGGCGATAGTGCCCGCGCCAAAGCCGCTAAAGTCTGGCGCAAGCTTTCGGTTAACCCCCAGCGTTTTGTGCCAATTCACGACTCGGTACTAAATCTGATTTCCAAGAACCACCCTAACCTGGTACCACCCCAGATTGGCGGCGATACCTGGGCTTATGATTTCAGCGGCAATACTTTTGCTGCTCTACCGCCGGATGTGCATATGGCCCTGCTCCAGAACCGCTATCGGGCTTCTACCAAGGGTAACAATAGCCACAGTAATAATAACAAAAAAATGTTCAGTACCCACGATTCGAGAGAAGCTGAGGATAACCAATATCTCTGGAAATTGCCGCCCACCGGGATGGCGGAAATGATTAACTTTAACCTGGAAACTTATGGCAAGCCCAAATTTGTGGACATTACTGAGCCGGATTCGCCAAGATACCTGACCCGTCCAGTGGAACTTTCGGCCCTGGGTTTGACCGATGAACTACTGACGGAAGCTCTACCGTCCGGTGTTAAAAACCCGATCCGGGCATTAGACACCCAGCAATTCCCGATTATTGGCAACGGGCGCAATAACAACCAGCAAACTACCCAACAATATCAGACGGTTTACAATCTGCCCACCAGCGAATTTATGCGTAGCCTGGGCCCAAAAGAGAAAGCCTTGTTTGGGGCTTATCTGGCAAAAACCGTTTTCCCTCAACTTCACGGCGAACAATTCATTCAGGTCGGTGGGTCGGACATCTATGAAGTGTTTGATGAAATTGAGTTGCAGTGGTATTACCGCTACTGGAAAAAGCATTTCACCGAGGGTAGTAACCCAACCCATATACCTGTGCCCTCGCCGATTGGTCAATAACATAATCTTTAGGTAGGGGTGATCGAAGGATTACCCCACTTATACGTTTCAGGAACAGGCGGCATGTCCAGCCCACTTCAACAAGATAAGGAATACTCCAGATCCGTCAATATTTTGAAGCAATTGGATAAAGGTGACTTGAAAGAGGGCCTTTTCAATTGTTTTGCGGTGTCGCGGCGTAGTGAAGTAGTCTGGTTTGACGCGGTAGGTAGCCCTTTCGGGGTGGCAATACAGGGGGCAGCCCTGGTAAAAACCAAACTCCTGAATTTGCCCAACCAGCCCATGCAGGTGATTACGCTGGAAGAAGCCTACCAGCAGCTTTTGCGGAACCATCAACAGCAATATTTAACCGTGCTGGCGAACCTGAAATTTGAAAACACGCATGGAGGCGGGTCTGGGTGGGCTTTGCTGCTATTAATCGGTCTGGGTTTGGCTCTAATTGTGCTGGTATTAAAGCCTTTTGAGAGTGTCAGCCGAATTAATACCGCTCGCGAGGTAAAAATCGTAAATACCGGGCAATATAGCCCTATCGGCGACCCTACTATCTCCCGAGCTAACTTCAAAAACTTCCTCAAGGAAATGAACAGCCCGGCTCTGGCTGAAGGCGATGCAATGTACGATGCTTGCCTCGATTCGGGTTGTGACCCGGCTCTGGCTCTGGCCTTTTTTGAGCATGAGTCGTCAGGTGGCAATCAAGGGGCGGCAGCTGTCACCAAATCAGTTGGTAACATTCGTTGCAGTCCGGGTTACAATTGCTATACTACCCAGGGAAATGGCTCTTTTCGCAAATATGATAGCTGGACAGAGAGCGTGCGGGATTGGTCACGGCTGTTGAAAGTCTACCGCGAGTTATATAACAAACGTACCCTGGAGGAAATTATCCCGATGTATGCCCCCCAGGCTGACAATAATGATGAGCAGGCCTACATCGCCGCCGTTAAGAAGCGGGTAGACGACCTGCGCCAGCGTGAATTCAGTCTTCATTAATTATTACAGGCCCCAAATATGGAACTTGATTACCAGATTGCCTATCGTTCCGGTATCCCTTTAATCTATCTCAGGGGTCGCTTTGATGCGGAGGCCGCTTCATTTGTCAAAGTCCAATTGCTCAGTCTGGTAAACGAGCAGCAACCCAATATGGTAGTTAATATGCAGGGGGTTAATTTTGTTGATAGTCTGGGGCTGGTGGCTTTAGTTAGCGGGATGAAGCTTTGCCGCAAAAACCGGGGAGTCTTTCGGCTGGTTGGATTACAGCCCACCGTGCGTTTCCTGTTTGAAATGACCCGCCTGGACCAGGCTTTTGAATTGTTCCCTACCGATGAGGACGCTTTCGCCGATTTTGCGCGAGGCTAAGGCTGGAAGGCTAGAAACTATGTTGGAGCAGCCCAACCCATCCGATAATTCTTCTGCCGATAGCAGAGGTTTCCCTCTAGAGTCCGCCAGGATAAATTTGCGTGTGCCCGCCCGCCTTGATTGTCTGCCGGTATTATGCGCAACAGTTCGTGAGTTTTGCGCCACTGTACCCGGTTTGCTAAACTCCAATGACTCTTCTCAAACCCGCTCTGCTACTATTAATGCTCCTGGTACTCCCAGCTATAGCAATTTCGTTTACAGTATTGAGCTGGTTTTGCAGGAAGCTGCCAGCAATATCGTTCGGCACGGCTATAAGGAAAGCGGCAAGGGCTTCCTGGAATTAGCGGTTAGTTTGCCGGAGATTGAGGATTTAGGCGGGGCTAAACGGCGGGCGATTGTTATGGAACTCACCGATAACGCCCTGCCTTTTGACCCTACCGCCCGTAAAGTTGATGTGCCTGACCCACTTAATATGCCTGAGTCGGGGTATGGTCTTTATCTTATCCGTAAGCTAACTGACAAATTGGAATATTCCCGTCGAGGCACTCTTAATAATCTCAAAATGGTAAAATATGTACATTGAACAACGTGAAATTATTATACATATCGGTATTATTGGCTTGCAAGGGCGGTTGGATGCCAATTCCGCTCCCGCTCTTAAAGATATTTGGGAAGAATATGCCAGCCGGGGTATGCACAGCCTTTTGGTTGACCTCCACCGCGTAGAGTTTATTGATAGTATCGGGATTGCCACCCTGGTTAATGGCATGAAGCAATTGCGCTCGCGGGGTGGCGACCTGAAACTCATCGGCATTCAACCTTCGGTGCGCTCGATTTTTGAACTTATGACTCTGGATAAAGTTTTTACGATTTATGCCTCTGAAGAAGAAGCCCTACGGGGGTTGTAGGTTGACCTAACCCCCTAGCCCCCTTCCCTGCATCCGGGAAGGGGAAACAAGATTTTTGTTTTTACTTCTTATACTAAGTCCTGGTAAGTAGTGATTAAAGGTAGGGGTGGGTTTATAACCCACCCGGACGGGTTTGAAACCCGCCCCTACCCATCTTTTCGTATTGTAGTCAGCCGTACTTAGTATTAATTCTTACTCCTTCATCCCTCCTCCTTCATCCTTTTATTTCGGCCAGGGAGTGTAGGGGGTAGAACTCCCCGGTTGCTGAGGTGGTTGGGGGCGGGGCGGTTGGGGTTGAACCGGATCAGTTAACGGCGCGTTTGGATGCAGCTCTGGTTGTGGTTCTGGTACGGCATTACGAGGGGCGGGCATGTGGTTTTGAGCTAGAGATGTTAAGCCACTGATTGTTCCTAGCCCCAAAGATTCCACCGCATGATTCGGCACTATCACCAGCGCACCCCGCTCCTTGATAGCATCCGCCAACAGGTTCATCGAGCGCAGACTAAGAGCAGCGGGATTGGTATTGTATATCTGGGCAGCCTGGTCGAATTTCTGAGCCACCTCAATCTCGGCCTGACTAAGAATCACGCGGGCACTCCGTTCGCGTTGGGCCTGAGCTTCCTTGGACATCGCATCCTGTAACGCTTCAGGTATTAACACATCACGCATCTCTACTGACTGAACCGTAATTCCCCAGGGCTCGGTACGCTCGTCAATCATCTTTTTAAGTTCAAATTCAATTCGTTCGCGCCCAGCTAAAAGTGCTGCCAGGTCGGACTTACCAATGGTATCTCGCAGGGCGGTTTGAGCGGCCCAACTAACCGCCTCAGCATAATTCGAGACTGCCATCGAGGCTTTTTGAGCATCCCACACAAACCAGAACAGCACCGCGTCCACATCTACCGGAACAGTATCACGGCTCAAAGTTTGCTCGGCTTTGAAAGGGGTAATTTGCACCCGTGAGTCAATCATACTGGAAATCGAGTCAATAATCGGCCAGACGAAGAAGATACCCGGCCCGGCGGTATGACTAAAACGACCCAGGCGCAGGATTATCGCTTTTTCCCACTGGCGGGCAATCCGTAATGACAGAAATACCAACCACCCTAAGAGGGAAGCTATCGCCACCGGAGCCAGGCCCACCAGCCAGAAACGTACATCGCTATTTTCGGGTGAAACGGGGGGTTTGATGATCAATAAAGAAAGTACCGCCCCAATTGCCGCGAGGAACAGAAAAAGCGCACAGCCGACCCCGTTTGTCCCAGAGGCTCCGGCGTTAGTGGTAGTATTGTTTACCTGATTGCCGTAGGGGAAGGGGTTGTTGCTACCATAGTTAGCCATATGACAGTTGCTTTCCTTTCTGCTGCAAAACTATATTGTTAGAATAGCATTAGAATTACGTAATTTGGGCTAAAATTGTTTCGTCGACAACTTCAAAATCTAAAATCAATAGCTAATAACTTGTATTTGAAAATTGGGAATCAAATTTGCCAAAATATAACCCTGAGGGTATTTGTGGTGCTAGTGACAGGGGCGGCAACCGGGATAGGTCGGGAGATTGACCTTATGCTGGCGAATCAGGATGAATAAGTGGTCAAAACATTCTCGTCTAACACTCCCCAAAAACCTTTCGCAAATTGAATTCATTCTCGGGGTCCGATAGGCCGTTTTGAGGATTTCAATTCCAGAGGCCTTAGCCACAATGTTAAATTGCTGACCAAACCTACTGTCCCGATCTCGGATTAGATATTTGGGCTTTTGTTCAATGGGAGTAGCCTCTTTTAACCGTTAAGTAACGCATTCTTGGATCGGGTGGCGAGTTACTCCAAAATGGATTACTTTACGAGAGCCCTGCTCTACAATAAAAAAGTCATAGAATTGCTTGAAAAAGAGGGTGGTAACTGGCAAGAAATCACAAGCCCAAATCTCATCAGAGTGATTTTTGAGGAAGGTGCTCCACTTTTGGCCGGTAGGCGCACCTGACACATATGATGATCAAGATGGCTTTGATAGCCAGGACAGGCTAAATCCGAGATAAATTCCCCACTTTTGGCTGCTAGTCGGTTGACCTATCCTGAAATCTGACAGAACCGCTTATTTTTTCTATTAGTTAGAGAAGCCCTGTAAACGAGCTGTATCTTTAATAATAATACGACCGCGTTGAGCCTCTATCGCGCCGGCCACTTCCAGCGTTTTGAGGGCGCGCCCAACCATTTCCCGAACAGTCCCCGCCATTGCGGCAATTTGTTGTTGGGTAATCTGGGTGGTAACCTGCTCAGTTAAGCCACTCTCCAGCTTCTCGCCCTCTTCTAACTGGTTAAGCAAAATTTTAGCAACCCGTGAGGTAACTTGTTTGAGGGAAATGTCTCCCACCAGTATGGTCAAGTGACGTAGCTTCGAGGCGAGGTTCATCATAATAGCCCGAACGACGGTGGGCTCCTGGTCAAGCAATTTTTGTATGGCCTGGGTGGGCAGAATTAAGATAGAGCAAACTTCTAGGGTATTAGCACTAGCTGGATTAGGCCCTCCATCCAGCACTGGCACATCATTAAAGATCGAACCAGGCCCGGCTATCCTCAAAACTTGCTCTCTGCCGCCCGGTTCGGATTTGTAAATTCGTACCTGTCCTGTAAGTAGGTAATACATGCCCTGGCAAACATCCCCTTCTAGGAAAAGCACCTGCTCTTTTTCATAACGTTCCTGTTTAGAGGCTATTGCTAATTCAACCAGGGCGCGATTGCCCTTATCCAACCCGACAAAATAGGGGATACGTTGCAATAGTTGTAGCTTTTGTTCCACATTATTTTCGCTTTCGGTTAGTTTCATTTTTGGTTAAATGCAAGCTGAACGGCCTGCGGCTTTGATAGTAACGCTGTAAGCCAACAGAGTCAATCAAATAATTTTAATGCGACTTTTGTCCTATTATGGCAGCCTTGCTGGTGGTTATACTTTCAAGGCAGGTGAGAAGCAACCAAAAAATAAACAGGAGGAAAATATGCTCAATATACCGCAAGAACAATTTTTTAATAAAATAAGTAGTGGTGCCGCCACTAATATTCTTCGTAATGAGCACGAGGCCGTTTTGAAAGTGCTTGAAGCTTTGGATAAGGCCGTAGTCCGCCTTAATAATGAAGACGCTGTACCTATCTCATTTTTTGAGGATGTGCTAGAATTTTTGACCGTTTTTGTTGATAAATGTCACCACAGTAAAGAGGAAGAAGTATTATTTCCCCTGCTGGCTCAGGGTGGTATTCCGGTAGAAGGTGGCCCAATTGGTCAAATGTTACTTGAACACGAGCAGGGCCGGGAATTTATCCGTGAAATGCAGCGCGGGGTAGGAGGTCTTAAAAAAGGTGTTCCTACCGGACGCTACCTTTTGATTAATGGGGCGGAGGGCTACAGCAAACTTTTAAAACAGCACATATTTAAAGAAAACCAGGTGCTCTTTATAATGGCCGATAGTTTACTACAACCCGCTGCTCAGGAAGATTTAACCCGCCAATTTGACGAAATTGAGCACAATAAAATCGGGGAAGGTACCCACGAACGCTTGCATGGAATGATTGACCAACTTATTGCCCTGTCAGCTGATTGGTAGAATCATCTTTTTTAAGAGGGCGGTTGCTAGCACTATAACGCAAGAAAAAACGTCCCCACAGTTGCCACGCCCAAATTACTCCCGCAACCGCTTGTAACACTCCGCTAATACTCAGGGTTACAATTACTACGATACCCTCTATCGAGCCTGACAGGTAAAATGGCTCAACCAGGATACGTAGAACCAATCCGATATTTAGCAGACTGTAGCCAGTATAAGCTAAAGCTTCGTTATAACCGTATGGCTTTGGAGGAGTTTTTCGGCGGGGCAACAACCAGAAGCCGATACCAATAGCAAACTGAACAAACCAACCCACAAACAAAATATGGGCATGTACTGTACCCCACGCTCCCACCCAGCTCGCCCTAAACGCTTCCGCTATTAACAGAACTCCCCCTAAAACAAAGCCAAGTACCAAATAAAGCAAGCTTGTTTTTCCCATCAGGCGGGTGAACGGATCCATTACTTTCCCCTTTATTTCAATTCTCTGATGTTAAATTGAATCTTCTTCTTAGTGGTCAGAATAACATAGCCTGAAGGTTTTTATTATAGCAACCAGTTCTTGAAGATTATGCGACAAAAGTAGCATACAAGCTTTTTACTGGCCTGTAAAATTTATTCAAGTAAAGCCTTATTCAAAAATACAAGAACTTCTAGGGGATACAAATGAGTAAGATAGAGCGAAAAGCGATGCTAACGGGGGTGGCAGTGGCAGGTGGGCTAACAATTCTGATAATTGTTGGATCGCGTGGTTTTTTACACTTTGACTCGGCCCTGCTTGGCTATGCGGTTTCTACGGTATTTGCAGTGCTGGGTATTACCTATCGCTATATAATCTGGTTGAATCGGCCTGCCACCAATCTATACTGGAAACGCGGCTGGCAGCTTTTTTGGAATCGCAAAAATTTTAGCAAGCACAAATGGCTAATTCCCCTGACCATCCTGGATAACCTTTTACTTCAGCGTTTTATTATGAAGCGGGGCTTCTGGCGTTGGTTTATGCATTTCAATATTATGTGGGGCTGTGTACTAGCAGCACTGGTAACATTCCCGCTGGTCTTTGGCTGGATGACTTTTGCCCTGGAAACACCCAATTTTTATCGCATCCAGCTTTTTGGCTTTGAAACCTTTGTAACGATGGAGGTACGAAGCTGGACGGCCTGGTTACTTTTCCACGCTCTCGATATTTCGGCGGTGATGTGTTTGGCGGGCTTAAGTATCGCCATAGGTCGCCGCTTGAAAAACCGTGAATTGCTGGTAACCCAACGCTTTGGCTTTGACTTTGTTCCGCTCTTCCTGCTACTGCTCATCTCCGTGACGGGCCTGATGCTGACAGGCACTGATCTCTTTTTAGACGGGCGTTTTCACTCCGCAATTTCGCTAATCCATCAGTCAATCGTAATTATGGGCATTTTGTATCTGCCTTTTGGCAAATTTTTCCACATAGTGGAGCGTCCCGCCGCCATCGGTATCGAACTTTACCAGAAGGTTTCCGAGGCTGAAGCTTTTCACCAATGCAAGCGTTGCGGCGAAAATTTTACCAGCGAAATGCACGCCCAGGATATAAAGAGTACCTTAAATGAGCTTGGTTTTAACTTCACCATGCCATTGGCGGCAGGTAATCCTTCAGCCGATAGAGGCGAAGAAGTCAGCCTGCAAGACTATTGCCCACGTTGCAAGCGGGTGCTACGCGGCGCGGCTTATGCCGGACTTGTCGGTAAGGATTGGGTTTAACTTCTAAAAATTAAATTTCCTGGGAGAAATAGAATGTCAATGGTAAATAAAACCGGGCAGGTAAACGAAGAAAAAGATTTTCACTTCCACCCGGAAGGTCGGGTTGAAACCTGGAAGGTCGCCGATGAAAATGGTGTCACTCTTGTGCCAACTCACTGTCCTTACTGTGGCTTGCAGTGTGGGATGAACCTGAAAGTAAAAGAAGGCAAGGTGCTGGGGGTGGAGCCGCGCGAGGATTTCCCTTTCAATCAGGGCAAACTGTGCCCTAAAGGGGTAACCGCCTACCAGCAAGTAAACCATCCTGACCGTCTGACTCATCCTCTTATCAAGGACAAAAACGGGCAGTTCCGGCAAGCCAGTTGGGAAGAAGCTTATGGCCTGATTATTTCTAAAATTGGCGAGATTCAGGGGCAATATGGCAAAGATGCTTTTGCGGTTTACAGCGGCTCGTCCTTGACTACCGAAAAGACTTATTTAATGGGGAAATTCGCCCGTGTAGGTCTTGGTACTAAACACATTGACTATAATGGGCGGCTTTGTATGGTCGCTGCCGCTACCGCTAACAATAAAGCTTTTGGCATTGACCGGGCGGCCAACCCCTGGAGCGATATTCTTTCGACTGATTGCCTTTTTATTACGGGCAGCAATACGGCGGAATGTCACCCGATTATGACCAGCTATATCTGGAAAGCGCGTGATCGCGGCTGCAAGCTGATTATGGTTGACCCCCGCACTACCCCGATGGCCCGTACCGCCGATTTGCATCTGGATTTACGACCCGGCACCGATAGCGCGTTAGCCAACGGTATTCTCCATATTCTTATTAAAGAAAATATGCTTGATCGCGAATTTATTGCTAATCGGACGATTGGGTTTGAGGAAGTAGCAAAGTTGGTGGAGAGTTACACCCCCGAGCGAGTGAGCGAGATTACCGGGGTAAATCCTCGCAAAATTATCGCGGCGGCTCGAATGTGGGGCCAGAGTCAAAAAGCCATGTTATTTCATGCGCGGGGCATCGAACATCACACTAAGGGCGTGGAGAACGTCCTATCCTATATCAATATTGTGCTGGCAACCGGGCAAATTGGCGCGGAAGGCAAGGGTTACGCCACCATAACCGGGCAGGGGAATGGACAGGGTGGGCGCGAACATGGGCAAAAAGCCGACCAGCTTCCCGGTCAACGTAAGATTGACGACCCGGCAGCCCGCAAATATATCAGCGAAGTCTGGGGAATTGACGAAAGCGAAATGCCCCAGGCCGGAACAAGTATAGTTGAAATGTTTGACCAGATTCACCGGGGCGAGATTCGCGGGATGCTGACCATCTGCAACAACGTGATGGTTTCATTACCTGACCTGAACTGGGTAAAAGGGGCATTGGAAAAGCTCGATTTTATGGTAGCAATTGACTTCTTCATGAGCGAAAGCTGCAAGTTCGCCGATGTGGTGTTGCCCGGTTCAGCCTGGGCCGAAGATGAAGGCACTACCACCACCGTCGAGGGGCGGGTAGTAAAAATTAACCAGGCGGTGAATCCACCTGGGGAAGCCAAGCGCGACTGGGAAATTATTTGTGACCTGGCTCGGTTGCTGGGTAAGGAGAAATATTTTCCTTATCATACCCCCCGCGAGATTTTTGATGAACTGCGAGTAGCCTCAAAGGGTGGCAAGGCTGATTATTATGGCATAACTTACGAAAAGATTGACCAGCAAAACGGCGTTTTCTGGCCCTGCCCAACTGAAGACCATCCTGGTACCCTCCGGCTCTTTGAAGAAAAGTTTGCCCATCCCGATGGCAAGGCCCGGTTCTTCGGTTATGAATATCGTCCGGCGGCGGAAGTACCGGACAAAGAATATCCTTTCTATCTGACCACAGGCCGTACGGTTTATCATTATCTAAGCGGGAACCAGACCCGGCGGATTGGCTTCCTCAAAGAGCAAGCCCCCGAACCCTGGGTTGAAATTCATACCCAGGTGGCCGAAAGGCTGGGTATCCAGAATGGTGAGAAAGTACGGGTCTACACTCGGCGGGGCGAAGTAATTATTCCGGCGATGGTGGTCAGCACCATCCGACCTGATACCCTCTTTATCCCCTATCATTGGGGCCCCCCCATAGCGGCCAACTTGCTAACGGTTCACGCGATTGACCCGGTGGCAAAAATACCGGAATACAAGGCTTGCGCGGCGATGATTGAAAAGCTGGATGGGGACAAGGCCCGCGCATCAGGCAAATTACCGGAACAGGTCGAGAACAGTATTCGCCCTGAAAGGAGTACCCGGTAATGGCTAACTTAAAGACTTTCTTTATAGACCCCCAACGCTGTATTGGTTGCCGTAGTTGTATGGCGGCCTGTCGGGAATGTGATAGTCACAAAGGGATGTCCATGATTTACGTGGATTACATTGACCGGGTGACCTCAACCATTACCCTGCCTTCGGTCTGTATGCACTGCGTTGACCCGGTTTGCGCCGAGGTCTGTCCGGCGGATGCGATTAAGGTAGGGCCGGATGGGGTAGTGCATATGGCCTTGACTGAACGCTGCATCTACTGCCGGAACTGTGTCTATGCCTGTCCCTTTGGTATTCCAAAATTTGAGCCGGAGCAGCATCTCCAATACAAATGCAATATGTGCTATGACCGCACCGCCTACGGTAAATCGCCAATGTGCGCTACAGTTTGCCCTAGTGGGGCTTTAACCTATGGCGATTATGAGGAGGTAACGGCCCAGCGCGGCGGTAAGCCGATTAATATTTTCCGGTTCGGGAAGCAAGAAGTGGAAACCCGCGTCTTTCTTATGACGCCTGCCGGTAGCAATATAGATGGGTTGGAAGTGGAAGGAGATTTGGACGAAACTGAAGAAGAGTTTAATTCTTCACCCCTGAACTTTATCGAGGAAGCTCTGGCGGCCCGGAAAATATAAGGTTAAAAGGCAGCATTATAAACGTCCAAAAGGAATCAGAGATGAGCATACAATTTAAGAAGGATGGGGCGACCAAGCCGCTTGAAACAAAGAAAGATGAAACATACCGCGAGCATTTCCCGATTAACATTCAACAGGACAATATCGCGACTCGCCGCGAATTCCTCAAAGTTTTGGGTTTGACCAGTGGGGCTTTTTTCACCGGGACGGCGGGGTTGGCGGTAGCGGGAGTTTTACAGGGTGAGGAAAAGTACGAACCAAAGAAAATCGCTGAGTTGGGTCGGATGAAGGCGGGACAGTCCACCACCTTTGCCTATCCCACTGCCGATGACCCCTGTTTATTGGTGCATCTGGGTAATGAACAATACGTAGCCTATAGCCAGAAGTGTACTCACCTGGCTTGCCCGGTCTACTACGAAGAAAAGCACCAGCGAATTGAATGCCCCTGCCATGAGGGTTCTTTTAACTTAAAAACTGGCGAGGTTTTAGGCGGTCCACCCCCGCGCCCTCTACCGAAAATCGAGCTAAAGGTTGAAGGTACAGCCCTTATAGCAATTGGGGTAAACCTGAATTTGAATAGGGAGGCGTAAGTATGCAAGACTTAAATAAACGCTCCCAGATTAAGATGGAGCCTGTGCGTAAAATGCCGCTTGACCCGCCTGAAGGGGTGAGCGCGGTAGTTTATGGGCAAATCTCGGCTTTGATTGCCAACAGCGTAATCCAGCTATTCATTTTATGGGCAGCAATTGACGCTTTCGCCCGCCACGAATACGGACTAGTATTCGGTTTGGCCGTTGCCAATGGAGTTTTATTCCTTATTTCACTGGCAGTTATTTGGTTAGGTCGAAATAAAGAGAAGTAGCGTCAGGAAATCCTGACCGTAGGAGATAAGGCGATGTCAATTCGCCCGGAGGAGAATTCGTGATGAATACCCGTAAAAGTTATGTAGCCCTGACAATGGCGACGCTGGCCTTTGCTGTATCCTTTGCGGTCTGGTCAATGCTTGCCCCACTAGCAACTACTTTGCAAAAGAAGTATAACATTGATGATTTTGCCATCAGTATTGTGATTGCGGTGCCTGTTCTGCTGGGCTCGATTGCTCGTATTCCGATGGGGGTGTTGACTGACCGTTTTGGAGCTCGTAAAGTTATGACCGCTTTACTGGCTTTTTGTGTCATTCCATGTATCGGTATGACTACCGCCGACAATTTCTGGGCTTTTATTTTCTGGGGTTTTCTACTTGGTATGGCTGGAAGTAGCTTTGCGGTAGGTGTACCCTTTGTAAGTCGCTGGTTTAGTGCCGATAAGCAGGGTCTGGTTGTGGGTATCTTCGGGATGGGTAATATTGGCACCGCCGTTGCCGCCCGTATTGCCCCAGAAGTAGCTAAAGGTAGTGGGGGCTGGCAATTGAACTTCTTTATTTTCGCCGGGATAGTAGCGATAATGGCGATTGGCTTTTTTTTCCTGGTAGGGGACGAGACGCGCCCAGCCACAAGCAAAACTATGGCCCAACGCCTGGAAATTCTCAGGAAAGAAAGATTGACCTGGCTGTTTAGTCTTTTCTATTTCGTAACTTTCGGCGGTTTCGTGGCCTTTGCCTTGTATCTACCTAAATTGCTGGTAGATCTCTATGGTTTGGATAAAGTAGACGCAGGTAACCGAGCTGCCGGGTTTGTTCTTATCGCAACCTTGGCCCGTCCAACCGGAGGCTGGCTCTCCGATAAACTCGGCGCGAAGAAGGTTTTAACCTCGGTCTTTGCTATTGTACCCCTGATGGCCCTTGGACTTATTTTCGTGGGTAGCCAATCGGGGCAAAAGGCCGATACTACCGAAATGTGGGTTCTAACGGGCTTCTTCCTGGTAATTGCGGCCTTCCTGGGTCTGGGCAATGGGGCAGTTTTCAAATTAGTTCCCCAATATTACGGTAAAGACGCAGGTACAGTTACAGGTTTGGTAGGGGCGGCTGGCGGGTTGGGAGGCTTCTTTCCACCGTTAGTAATGGGTTTCTTCAAATCCAGCATGGGCAGTTATGCTTTAGGTTATGTGATGCTGGCAATTCTGGCGGGGGTCTGTCTGTTTCTAACCCTTACGGTACTAAGCAAAAGCTCTTCGGGATCGGCGAGTGCTAAACCTAAAGTTCCGGTAGTAGCAGCCAGATAGGAGGGAAGCGGAGAAAAGTGGTACTCGAATCAGGAATGGTGGGTAAATCGGCTGCGAGTGATTTCTGACAAAAGTTAATAAGAGGCACAATAAATAGAAGACGAAACAGTAAGGTACATCCTCAAACAGTTCGCTTATGATAATCGTTCACGGCATTGTCATTCTGAGCGTAAGAGAAGAATCTCAATGCTCTAAACAAGACCCTTCGCAAGCTCAGGGTGACTATCGTGGTGAACGGTTACAGCCGATTTCCTAAAATTCGGCTTTTTCAGGACTTGGCAATGTCACTCATCGGTGACCTAGCCCCATTGATAGCTCTCGTTACGCGAATTTTTACAGAATCCACCTACTTTGCTAAACCTTAAAGTTAATTTTCGGGATAAATATAGTAGCTAATTAATTAATCCTACCTCGAAGATTCCCTAAATCCCTATAAAATATGTGTAAGTTTCGTATAAGTTTTGTTCAATAATCTAAAAGCTCAAACTTCTTTAAACCTTTACAAAATAATTTTCAATTAACCTCGGCAAAGTTAAATATAGATAAAACTAGTTTTATACCTTTGCAAAAGGCTAAAACTGATAGACAAGTTTTGGTAAACACTCAGTAATTTCAAATTGAAAGCTTAAATGCCTTCATTTTGGAGTGGATTTGGGTGGTATCTGAGGTTCACAGAATGTTTACTCTGCATGGTCGGATAGGGATTGACTCAGTTCGTACATATATAATATTCTTCTATTAACAAAGTTTTCTGCCCACCGATGCGCTCGTTCGCTGGCCTGAGTAACTGGAGCAACCCATTATGCTACAAAAGTTTCGCCTGGGTTTTACAACCTTGGAAATTAAAGCCTACCATCATGCCCTCTCCATTTCTGGAACTATCCCAGAGTGGTTAAATGGGGTGTTGGTGAGAAATGGGCCTGGAAAATTTGAAGTTGGTTCTCAACAACTTCATCATTGGTTTGATGGTTATTCCCTTTTAACTCGCTTTAGTTTCTCGGCTGGCAAAGTTTCCTATAGCTGTGATTTTCTAAATAGCCCAGATTATCTGACTAGCCTTGAAATGGGGGCAATTAATTATGCGGCCTTCTCGGTAGACCTCCCGGCTATGGGTCATAAAAATCCGGCGGAGAGCACAAAACATTCTTCGACTAATGCTAATGTCAATGTAACTAAAATCGGCGACAAGTATGTAGCCCTGACTGAAACCCCCTACCCGGTGGAATTTGACCCGTTTACTCTACAAACTAAAGGGGTTTTCCACTTTTCTGACAATCTTGGCGGGCAACTTACTACTGCTCATCCCCATTACGATTTCAAGCGAAACGCGCAAATCAACTTTACTACTCAGTTGGGGATGAGGAGTATGTACAATTTTTATTATCTGGAAGACAATAGCACTCAACGCAAATTGATCGGCAGCCTGCCAGTGCGAGAACCTGCCTATGCTCATAGTTTTGCCGTCACTGAAAATTACATTATTCTGGCTGAATTCCCCCTGCTAATTACTCCCCTCGAAATTGTGACCAGTGGCAAACCACTAATGGATAACTTTAAATGGAAGCCGGAACAGGGTACCCGCATCTGGGTGATTAACAAGCGAGATGGTTCAGTTGCTCGTAACTATCAGGCCGAAGCCTTTTTTGCTTTTCATCATATTAACGCTTTTGAAGTAGGTAATGATCTATTTATGGATTTAGCAGCCTATGATGATGCCGGGATTTTAAGAGAATTATATCTTTCCAAATTAAAGCAAATCACAGGCCAACTAACTTGTGGGGAAGTACGGCGTTATCGGCTTGGCGGAAACTCCACTTCGGTGGAATATGAGGTTCTTTCCGACCAGTTTGTGGAATTACCCCGCCTAAATTATGCGGGCTATAGTACCAAACCCTATCGCTACCTCTATGGCTTAAGTTCGCCAAACAATAAACTTGAAGGCTTTTATAATCAGTTGGTCAAAATAGATGTCCAGCAGCAAAATTCCCGTGCCTGGAAAGCCGAAGATTGTTACCCTGGCGAGCCAGTTTTTGTTGCGGCACCTGGTGCAAAACAGGAGGATGAAGGGATAATTCTATCAGTAGTGCTGGATGGGGCTAACGATTGTTCTTTCTTACTGATTTTAAGAGCAACTACCTTTGAGGAATTTGGGCGGGTGAATTTAAACCACCATATACCCTTTGGTTTTCACGGCGAATTTTTTGAAAAAGCGACAAACTCTTAACAGGACAATTTCATGAAGATTGTACGCATGCACAGCTATGGTGGGCCGGAAGTTTTACAGTTAGAGGAAGCGGTCGAACCAACTTTGCGACCAGCTCAAGTTTTAGTCAAGCTTGAGGCTAGTGGCGTAAATTTTGCTGATGTAATGCGCCGCTATGATTCCTATCTTGAGCCAACTCCCTTGCCGTTTGTACCGGGAATGGAAGCGGCTGGAACTGTCGTTCAAGTGGGCGAAGGGACTAGCAAAGTAAGGGTAGGCATGCGGGTAGTGGGTCTAACAGTTAGTGGGGCTTATGCCGAATACGTTGCTCTGCCGGAAGCGTTGTTATCGCAATTACCTGACGAAATAAGCCCGGCACAGGCCGTAGCCTTACCGGTGCAAGGGTTAACGGCCTATCACCTTATCAAAACCTTTGGCCGACTCCAACCTGGGGAGAGCATCCTGGTACATGCTGCTGCCGGAGGGGTTGGGACATTGGCAATACAACTGGCTAGATTATTGGGAGCGGGTAAAATAATCGCTACCGCCAGTTCTGCTCAGAAGTTGGCAATTGCGGAGGCGTTGGGAGCGGATGTTCTGATTAATTATACCGAACCGGGCTGGAATCAACAGGTGAGATTGGCTACCGGCGGGAAGGGGGTAGATATAATCCTGGAAATGGCCGGGGGTGAAATATTTAATGATAACTTTAAGTGTCTGGCAGCTTTTGGTCGAATAGTGGCCTACGGCTCAAGTAGCAGTTCCCCTGGTCAGTTCCCTAACCTCAAATTAGAGGTTCCGGCCTTGCAAATTATGAAGCGGGGTCAGAGCTTGAGTGGGTTCTATTTGAGTAGTATTACCAATCGGACCGAACTTATACTGCCAGTTATGCAAGAATTGTTTCAATATATGCTTGAAAACAAACTTAAACTAAATATCAAACATAGTTATAGCCTGAGTGAGGTGGTCAAAGCCCACCAACTCCTGGAGAGTCGGCAAACTGTCGGCAAAGTCGTACTACATCCTTGATTCCAACAGGTTTGATTTCACTATCTATACATTTAACAGAGTGGGTTTGTAATCAACTCGATAGGTTATAAACCCTATCAATCTTACGACTTTCGCTTAGGCAATCTACGAAAAAAGGGCATGAGTACAGGTTGCGCTTGCTGTTGGCCTTAAGCGAAAGCCCTAGCCATGAAAAAATAATCAAGAAACGATTGAAAGGATGACCGAGTTTGGAATATTTACCAACTCCGCCATTACTACCGCGCCTCTTAACTAAACTTGCGCCACCTCGTTTTAAGAAAAACATGCTATCCAGGGAGCGGTTAATTCAGGTTTTTGTCGAAAATCTTGATGCAAAGCTGGTAATTATTACCGCGCCTGCTGGCTATGGCAAAACTACGTTGCTGGCGGACTATGTAAATCGCCATATCCGGCCTTGTGCCTGGTTGACTTTTGATGAGAGTGATCGTGACCCCGCTATTTTTGTAGAAAACCTGATATTAGCCATTAGTCGTGCTTTTCCCGAATTTAATGCCAATACCCAGTTTGTTTCTGGATTAATCGAAGCACTCCGAAACACGGCCTCCGGGTTAGAAGTTTGTAGCCGTTTGTTGGTCAACCAAATCTACAGTGTTATCCCAACCTCTTTTGATTTAGTGTTAGATGATTATCATATTGTGGAAGACCAGCCTCAGTTAAATGCACTAGTTAGCTTTTTTCTGAACTATTTGCCCGATAACTGCCGGGTGCTGTTAAGCTGTCGAGCGGTGGCGGCACTGGAACTAACACAGTTAGTTTTACAGGGTGATGTGGTTGGAATTGGCTTGAGCGAGCTTAAAATGACCCCCGAAGAGGTTTTTAAGTTATTTACTAAACATCATCATCAACCAATAACCGAAAAGCTGGCGGAGCAATTGACCAGCCAATGCGAAGGCTGGATTACAGGAATTTTGCTGGACGATAGTCAAGTATTCCAGCAACTTGAATTTAACAAAGAACTTATCCGACAGAATGGGAAACGTGAGCAATTATTCAGTTATATCGCTAGCCAAACGCTCCAAAGATTACCCCTTGAATTACAAACCTTCCTGGTCGAGTCCAGTGTTCTGGAATATATGCAAGCTAATCTATGCAACCAGCTATTGGGGATTAAAGACTCTGCCGAAAAGCTCAGAGAATGTGAAAGGCGACGTTTATTTATAAGTAGTATTGAGGGTGATTATACAACCAGGGGAACTGGAAAGGGTGAAACCTATTATCGCTATCATAATCTATTTCGAGATTTTTTAATTAATCGGCTTAGTTCAAAGCAGCCAGAACGCTATTTTGAACTGGAACGAACCTGTGCGGAATTATTCAAAAAAGAGGGTGATATAGTGCATGCGGTGAACCACTATGCCAGGGCCAGTCAATACGAAGCAATGGTTGTTACTTTATTGGAAGTAAGTGCCGATGAACTAAAAGCTGGGCATGGTGAAACCCTCAAAAGTTGGCTGGATTTGTTACCCACCTCATTGCTGGAAACTCAACCCGAACTGCAAATCATAAAGGTTCAGGTATTAGGATTAAGCGGTTCATTTGCCGAAGCTTACAATCTGATAAACCGCATTCAACTTTATTTGGAAGGGCAGTTGCCAGCCTCACTTCTCAAATTAGCTCAGGCTATTTTGCTGCGGGGGCGATTGTTAAGAATGGAAACTCGCTATGAGCAAGCTATTGTTGCATTGGAACAGGTCATAGGGTTGTTGGACAACCTGGAAAAATTGGACAATAGTGCTTTAGCTTCCGACAGTTTTATTTCTATCAAAGCCTCCACTTTACTTGAACTGGGAATGTGTGCCGGCATGAATGGGCAGTTTAGCGAAGCCTTGAATGCCCTTTTTCAAGCTCAAACAGCCTTTGAAGGTTTGGGGTTGAAAGAAGAACTGGCTCAGGTACATCATTGTTTATCTTTAGCTTATACTGGCCTTGGAGATACCCTGAAACGACGGCAACATCTGGAAACAAGCCTGAAATATTGGAAAGAAGCCAATAACCTATTTGGACAGGTTAAGGCTTTGATAAATCTTGCCGCCTTGTATCTGGGCAATGAAGATTATTATCAGGCAGAATTAACCCTGAACCAGGCTCTGGAACGGGCGATGAAAGGAAGCTATCTCTCCGGTCAGGCCCATGTTCGGCTTTATCAGGCAAATCTATTGCGATATACCAACCGTTTTAGTGCGGCCTATGAATTGTATCTGGAGGCTCAAAAATTGGCAGAGCGGGCCAATGAAAAGCGATTAGTGATTCTAATCCAAAGCGATATTATCTCTATCCTGCGAGCCCTTGGAGACTATTCCCAGGCTCAGTTGGCTCTTGAGCAAGCCTTAAATGCCTTAAACTCGCAGCCTGGAAGGGGTAGCCTGTTAACTAATCTCCTTTATTTGGCACAGGCCGGGTTTGATTTAGATTTAGGTAAATATGAAGAAGCCCAAAAACTGTTGGAGCTTTGTTCTCAATATTTTACCCTGAGAGAGCATAAACGAGAAATAGCGATAAAACGCTTCCTGGAAGCCCGACTATTATTTGCCCAGGGGCGGCATAAATTAGCCCTTGAAGCGGTAACCGAGAGTCTGAATTTCTGTCATGAATTAACTAATCGTCAGATAATCTATTACGAAGCCTTGCACGCCGAACCCTTGCTTAAATTTACCCAGGCTCGCCTTAGCCGACAGACTCTCTTGCAGGAAATGTTAACTCGCCTTTTGCAACGTTTACCAAAAGCCACCTTGAATCCACCACTAGTAAAGGAAAACCAGCTTAACCTGGCGGTTAACGCTAAACCCCTCCCTGTCAGTGTGGAGAAAGCCTCCATTAAATTGCCATTAATGCTGTACGGATTAGGGGTTGGACGGGTTCTGGTACATGGGGTGAAAATAAATGAATGGCGTACCGCCAAAGCTGCAGAACTATTATTTTTGCTGGCTGATCGGGCTCGTCCGCTGCATAAAGAAATTATTGTTGAGGCTCTCTGGCCCGATTTACTAGAAGCGCAAAGTGACAGTTTAGTTAAATCTACGGTCTACCGCTTGCGAAACGCTCTTTCGCCCGATTGGGTGAAATGGGAAAGAGGGGCTTATTCACTAGCTCTTGATTATTGGTATGATGTTAACGAATTTGATAAATTGGTACGGCGCGCTTATAAATTGGCAACAA
Source organism: Chloroflexia bacterium (assembly GCA_038207495.1). Taxonomy (GTDB): domain Bacteria; phylum Chloroflexota; class Chloroflexia; order Chloroheliales; family Chloroheliaceae; genus Chlorohelix. Next base: position 65,103 of record JBBQZS010000022.1, read on the forward strand.
CTAACCAGTTGGCGGAACAACATAAAGCCCTTGACTCTTTTAACGAGGCTGTAGGACTCTATCGGGGTAATTTCTTGGAAGGAATTTACTCGGAGTGGTGTCAAGAGCGCACCGAAAACCTGGCCGCACTTTTTATCGAAACGTTGCTAAAAAAAGCCGAGCTTGAGTTCAATCTAAATATGTCGGAAGCTTGCCTTGCTACAATTAGCCGTTGTTTGGAACTGGACAAATCCAACGAGTCTGCCCACCTGTTGCGATTGCGGACTCATTATCATTTAAGCGATACAACCCTCTTGCGCCACAATTACCAACAATACTGTCAAATAGTATCTCAAGAGCTCAACCTTCAACCTTCCCATGAAATCACCTCCTTTTATATTAGCTCTCAAAAAGAATTAGCCGAATAAAATACCAATGGTAACCGGGCGGTCACTGCCCGGTCACTTTTTAAACCACCTGCCCCTGTCTTCTGGCGACTAACTGGTCAACTCCACCCGCTATATTAAAGCTACAAACGAACTTAATCCTACTCAAAACCTTATAGCCAAGGTAACGCTGCTTAATTTTAGTTCGCCGAATTTCTGCCATAAACAGCCGAGTGGAGAGAAAGCCATGAAAAAGGAAACACGCTTTATTGTGATTGCCATCCAGGCTATGAAATACTCTAGCCAACGCCTGGGGCTATGGTTATTGGTTACTGGTCTGGTTTGCATTTTACCCATCCTACCCAACGACCCAACCTTGCCCTGGTAAAAATAATTATGTCCTCTAAAAGCCTGAAATTAATCCTTAACCGTTGCATCACCGACAAAGAATTCTGCCAGTTATTGATAGAGCAACGGCGGGAGGCTATCAAAGGCTATGACCTGTTACCAGCCGAACTGGAGGCTCTGATGAAAATACATTGCCAGAGTTTCAAGGAGCTGGTAGCGGGGTTATACAAACGAGGGCTGATTGGAGACCCGGAAGAATTAGTCAGAAACAGTTTTCAATAACTTTACAACACTATTCCGACATTTTTATTAACTCTGTATCTGCCGAAAGGTAAAAAGCATTGTCACTGAGTTAAGCAAAGTGAACAGTAAGTTTGCCTTTTAGCTTCTTATATTTTTATTAACTGATTACCCAAGCTAGAATGTGAAAGGAGATTCCAAACTATGTCGACTTCAGCTGCAACCGAGTTTGTGACCAAGCTCAACGAGGATCGTTCCCTGTGGCACAACCTTCAGTCCGAAATTGGTGGTTTCGAACAGATTGACTTCGAAAACACCACGACTGGCGATGCCGTAGTTAAGATGGGCGCTGAAATGGGTTATGACTTTACCAAAGAAGAAGCCCGTGAAGCGGCTATTTCTTTGCGAGTAACGTTGCTCAATGAGTCCCGCACTGAGTTGAGCGAAACCCAGCTGGATGCCGTCGCTGGCGGCCTTCTCGATGTTAACATCTGCTAGAGTTGGTTTTTGTTTTTGCCTGGCGAAATTGTCAGGCAAGAACTCCTAATCATGGAACAGTTTGCTGGTAGCATAGTGCAGTTTCAGTACGCAATCTTAATATCTCGACTGTGCTGCCAGTAATATAGCGTAAATAGTTAAAATTCAAATTAACAAGAAATGTAGAAGCCCGTGAAGACTGAACTATTTCGCCGAGCCGCTTTAATGAAGTTAGCAACCCCTGAAGAACTGGATAAGTTGCTAACTGTAACAAACCCCAAAGGTTGGATAGCTTTAATTGGCCTAACCGCCATCATTGTAGCAATTACCTTCTGGGCGATTTTTGGTAGTCTGGTGACGACCTTGCCTACTAAAGGTGTCCTGGTCAGGCAGGCTGGCATCCAGGAAATTCTGAGTGAAAGTGCCGGACGGGTAACAGAAATTAACGTCAGGGCGGGCGATAAGGTAGTAGTTGGTCAACCTCTAGTCAGGATTTTAAGTGCGCAAGGAGGGGAAAGCCTGGTATATAGCCGAAATATTGGTGTGGTTGCTGATGTGCTGGTAGACACCGATACCCTAGTTGCCGCCCAAACCCAACTAATCCGCCTGGAAGTTACAAGTCTCCCTCTACAGGCCCTTTTGCTGGTACCACTGAGCGATGGTAAGCGGCTTAGTCCCGGTCTGGGTGTCCAGCTAACCCCTTCTTCCCTTGGGGTTGCGGGCAACGGCTACCTTATAGGAAAAATCAGCTCCATCTCCCAGCTACCGACTACTCAGGAAAAAGTCCGCAGTTTATTTAAAAGTCGGGAACTTACTGCTGCCCTGTTAAGTGTTGGCCCGGTCCTGGAAGTCTGGGTTGAGTTGGAAAACCCCGCTACTCCTGGCTCTTTTCACTGGTCTTCGGGGAATAACCCCACCAATTTTCTTAGCAGTGGCACTTTGTGCAAAGCTGACATTGTGCTAAGTGAGCAAAGCCCTATTACCCTGGTGCTACCAATCCTTAAAGAACAGAAAGGTAGTTAGCACATGTCAGGAGTAACATTAACACCACCAAAAAAAGATAGTATTAAGGCTAAAACCGCCGTTGCCCAGCCCTGGCGAAAGAAGCGCGAAAAAACTCCCACCGTCCTACAGATGGAAGCGGTGGAGTGTGGGGCGGCAGCTCTGGGGATTATTCTGGCCTATTATGGACGGTTTGTGCCACTGGAAGAATTGCGGATAGCCTGTGGAGTATCACGCGATGGCAGCAAGGCTAGCAATATTGTACGGGCCGCCCGCAAATATGGACTAAAGGCCACTGGCTTTAAGGCCGAGCTGCCCCAGTTAGTTAAATTCAACTTACCGTTGATTATTCACTGGCGGTTCAGTCACTTTCTGGTGCTGGAAGGCTTTAACAAGGACAAAGTTTATCTGAACGACCCGGCGGGTGGACCGCGTACCGTTACTCGTCAAGAATTTGATGATAATTTTACCGGAGTGGTGCTGGAATTTGCCCCTACTGCCGAGTTTGCCAAAGGTGGTAAGCAGTTTAATACCTTGGCGGCTCTGGTTGAACGCTTGCGCAGTTCTAAAACCGCACTGCTATTTGTAACGCTGGTGGGCTTGAGTCTGGTACTACCGGGGCTGGTGCTGCCAAGCTTTATCCGTGCATTCGTGGATTATTATCTGGTGCGTGACCTGGACTCCTGGATTTTGCCGATACTATCGGGGATGGGGTTGGCGGCAGCCTTACGGGGTTTATTGACCTGGTTGCGTGAACATTACCTTTTGCGTTTGGAAACCAAACTGGCAATTTCGATGTCGGGTAAATTTTTCTGGCACGTACTTAGATTGCCGGTGGAATTCTACACTCAGCGTTATGCCGGTGAGATTGGCAACCGAGTCGCGATTAATGAACAGGTGGCCTATCTTATCTCTGGTCGGTTGGCTTCAACATTATTAGATTTAACCACTATTGTATTTTTCTCGGTATTGATGTTTTTGTATGACCCGCTCCTGACCGTCATCGGTATTACCTTTGCTTTTGGCAATCTGGCGGCTTTGCGTTATGTAGCCCGCAAACGAGTGGATACGAACCAAAAATTAGCCAATGCGCGTGGCAAACTGGCGGGAATGATGGCGGGCGGGTTGCAACATATCGAAAGTATAAAAGCTGCGGGACGTGAGTCAGATTTTTTCGCCCGGATGGCCGGACAAAATGCCGAGGTGGTGCGCGACGAAGAACGTATGGATAGCTACAGTTCGGGTTTGGGGGTAGTGCCCCCGCTGTTGATGGCCCTGACCACCGCCTTAATCCTGACTATTGGTGGCTTACGGGTTATGGATGGGCAAATTACTATCGGGATGCTAGTAGCTTTTCAAAGCTTGATGATTTCTTTTATGGAGCCAGTTAACAAGCTTGTAGACCTGGGCGCAGTCATTCAGGAAGTCGAGGGTGGCCTCAAACGGCTAGACGATGTGCTTAAAGCCCAGGTTGAGGAAAGTTTGTTGGTGGAAGAAGCCTTGCAAGATATTTCCAAGCGTATGCCCAAACTAAGTGGTCGCCTGGAATTAAGCAACATCACTTTTGGTTATAGCCGCCTGGAGCCGCCGTTAATCCAGAATTTTAATTTGACCTTGGAACCGGGGAAACGAGTCGCCCTTGTTGGTGGTAGCGGTAGCGGCAAATCCACCGTTGCAAAACTGGTTTCAGGCTTGTACGAACCCTGGGAAGGCGGGATTCTGTTTGACGGCAAACCACGCACTCAGCTACCACGCACTACCCTAACCAACTCGATGGGAGTAGTTGACCAGGATATTTTCCTGTTTGAAGGGACAGTTCGGGATAATCTGACCCTCTGGGAACCGACCATACCCGAAACACGGGTTGTCAAAGCGGCTCAGGATGCATGCATTCATGATGAAATTGCCAGCCGGGTCGGGGGTTATGGCAGTCTAGTGGCTGAAAATGGCAGTAATTATAGCGGTGGACAACGGCAACGCCTGGAAATTGCCCGCGCCCTAACCAGTGACCCGGTGTTACTGGTGCTAGACGAAGCTACCAGTGCCCTTGACCCCTTAACTGAAAAACTTATTGATACCCGGCTAAGACGCAGGGGTTGCACCTGCCTGATTATTGCCCATCGCCTGAGCACTATTCGCGATTGTGACGAGATAATTGTGCTGGAAAAAGGCCAAATTGTGCAGCGCGGTACTCATCAGGAAATGTTGCAGAGTCCTGATAGTCCTTACGCCCGCCTGATAGCCAGTTAAAGTAGGAATAGGCTCCTGTGCCTACCCTGTTGGGAGATTTAGACCAATGGCCATAGCCCGACCTGTCAAAAGTAAAAGGAATAACACCCTGACTGCTAACGCTCCTTCGCCCGTAATTTTTAACCTGATTGGGCTTTTAGCAGGGTATGGAAAACAGTTACAGGTAAGCGGCAACCAACCCTTTCTGGTGGCTGACCCTCAACAACTGTGGCTGGTGCAAAACGGTTCGCTGGAAATATTTTTAGTGCGGGAAAAAGCCGGATTAATGCTGGATACCCGCTACCACGTTTGCAGTGTAACACCGGGGCAGCTTGTGTTTGGGATGGAATCCCAGAATAGTTCCCTGAAACTGCTGGCGGTGGGTTCGCCCGAAACTCAGGTTTTGAAATTAACCAGAGCTGAAATCGAACAAAAATTAGCAGATAGGGTCGTTTTGGAACTGATTAGCCAGGAGCTTGACCAATGGCTCTTGAAGCTAACCGAGAACCTGACTGCCGATAGTTTAACCGTTCCTACTCAAATTATGCTGAAACCGGGCGAGGCAGTAGATGTAGTTCGTCAGCAACGGGTAGGTTTAACAGGTTTGGGTGGAGGTTGGGTTAAACTGCCCGCCCAACCAGTGCTGTTTATGGGCGAGGAAGAATTAATTCAGGAAGATGAAATCAGCTTCCCTCTTTATGGAAGTAGCTGGTTGCAAGCCCTGACTACCTGTAGCCTGGAAGCTTTTGAGACCAGCGTGGTTTTAAAAGCTGGCAAGGTCTGGCAAGGTCTGGCGGAATTTAGCAGGGTCTACTTCTTGAATAAACAAACCAGCCTGGGTCTGGCGGCTTATGATGAAATCAATCGGTTGCGGCGGCGAGTGGAAAACGAAAACAACTTGCGGCAGGCAGCAATAAGTCAATTGTCTCAGGTTTTGGACGGGGTGGGGGCTGAAGTTAAACCCGCTATTGAGCAAAAGCCCGACTCGCTATTTGAGGCCTGTGTTTTGGTGGGGCAGGCGCAAGGATTTTCAATTCAGAATTTAACCGCCGCTCTGGAAGAAAGGCTAACTAACCCTGACTTACGACTGGCCGAAATATTAAGAGTATCCAGAGTGCGGGCGCGGCGGGTGCGCCTCGATAGTGCGGTAAGCTGGTGGAAAAAAGAGCACGGTCCCTTATTGGCCTACCTCCTGCCACAAGCCCAGTCCGAAAAAAAGCCGGTGGCTCTTTTGCCAATTGCCGGAAAAGGTGGTTATGAGCTGGTGGAGGTTTTAACCGGCAATCGCATTAAAGTCAACCAGGATGTGGCGACTCGCCTGGAGAATGAGGCTTTCCAGTTTTATCGCTCTTTCCCCGAAGAAATCCTTAATATAGGACAACTAGTCAGGTTTGGGTTGCGCGGAAACCGCCCCGATTTAACAAAACTGATAATTTTAAGTTTATTGATTGGTTTGATGAGTTTGGCAGTACCGCTACTTTCGCGCTATTTGTACGAAACTGTAATACCGGGTGTGCGCCTTTTTGAACTGTGGCAAATCCTGGTTGGCTTAGGGATGGTAGCCCTTGCGGTAGTTACTTTCCAGTTGGTTCGGGCGAATGCTATTTTGCGGCTAGAAACTAGCATGAGTGCCAGTGTGCAGTCCGCCACCTGGGATCGGCTGTTAAATTTGGGAACTCCCTTCTTCCGCAAATATAGCGCGGGGGATTTGGCAAGTCGGGCGATGGTTATCTCCCAGATACGGAATCTAATCAGCCAAAATGTACTTCAGGCCGCTCTCGGTTTTGTGGCGGGTATGGTCAGTCTGGTTTTGCTTTTCTTTCTGAATGTTGGGTTGGCCTGGTTGGTGCTGGGGTTGGTGCTGCTAACCTTATTGATTACATTCTTTATCAATTTGTATCAGTTGCGCCACCAACGCGCCCTAACCGAGAAACAGGGCTATCTGGCAGGTATGGTTTTGCAGATGATAAGTGGCATAAACAAGCTGCGTGTAGCGGGCGCTGAAATTCGAGCCTTCGCACGATGGGCCGAACACTTTAGCCAACAGCGCAAATTGGCCTATAAGGCCCGGTCGGTAAGTGGCTGGTTAATAGTTTTCAGTGCGGTCTGGCCTATTCTAACCTTGATGTCAATTTTTGGCGGAGTAGCTTTCTGGCAGCTAAATGACTTGGCTCCCGCCCTGTTTATCTCTTTCCTGACGGCCTATTTCCAGGTTTTGGCGGCAACCTTGCTAATGGGAGCGTCTTTAACCCAGGCAGTCCAGGTCGTTCCTTTGTATCAGCGAGCCAGGACTATCTATGAAACCGTCCCGGAGGTAACTCGGGCCAGACTTCATCCCGGCGAGTTAAACGGTAGCATTGAGATAAATCATGTCTGGTTCCGCTATACCCCTGATGGCCCTCACGTCCTGAAAGACCTGTCGCTCAAAATAAAGCCAGGTCAGTTTGTGGCAATTGTCGGGCCGTCTGGGGCGGGGAAGTCGTCTTTACTGCGCCTACTGCTTGGATTTGATACCCCGGAGTCAGGCTCGGTTTATTACAACGACCAGGATTTGGCAGGACTGGATATCCAGGCTGTCCGGCGACAAATCGGCACGGTAATTCAGAATGGCAAGTTAATACCCGGCACGATTTATACCAACATTGTCGGTAACGGCGGTTTTAGTGAGGAAGAAGCCTGGGAAGCGGCTCGGCTGGCAGGAGTTGAACGGGATATTCAGGAAATGCCAATGGGAATGTCAACAATGCTATCCGAGAGTGCCTCAACCCTCTCCGGTGGGCAGCAACAACGCATTTTGATTGCCCGTGCAATTGTTGCCCGACCGCGTATCATCCTATTTGATGAAGCGACCAGCGCCCTGGATAACCAGACTCAAGCAATCGTTAGCCAGAGTTTGGAAAACCTACAGGCCACTCGAATTGTCATCGCCCACCGCCTCAGCACCATTGTTAATGCCGATTTTATCTACGTGCTGGAAAACGGACAGGTCGCCCAATCCGGCTCTTATCAGGAATTAATCGCGGAAGAAGGCCCTTTCCAGGAACTTGCTCTGCGGCAACTGGCCTGATACTTTTTATCAACTTATTTTTGGGGACACTACCCGATTTTAGATTTTTAACTCAGCACTATTTATATAGAGGGAAAAAGTATGATTACCTATGAGAAACCAAAGTTCCTGATTAGTCAGCTTATATCCAGAACGGGTTGGGATGCCACTCTCACCTTAAGCTCGGAGGAGCGGACTCTTATGGAAAAGAGTACCGCCACTCTTAATCGCAAGGTTGCCGCCGGGGAGCGGGTTTATGGGGTTACTCAGGGCTTTGGGCCATTGGTACGTTATCAGGCTGACTCCTCCTCGCAGACCCAGGGTTTAGGTTTGATTTCCCATCTGGCTACCGGGCAGGGTGAACCAATTACCCCAGAAGTTACCCGCTATATGTTGTGGCTCAGGTTGAGCGGCATGAAACAGGGCCATAGCGCGGTTGACCCCGATTTTTGGCTTAAATTAGCCGCGCTGTGGAATGTGGGTTATACCCCGGTTGTGCCCCGTGATGGCAGCATCAGTGCCAGTGGCGACCTGATTCCACTGGCCCACGCTGCCCAAAGTCTGGCGGGTTTTGGCGAAGCCTGGGCCAAAACCGAGGATGGCAAGTGGAAACGCGTCCCGGCTCGCGAACGCTTCAACGAATTGGGCCTTGACCCCTGTGTCTGGACTGCGCGTGAGGCTCTGGCCTTTGTCAATGGCACCAGTGCCAGCCTCGCTGTAACATCCTACAACCATTATTCGATTGTTACGATGGCTCGTTGTCTGGCGGCTCTTTCCGGGCGCATGGCTTATCTTTTGGGTGCTAACCCTGAAGCTTACTCTGCAGGAATTTCTGAGGTACGCAATCAGCCCGGTCAAATTCAGGTAGCGACCTGGATAAGGTCGGAACTGGCCTCAGACCGCTCCCAGGATTTGGAACGCCCCTTACAGGAGCCTTATAGTTTGCGGTGCGCTCCCCAGGTTATCGGGGCGGTAGTTGACCAACTACGCCTTCAGGAAACAATTTTAATTCAAGAAGCCCTGGGTTGCACCGATAACCCGGTAGTTTACGGTGACGAAGTTTTGCACGGTGGCAATTTCCACGCTATCCCGGTGGGTTTATGTTCCGACCAGCACGCCCTATGCGCCCACCAATTGGCTTTCCTGGCAGAACGTCAACTGGCTATGATGGTAGACCCAACCTATAACTCCAACCTCCCGCCCATGTTAACGCCCTACCCTGGCCCACAAAGCGGTTTCGCAGGAGTGCAGATTGCTGCTACTTCCTTTGTGGCTAAAATTCGCCAATTATCGTATCCCTCCAGCCTGACAGCCCTGCCGACTAACTTGAACAATCAAGACCACGTTCCAATGGCTCTTAATGGAGCCAATAGCGTCGTAGAAATCAATCGGTTTGGCTGGTTGGTAATTGGCTCGTTAGGAATGGCGATTAACCAGTGGAGTCATTTGGCGCAGGTAGAAGCCCCCGAAGGAACGGTCTGGGCTGAATTGCAAAGCCGCTTCAAACCTCTGGAACTTGATCGCCCCCTGGCGGCGGAGGTTTTGGGGATGGCGGAATATCTGCAACAGGTTTTTAGCTGCTAAAAGCGATAAATCAAGGGATGAGGAGAATAGCAATGTACCGAATGCAAATTCTGGATAATAGCAACGCCCAGGAATTTCGTGGGTTGGCTTTTAACCATCAACAGCCTCTCTTAGAACTGCCGGAAGGCGTGGTAGCGGTGGGAGCATTATCCAACCTGGGAATCCCGGTTGGGCTGACTCTCTCGCGAATTTCGGCTGATAGAAAAGCGGTTGAACTTTATTCGGTGGTGGTCGCCAAGTCATTTCGCCAAAAAGGGCTGGCTACTGACCTCTTACGCTTTTCTGAAGGAATCTGGCAGCAGAAGGGTTGCCTACAGGCTCACCTCAGTTATGAGATAACTCCTGGGCAAGGCGAGATTATCGAAAGGTTACTGGCAAAAGCTGGCTGGCCGACTTCGCAAACTACCCTGTATTATTTCAAAAAAACTTTACGCAAAGAGGATTTACCTACCCAACCCTGGGTTCAGAAACAAATCCAACTGCCGATAGGGTTCACTATTTTTGATTGGCGCGATTTAAGCACAATGGAACGGGAAGAAATATCCCATCGACTGAAAAACGACCCTCGTTATGCCGAAACTACTAACCCTCTGATAAGCGACTTTGCACCATTTAACAGCTTGGGTCTGCGTTATAAGGACGAAATAGTAGGTTGGTGTGTGACCCGGCTCTCTGGCCCTGAGACCTTGCAATATAGTCGCCTTTTTATCCGACCTGATTTACGGGTAATCGGCGCACCAATTGCCCTTATGACCGAGGCAGTGCGCCGTCAATGGACTAGCGAAAATCTGATACCAAATATTGTATGCGTCTTACATTCTTATACTCCCGATTTTGTAAAATTTATTGGTGGATTTTTGGACTCGTTCAAATACCTCAAAACCGAGCTAAAAGAGTCTACAAAGTTATTAACAGGCTATGTAGGGGCGGGTTTGCAACCAGACCGGCTGGGATTAAAACCCACCCCTACAAATAAACTTTCTAGCGTAAACCTCAATCCCGAATTTACCACGCTTAACGCCTTATTACAGTGGCGGTCAGGCTGGCAACCTGAGCAAAAAGCCTATACCTTCCTGGCAGATGGGGAGCGCGAGGTTGCCAGCCTGACCTATGCTCAACTTGAGCAACAAGCCCAGCACCTTGCCCACCAGCTAATTAAAGCCAACGCCAGTGGGGAACGGGTGGTAATTTGCTTGCCTCAAGGTTTGGATTATATTACCGCTTTATTTGGCTGCCTGTATGCCGGAGCGACGGTTGTGCCAGCCTACCCGCCCGAACCCAACCGACCGGGGCGTAGTCTGTCCCGCTTAGAGTCCATTGTTAAAGATGCGCAGGCTCGTTTAGTCATTACCTCTCAAAATCTCCAACCCAGTATTGCCGCTCAAACCAGTGGCAACCCGCTCTGGCAAGGGGTGAAACTATTGGAAATTGAGCAGTTGCAAACGGCAGTTTTGACGGAGACAAAAAACGAATTACCCTCAATTTCACCCGATAGTCTAGCTTTAATTCTCTATACCTCCGGTTCAACCGGGCAGCCTAAAGGAGTGATGATTCCCCATCGGGCTATTCTGGAAAATTTACGAGCGTTCCCTGGCTATAAATCACGCCCATTTAGTGGGGCGGTTTCCTGGCTACCTTTTTATCATACGATGGGATTATTCTTCGGGATATTACATCCGCTATTCCAGGGTGGGTTAGCGGTTTTAATGGAACCATTGGCCTTCCTGCAACGTCCAGCTCGCTGGCTGGAAGCTATTTCGCACTATCAGGCCAGCTTGAGTGCGGGTTCTAATTTTGCTTATGGCCTATGTGTCAGCCAGATTAACCAAAAAGAAAAGGCCAACCTGAACCTCTCAAGCTGGAATATGGCAGTGACCGGAGGCGAGCCTATTCGCTCACAAACCCTGGAAGAATTTTATCAGGCCTTCAAAGATAACGGCCTAAATCCAAATACCCTCTATCCTTCTTACGGTATGTCCGAAAATACCAACGCTGTTTCCGGGGCGACCAACTTTGCCGCGCCCTTCAGTTTGCTGGTAGACAAAAAAGCTCTGGAAAGTAATCAGGCGTTGGAAGCCTCAGCCGTAAATCAGGATGGGATGGAACTGGTCGGCTGCGGGGAGTCGCTTGATGGACAACAGTTATTAATTGTCCAACCCGAAAGCGGGCAACCTTGCGAGGCGGGCGAGATTGGTGAAATCTGGTTACAGGGTGCTTCGATGGCGGTAGGTTACTGGAATCGCCCCGAAGATTCCGCCGAAACTTTTGGGGCGAAGTTAAAAGATGGCTCGGCAGGAACCTGGTTACGCACGGGTGATTTGGGTTTCCTGCACCGGAACCAACTTTTTGTGACAGGCCGCCTCAAGGATTTAATTATCATACATGGGCGCAATATTTACCCCCAGGATTTGGAACTAGCCGCCGAAGGTAGCTACCCAGCCTTGCTTAAAAATGCCAGTGCCGCCTTTTCGATTGATTATCAGGGTGAAGAGCGTTTAGTATTGGTTTGTGAGATAGCGCGTAGTCTGGAAGCTACCGATTACCCCGAAGTTTTCAAGGCCATTCGGGGAACTATTACTCTGACCTCCGGAATTGAGCCCTATGCCCTGCTGCTAATTCCCTCTGGCACTATTCCCAAAACCGGGGGAGGTAAAATCCAGCGTCGGGAATGTCGCAAACTTTATTTGGCTAACAGCTTACCTACAATTGCTGAGTGGCAGGCTAATCTTACTCTGGCAGAAATTCAACCTGGCCTGACCTACTTGCCCGAAGGAAACGCCAAAGTAGCTAACCTTATTCGGGAACGTCTGGTAAGTTATTTTGCCAACCGCCTGGGAATTACCAATCACGAAGTTGACCTCCACCAAACCTTTGCTTATTTTGGCCTGGTTTCGCTGGAGGCAGTGAGTCTGGTAAATGAATTAAGTCATTTGTTGGGACGCGAACTTTCACCGACTTTGCCCTGGGACTACCCCACCATCGAAAGTCTGACTAACCATCTGGCGGGTTATACTCTGGTAGATACCGCCCCCAAAATGGTAGCTTCTAGGCCAAATGAAGCTTTAGAGCCGATTGCGATTGTCGGAATGGGTTGTCGTTTCCCCGGCGCGGGCAATCTTGAACAGTACTGGCAACTGTTGGTGGAGGGAAGAGATGCCATCAGTGAAATCCCGGCTGAACGCTGGCAAACCGATGATTTTTATGATCCTCAAAGCACCCTGCCTGCCAAAATGAGTACCCGTTGGGGTGGGTTTTTGGAAAATCTGGAAAGTTTCGACCCCTTGTTCTTTAATATTTCGCCGCGTGAAGCTCCTCACGTTGACCCCCGCCAACGCCTGATGCTGGAAGTGGTTTGGGAAGCGTTGGAAGATGCCGGAATTCCGCCCGAAAGCCTGGCGGGCAGCCGCACCGGAGTTTTTATGGCAACCCTGGCAAACGATTACGGTAGCCTGTTGTTTGAAGACCTGGGCCGGATTGATTCTTTCTCCGGTTCTGGCACTGCTAATAGTATTATTGCTAATCGTCTGTCTTATCTGTTGGATTTGAAAGGGCCAAGCCTGTCGCTGGATACGGCCTGCTCTGGCTCGCTGGTAGCCTTGCATCTCGCTTGTCAGAGTTTACGGCAGGGCGACATTAACGCCGCGCTGGTCGGTGGAGTCAATATAATTCTGAGACCGGACTCAAACCTGTTTTTCACCAAATCTGAAGCCCTGGCCCCCGATGGCCGTTGCAAAGTGTTTGATGCCAGGGCTAATGGCATTGTGCGGAGTGAAGGGGCAGGAGTGATTGTTCTGAAGCCTTTGTCACAAGCCATAGCTGATGGCGACCGGGTTTATGCGGTCGTTCGGGGAAGTGCGGTCAATAGCGATGGTCGGAGTAAGGGGATTATGGCTCCTGACCGCCAGGCCCAGGAGCAAGTCTTGCGCGAGGCCTACCAGAAAGCCCAGATTTCCCCGGCCCAGGTTCAATTCATTGAGGCGCATGGCACTGGTACACGCCTGGGTGACCCGATTGAGGTCCAGGCTCTAGGGGCAGTTTTAGGGGTTGACCGACCCGCCGGGCGTTATTGTGCGCTGGGTTCGGTTAAAACCAATATTGGTCATACCGAGGCGGCGGCGGGGATGGCGGGTTTGATTAAGGTAGCCCTTTCTATACATCATCGCCAGTTAGTGCCCAACCTCCATTTTCAACAGCCTAATCCACTTATTCCTTTTGCTGATTTGCCGTTAGCAGTGCAAACTAAATTAGGTGATTGGCCCTACCCGACTGAAACTCTGAGTGCCGGAGTTAGTGGCTTTGGCTTCGGTGGCACCAATGCCCATGCGGTTCTGGCAGAAGCTCCTGTGCTCACTTCCGCCAATGTTGGGGCAAAACCTGATATTACGCGCCCTTATCTGTTGCCGCTATCGGCTCAGAGTAATCAAGCTTTAGGAGACATGGCCCGAAGTTATCGCTATTTTCTTGAGACCGCACCCGAATTTTCGCTGCAAGACCTGGTTTATACTGCCAGTGTCCGTCGAGGCCACCACCCCCAACGAGTGGCCCTGAGCGCGAGTTCCTACGAGGAGTTAAAGGAGAAACTTGACACTTTCCTGGCAAAAAATAGTAAAGCAGATTTGGCTAAAGTTGAGCAAAAACCATCCAGCCGCCAACGCAAATTGGTCTTTGTTTTTTCCGGGCAGGGTTCGCATTGGCATGGCATGGGCAAAGAGTTGTATCAAACTGAGCCAGTTTTTGCCGCTACCTTGCAGGAATGCCACCGCCTGATAAGCGATATCGCAGGCTGGTCGTTATTGGAAGAGCTAAACGCCCCCGTTGAAACCTCACGACTCAACGAAACCTGGCTCACCCAACCTGCGATCTTCTCGGTGCAAATTGCATTAACTCGCTTGTGGGCTTCCTGGGGCATCAAACCGGATGCGATCGTCGGTCAAAGCCTGGGTGAAGTGGCGGCGGCTTGCGCGGCGGGAGTCCTGACCCTGGAAGAAGCGGTTAAGGTGGTGGTTACTCGTAGCCATTTGATGCAACGGACGGCGGGGCAGGGCAAAACGGCGGTAGTGGAATTACCCATCGAACAGGCCCAACTTGCCATTGCCAGTTGTGATGATATTTTGGCAGTGGCAGGTAGCAACAGCCCTAACACCAGCGTGCTATCGGGTGACCCGGCGACCCTGAACCGGGTACTGGCCTACCTGGAGCGAACCGGAGTATTTTGTCGGATATTGCCGGGGGTAAATGTGGCTTTCCATAGCCCCCAGATGGAGCCGCTCAAGGCCGAATTGGTGCAAAATCTGGCGAGTTTGCGCCCCCAACCCGCTACTGTCCCTTTATATTCCAGCGTAACCGGGGATTTAATCGAAGGAACCCAACTGGATGGAGCTTTCTGGGGACGTAACTTGCGTGAACCGTTCTTGTTCAGTCAGGTTACAAAGAAAATCTTCGATGCGGGTTTCGAGACCTTTTTAGAGGTCAGCCCCCACCCGGTGTTAAGCAGCTCAATCATTCAGAGTTATCAAAAGTTGGGTCGGGAAATAACCACTTTTGCTTCTATTCGGCGGAACGAGTCGGAACTAGGCCAGTTATATCAAACCCTTGGCAACTTTTATATGCGCGGCTATCCGGTGGATTGGGCCAGGCTTTACCCCGAAGCTGGTCAGGTGGTTTCGCTGCCGACATATCCCTTCCAGCGTGAAACTTACTGGTATACCCAATTAAGCGGAGCTGGGGTACGTTTTAATGGCACTACTCGCCGCCCGGTCAGTATTAATACTGGCAGTGGGCCAACTATTCGACTGCACCCCCTGTTTGATACTCAGCTAGAGTTGGCAGCCAGCCCTGGTTCTTATCTCTGGCAGGGTGAAATTGACCTGAACCGCCTGTCCTATCTCAACGACCATCAAGTGCAAGGGCGGATTATACTACCGGGCTCGGCTTATGTGGAAATGGCCTTAATTGCCGCCCGTCAGCTAAAAGCTGAGGGTGCGCTACGGGTAACTGACTTGGAATTCAAAGAAGCTCTTTTTCTATCGCCCGACAGTCCACAAAAACTTCAGCTTATGCTAAAACCAGCCGAGGCGGGCCAATTCAGCTTCCAGATTTTCAGTGCCACCAACGCCAGTCAGAAATGGACGCTTCACGCTGCGGGTTTAATTGCTCAGGTCGAGATAGGATTAATTAATGACTCTGCTGATTGGTTAAACCAACTTCAACAGCGTTGCGTGGAACGGCGAGAGGCTGCCGAACATTACCGCCTGATGCACGAGCGCGGCCTACATTATGGACCAAGTTTCCAGGCAATTAACCAAATCTGGCGACGGGAGGGTGAGGCTCTGGCTAAACTGATATTGCCTCAACCTCTGAAGGCGGATTTGGCGGCTTATCGTCTACATCCGGTGCTATTGGATGCTGTTTTCCAATTGGTGGCGGCAGCTTTCCCGGCAAATCAGGGTCAGAATCAGGAAAAAGTGTTGCCCGTTGGTTTGGGTTCACTCCAGTTCTACAAAACTCCCGAAAGCCAGTTATGGTGTCAGGCTATTCTTGACGCTCCCTCTGAGGCCGAACCCGATTATTATCAGGCTCACCTTTCATTGCGAGATGAACAGGGGCAACCGGTGGCGGAAATCCAGGGCTTGCGGCTCAAACGTATCAAAAGTGGTATGGCAGCACCTCGACTGGAAGAAATGTTATACCAGTTAAACTGGGAAACCCAGCCCCGACCAGAAGCTGATTCGGCAACCCTCTCGCCTTCTAACCCTGGCACCTGGCTAATTTTTGATGAGCAGCAGGGCTTTGGTGAAGGTTTGGCGGCTATGCTGGCGGCTAAAGGTCAAAGCTGGATTAAGGTTATTGCCGAGCAAAGCTATCGGGTTTGTCAGCCGGGCGAGTGCTACGCCTTAAATCCACAGAATCCCGAAGATTTTGAGCGAGTGTTACGGGACGGGCTAAAAACCGGTCTACCGCCCTATCGCGGTGTACTTTACTTGTGGGGACTTCAAACCGAATCTAATAAAGCTAACAGCGTTTCAGATTTAATGGAGGCTCAGGAAAAGGGCTCGCTGGGGGCTTTAGGGCTGGTACAGGCTCTAGTGCGCCTGGGTTGGAGCAAGCTCCCCAAACTCTGGTTGCTAACTAATGGTAGCCAGGCGATTGAGGGGATTGAAGGTGCACCAGATTTCGGCGGATTGGCTCAATCTACTCTTTGGGGGCTGGGCGGGGTGGTACATAACGAGCATCCTGAACTGCGCCCTACCCGGCTTGATTTGGACGCGCTGAATTTCAAGGCGCAACTAGAGGAAGTGCTGTCTGAGTTAGCCCTGCCCGTAACTGAGGCTCAGGTAGCTCTGCGCGGTAATAACCGCTACGTCCGCCGCCTGGAACGCTATTCTCAGCCGGAAGTTGTTACTATCACAAACTTGGTAGAAGTAATCAAAGCCGAGGCGACCTACCTGATTACGGGTGGTTTGAGCGGAATCGGGTTGGCAACGGCTAAATGGCTGGCCCAACATGGCGCGAAAAATCTGGCTTTGGTTGGTCGTCGTCTACCCGGAGCCGAGGCCGAACAGGTAATGGCGGAATTACGGCAGGCCGGGGTAAGAGTTGAAGGTTTTCAAGCTGATGTAGCAAACGAAGGCGAAATGCGGCAGCTTGTAAACAAACTGGTCACCGAGTGGCGACCATTGCGCGGGATAATTCACTCCGCGGCAGTGTTGGACGATGGCATTATTCTCGAACAGACTCCCCAACGTTTTATGAAGGTCTTTGGGCCAAAACTCCTGGGAGCCTGGAATCTCCATCAACAAACACTGCATCAGGAATTGGATTTCTTTGTAATGTTTTCCTCTATCGCCTCGGTTCTGGGCGCACCGGGCCAAAGTAACTACGTCGCGGCTAACACCTTCCTGGATAACCTGGCCTATCATCGGCAAGCGCAAGGTTTACCAGCTACAAGTATTAACTGGGGCCCATGGTCTGAAATCGGGATGGCGGCTCGCTCCAGCCAAAGCGAAAGAATTGGCGGGAAAGTAATTGGCAAAATCACCCCACCCCAGGGCTTTGAGATACTTCAACTTTTGCTGGAAAAACCCACTTCGCAAGTCATCGCCGTGCTGCTAAATTGGGCCGAGGTCGGGCAACGGGGATTAAGTGCCGATAGCGCGCTTTTCTCGAAATTTATGAGTAAAGGGCTGGTGGAACGTGGACAATCAGTTGAAGGCGAGGTTGTGCCAGCCGGACAACCCGAAGAAGACAGCCTGGCCCGCACCCAAATCCTGACTGCCGATACTCATAAACGTCTGGATTTGTTGGAAAACTATTTTATGGAGCGGGTTTCGGTAATTCTGGGAATTCCACCCAACCGCCTGGATGCCTATGAGTCGCTTTTCAGCCTGGGGTTGGACTCGTTACGGGCGGTGGAAATGAAAAATCTGGTCGAATCCGAGCTCAAAATTAACATTCCGGTAGTGTTATTGATGCAAGGGCCTAGTGTAAGCGAACTGGCGGTTGAACTGCTCCAACAGCTTGTTCCGTAGCAAACCTAACCCCCTGACCCCCTTCCCTGATAAGGAAGGAGGAAATTCATAGGGGTGCTGCTTATCGAGGATATTATGGCAACCCTGGTAACTTCAACGATATTTGCAACAAAAAGAATTGGCGAAGGAAACCCCTGGCTTCCCGGTTTTAAGTTAGACCAGCCCAGCGCATTAAGGCTATTTTGTTTTCCTTATGCGGGGGGGGCGGCTTCGTTATACCGGGGTTGGGCGGCGAATTTGCCCTCCGAAATACAGGTTTGCCCGGTGCAACTGCCGGGGCGAGAACAACGGCTGCGAGAACCAGCTTATACCGACCTGAAGCAGTTGGTGGAAGAACTAGCCAGGGTTTTAACCCCCTTTTTAGAAAAGCCCTTTGCTTTCTTTGGTCATAGTATGGGTGGGCTGTTGAGCTATGAGCTTGCTCAATACTTAAATCGTCACTACGGGTTTAATCCGACGGCTTTGTTTGTAGCGGGGAGTCGTCCGCCTCACCGCCTGGAAAATAATAACCCGATTTACCAACTGTCGGACGAGGAATTTATTGAGGTGCTGGGCTATCGGTACGGCGGCATACCTAAAATTATTCTGGAAACTCCCGAAGTCCTGCAACTTTTCCTGCCAATTCTACGCAGTGACTTTAGCGTTTTCGATACCTATAACTATACCCACCATCAACCGTTGACCTGTCCGCTTTTTGTTTATGGTGGGGAGCACGACAGGGCGGTAAGTCCAACCCAACTAGCGGCCTGGGAAGCACAAACTACCAGTTCATTTAAATCGCAAATGATACCAGGCGACCATTTTTTTGTCCGTAGCAACCAGGGACAACTCCTGGAGGCTCTAACACAAGATTTAACTCAGATTTTAACAAAGGTTGGTCAGGCCAAATAAGAGTTTTTAGCCAGACCAATTGGAGTCTATAGGAGGCAACCTGATGCTGGAAAAAATTGATAAGCCAAAGATTTACTCGAGTAATGGCAAGGCTCCCATTGCACCACTGGCAATCGAGGTAGCTAACCTTCACAAAAGCTATCCCGGCAAAAAGGCCGTCAATGGGGTAAGTTTTTCGGTCTATACAGGTGAGATTTTCGGGATTCTGGGGTCAAATGGGGCGGGGAAATCCACTACCCTTGAAATAATCGAAGGTATGCGAGAACCAGACAAAGCCGCTAACACTCAGGTATTGGTAGATGGCCTGGATGTGCGCGACTCCCGCCAGCGCGACGAACTTCACCAACGGATCGGTTTGCAATTACAGACCAGCAGCCTTTTTGACGAATTGACCGTTAAAGAAAATCTGGACATGTTAGCGAGCTTATACCGACAGGCCCGCCCGGTCAAGGAGTTGCTGGAAGAATTTGACCTGATGAGCAAAGTCTCCGCTCGATTAGGCACTTTGTCAGGTGGGCAAAAACAACGGGTAGCTCTGGCCGCCTCTTTGATTAACGACCCTACTCTGGTTTTCCTGGACGAACCAACCACCGCTCTTGACCCCCAGGCTCGGCGCAATGTCTGGAGTAGCATCCAAAAATTGCAAGAGGCTGGTAAAACGGTGATTTTGACTACCCATTATATGGAGGAAGCCCAGACCCTTTGCAACCGACTGGCGATTATGGACAATGGGCAGATTATTGCGATGGGTACACCTACCCAATTAATTCAACAATATGCCAGTAATCAAACGGTTATTTGCGCCTTTGCCTCCGATATTCTGCCCACCCAATCGTTGAGTGTTATTCCGGGAGTGGTTAAGGTATCAAAAGATGGCGAGGAGTTTACCCTTCAAACCACCGACCTTACCAAAACGCTGGTCAATCTGTTGCAATTCTCGGAACGTCAATATCTGCCCCTGAAGCGACTCACTACTCGCTCATCCAGCCTGGAAGATGTTTTCATCAGTCTGACGGGCAAAGAATTACGCGATTAATCGGTGGTCAGTTGTCGGTTGTCAGAAGGAAATTAATAAGGAGTTAGAGCAGTGAATATTTTAGTAAAGATGACCCGCTTGCAGTTCCGAATGTTGCTACGCAACCGGGGCTTAATTCTGAGTAGCCTGGGTCTGGCGGTGGTTTCAATGCTTATTTTTGGGACGTTGTTTGGCAACACCAGCCAAAGGGCGATTAGCATCGGGGTAGTTGACCTTGATAAAACTCCTACTACAGCCAAATATATCGCGGCTCTGAAGGCCAACCCAACCCTGACGATTGACGAAGGCGAGCAACCTGCTCTTTTGGACGATTTGAAGCGGGGCAAGCAGGACTCGGTGCTTATTTTCGAGGCGGGCTTTGAGAAAAGTCTGGTGGCGGGGCAGTCCAAAGTTCAGTTCTATGTTGACCAGACCGATCTGGCTAATGAGACTCGCACTAAAGCCCTGGTTTATAGCGTCTTTAATAGCGTGAACAAACAGGCCAGTAGCTTTAAGGAAGCGGTGCAAATTCAGGAGCAGGGCGTTACCAGCAAAAAGCTGCGCCAGATTGATATTCTGACTCCCGGCATGCTGGGTCTGACCATTATGTTTGCCAGTCTGCCCGTTGGGGTGGCGTTGTTAGGTTGGCGGGCACGGGGTACTTTGAAACGGCTAAGTGCTACTCCCCTCAAGCCCTGGCAACTTATTATCTCGCAGATGATTAGTCAGCTAGTGTTGTGTGTGATTCAGGCGACGGTTGTGATTGGGTTAGCAATTGTTTTGTTCAAGGTTGAAATTAGCTCAAGTCAACTCCCGGTGCTGGCTTTGCTAGTGGTGGCGGGTACTTTTAGCTTGATGGGAGTAGGTTATATTCTGGGTAGTTTAATCCAGAAGCCGGAGTCGGCTCAATCCGCCGTATTGTTCGTGGCCCTGCCGATGATGTTCCTGGGCGGTAGTTACTTCGTAGTAGACCCGAATGGCATTCTCAAAATTCTGGTAGAGATATTGCCCCTGACCCACCTTAACCGGGCTTTCCGACAGGTGATTATCAACGGGGCCGATTTTAGCGGCATCTGGATTGAGTTTGGGATATTGATGGCAATCGGGGCGGTTTTACTGGCTCTTTCTATCCGACTCTTTCGCTGGAATTCCTGAGAATCTGATACAAAGGATTTAAACCAATGACCATCAGTATTAACAAAACCAATAATCAGAGCTATCTTAAAGGCTTTGTAACTCTTAAAGCTGAGTTAACTAACCAGGAACTTGAAACACAGGGCAAATTTCCTGACTGGCTAGAAGGCACTTTGGTACGCAATGGCCCGGCTCAATTTGAAGTGGGGGCCGAGCGGTTTCAGCATTGGTTTGACGGGCTGGCGATGTTACATAAGTTGTCGGTTGAGGATGGCAAGGTATTTTACACTAATAAATATTTGCAAACTCCGGGCTATAAAGATGCTCAAGCCACTGGCAAAATCAATGTTGGAGAGTTTTCGACTAAACCGGCCCGCAATCCTTTTCTCCGGCTCGTAGACCGGCTGCGGAAAAAAGAATCTGGGCCGACTTCTGCCGAAAACACTAACGTTAATGTTGCCCGCATCGGTGGCTGTTATGTGGCGATGACTGAAACGCCCAAGCCGATTGAATTTGAACTGAATAGTCTGGTAACTAAAGGGTTTTTTGACTATGGCGATGGTCTGCACGGTCAAATTACCACCGCCCACCCGCTCTACGACCCGACCCGCCAGACCAGTTATAACCTGTTGCAAATACTATCGCGCAAAAGTTTTTACCAGTTTTATGGCATCAAGGACGGGGAGCGCAAACGCAATCTGATTGCAAAAATTGAGGTTTTGGAGCCAGCCTATATCCACAGCTTTACTATGACTGCTAACTATTTGATTTTAGCCGAGTTCCCCCTGGTAGTCAGACCGATTCAACTGATGCTTGACCTGAAACCTTTTATCCAGAACTATCGCTGGCTACCGGAACGAGGTACACGCTTTACGGTGATTGATAAACAGACGGGCGAGGTTAAGAAGATTGGGCAAAGTGCCGCCTTTTTCGCTTTTCATCATATCAACGCCTTTGAACGCGAAAACGAAATTTTCCTGGACATAGCAGCCTACAACGACCCCCGGATAATCGAAAAGCTACGCCTGGATAATCTGTCGAAGCTGGCGGATTTTGCCAATGTTCTACCGGAGTTCCGGCGTTATCGTCTACCATTAAATCAGGAAATGAATAGTTTGGATTATGAGGTGCTGGCCTCGGAGCCTATCGAGTTACCACGCATTAACTATAGCCGAGCCATAGCCCAGGATTATCGTTACGCCTATGGTACTAGCCTCGATAAAAACCAGCCGCCTGACTTTGATAATCGTTTGATAAAAGTAGACACCCGGAATGCCAGCTATAAATGGTGGAGTGCTGAAGCAAGTTATCCCGGCGAGCCTGTTTTTGTGGCTCGTCCCGGTGCTACGGTGGAGGATGATGGGTTATTGTTGTCGGTGGTGTTGGACGGAGCGGCGGGTCATTCCTGGCTGGTAGCCCTGGATGCTGCCTCTTTTGAGGAAACAGGGCGGGCCAAAATGCCGCACATTGTGCCATTTGGTTTTCATGGTCAGTTTTATAATCGCTAAAAAAAGTTACGGTAGCCAATATGCGAATTAAAAAAGGTCTTGCCAGAGTAAAACCCCAGAAGTTCAAAACCCGGTTGTTGCTACAAATAAGTAGCTGTTTACTGGCGGGGATTATTCTGACGCTGATGATTGTGGCTCTCAGCATTAATAATTTGAAGGAGAGTGCTTCGGAAGAGGCGGGCAAGGGGCTGCTGGAAGCTAAACAAAAATATCTGCAAGACTATATGACTGTCACTGCCGAGCGGGTGAATGGGCTAATGACTAATACAGAGCGCGAAGTGACCATCATGGCGGCTTTTGCGCAATATCTGGAAGATAACAAGGAGCAGCTAGGCCCACTTTTTGATAGTTTGGCCCAGGTTTCGTTACTCAATCCTTCCTTGCAATATGATGCCGCTAAGGGCTGGTATCAAACTCCGCCCGGTTCTATCTCGGTGGTTAGCATCATGCCCTATCTGCTTGACCAGAATAACCAGATTAAACCCGAAGTTAAGGCGGCGGTGCGCCAATCAGCCTTACTGGATTTGCTCTTTCCAATTATGCAGAAATATGGCAGCGAGAATATTCGGCTGAACTATTTTGGCCCGCCCGAATTGGCTTATGTGCGGAGCGTACCCTGGAGCGATTATGCCAGTGGGTTTGCCCGAAACAATCCCCAGGGCTATGCCAAAACCAATATCTGGAACTATCTACCCCCTTCTATTTTGCAAAGTTGGCAAAGTTGGTCCAGTCAGCCGGACATCCGGCAGAAGTTGACCAGCGAAGTTACTTTCAGTCGGCCTTATATTGACTCGGCGGGGCGGGGTTTATTGATGACCGTTTTCCACCCGATTTGGGATAAAGAGCGTAAAAAGGTTAGTGGTTCGGTTTCGCTAAATCTTTCGTTGAACCAGATTGTGGGCCTGGTCGAGAATCTGGATATGAGCAATAGCGGTTTTGGCTTTCTGTCACAGGCCGACGGTAACGTTCTGGCTCTTAACCCGGCCAAAGAGCCAATTTTGGGGGTGACTACCAAAGTTGAAACGCAGGGGGGCTTCCAGGGCTTAAGCCGCTATCTACAGCGCAGCACTCAGCCGGATTTTGCCAATCTTGACCTACCCCCAGACAACAAATTGAGCTATCTGGAGTTGCAATCTCAGGGCAAGGTTCAGCTTGTTTTATTACAAAACTTGACCCCGATTAACTTTCTGGGAAACCCAACCAAAGGAATTGTCACCGAAGCCTGGACGTTAGGCTTTGTAGTGCCGCGTGATGAAATTTTGGCCCCCTTAATCGCCACCCGCCAATCCATTAGTGATAACAGTCAGCGCGTTTTAGTCCTGACGCTGGTGGCGACGCTGGTTACTTCATTGGCGGTGATTGCTCTGATTTATTGGTTGGCGGGGCGAATGACGCTGGTTTTGAGCAAGCTCAACAAGGGGGCGAAGGAACTGGAAGCCAGCCACTATGATGTACAGCTTGAGGTTAATACCAACGATGAGTTCGGGCAATTGGGACTGGCTTTTAACGCGATGGCCCACAAAATCCGGGAGCATACCCATAATCTGGAAGAACTGGTTAGCCACCGTACCTTCGAGCTAAAAGCCGCAAACCAACAGATTAGCCACCTGAACGAACGTCTCAAGGCTGATAACGTCAGGATGAGTGCCGAACTGGACGTGACTCGCCAGCTTCAACAGTTAATTTTACCCAAAGAGCATGAGCTAAAGTCAATCATTGGGCTAGAGATAGCCGGATTTATGGAACCAGCCGACGAGGTGGGTGGCGATTATTACGATGTAATTGAGCAGGATGGTCAGGTTAAAATCGGTATTGGTGACGTTACCGGGCATGGGCTGGAAAGTGGCGTGGTAATGCTGATGGTGCAAACGGCGGTACGGGCCTTGTTGCTGGATAATCAGGGCGATTTAAAGCACCACCTGAACCAGATTAACCGCACCATCTATGACAACGTGCAGCGTATGAGCAGTGAAAAAAACATGTCGCTCTCCTTGCTGGAATATCAGGATGGCAAACTGATTATGAGCGGGCAGCACGAGCAAATAATTCTGGTGCGCCAAAACGGGCAGTTGGAAATGATTGATACCCTGGAACTGGGGTTTCCGATTGGACTTGAGCCGGATATTTTGGCCTTTATTGGCGAATATGAACTAAAGCTGTTACCGGGCGATGCGGTGGTGCTTTATACCGACGGTATCCCGGAAGCCGAAAACTCTAACGGGCTGCATTACGGCCTGGAACGCTTTTGTCAGGTGGTGGCGCAGTCCCATGCTGAGTCGGCGGGTCGGATTGTCCAGGCGGTAATCGCCGACCTGAAAAGCTTTATTGGCGCCCAAAAAGTATTCGATGATATTACGCTGGTGGTACTCAAACAAAAAGAGCTGGTTGGTTTTCAGTCGCCAGAACCCCTGGTGATAGCTCTTGGTTAAAAAAGTTATCGGGTAAGGAGTTGAAGCTATGACAGTTTATGGTGATTATCTCCTGGCAATCCCGGATAGGGCTACCTGTCTGGAATTTAGCTTTTTTATTACGCCTGATTTTAACTGGCAGGCTAATAATTTGTTGGCTCAATTTATGGCGGATTATTTTGCTAATAGCTTCCCCACTTCCGCCGCTGACCCGCTGGCCTGCCATTTCCAGAGCGAAGTTACCGACTCGATTAACTATATTACTAACGAATTGCTCGAAAACGCCGTGAAGTTCCACTGTAACCGCGCTTTTAATATCAAATGTGGTTTGGCTTTTGACCAGGATGAATTAATTATTTACGTGGCGAACGTGGTAAATCAGGTGTTAGGTTTACAGTTTCAAGAGCGCATTGATCAATTGCTGAAGGGTGACCCAGGGGAACTACTTATTCAACAGATTGAGGCCAACGCCCTGAGTAACAACAATAATCTACAATCCGGGCTTGGTCTGTTGACGATTATGAATGATTATCAGGCGCGGCTAGGCTGGAAATTTGAGCAGGTTTTAACGATACCGCACTCTTTTATGGTGACAACTATGGTGCGCTATTCTGGGATGTATCCTTTCTTGAAAAAACAGCTTGAATTGGCGGAAGTTTCGGAGTCGGAGAACGCACTTAAAATGGGGGCGAGATAAAAATGGATACGCAAATACAAATTGAGGGAAACGGCTATAAAGTCTGGTATCAGGCCGAAGGGCAGACGGTGGTTTGTCAGGGCTCTCTACGGCTGAATAGTATGCAGGAATACAACCCTATCAGTCAGTTGTTAACCCAGGTGCTGGAATATCACCCTGGTATCTTGACGTTAGATTTGCAAGAATTAGCCTTTCTGAATAGTTCGGGGATTAATGTGCTGTGCAAATTCGTTATCGCCGTTCGCCAGCAAAAAGATGTCAGTCTGGTGGTACAGGCTTCCAACAAAATTCCCTGGCAAGGTAAATCACTTTTGAATTTACAAAAACTTTTACCTGGCTTGCAACTGGTTTTGAACGACTGAATGGTTGTTGGTTGTTAGGTGTTGGTAAAACTAAAAGGATTATAAAGGTAGGGAGGACTCTTGTGGCTATCCGACCAAATCGGGAGAGTTACAACCGTCCCCTACAAAGGTGCTACTGAGGGTTGCAGGAAAATGACGGCTCAAGTACAAACATATTCTAGCCTGGTGGAAGAACTGGAAAGATTGCGCCAGCACCAGGCCGATTTGCAACAGGAGCGTGACGACCTGGAAATGATGCTGGATACCAGTTTGGAACACGCTACTATGATTGAGAATGAGCTAAAAACCAAGAATGATTTGCTTTCCAACGCTTTACAGGTGCAGCAACGCACTCAGGAATTACTGGTACAGTCCCGCAAGCGCGCGCAGGAGGCCACCAGGGTGAAAAGCTCCTTTCTTGCCAATATGAGCCATGAATTGCGAACGCCCTTGAACGCCATATTGAGTTACACCGATATTTTGCAAGACGAAGCTACCGACCTCAACTTGCCTGAATTTGTGGCTGACCTCGGCAAGATTAAGCAGGCGGGTAAACATTTGCTGGGCCTTATCAACAGTGTGCTTGATTTATCGCGGATTGAGGCGGGCAAAATGCCGGTCTATCTCGAAACTTTTGACGTAGCGAATATGGTACAGGATGTGATAACCACGATTAGCCCCCTGGTTGAGAAAAACAAAAATAGGTTAGAGGTTATTTGCCCGCCCGAAATTGGTTGGATGCGGGCCGATGCCACCAAACTTCATCAGGCACTGTTAAATTTGCTCAGTAACGCTTGCAAGTTTACCGAGGCTGGATTAATTACCATGGAAGTAAAAACTAAAGGACTGACCGGGATAGAATGGATTTACTTTTCGGTGAAGGATAGCGGGATTGGCATAACCCCGGAGCAACTGGAAAATCTCTTTCAGGAGTTTTCCCAGGCCGACGTTTCAACTACCCGTAAATATGGCGGGAGTGGTCTGGGGCTGGCAATTAGCCGCCAGTTTTGCCGCATGATGGGTGGGGATATAAGTGTGACCAGTCAGGCGGGGGTCGGGAGTGATTTCGTGATTGAGTTACCGCGTCTGGTCAAGCTTGAAAAATCTGAGGTTTCTATCAGTGAAGACTAAATTATGAAGGCTGTACGTTTTTATGAACATGGCGGCCCAGAAGTGCTGCGCTATGAAGATGTCGAGACTCCTAAGCTTAAAGCTGGGGAGGTTTTGATTAAAGTAGAAGCAGTGGGTGTTAATTACACCGACATCCGCCTTCGCCGCAATGTTAACCAGCTTCAGATTCCCTTGCCATATATCCCTGGTAAAGAAATTTCCGGGACGGTAGTGGCTCTGGGGGAGCAGGCTACCGGGATAAAAGTTGGAGCGAAAGTAGCAGCACTGGTCAGGGGTGGGGGTTATGCCGAGTATGTCACTTTACCGCCCTACATGCTAATTCCGGCCACTGGCTTGACTACCCCCGAAGCCGCTTCTTTTTTGTTACAGGGCCTAACTGCCTATCACACTCTTAAAACCTTTGGCAACCTTAAGGCGGGCGATAAAGTGTTGGTACATTCGGGAGCAGGAGGGGTTGGCACGCTGGCGATCCAACTGGCGCGGGCACTAGGGGCTGGTAAGGTGCTGGCTACCGCAGGATCGCCTGAAAAGTTAGCCCTGGCTATGTCGCTGGGGGCGGATGCTACCTTCGACTACACCCAGGATGGTTGGGCAACTAAAGTGGTAGATTTTCTGGGGGGCAAGGGAGTAAACCTGATTTTAGATGGGGTTGGCGGCAAAGTCTTCAGTGAGAATCTCAAGTGTCTTGCGCCTTTGGGGCGGGTTATAGTTTATGGGGCTTCCAGCAATGAACTGGCAACCGTTAACCCCACCCAACTAATGCCACTGTGTCAGAGCGTGACGGGCTTTGACCTTAACTTTGTGGCAAATTCCGCAAAAATGGTGGCGGTGGGTAGCCTTGAATTGCTGCAACAGATTGGGGCGGGTCGCTTGAAACTTATGGTAAATCATACTCTGCCTTTGAGCGAGGCTGCCGAAGCCCATCGCCTCCTGGAAAACCGTCTGACTACGGGCAAAGTGGTGCTTTTGAATTAAGGATGAAGCTAGAATAAAGAAGGTTTTTTGTAGGGGTAGACCTCCGTGTCTACCCTGAATGTGAGCGAATAAAAGTTTATGCGCTGATAAAAATGAGGGAGCACAAATGAAAGTAAATACCAGAACCCAGGATGAGTTGACGGTGATTGAGGTGAGCGGAGATATAGATAGCCGAAGTGCTCCGACTTTGCAAAATGTATTGTTACCGCTGGTGACTCCAGACTGCAAATTGATTCTGGAACTGAGTAAAGTGGAATTTATGACCAGTGCCGGATTAAGGGTTTTGTTATCATTACGCCGCCAATTACCCCAGAGTGGTCAATTGATTCTGGTGGGACTTAATGACCAGATTCGCGATACGATGACTACTACTGGTTTCCTGGAGCTTTTTATTATCCAGCCAACCCTGCCCGCCGGGTTAGCGGCTTTGATTTAAACCAAAATAATGAGCGATTACACTTTGCTAGTGGTAGATGATAATCAATTAAACCGGGATAGCCTGTCGCGGATTCTTAGACGCCAAGGTTATAAAGTTGAAACAGCAGAAAATGGGCAGGAAGCTCTGGAACAGCTGCACTGCCAGGACTTCGATTTGGTGCTGCTGGATATTATGATGCCCGTGATGAATGGCTATGAGGTATTAAAACACCTGAAAGCCGACCCTAAACTTCGTCGTATCCCGGTGATTGTGGTTTCGGCCAATGAAGAAATCGAGAGCGTTGTCCAGTGTATTGAGTTAGGGGCTGAGGATTATTTACCAAAACCTTTTAACCGGGTGCTGCTTCAAGCCCGAATTACTGCCAGCTTGGAACGCAAAAGGCTCTATGATCAGGAACAACATTATCTTGAACTTGTTCGACGGGAGTTAGACACCGGGCGACAAATTCAAACTGATTTTTTACCACCAGAATTACCTCAGATGGAAGGTTTGGAACTGGCAGCCTGCTTTAAGCCCGCTCGCGAGGTTGCCGGAGATTTTTATGATGCCTTTGTTTTGCCAGGAAACCGGGTGGTATTAGTAATAGCAGATGTATGCGATAAAGGGGTAGGGGCGGCTTTGTTTATGGCCTTGACCCGTAGTTTGTTAAGGGTATTAGCTCAACAGGCGGCGGCACGTTTACAATTGTTAGCTTTTGACCCTGAACAACATTTTGTATTGGTGCGGGATAAGAACTTACCTGAAGGACTCCTATTAGCAGCCCCAACTTACGAAATTTTGAATGCGGTGAAGCTGACGAATGACTATATTACTCTTAATCATAATCGGGTTGATATGTTTGCCACACTTTTCTTCGCGGTATTGGAACTTAACACCGGGAAGTTATCTTATATCAATGCTGGACACGAAGCCCCCTTGCACCTGGGATCTAAAGCCCTGAAAGGGCAGTTAAAAGCAACTGGCCCAGCAGTAGGTGTTATGCAAGGGGTTAATTTTGCGATTCGGCAGGTACAATTAGAGTCAGGGGACAGTCTATTAGCTTATACAGATGGCGTAACTGAAGCCCGAAACCAGGCAGGTCAATTTTTTGGCGAAAAACAATTGATCCAAGTAACCGAGGAATTTTTTAGTGAACGAAATACTTCTGCCGGGGATTTGATCCAAAAATTAGAAAATTTGTTAAAGTCTTATATCGCTGGTGGTGATCCGAGCGACGATATTACGATGTTGACCACCCTTTATACTTTACCTGTGGCAAATCAACAGGCACAAGGAATAGGATGAGAGTATGCAACCACTATTAATTTCGGCTAATCTGGCTGATTTGGATTTGATAAAAGATTATATAATTGAGGCTGGTAATAAGGTTGGATTGCCCCCGCAGAAACTTTACAAGTTGCGGTTGGCAGTAGACGAACTGGTTACTAACATTATTACGCACGGCTACAATCAAGACGATACCCCTGCTGCTATAAACATTCAGGCCAAGTTCCAACAAAATAATCTAACCCTTTGTCTAGAGGATAAAGCTGTACCTTTTAACCCCCTTAGTGCCGTCGCTCCTGATCTTACTTTACCTTTGGAGCAACGGATGATTGGCGGTCTGGGGATAGAGCTAATCAAAAGCAGTGTAGATAAATTCTATTATGAGCGTCATGGCTGTCATAATCGTAACATACTAACTATGCTTTTAGACAAATAGGACTCGGGAGAATATAGCTGTCACCAGGAGCAATATATCTATATTTACTGGGCTCAAAAGTTCTGTTTTCACGGTTAAGCCTTAACTTTTTAAGCTTTCTATCTGTACTACATTAGCGATAACACCAGATATTTATAAACTTATACCAAGTCTTGATAAGTAGTGTACAATAGAGGCATGCCAAAAATAACTAAAATAAAAGACTATTTGAACCAGGAGGAATTGCTAAACCGCTATCGGCAAGCCGAGAACCCCGCCGAGCGCAGTCACTGGCAGATCATCT
>JBBQZS010000023.1:0-93989 GCA_038207495.1 Chloroflexia bacterium
TTTGTAGTTAAGGGTAATCAACCCCGCTGACAAACAGATTTAGAAATAGTATTTGAGCCACCAAAGCCACAGCTGTGGGCCAAGGATGGGGCAGATTTGCTGGAAATGCGGAAGGCTAAAACAGTCGATAAAGGCCACGGGTGGATCGAGGTCAGGGAAATCCGCGCCTCCACCGAGTTGGCTGACTACAGTGACTGGCCTTACTTAGCTCAGGTTTTAGAGGTCAAAAGGAGTTGGCTGGAGAAAGGGCAACTTAAAACCGAGGTGCATTTAGGGATAACCAGCTTGCCTAACGAGCTAGCCGATGTCAAAGCCTTACTAGAACTAAAAAGGGGGCATTGGGGGATTGACAACAAGTTGCATTGGGTCAGGGATGTATTTTTGGGGAAGATGCCTGTCTAATTCACAAAGGAGCTGGTTCTCAGATAATGGCTGCTTTACGCAATACGGCCTTAAATCTTTCGCGTAAAGCTGGCCACACCAAGATTACTGCTCGTTTGCGTTTTAATTCCGGTCATCCTTCGCATACTTTGGCTTTGCTTGGCTTAAGCGCATAATCCCTGACTATGGAGCAATTAACTAATGCATTCTGGAAAAAAGTAGCATATAATAACCTTTATTAGATGAAAAGTGCGAATTTCCTCAAAACAATGCTTGGTGAAACCCCTGGAGTTTTTTATATTTTTCAAATATTAGATTTTGCGAAATTTAGCTTTCCTCCCAACCTGGAGAAATTCATGCTACTAACAGCAATTATTAAATCAAATAGCCCAACTGAGAAGATTTCTATTCGGGCAATTCTCTCAATCTTGCTAATTTTGACTTTTCTGTTAAACGCCTGTGGTGATGGCAGCGCGACCCCGGTTTCGACATTCCCTTCCGCCACTAAATTAAAACAGCTAGTAGCTACTCCTGCCTTGCCGGGACATACCGGGGAAGTCTGGGCGGTAGCTTTCAGTCCAGATGGTAAAATTCTGGCTAGCGGGGGAAGTGACCATATTGTCAAACTCTGGGATACCGCCACCGCCAGAGAAATTGCCACCCTGGTGGGGCATACCAATCTGGTAACTTCGGTGGCCTTTAGCCCCGATGGCAAAACCCTCGCTACTGGAAGTTGGGACGAAACCATAAAGCTCTGGGAGGTTGCCACTGGCAAAGAAATAAATACCCTGGCGGGGCATGATGATGAAGTTATGACCGTCGCCTTTAGCCCTGATGGCAAAACCTTAGCCAGTGGTGCACTGGATAGAACTATTAAACTGTGGGATATTGCTACTGGCAAGGAAACCACGACCCTCAAGGGCCATACCGATGGGATAATGGCCCTGGCGTTTAGCCCGGACGGTAAAACCCTGGTCAGTGGTGGGCTTAACCGTGACCGCACTCTAAGAGTCTGGGATGTTAGTACCAAAAAAGTAACCGCTACTCTGCGGGGCCATGCCTACGGTTTGGCGACATTGGCCTTTAGTTCGGACGGGAAAACCGTCGCT
Organism: Chloroflexia bacterium; assembly: GCA_038207495.1. Taxonomy (GTDB): domain Bacteria; phylum Chloroflexota; class Chloroflexia; order Chloroheliales; family Chloroheliaceae; genus Chlorohelix. The sequence continues at coordinate 1,491 of JBBQZS010000023.1, forward strand.
ACTGGCAGTCAGGATGGTACCGTAAAGTTGTGGGATATAGAGGCCAAAACTAACCTGCGCACCATCAAGGGCCATACCGCCTATGTAAGCCATGTAGTATTCAGCCCGGATGGTAAAACTTTATACAGTTCAGATTGGGACAAAGTTATTAAAGTTTCAGAGGTAGCCACTGGCAAGGAATTAGCCAGCTACGGCCCTTTGAGCGATATTATCTACGGGCTGGATATTAGTTCCGATGGGAACACCCTGGCGATAGGTAGCCACGACCGTACTGTTCGATTGTGGCAAGCCAGCACCGGACAAGAAAAGTTCAAGGTTAGCGGCCCCCAAAATGGCATAAGCTCCCTGGCCTTTAGCCCCGATGGGAATACCCTGGCAAGTAACGGTAATAGCCAGACGGTTAAGCTTTTTGGTACGGTTGCCATCAATCAGCTCACCAGCCTGAACGGATTAAATAGCTCCGCCACCGCCGTTATTTTCAACCCTGGCGGCAAAACTTTAGCCAGTGCCGATAAAAATGGCGCGGTGAAAATCTGGGATACCAGCAGTGGCAAAGAACTTAGTAACTTCAAAGGGCAAAATGGGATAGTTACCGCCCTGGCTTTTAGCCCTGACGGAAAGTTATTGGCGAGTAGCGGCGACCGCACTGATCGCACTCTTAAAATTCGGGATGCCACCAGTGGCAAGGAATTGCAAAGCCTGGACACTGGAGCACTTTATTCATCAGGACGGGCGGCCCTGGCCTTTAGCCCTGACGGTAAAATAGTAGCGACTAGCAGTGAAGACCGTCTGGCCCGACTTTGGGAGGTTAGCACCGGAAAAGAGTTAGCCATCCTCCATAACAATCTGGCTGAAGTTTTTACCCTGGCTTTTAGTCCCGATGGTAAAATTATCGCGGGTGGGGGTGGGGATGAATTTATTCGGCTGTGGGATTTGAATGGCAAACCGCTTGGTGAACTTAAAGGCCATAGCACTGGCCTCCACTCCCTGATTTTCAGCTCGGATGGGAAAACCCTTTTCAGCGCAAGTTGGGATGGCACAATCAAGTTGTGGAATGTTGCCACCCAGACCGAAATTTTTAGCACCACTTTAGCCGAGTCTTATGGCGTTCTAACCATTGCCCTTTCCCCTAACGGTAAATACCTGGTTAGCGGGCATACCGACAATTCAATCAAGTTATGGCAGGTGAACTAGAAATATGAAATCAACTCACATGGCCCGTCTTTGTCTGGCTTTGATTTTACTGGTATTACCTTTTCTACCAGCCGCCCAGCCCCTGGCGAGTATTTCCCAATCTGAAAATATTACGAATTCTACGGCTAAGGCCAAATCACTAAACGCCCCGCAAACCCAGGTAGTAGGGGTTAGCGTTTTAACCCAGCACAACGATATAAATCGAACCGGGGCGAATTTGAATGAAACGATTCTAAACCTGAATAACGTTAATCAATATCAATTTGGCAAGATTTTTACCCGCACGGTGGATGCCGGGATTTACGCGCAGCCGCTTTTTGTGCCAAATGTCAATATAACTACAACCAGGAACGTAGTTTATATTGCCACCCAGAATAACTCGGTTTACGCCTTTGATGCTGACGACCCCAATGCCGTTAATCCACTCTGGCAGGTCAGTTTAGGGACAGCCCCTCCCGCAACCGATTTTGGGCAAAGTTGTGGTGGCAATTATCGGGATATTTCGGGGAATGTAGGGATTATCAGCACGCCCGTAATTGACCCGAACAATAACACTATGTACGTGGTCAATCTAACCAAAATCGGTAGTAGTTATTTTCACCTGCTCCATTCTTTGGATATAACCACCGGGCTAGAGAAAGCCAGCAGCCCGATAACGATTACGGCAGTAATATCTAGCACCAGCCTGGGTAGTAGCGGCGGTAGTCTGGCATTCGATAGCAGCAAACACCTGCAACGCACCGGGCTTTTATTGGCTAATGGCAATATTTATTTTGCCTTCGCGGGATATTGTGACACCCCACCTTATCACGGCTGGGTTTTCAGTTATAACGCTACTAGCCTCACTCAGACCATTGTCTACAATGTGACCTCTAGCGGAGTGGGTTCCAACGCAGGCGGAATCTGGCAAGCGGGCGGTGGGCTGGCTGCTGACCCCAACGGTTCTATTTACTTTATGTCGGGCAACGGTACTTTTATTGATGCGCAAACCAATTTTGGCTCCAGTTTTGTAAAAATGAGTCCGGGTTTGACCGTCACCGACACTTTTACCCCTTTTAATTTTAATGCCCTGAATAGCGCGGATTTAGACCTCGGCTCATCGGGTGTGGTATTAATTCCCGGCACAAATCACTTGATTGGCGGCGGGAAGCAGGGTAAATTATACCTGCTGAACCGTAACAACCTCGGTGGTTATGTAAGCGGTGGGCCGGATAATATCGTCCAATCTTTTCAGATTGTGGGTGGCGTGAGTAATAACCATATTCATGGCACGCCCGCCTATTGGAGCAGTTCCACCGACAATCGCATCTATGTCTGGACTGAATCCGATAGCCTCAAGGCTTATAGCTATAATAGCGGGGCAGCCAGCCCGATTAACACCGCGCAAGTCATTAGCAGTAGTATCAAATTGCCCGACGGTTTTATGCCCGGTGGTATGTTGAGCATCTCGGCTAACGGCAACGATACTAATACCGGGATACTGTGGGCCGCCCATCCTACCTCCCAAAACGCCAACAATGCGGTTGTAACGGGGACACTAGCGGCTTACAATGCCTCTGCCACTAGCCAAAGCCTGGACGATATTTGGAACAGTCGGCAGAATATTCCCAGAGATGATTTAGGCTGGTTTGGCAAATTTAGCTCACCAACTATCGCCAACGGCAAGGTTTACGCCACTACCCTGACCCCTGATGCCAATACTAGCGGACAACTGGTAGTCTACGGCTTGTTGATTCCTAAAACCCTGGCGACTATTGCCGGGGCGGGGCAAAGCATCGCCGTTACCAATAACTTTGGTAATCCCCTTACCGCCAAAGTTAGCGATTGGAGTAACAGCCCGATTAGCGGTACTCAGGTGGTTTTCCAGGCTCCCGCCAGTGGCGAAGGTGGCACCTTCGGGGGTGTTACTAATCTATACACTGGCACAACCGATATAAACGGCTTAGTAACTACTTCCGTTTTTACCGCTAATACTATTGCCGGGTCATATAACGTTACGGCTACCGCAACCTATGGCAATGTGAGCGGTAACTTTGGCCTGACCAATACCTGTCTGGCGAACGCTCTGGCGGTTATCCGCAACACTGATAATGGCAATGACGCTTGTGGCACCTTGTCCTACGCCCTTAATCAGGCTGCCACTGCCGTGAGCCCGGTAACTATTAATATTTCTGCGCCACTTACTATCACTGTCACCGGGCCGTTGCCAATTATCACCCCTACCGCCGGTGTAACGGTAACTATCGCCGGGGGTTGCACGGTGGTCAGTGGGCGGGGCCAACCGGGTGTAACCCTGAAAGCCGGGGCGGGCGCAGGCACTAACGCCCTGACCCTTACCTCATCAATGATTATTACGGGGGTGGCGATTACAAATTTCAGTTCGGGGTACGCCTTAAATATAACCGGGAGCAATAATCAGGTAATGTGTAGCTGGCTGGGCACAGTCGACGGAACTACCGCTTCAGGCAATGGCGGTGGTATCCAGATTGCGGGCAGTAATAATCAGCTTGGGCTGGCGGGACAATCAGCCAGTGGCAACCTGATTAGCGGCAATAGTGGCCCCGGTATTCGGGTGATAAGCGGCAGTAACAACCTGGCATTTTCTAACTGGATTGGGCTCAAAAAAGACAGTTCGGCTGGCTTGCGTAATGCCGGTGGGATTATAATTCTGGCTGGTGGGCAACTGAAAATGCTGCTGGGCAATCAGGTCAGTAATACTTAGGGGTTGTCGGTGGTCGGTATAAAATATTACGGATGATTTTTTCTAATACAATTCAAACAAAGAAACCCTTGACAAGGGTTCTATATGTCGCTAATATATGACTATGACATATATCAAGGGCTACTAAACAAAGAAACCCTTGATGTCAGTTAGAGAGGCTAAGAAAATTAAATGCATCATGGTTTTGGAGGTGGCCCGCCCTGGGCTGGCGGTAAAAGAGGTGGTTGGTTTATGCAGCCCCCGGTGTGGGGGTTCTTGCAACCTTGTCTGTTACTGGTATTAGCCGAGGGGCCGAATTATGGCTACAGCCTGATTGATGAACTGTCTAAACGCAAACTGATAAATGGCGATGTAGATGTGGGCAACCTCTATCGGACTTTACGCCGAATGGAGGGTGAAGGGTTAGTCGAATCCGTTATGTCGGACGAAGGCCCCGGCCCCAACCGCCGGGTGTACCAGATAACCGAGCGCGGTAAACAGTTATTAAAATATTGGGCAGGTACTCTCGAACAACGTACTCGGTTGATTAACCGATTTGTAGACGAATTTCACCGGGTTTTCGGCGAGCAAAGCGAAGTTGATTTGAACTTTGTGAGCGATGAAGAGGATAATCCGATTTGAAGAAAAATAGATTTTGAAAGGAAACATATATGAGAGGACATCATAATAAAAATAGTGGCTGGGGCGAGTGGCAACCCGGCAGTGATAATTACGACGAGGGCGGCGAACACCCCGGTGAACGCCCCGGCGAACACCAGGGAGCGCAGTTTGGTTTTGGAATGAAGGGCTTTGGCCCTGGCTTCCGAGGCGGGCCCGGCTTTGGTGGGCCACGTGCCTTCCGCTTTGGCCCCTGGGGTAGAGCCTGGGGCGGTTTTGGCCCTGGACGTGGGGGCGTTGGTCCCGGACGCAGCGGTTTTGGCTTTGGCCCTGGAGCTGGTCCTGGTCGGGGTGGCTTTGGCTTCGGTTTCGGCCCTGGCTTTGGTCCCGAACGGGGCGAACGTGACCCACGCGGTGAACACGGTCAACACGGTGAACGACATCGTGGCGAAGGCCGAGGCTATGGTCGGGGCGGCTGGGGACGCGGCTGGCAAGGCGGCAACCTCGATTGGATGATTGCCGGTCTGGAACAGGTGCAGAAGCAGATGGAGCAAAAGCTGGAGTATGTCAAAAAGACTCTGGAAGATTTGAAAGCCCAACGCGCCCAGCAGCAAGAAAGCAAACCGCAGGATAAACCCAGCGAAAGCTATCGCAAGACCAGCCAGGACGATGATATCACAATGATGTAAGACTGAATAATTCTCACTTGAGAGTTATTGCAAACGCCCCTAACCCTGATTGCAGGGAAGGGGGTTTTTGTTTTCAGTTATTTTACCGCCTTAGTACAAACCAGCTTGTTACCAGTGCCAGAATTCTTTATCTGTACTCCCGGAAAATGCATTACTTTTATGCCGATAAGGGTGGTTTGATTAAGCACCAAACCGTTTGAGCCAGCTAGGGCACTCGAACCATCTATCGAAATAGTTGGGCCACCCGCACCACAAGCCCCCAACAGCGTAACCCCCGCCGGAATTGTAGGACTCCAGTTTACTCCACTATTAATCATCACACTGGTTGTAAAAAGAACCGTTTGACCAGCACTGATATTGGTATTGGCGGGTTTTAATAAATAAGAAAGGGTGTTGGGAGTATCGCCCAGGCCGTTATCTGTCGCCACTGTTACCTGTAAAACTGTCGTGGTTGCACTAACTATACTGGTGTAAACCGAATAAACCGAAACTTTTTTGGCCTTAACTCGATAGAAATATTGGGTATTGATGGTTAAACCTGAATCCATAGTATTTGTAACATTCGGGCCAGTATTTATAATGACCGGGGCAGCGAACGTATTATCCAAGCTGCGCTCCACCACATACCCATCCTCACTTTGCGAATTATCCGACCATTGCAAGTTAATTTGACTGGTAGAGGTGGCCCAGGCTAACAGGTTGGTGGGCGGGGCTAGTTTGGTCGTGTCGAAACTTTGAGTGGTATAAGTGGAAAAGGTTCCGGCAGTGGAGTTAAAAGCCCTAACCTGATAATAATATTTTGTGCCGTCCAGTAAACCCGTATCCTGGTAAATAGTGGCATTACTTGAGGTTGTGCCAACCACTGAATAAGGACCAGCTGCGGCAGTGGCACGTTCTATTTTATAGCCTGACTCACCACTGGAATTATCAGTCCAACTCAGGTTTATTTGACTGGCGGAAACAGCAGTAGCATCCAAGCCAGTTGGCGGAATAAAGGTGGTGGTATTACTAACCACGCTGCTATAAGCCCCGTTGCCGTAAGCATTGTAGGCTCTAACCCGATAGTAATAGGTTGTGCCATCCAATAGCCCGGTATTTTGGTAAGATGGTGCTCCCACCAGAGTCGTAGTAATCTCAGCAAAACCGCTAGTTGGGCTAAGGCTGCGCTCAAGTTTATACCCAGTGGTATTGGGGGCGGTGTTTGTCCAGCTAAGGTTAAGTTGGCTGGTGGAACCAACCGCCACCGCTAAATTAGAAGGGGCACTGGTGGGTGGTACGGCGGCTTGCCCTGAATTAGCGTTTATTATTAGCGATGAACTATCTACCGCCTCGAAGTTACTCCCCTTGACGGCGGATAGCTGTGGCACAAGGTTATCATCATCCCAACCAGCGTTGGGTTGACCCGAAATATACCAATTCGAGCCGTTATCAGCCACAATCATGCCATAGGTTTTCAGGGCTTGAAGAATCGCTTTAGTTTGGGGCGAGTAATTGCTCGGGATAACATAACTGGCCTTCAGGCGGAAACGCTGGCCCATCGGCGGATAAGCTGTGTTACTGTAAGAGCTGGCTTGATGGCGGGCGGGCCAGACATAAGTATTACGAGTACGATTTACCGTAAAGCGCAAAGCATGATTGATTGACCCTGCGGCTGCCTCGCTATAACGGGCTAATCCCGGCAAAATCGGCAACCCTGCCGCATCTGCCGAAGTCAAGCCATCTAGCCGCAAAACGTTAGAATTAAGATCGAAAACTGCGCCCGAACCAGCCAACCAATTAGAAACGTTGGGGTTGGGGCGGGTGTTCCAGGTTTCATACAATTTGCAAGTTCCTTGTTGTATCACTAATACATGCTGGTCTCCGCCATTATTCCCACCTTCAATTAAATTGTTAAGCGGAACATTAGTCGGGATAGGATAATTAGTAGTAGTATGGTTGGGGTCTAACCAACCACCGGGGCCAGGGTCACTATCGCCAGGATAAAAATCAAATTTTACCGGAACCCCGGTCTGGTTGGAAGGTACAGTCACAAATGGAATCCCATACATTACACCCGGCAAATCGCCGCTAGATCCAAAATCGGGATGTAGCCCGGTATTGGCCCCAATGCTATTAATATAGGCAGCGGAATTAGGGTCTACCGGGAGATTTGTAATTGGCACATTCCAGATATTATCTGCCGGGAAAATCTGACAACCGTTAATTACGGGGGGCGCAGCCTGAGTAGACAGCGAGGGGCGGGACAATAGGACGATTGAACCTATTACTACAAAACTGACTAAACCAAAAATCAACATCGAACGGCTAGTGAATCTGCGAACCAAAGACATAAATTACTCCTAACCACGCCTGATTTTATAATATAATGGCAACCTATTCCTGCTATCCTAGAATTGTACTCAAACTTTGGTTAGTTCTCAATAGGCTAAGTGTACTAAAAACGTCCTAACTAAAAATAAAAGCAAAATATCAGGAGAAATTATTGAAAGATTTATTGAATGACGCAGCCCTCCGCGCCACCCGCTATCTGGAAACAATAAATGAGCGAAATGTAGCTCCAACCCCGGCGGCGGTGAAGCGCGTGACGGAATTTTATGAGCCGCTTCCACTTAAACCGATTGACCCGGCAGAGGTGCTGGCCTTGCTGGATGAAATTGGCTCTCCGGCAACGATTGCTCAGGCGGGGCCGCGCTTTTTCGGTTTTGTAACGGGCGGTACGCTCCCGGCGACGCTGGCGGCAAACTGGTTAGTGGGGGCCTGGGACCAAAACGCGGCCTTTTATGATGTTGTTCCGGCAACCGCCGCCCTGGAAGAAGTAGCAACAGGCTGGTTACTTGAGTTGCTGGGTTTGCCGGAAGAATGTGGCGTGGGTTTTGTGACAGGCGCGACAATGGCGAATTTTACGGCGTTGGCGGCGGCTCGCCATGCTGTTTTGGAACAGGTGGGATGGAATGTTGAGGCGGACGGGCTTTTTGGGGCACCGCCCATTACAGTGGTGGTGGGGGAGGAAGGCCACCCGTCCCTGTTCAAAGCCCTGGGGATGCTAGGGTTGGGCCGCGCAAGAGTGGTGAAAGTCCCGGTGGACGGGCAGGGGCGGATGTTGGCCGAAAAGCTGCCACCTATTTCAGGGCCGACGATAATTTGCGTCCAGGCGGGAAATGTAAATAGTGGGGCCTTTGACCCTATCGGCGAAATTTGTACTAAAGCCCATGCGGCGGGAGCCTGGGTGCATGTGGATGGAGCCTTTGGGTTATGGGCGGCAGCCTCAGCAAAATTTGCTCACCTTACCACAGGAATGGCAGAAGCCGACTCCTGGGCCACCGATGCCCACAAATGGCTGAATGTGCCCTATGATAGCGGGCTGGCTTTCGTGCGAAATCGGGCGGTAATGCGGGCCTCCCTTTCGGTCAGTGCCGCTTACTTGCCGGAAGGAGAACGGCGCGACCCTGCCAACTTTACCCCCGAACTCTCCCGCCGCGCTCGTGGAGTAGAGGTTTGGGCAGCCTTGAAGTCACTTGGCAAGGAAGGTATGGCGGATTTAATTGAGCGGAATTGCCACCAGGCTACTTTATTTGCCGAAGGTCTACGGAAAGCGGGTTATGAAGTTCATAATGAGGTGGTGTTAAATCAAGTGGTAGTGTCTTTTGGCGAGGCCGAAATTACCCGCCGGATTATTACCACTATTCAGGCTGAAGGGACTTGTTGGGCGGGTGTGACAGTCTGGCAGGGTCATACTGCCATGCGAATTAGCGTTTCGTCCTGGGCCACTACCGAAGCCGATGTTGAACGCAGCCTTGAAGCGATTATACGGGTTGCGGCACAAGAAAAGAGCCGCTAAGGTTAGAGATTAACTCCTCTCCTTTTTAAGGGAGAGGTAGGGTGAGGGTATCTTGCACCTAACCCAGGAACCTACCGTTTGAGTTTGGCAAGTTCTGGATCTATTTTGGCTGGTAGGGTCGGGAAAACTTCGGCGGCACTTTTCTCCCCCTTCCAGACCGGAAGAAGTGCGTCATTAACCATCTGACTGATGGTGTTAAAGGAGCGGAAGTTGGGAGTGGCGATACCCACCTGGGTTTCAGCGATAAAAACCTGCCAGTTATATTTGCTTCCTCGCACAAAAATATTGTCTTCGCGAATAGACTGACGCGCCGGGACGACCACCCCGCTCTCCATAAACAAACCCTGTCCCAACTCGCTGCTGAGAAATTTTACAAACTGCCAGGAAGCGGCTTTATTTTTAGAGGCCTGATTGATTACATAACCCGCCCCGTCCAAAATATTAACCCGCTTCTTGCCCATCGGGAGCGGCACCACATCCCACTCCAGTTTTTTATTTTTGCTGAAAATTGGTACTAGCGCATGATTACCAAAAGCCATTGCCACCTTGCCATTGATAAACATATCGGAAATTTTGCCACTGGTATCCATCATGTCGTAGGCGGGCGAAACCTTATCCTTGTTGATTAAATCGGCAAAAAACTGGATAGCAGAAACTCCCTCCGGTGTGTTTATTAAGAGGCGGGTGGGTGGGTCGGGTGGCGTGTTCGCGTCGAAAAGCTCGCCGCCGTTCTGCAAAATCCACAATCGCCACCAGTCGTTTGGCTCAAAAGCGTATCCGTACTGATTAATCGTGCCATCCGCCTCTTTTTTGGTCAACTTGAGGGCCGCTTCCCGTAAATCCTGCCAGGTCCAGCCCGCCTTTGGCACCTCCACCCCCGCCTCTCGTAGAAGTTTCAGGTTAACAAATACCACTTTGGTATCGTTGTCGCGCGGCAAACCATACAAGGCCCCTTTGTAGCGGGATTGGTTCAAGAGGCCGGGATAAAAATCCTCCAGCTTAAAGTTCTTTTCGTCGGCTAGATAGGGGTCAAGGTTTTCCAAAATGCCCTGACTGGCATAGGTGGAAATATTCTCCAGGAACATTACGTCAGGAGTATTAGTCCCCGTCCAATCCTTATCCAGATGTTTGTAATAGTTATCCCAGGTATCGAAAAGGGGGCTGACTTTAATGCCAGGGTTGAGCCGCTCGAATTGGTCAATCAACTTTTTATTTATAGCGATTTCGTCATCATCACCCCAGAACGACCACTTGATAGTTACCGGGTTAGTAGCGGCGGCAGTAGTAATAGGAACAGTAGTGGGTTTGGGTGCTATGGTAGAAATTATGGTTGCAGTAGCTTCCCCACAGGCCGCCAGCACTAAACTAATTAGTATTAATTGGATAAGGCTAAAAAACCAGGCTGATTTTTTCCTCAAAAACATAGACCCGTACTACCTTTCAATTCAAATCAAAAGACTTTCGCTTGCGGCTAATCTTTAGGTTCAATTTGTAACCAGCTACCCTATCTGGTGAGTTCTAAAGTGAAAGCCGAAATTAATATAAATCCGGGCGACCAGCCACTGGCGCGTCGGGTTGATTAATAATTTCTACTACTCGATTGTGTGAGGCGGGCTGCAAAATAGCCTGAACCATTACTTCGGCTACATCTTCCCGCGAAATCATACCACCGACATCCAAACTTTCTTTCAGCAATACACCTTGCCCTCCAGGGTTATTGTTCAGGCCACCCGGACGCACAATTGTATAAGTGACTCCACTATTCCATAGAGCGGCCTCGCCTTTCGCTTTGGCTCGTAACACTGCTTCGATAAAGGGGAATTTTTCTGGCTTGTCAGCACCAATTGAGGAACACATTACAATATGCTCAATCCCGGCTTCCCGCGCTGCCACCGCCAGATTTGCCACAAAAATATGCTCAACCTGCTCTTTTTCGTCGGGGTCTTTGGTGTTTTGACTCCCCAACGCGCTGATGATCACCTGTACCCCTGCCAGAGCTTTGTTCAACTCGGCAGTATCTTTCAGGTCAAGGGTTAGAATATCCACCCCCGCTCCTGACTTAGCAAGAGCTTTTTGGGGGTCGCGCACCACCGCCCGAACTTTGAACCCCTTATTTTGTAACGATTTTACTACCTGAATCCCGGTCAAACCAGTGGCCCCAAAGACCAGTATGGGTTTAGCTTTATCTAACATCCGACTTTTTCCCTCCAGGAATTAATAAAATACTATAATGAAATCCACAGACTTCCCCAACGGGGTAACCATTGGGCGTTAGTAGGAGCGGGTTGAATAATTTTTTGAGGGCTGCGTCGCCCCAACATCGCCAGAGCCATTTCACCCGCCGCTCCTCGGAATGTCAGGTCTGCTGCTACTTCGGGGGATATGTCCCGCTCTATAGTAGCTTTTCCATTCCTCAGCACTACGTCCAGCTGAGTTAAAACTTGAGCAGAATTATCGGTTTTCTCGATAATATAGCGAAATCTTCCTTGCAAATCCCCGGCCGGGGCAAGATTCAGGCGGCGCGGCAAAAGTCCCACCAACCCGGTAACGACCAGAGCGGCGTGATCAGGGCGCGGTTCGGGGTTCTGCCCCAATGCACTCTGAATATCCCAGGGATGAATAAACCAATCCAGCAGGGCGAATCCAGCAAACATCACCGCCGGGCAGTTCCCCAGATAAGGATGGGGAATTTCTTCATCCCACTTGCTGGGGTCACGGCTTTCCAGCAAACGCAACAAATTATCAGCCGCTCGATTAAAAAAGAACATTATATGAACTTTTCTAAACTCCTGTGCCCGAGCCACCGCCTTTGCCGCCATTTCAGTGGCCATCGCAGTGGGCTGAAAATTCCCCGGCTCGTTTCCCTCAAGGCATCTAACCAGCATTTCGGTAGCATCTATAATATGACCAACTTGCTCCCGCACCGTCCAGCCCGGACAGACGGTTGGTAAAGCTAAATCCACCTCAGTCAGGCCGTGAAAAATATCATTTATATCGCTACGAGCCTCCTGCAAAGCTTTTATCAAGGCATTTGCCCGTATCGTACTTGGGCTATTACTCATATAACGTCCGTTCCCTTTAAAAAGTAACGAGTAAAGAATTGCTAACAACCAATAACCGCATTACTCTAGCGGAATATAAATTTCCGGCACCCGGCTTTCCAGAATCGGAAACATCCCACCGACCACATATTCCTGAAAATAAGGAGCGGCACGATGCGCGTCAATCGCCGCCTGGTCGGTGTATTGCTCATATAAAAAGAAGCGGCGCGGGTCAGTGGGCGACTGATGGGCCAGATACATCAGGTTTCCGGGCTCGGTGCGGGTATGTCCAGTCATAGTTTTTAATAAGCTAATTGCCTCGTCTACATGCCCCTCTTTAATAATGTACGTCACCGCCACACAAATCATACAATTCTCCTTTTTAGTCGGTTGTCAGTCGTCGGTAAAAACGTTGTTGGTTGTCGGAATATTAGCAAGGATGGACAGGATAGACAGGAGGTTTAAGTAGTTTTGAGTTATGAGTTTTAAGGGTTGAGTTAGAAAATTCTTTAACTCACAATTCAACACTCTTAACTTTTCTTCTTGCTCCTTGCTTCTTTATTCTGACTCCTACTAGTACAGCCCGTGAATTGCCCGTTCTTCGGCTCTGGTGGGATGAATCACCTCATAAAACAGGTCAACACGACCAGCAGGACGGGGCACCCCTTCTTCAAACAAACGGTCTTCCAGCCGTTTCAGTCCCTCTATTAAAAGCTCAGGTCGGGTCTCTACTACCGCTTGAATTAATAACGGGCCAACTTGAGCCGGGTCTTCCAGGGTCTTGAGTTCGGCTTCTAACCAATGATCAAGCGGAACCCACCGCCATTCCAGGGCAAATAAGATTCGAGATAAAGCCTTAGCACCCCGCGCCAGAACCAGCCTGCCAGAGCCCTCCATACCCCGCTTGAGGGTCTTTTGGCTCCTGCGGCCTGCAATTCCAGCGTCTAGAGTAGCGTGGATTAACCGTAATCGCCGGAACTCGGCACTCATCTCGCCCACCGCCTTCACCGCCGCCGTGGTTCGCCCATCGCGGTCAAACAGGATTCTGGTACGCTGATAGGGCCAACGGTCAAGGTCGTGGTGCGAGTCCACCCGTTGTTCAACAGCACTCAACGACAAATATTCAGCGTCATAAATCAGCCTTTTGTCAGGGACTTCACCCTCAAACAGGAATTCACCAACCTCTGCCGGAGCAAAACGGGCGTAGGCTTCGTCGGTCAGTAATATCTCTAAATCATCATCCGAAAGTTCATCGCCATGCTCGTGGCTTTTTGAGCCAACCAGCAATACTCCCAAAACATCGGGGTTGGCTTTCCACTCCTCCAAACGGGCGACGGTGCCGGGAAATATCTCTTGCATTATCTCTCCTTTTCCCTGGAAAATTTAGGGTAATTATACCACTTTTAGCTGTTTTACCTGTACCAATAGACAGGTTATAAACTGTACCAACCTCTCAGAATTATTTGGGTTTTTGATGCTAGAATAAAAAAGAACTCAGAATTCAGCAGTCAGGACACAAAATAAAAAGAATTATTCCCCCTTCACGAAATCAGGGAAGGGGTCAGGGGGTTAGGTCAACCAACAACTGAGGAAAAGGAGTTAAACATGACCCAATTGCAGGAAAACAAACTCAATGTCGAGATGCCAGGGCAGTGGGTAATGGTCGCCGAGGCTGCCGAGATATTTGCCGCCGGACGCAAAACCGTTCACGCCGGTGGAAACGTCATCGCCTTATTCGTGTTTGATGGTCAAATTTACGCGGTGGATAATCGTTGCCCACATATGGGCTTCCCTTTGGACAAAGGTTCGGTACGGGAAGGGATTCTGACCTGTCATTGGCATCACGCGCGCTTCGACCTGAGCAGTGGCGGCACTTTCGACCTGTGGGCCGACGATGTACGGAACTTCCCGGTAAAAGTTGAAAACGGGCAGGTCTGGCTGGATTTAACCCCAGAGGGAGAAGCCCAACCCCGCAAACTCAAACGGCTAAACGATGGCCTGGAGCGCAATATCCGACTGGTAGTGGCTAAAGCGACTCTGGCTTTAGTGGGCGATAACCAGAATTCGGCCCTTGACCCCTTCCGCACCGGGTTACGCTTTGCCGCCACCAATCGGCGCGAGGGTTGGAGTACCGGGGCGACCATCCTGACCGCCATGATGAACCTGTTGCCGCATCTAGACAGTGAGGATAAACCCCGCGCCATGTATGTCGGGCTAAATGCGGTGGCGCGTGATTGTGACGGGCAACCTGTGCGTTACGCCGTAGCCCCGCTACCCAATCAGGAGGCCGATTTAGCCCACCTCAAAAGCTGGTTCCGACAGTTTATCGAGGTGCGCGATACTGAAGGGGCAGAACGGTGTATCGTAACGGCGGTACAAGCGGGTTATTCTGACCGCCAGATTGCCGATATGTTCTTCGCTGCCGCTACCGACCACCGTTATATTGACACCGGCCATCCGTTGGATTTTACTAACAAAGCCTTTGAAGCTTTGGATTGGGCGGGCTGGCAACCCGAACTGGTAGCGCCTGTGCTGGCAAGCCTTGTGCCGAATTATACCGGGGCGGAGCGGATGGAGGAATCCAACTCCTGGCGCAATCCGATAGATTTGGTAGAGTTGCTGGAAACTACTTTCGAGGGATTAGCTCCTGCCCTGTTGGAGGGAGTGGGCAAAATCTGGCACTGGTCGCCCGAAGATGGGTTGGTGGATATTTTGCTGGGCGACGACCCCCACCAAAGCCTCAACGCCCTGGTAAATGCCTTGCGGCAGGGGTCAACTCCCGAACAACTAGCGGGAGTCGTAGCCTATACCGCTGCCCGCCGGTTGGCTCATTTTGGTATCACTAACGAATATGGCGACTGGAACACCGTCCACCACACCTTCACCTATTCTAATGCGGTACATCAGGGGATGCACCGTGCTCCTTCGCCGGAACTGTTGCGAGGGGTGCTAGATGGGGCGATGAGTATCTACCTCGACCGCTTCCTGAACACGCCACCAACTCGTCTGCCCTTGCCTAAAACCCAGGAAGTTGCCTACGCCAACCCTGACAAATTGCTGGAGGATTTGTTGGCGATGCTCAACCAGCAGCAGCCAGTTAACGAAGCGGCCAATCTGGTGGCGTTTTATCTGGCGGCGGGCGGCGACTCTGCCAGGCTGCGGGCTACGCTGGGCAAGGCTTTGCTACGGGAGGATGCAGGGTTTCATCCTTTACAGTCGTTGGAGGCCTGTTTCCGGCAATATGATTTGCTGAAACAAAATCCCGCTACTGAGAACGCGGCAAATCATGTTTTGATAGCGGCGGTGCGTTACTTGGCGGCTCACTGCCCGACCGCCCGTAGTGCCAACCAGACCTACCAAATAGCCTTGCGCCTCAATCGGGGCGAAAAGGTTTTTGAGTAGTTTTGACCTAACCCTTACCTCCTGCCCTCTCCCTTAAAAATGGAGAGGGTGTAAAACCCTTCCTCTGTGCGCTATCTTCTGAATTCTTTATTCTGACCCCTGACTCCTTAATTCTGACTTCTTCTTCATTCTTCACCCTATATGCACCAACTGTGATATAATTTTGATATATATATGGCTTTCGTTTTTGAACCTGATTTTCTATATTTTGACAACTTTTGTCCCGGAAAATCGTAATAAACGCGAGTCCTAAAAAATAACTTTTACCGGGGAACCGGAAGTAGAGAAAAATGACCTACGAAGCGAACAATCCTCAACGTGAGAACGAAAAATTATATAGAACCGAGGCGATAGTAATACGCCGGATAAACACGGGTGAGGCTGACAAAATTCTGAGCCTCTATACCCCAACTCGTGGTAAAATCCGGGCGATAGCCAAAGGGGTACGCCGTACTACTAGCCGGATGGGTGGTCATGTCGAGCTCTTTACCCAATCGCGGTTGCTGATTGCTTCCGGGCGCAACCTGGATATTGTTACCCAGACCGAAACGATTAATGCTTTTCCTCAGTTGCGGGGCGATATCAACCTTATTAACCACGCTTTTATAGTGGTAGAGATGCTTGACAAATTGACCGAGGAAGAAGACCCCAACTACGCGGCTTATACCCTGATGGTGGATGCACTGACCGCCCTGAATGAAGGCCACGACCCCCAGACCACTTTGCGGGCCTACGAATTACACCTGCTGGATTATGTTGGTTATCGCCCACAACTCAACCAATGCGTACGCTGTAACAACGAGCTTAAACCTGTCCGCAACTTTTTCAGCCCGGAATTAGGGGGCGCACTTTGTCCCGATTGTGGCAAAATCGAGCGGCGCAGTCCAGTTTTGAGCATAGATGCCCTGAAAATTCTTCGCTATTTACAGCGCAATCCCTTCGCCAGCGGCCCCCGTTTGCACTTGAAACCGGAACTACGGAGCGAAATGGAAGTGGTAATGGGTAGTTACCGAGATTATTTGTTGGAACGTGAACTCAAATCGGCGCAGTATATCCACAATATCTAATTTGATATTTAATTTGTTTTGAAAGGTTCAGGCAATGGCTTATATTGATGATAAATTAGGGCGGGGCGAGAAAGTTATCTACGTCGGGCATCAGCACCCGATTGTGCTGATACAAGCCGCCATCAAGTGGTTTGGGTTGTTCCTGATAGCCTTGATTGCGGCCTTTTTCATTGGCCTGCAATGGAAACCAACCGAACCATGGCAAAATACCGCCAAAACCGTGTTAGTTATTGCCCTTTCGATTGTGGCCCTCATTTCTTTTGTGCGGATGTTCTGGGATTATCTGGTCTGGACAAACGACGAATTTATCATTACCAACGAGCGGGTCATAAAGTTGCGGGGGGTCATTAACAAAGCGTTGGACGATAGCAGCCTGGAAAAAGTCAACGATGTGGAAATGCGTCAAACCGCTTTTGGCCGGATGTTAGGTTATGGCACTGTTCGGATTGTAACGGGCAACGAAAGCGGGGCCAACACTTTTGATTATTTAGGAAATCCAAATGAATTCAAACGGGCAATGCTGGATGCCAAAAACGGCTTCTATGGAGATGCATCGGATGTAGCCCGCGCCCAGCAACAACAGGGTAGCCAGCAATACCGCCAGCCAGCCCCCGATATCCGGGTCAATCCTGCTCCTCGCCCTGCCCCCGCAACCTATCGCGAAGAACCGCCCATGCCCTACCCCGGCGGCAGAGCCCCACAACCGGAATACCGCGATGCCGGAGGTTATCCAGGTGGTGGATACCAACAACCCCAGGGACAATCCCAGGCGGGCCCTAGCCGCGCCGAAATCCCGGCCTTGATTGCCCAACTCGCCAAATTGCGGGACGAAGGGGCGATTACCGAAGCCGAATTCCAGACCAAGAAGAACGATTTACTCAGAAGAATGTAGATTTCAGGACTGAGGTTAATTTACGAATATAAAGGAGTCAGGAACAAGGAGCAGACCTAAACCCCAACCCCCTTCCCTATAAAAGAAGGGGGATTAAAAACCCCACACTCTTCAAATATCCTGACCATCCTTTTCATCCTTGTTAATATTTTTCCGACAACCGATGACTGACAGCCGACAACTGATTGGAGAGATTTTGGATAACCTATACGACAAAATTCAGGAAGCCGCCACCTTTGTAACCGGGAAGTTGGGCGGGCGCACTGCCAAAAACGCGATTGTGCTGGGGAGTGGCCTGGGCGATTTGGCGGACGAGATACAGGACAGCGTGAGTATTCCTTATGCTGAAATTCCCCACTTTGCCCAATCTACCGTACAGGGTCATGCAGGACGATTGGTGGTAGGGAAGTTGGGTGAGTCACCTCTGATTGCGATGCAGGGACGCTTGCACTTTTACGAAGGCCACGATATGGCAACCGTCACCTTCCCGGTTCGGGTGCTGAAAGCTCTTGGGGTTGAAGTCCTGATTTTGACCAACGCGGCGGGTGGAATGAACAAGAATTATCGCCCCGGCGACCTGATGGGGCTGCGTGACCATATTTTTATGCCGGGAATGGCAGGTTTTAACCCCTTGCGTGGCCCGAATGATGAGCGACTTGGCCCGCGCTTCCCGGCGGTTAGCAATATTTACCCGCCCAAATTCCTGGATATTTGCGAGGAAGAAGCCCGACATGTTGGTATTAACTTCCATCGCGGGGTTTATGTGATGGTGGCAGGCTCAAACTTTGAAAGTCAGGCCGAGCTAAGGTTTCTGAAAATCCAGGGCGATGCGGTAGGAATGTCTACCGCCCCCGAAGCGATTGTGGCGGCGCACGGTGGCATGAAAGTATTGGGTATCAGCACTATTACCAACACCGCTACGGGCGAGGGCGACTCAGAAGCCAACCACGAAGAAGTGCTGGCGGTTGGGCGTGAGGCGGGGCCTCGGTTGGCGGCTCTTATCAAACGGGTACTACCCCGACTTGGCTAGTTGTTGGTTGCTGGTTATTGGTTGTTAGTTAAAAAGGGTTAGGTTTTCTTCATCCCTCATCCTTCATTCTTCCAAAAGGGGGTTAAATGGGTTTATTAGTCAACGTTATGCGGGGCGATATAAGCGAAAGTCGCCATGAGGGTTTTATCGTGCTGGCTACTGCCACCGGGGAAGTGATTTTGAGCAGTGGCCCGTTAGAGGGCGACCCAATTAGCTTTTTCCGCTCTTCGGCTAAACCAATGCAAGCGATTCCGCTGGTTGAAAGCGGCGCGGCTGACGAATTTGGCCTGACTGAAAAAGAACTTGCATTAGCCTGCGCCTCGCATAATGGTGAGCCTGAACACATTGAAACTGTCAGAAGGATGCTGGCAAAGGCGGGCCTTGAACCCGAAAATTTGTTATGCGGCCCCGATTACCCGATTTACCCGCCCGCCCGCGATAACCTGATAAAAGAAGGGATTGCCCCTGCCGCGATTTTTAATAATTGCAGTGGCAAACATACTGGAATGCTGATGGTTTGCAAAAAAATGGGCTGGCCCTTATTTGACTACACCCGCCCCGAACATCCTTTGCAACAGTCTATTTTGCAAGTTGTTAGCGAGTTCTGCGACCTGCCAACCAGCCAGATTCAGCTGGGAACCGATGGTTGCTCGGTGGTTTGTTTCGGGGTTAGCACTGCCCGGATGGCAATGGCTTTTGCCCGTCTGGCCAACCCTGGCTATTGGGAAGATGCCGGGAAGTCCCAAAGAGCTGCCACCACCCGCCGCATCACCGCCGCAATGAACCAATATCCGTTTATGGTTGCTGGTACGGGGCGAGAAGATACCGATTTGATGAACAGCTTGCTGGAGAGTAAAATATTTAGTAAGGGCGGGGCCGAAGCGGTGTGGTGTGCTGGCTTCCCCGAAAAGGGTTTGGGTCTGGCTTTCAAGATTGAGGACGGGTCATTCCGGGCTACTGGAGCAGTTATGGCTGAAATCTTGCGGCAAGCCCATCTGGTTCCAACCGAAATGATTGAACAGTTCGCCGCGTTGCAGGTGAAACCGCTAACTAACAAACGGAATTTAGTAGTGGGCGAATACCAACCAGCCTTTACCCTACGCCCACCCCAGGATTGGTAATTTAGTATAGCCCTTTATATCCAGGGTGTTGAAGCCGCCCTTGTAATATAGCTAAGGGTTATTTTTTAGGAGCTAAGGACGAATGCAAGACCTGAAAGACGGTTTGGATTTTCTGATGTTTTTCCTGTTGGGCCTGATTAGCGGGGCAGGTGCCGAGCTTTTGGCCCGTCGCAAAATCTGGATTTTTACGCCCCAGCGAGTAGCAGCAGCGATTATCGGGCTAGTTGGTGGGCTGGTAGGTTCGTTGCTGTTTAACGATGTTTTCGGTTGGCTTAACGACCCGGCTATTTTTGATGTTTCGATTTTCCCGGTGCTCCTTGGCGCAATTATTTTTCTGGTTCCCTGGTGGCTAGTACGTTCCGGACGAACCAGCTTGAGTAAAAATCGCAAGTGGCGTTCGGCCTACTGGAGAAAATAAAGTGGACTTCCGGGAAATTTATGATGTAAGTGTAACCCTGAATTCCCGTCTGGCGGTGTGGCCCGGCGACCCTGCTCCTGAATTCCGCCAGCTTTCGACCATCGCTGAAGGAGCGGAGGCCAACGTTAGCCTCTTGCATCTGGGGGCGCACACCGGAACTCATATGGACGCGCCCCGCCACTTTATCGAAGGGGCAAGCGGGGTGGATAAATTTCCGCTAGAAGCCCTTGTCGGGACTGCTTATGTTCTGGAATTTGAGCTGAGTCCTAGTGAGCATATCGGGGCTGCCGCCCTGGAACAGGCAGGATTACCCGAAAAGGTCGAACGAGTGCTGCTCAAAACCCCTAACTCCAGATTATGGGCCAACCCCGAAGTTTTTCACAAAAATTACTCGGCCCTTGCGCCGGATGGGGCAGAGTGGTTAATAACGCGGGGCGTAAAACTGGTGGGGATAGATTACCTGAGTATTGAGCGATTTAACCCTGGCGTTTATCAAACCCATCATATTTTGCTCTCCCGGCAGGTGGTAGTTGTGGAGGGTCTGGATTTAAGCCAGGTTGAGGCCGGGGAATATACTCTGATGGCCTTGCCTCTGAAAATTCAGGATGGGGATGGCGCACCCGCCCGCGTTTTTTTGGCGCGATAAACAGAATTCAGCGACTTACGGATCAACACTCTAGCTCTATAGGGTAAAACAAAGCATTTTCTGGTTACGGGGATGATTCCACTCACCAATGTATTCTACTTTCAAGCCACTTAAATTAGCCAGACTTTTTACTTCTAATAGGGATATATGAAAAGGGTCTTTATCAAAACAGGTTTGGATACCACCACGCTCATGAAGTATAGGCTCTAAATATACAGGGGAAGGAGCTTCAAAAAAAGTAGCGTAGAATTTGGAGTCGGGACGCATTACCTTTTTAACCTCGATAAGGCAGCGCAGTATATAATTAAAATTTAAATGAGTGAAAACCGATATAGCTACAGCAAAATCAAACTTCTTCTCAAACTTCCAGAACTCAAATTGGTTATTAACTAACAAAGCAGGTTCTTTAACCATTAAGTTGGCTTTTTCCAACTCAATTCTACCAGCCTCAATTAGTGACTCATTTATATCAAGTCCAGCATAATTGGTACTATCAAGGTAATTAACAAACCATAATCCGCCACGCATAGACCCGCAGCCTACATCCAGTACGTTATGTTCGGGTCGTAAGCCATTCTGCTTCAAAAACTCGAATTGAAGTTTGCCAATCTCCTCCCACATACCGCCAATAAATTCTCGATGCAAACCAGCTTCAATTTCTTCTTTTGAAAGATTACGGTGGTAAACGTTAACACCCTTCATTATTTCAGATTCTTTAAAGCTATTTTCAGTATAGGAAAGGGTTTGTTTAGACAATTGAGGCTTTTTAAATGTAAAAACATTTCTAATGCTCTTAAGTTTTTGTCTCAAGGTTTCCACCAGTTATAAGTTCATTACCAGGAATTTTAATTATCCCAAAGCTAATTATTTGAAATCTAGCCAATTTGTATTAGATTCAATTTAACATATCACTATTAGCCTGTCAAAATAGGCGGGAAGTTAAGTTAGTTACCTAACATAAAAACTATAGAAGCAAGTACTGGTTAGAAGTTTTGCTGCAAGTTACAAAGGGGTTAGCAGATTGACTGATTTAGTGATAAACTACTCTAACCAAATTGCTAAAAATTAAATATGAACTGAAGGGAGCAAGAAATGAGTGTTGCCAAAGCTGATAGCACTATTCAGGAACGCCTGGGCTGGCGCGTAACCCCCGAACTTTACGAGAAAATCCGCCGCCTCTGGATAAAACATTCGATTGCCGAAGACAAGCGCGATTTGCAGGGCTTGATTGATACCCTGACCGAAGAGTGTGTATATGAAATAATCGGCACTGACCAGAGATGGGAAGGGCATGCCGGGGCGCGTAACTTTTATACAACCTTTCTGGGAGCTTTCCCCGATATTGATTTCAAAATGACCGAAGTAGTAGTCGGGCCGCAGGGCGTATTTGAGGTTGCCAACGTCACCGGAACGCATCAGGGCAAATGGGCCGGAATGGAGCCTAGCGGTCAAATGGTTAAGTTCCAGGTAATAATTTACTTCCCCTGGAATCCCGAAAAAGAGCTGTTTGACGGCGAAAAAGTCTGGGTAGCAGGCGGAAATTGGACTACCACCGCTTAATCGAACAATATTGCAGTTACACTGAATTGATTAAAAGACAACTCAAGGGTTGTCTTTTTTACTTCTGCCAACTTCTGAAGGTTTGCCGGAGGTCGGGCGGCGTGATATAATTCACAGATGAATTATTTCGTTATCACTTTATCATTGATTGATAGTCAGGAATAAATTTGCAACTTTTACCGGTTACCTAGAGTTATTAGATTATATTGGTTACATCGTATTTATTCTTCAATCTTCGCTTTGAATTCAATCACAGGTCGAAACGAAAGTTCTATTTTTAAGAAATGCCAAAAAATATTTTAGAAACAACTAATTCTAACCAGGCTGAAATTCCAGAAACAACTGAAATTAGCACTAACCTTCCTTCAAATCCTATCCTCATTGAAGACCCAATAGATTACGCAATTGAAGTTGAAAACGTATCCAAATACTATCGGCTTCACCATGAGGGCTCCTCCACCTTGCAGGGTTTCTTTGTTAAAACCCTTCGCAAAAATAAATCCAGCTATGAGGATTTTTGGGCACTCAAAGATGTTAGTTTCAAGTTGCAACGTGGGAAAACTATCGGTATCATCGGACAGAATGGCGCAGGTAAAAGCACCCTATTAAAACTTGTCACCGGGATAATCCAGCCAACAAGCGGGCGGGTGAAAGTTAATGGCCGAGTGTCAGCGATGCTTGAATTAGGAACAGGTTTCCACCCTGACCTGAGTGCCCGCGAGAATATTTTCCTCAACGGGGCAATTTATGGCTTCAGCAAAAAAGAAATGGAAGCCCGTTATGACCGTATCGTAGAATTCAGTGAACTAGGCAAGTTTATTGATACCCCGGTTAAAAATTACAGTAGCGGGATGTATATGCGGTTGGCTTTCGCGGTAGCAATCACCGTCAGCCCAGATATTATGATCATTGATGAAGTATTATCGGTGGGTGATGCGGCTTTTGGGCGTAAGTGCCAGGCTGAACTAGCGAGATTAAAAGATCAGGGCGTTTCTATGCTGTTTGTTTCCCATTCGGCGGGCGATGTAGTCAATTTTTGTGATGAGGTAATATATCTCTCCAAGGGGCGGATGGTCAGTAAAGGGTCGCCAGGGCAAATTTTGGATGATTATATGCTTCAAACTATGGGAGCGAGTTTATACAATCCAGGTAAAAACAAAAACCCTGAAACTACCACCGAAAATATCGAAAATGGGCATGCCCCTTCCGACCTGTTTAGCGAATTAGAAGGTGCGACCAATACGGATTCAACTAAATCCTTTGCCAACTCCTCGATAAGTTTACGGTTGCCCAGCTTCAAAACACCGATAAACTCGGTTGGCGTTCCACAGGCTTATTATCCTTTGGCTAAACCGTTTCGTTTATTGGATACCAGACCAGGAGAACGGGGGCTTGTAAATCACGGTGATATTTTAAACGCAGGCGAAACCATAAATCTACCGACGCATAATATTAAGTTTGATGGACAAACTATACCCAATACTGCGCGAGCGGTGATTGGAGCAAACCAAATACTTAGTGCAAACGCCGACGAATGGAATTACCTTTCGATTTATCCTGGCCCAGCCGACCCAATTGGTAGTCATCGCCCTGCTACAATAACCGCTACTTGCCCACCAGGCTCAATGGCTGTTGGAAATTTTAATGTGCGCCTCGGTGGAGATGGCACAATAAATCTTTACAATCATCGAGCTACAAATGTAATCGTTGATATTTATGGTTATTACGCGGCACCCTCCTCAACCGGGTTGTATTACCATCCTTTGAATAACCCAATTCGCTTGCTAAATACCCATCCGGGGCAAGCTGCGAAAGTAAGTTTGGGAATCCCATTGGCTGAGAATAAGAGTCTTAATCTTACCGGGAGCGGCCTTCAGTATCAAGAGGTAACAATTCCTTCAAAAGCTAAAACCATCGTGGGTTATCTGTCGGTTGACCACACTCAAAACTCCAGTTCTAAACACGGTTGGGTAGCCCTATATCCTGGTCCAGCCGACCCATATGGAAAAGAGCGACCGATAGGCACAAATGTCTTATTCCATTATGATCAAACCGCTACCACAAACTTTACTTTGACATTAGGCAAAGACGGCACTTTTAATATTTTTACCACTAAAGAGATTAACGCCACAATTGATATTGTCGGTTATTATAGTGAGGATGCGATTGACCAAAATAGCACAGGCCTCTATTACTATAACCTGGGCATGCCCTTGCGTATTTTTGAAACAAGACCAGGCGAACAAGGCCTAAATACCCTGAATAAAGCCCTGTCTGAAGGGGAAATCCAAAATATAAATGGGCGCAACGTTTCTCTAGGGGGAGTTGGTATTCCAGGCACCGCTAAGGTTTTGGTTGGTAACAGCACTGTACTACATTCGTTATCCCAAAATGCAGGGGCTATTACTTTCTATACTGGCCCTAAAGATTCCCCGCGACCCACCACCACCAATATTAACTATGGCAACCGCCCAGTCAATTCCTGCGGGTTTATGGTTCGGCTGGCAAATGATGGTACTTTTAACCTCCATAGTCGCTCCGCCGCCCACCTGGTTATGGATGTCAATGGGTATTTTGCCCCTTAAGCTTTTCTTTTGTTATAAGCTATGCTACACTTTTTGGGTCGGGACTATTCAACTTTTGTTGATTTCCTGAATCTTGGCTTCGAGATAACAAGACAACTTTCCCAAAATCTAAAAACCAATTAGCCATTACCTCTATGACGCAGATTATATTAAAACCTGGAATGACATTTGGGGGAGCATACCGCCTTGAAAAGTTGCTAGGCCGAGGTGGCATGGGCGAAGTATGGCAAGCCCGCCATATCTTGCTGGGCGAATCCCGCGCTATTAAAATTATGCTTACCAATCTGGCGGCTGACCCCTTGATTAAAGAACGATTTATTCATGGCGAGGCTAAAAACACCCTGCGCCTTGACCGCCATCCCAATATTGTGCGGGTTTTTGAGCTGGGTTTGCACAATGATATGCCCTACATTGTAATGGAATATGTAGAAGGCAGCCTGGAAGGGGCTACTCTTAAAGATTATCTGGCAACCAAACAAAAATTGAGCCTGGAGGAAGCCGGAGACGCTCTTTTGCAAATTGCCGCTGGGCTAGATGTTGCCCACCGCCAGGGTATTGTCCATCGCGATATCAAGCCCGCCAACATTTTGCGCTCCCCCAATGGTCAATACAAAATTACCGATTTTGGCCTGGTGAAAGACCTGGAAAACCCCAACGACCTTACTATGGCGGGGCGGGCGATGGGCACACCAATCTATATGTCGCCGGAACAAGCTATGGGGGAGGAAAGCCCTGCCAGTGATATTTATGCGCTGGGTGTAATGTTGTACGAAATGCTGGTGGGTCGCCCTCCTTTTATCGGCGCAACAGTTTCACTGCTGATGCAACATGCGTCTACCCCACCCCCACCCATTTATCAATTTGAGGCCAAGTTGCCCGCCCAGATAAACGATGTAGTGCTAAAAGCCCTGGCGAAATTCCCCGCCGACCGCTTTAGTTCGGCCCTCGAAATGGCTCAGGTTTACCAGCGCGTCCTACTCAGCCTCAACGGCGATACGGCGGTTGTAGACATCAGCACTGTTAGCCGGGGTGCTAACAATACCGAAGCAATTGCTACCACATTTATCCCCCGATTTAGCGGCTCAGTGGCGCGAACCAGTTCCATCAATAAAATCCCCAACAATTTACCCCACCATTTGACCAGTTTTGTCGGGCGGGAGCGCGAGGTAGCCGAAGTTTTAAGGCTGTTGAACGATACTCGCCTCTTAACTCTCACCGGGTCGGGCGGGTCAGGCAAAACCCGACTGGCGGTGCAGGTAGCCACCCAGCTTATGGTAAATTATCAGGATGGGGTCTGGTTTGTAGATTTAGCCAAGCTTTCCGACCCATCGTTGGTGGCCCAGGCCGTCGCTTCAGCCTTGCGGATTCAGGGGGCGGCGGGGAGTTCTTTGCTGGATAGTTTGGCCTATGAACTGGAACAAAAAAGCTCGTTGATTGTGCTGGACAACTGCGAGCATTTAATCGAATCCTGCGCCGAACTGGTCGAAACCCTGTTATACAGTTGTCAGGAACTTCGCATCATGGCTACCAGTCGGGAAAATCTGGGAATTAGCGGCGAAACTAGCTGGCGTGTGCCTTCGCTGTCTATTCCCAATCCCCGCGACTTCACGGTAAATTCGCCAAACTGGGCCACGCTCAAAGACTTCGAGGCTGTTAGTCTCTTTATGGAGCGGGCTATTGCCGCCCGACCTTCCTTTGCTCTGGATAAATCCAATGCCCCGGCAGTCGCCCAGGTTTGTTATCGGCTGGATGGTATCCCACTGGCGATTGAGTTAGCAGCTGCCAGGGTTAAATCGCTTTCGGTGGAGCAAATTGCCACCCGCCTGAATGACCGTTTCCAACTACTTACGGGCGGTAGCCGCAACGCTTTGCCCCGCCAACAAACCTTGCGGGCGATGGTGGATTGGAGCTTTGAGTTACTTTCGGACAAAGAGCGCGGGTTGTTGCAACGGCTGGCGGTTTTTAGCGGGGGTTGGATGCTGGAAGCGGCAGAGGCTATATGCACCGGGGATGAGGTTGCGGTCAATGAAGTAGTTGACCTGTTAGACCAGTTGGTTAATAAATCCCTAGTGGTCGCCGAAAAAATCACTCAGGGCTATATAGGCGAAATGCGCTACCGTTTGTTGGAAACTATCCGCCAATACGCCCGTGAGAAACTAGAACTTACCCCGCAATTGCCCGACCTACGGGAACGCCACCTGAACTATTTCCTGCAAGTATCCGAGGAAGCCGAAACCAATTATGATGGCGAAGAGCAGCTAAAATGGCTGGACTGTCTGGAAATCGAGCATGAGAATCTACGTTCGGCCCTTACCTGGATTATGGAGAAGGATGAAGCAGGAAGGACGAAGGATGAAAACTCCAACAAATCTTCCGAATTGGTGCGCCTCACAGGAACATTGTGGCGGTTCTGGCAACGGCGCGGCTACATGACCGAAGCCCGTCGCTGGCTTGGCAAAGCGATTGAGCAGGGGTCGGAACCTAACCCCCTAGCCCCCAGCCCTGGCACGGAAGGCGAAACAATCCCAGACACAGAATTGGCATTGGCGAAGGTTTTGCTGGGGGCGGGGTCGTTAGCCTGGATGCAAGATGAATATGATCAGTCGGGGATATATCTGGAGCAAGCTCTGTCTATTTATCGGGCGGCGGGAAAGCAGCGACAATGTGCTATTACTCTGGTGGCACTGGCACGAGTAGCCCGCTCGACCGGAGATTTTGAGCAAAACCTGGCTTTGTTGGAAGAAAGTTTAGCCCTTTACCGCCAGATTGCTGACAAAAAGGGTATTGCCGATACCCTGACCGATTTGAGTTTTGTGCGGCGACTACATGGCGAAATGACCCAGAGTATTATGCTGGTCAAAGAGGCCATGCGTGTCTGGCGCGAATTGCGGGATGTGCGGGATGGTGCGCTGGATATATTTAACAGTTTATGGTTTGTTGCCCAATCCCAGGCCGATTATGTGCGTGGACTGAGTATCGTGGAGATAGGATTGGCAGTTTTAGGGACATCGCCCGACAAATCTACCGGAATAATGACCCCTGACCGCACCCGCGAATTGCTGGAAGAGGCGGTCAATCTTCTCCGCAAATTTAACGATAAATCCAGCCTGGTTACGGCAATAACGCTTCAGGGAATCGCCGCCATCGGTCAGGGGGATTTGAATTTTGCCCGCGCCAGTCTAGAAGAAGCCCAGCATATAAACCACGAAATAGGTGATAAGTGGGCGGTAGCGGCCTGTAGCGGTTTGCTTGGGATTGGCTCGCTATATGCCAAAGACTATCTGACCGCCAAAGAGCAATTTGAGGAAGCCTTTTTGGTGTACAAAGAGCTGGAAATTCAATGGGGAATGGGTGATACTCTGAACAGTCTGGGTTGGTTGGAAAGCGGGCAAGCAACCTATGAGGAAGCGATAAACCTGCATCGTGAAGCCCTTGAACACCATCAAGCGATAAACCATGAAGAGGGCTTAATTGAGAGTTTATTTGGTTTAGCCCTGGCCTATTATAAACTTGGCGAAACGGATAATGCTGCCACCGTAGCGGGAAAAGCCGAATCCCTCCGCCAGAATCTCAACCTGGTTGATGTAGCTTTCTTGCAATTACATCAAAAAGCTCTGCCCGAACTTCCCCTGGAACAACTTAAAACCGAGTCCGGCTGGCAGATTGGAACTAATATGTCGCTGGAAGAAATCGTGAAAAGGTATTAGGTGTCAGGCATTAGGTGTAGCGGCTGTGCAAAATTTGTGCAATAATAGCCTTAACATCAAGGAATTATCAGAAGATTTATTTTGGCAGGAGTGGCTTTATGTCTACAGTCTACAATGAGGTCTGGATGACTAACCCCGAAATGCAAGGCGAAATGTACAAAAAACTTCAGGAGGAAATTGACCACAACCGCCTGGGTTTTATTAACGCCATGGAACTGCCCGAAAAGATGCGGAAGGTGCAGGTTGGTATCACTCCTCGCGAACGCATCTGGAGCCGCAATAAGGCTGTTTTGTATCGTTATCAGCTACCCGATGGTTTGGATTCGTTGGTACTGGAAGGCCAGAAAAAGCCCCGTATCCCTCTCTTAATCATTTACGCTTTGATAAACAAACCCTATGTTTTAGACTTGCGGCCCGGTAGTAGCTTCATCGCCTATATGTTGCAGCGCGGTTTTGATATTTTCCTACTGGATTGGGGTACTCCCACCGACGAGGACGCCAACCTGGATTTTGAGGATTATATATTGGGTTACATCCGGCGGGCGGTCCAGAAAGTGCGACAGACCACTGGGGTTAAGGAATATTCCCTGTTGGGCTACTGTATGGGTGGCACTTTAAGCACCCTCTACACCGCCAGTTTTAGCGATGACCCGCCCCAAAACCTGGTTTTGCTGGCCTCCCCGATAGATTTTGACCAGCCCAATACTTTTCGGGTATGGCTTCAGGATAAGTATTTCGATGTAGATACAATGGTCAATACTTTGGGCCTGGTGCCGGGGGAAATGATTGATTTTGGCTCGAAGATGCTCAAACCCTTCCAGAATTATGTTCAGAGCTATATGGATTTACATGGCAAACTCTGGGACGATAAATTTGTTGACTCATGGGTGGCGATGAACAAGTGGGTCAACGATGGCATCCCGATGGCGGGGGCGACTTTCCGGCGGTGGGTGTCAGATTTCTATCGCGGTAACAAGCTGGTCAAGGGTGAGATGAAGTTAGGCAATAAACATCTCCATTTACAGAACATCAGGTGTGGTTTGCTCAACGTTATTGCCGAGCGCGACCACATTGTACCACCCGCCATGAGCAAAACTACCACTATTATGGTTGGGAGTGACGATAAAACCGAACTGAATATCCCCGCGGGTCATGTTGGAATGGTTGCCGGACGAGGGGCTGTTAAACAGCTCTGGCCTACCATTGCCGACTGGTTGGAAAAACGCAGCCAATAGCGGTTGTCGGTGGTCAGTTGTCGGGGAATAGTAACGAGTAACGAGTGTAGTAGTGACTTTAGTCGCTTTATCGGTCTACAATCAGGAAAAGATTGAAGTCTTTACTACAAAATCCCTTCTATGACCTTTAACTTGTGACCTTAGATTTTAGATATTCGATTTTAGATTTAATATGAACTTGCCACAGATTGAGTATGGCTCGGTGGATTGGGAACGCCAGTGGCCCGAAGAAGATAAAGCCGATGAGGAACGCAACCAGTTTGAGATAGACCGGGCGCGGATTATTCATAGTGCCGCTTTTCGCCGCTTGCAGGGTAAAACTCAGGTTTTTGTAAGCGGGAGCGGGGATTTCTTTCGTACTCGCCTGACCCATTCTCTCGAAACCGCCCAGATTGGTAAAGGTCTGGCTCTGCGGCTGGGAGCGAACCCCGATTTGCTGGAGACTATCTGCCTGACCCACGACCTGGGCCATCCCCCTTTTGGTCATACCGGAGAGGATGCCCTCAATCGTTGCATGCACGACTATGGCGGGTTTGAGGGGAACGCCCAGAACTTACGCCTGATTAGTCGCCTTTCCACCAAATTTTTAGAGCGGGATGGTTTGAACCTGACCCGCGCCACTATTGACGGAATCCTCAAATATAAGAAACCTTTTGAGCCGGGACGATTGAAATTTTATTACCAGGAAGACCAACCTCTGGTGGATTGGGCTTGCAAGTTCGGCAGTTTTAGCGAAAAAAGTTTTGAATGCCAGCTTATGGATTGGGCCGATGAGATTGCCTACAGTGTCCACGACCTGGAGGATGGCATGAAAAGCGGTATGATAACCTCTGCCCGCCTGATAGCCGCCCGAAAATTCCGCAAAAGTGTGGATGAGGAACATTGGAACTGGATGCTTGAACAGGTGCAGTATGTTGAAAACCAAAGTGGAGAGCGCAATCGCAAAGCCGCCCGCAAGGTACTGACCAGCCGCCTTATCCATGAGTTTATTGGGGCTACTCATCGCGCGGAAGCAACTACAGACGAGGGTATAAGTGCGCGTTATCGTTACAGGTTGGAGGTTGATCCGTTGCAGCGGGCGCGTTGCGGGGTGCTGAAAAAGGTAATGTTCCGGCTGATTGTGGATGATGCACGGGTAGCCACCCTCGAAAACAAGGCCGAACGGATTGTGGAAGCCCTATTCTCGGTTTTCAGCCATCTGGAAGAACGTACCGGGCTGCTTTTCCCCGAAGATTTCCGCGATTTGTGGGAGGCCGCCGACGATTCTGGGAAAATCCGCATCGCCTGTGACTACATTGCGGGGATGACCGATGATTATGCCGAGCGGGTTTATGCTCGTCTTTTTATTCCCCAGGCCGGAAGCATCTACAGTTTATGATTAAAAATCCCCTGCCCCGCCTTGACCGCGCTCCCGAACTCCGCGCCCGCCTTCTGCCTTATTGCCGCTTGAAACCTGGGCAAATCTGGGCTGACCCGCTACAAGGCCACCGGGTAGGCTGTCTGGACGCTTCTAACCCTGAACAGATTGACCAACTCTGTAAGGATTTAGCTCCCGCCACATTAGCAGTCCACGACCCGCCCTATAATTTGGTGGCCTTCGAGCAACGCATGCTGGACGAATATATTAGCTGGTGCAATCGCTGGGTGGAGAACAGTCGCCAACACCTTGCCCCTGATAGCAGCCTTTATATCTGGTTAGGGGCTGACCAGGATGCTAATTTTCAACCCCTGCCCGATTTTATGCTGATGATGCGCCAGACCCCTTTTAGAAGTCGTAGTTTTATCACCATGCGTAATCAGCGGGGTTACGGCACGCAGCAAAACTGGATGGCGGTGCGGCAGGAGTTGCTTTACTATACCCTCGGCACACCTTTTTTTACTCCCCAATATACCGAGATTCCCAAAACCCTCTCCGGCTATTACAAAAAGATTGATGGGGAGTTCCGGGAGAATCTGGAGCGTGGGCGTAGCCCCCATATCCGGGCGGGGAATGTCTGGTTTGATGTGCAGCAAATTTTCTATCGGCTAGAGGAAAATGTTAACGGTTGTTACGCCCAAAAGCCGTTGAAGGCAATTGACCGAATTTTGCAAGCCAGCAGCCAACCAGGTGATATTGTGCTGGATTTCTTTGCCCACGCCGGGACAACCTTGTTAGCCGCTGAAATAGCCAGACGTACCTGCCTGACCACCGATATTGACCCCATCTTTTGCGAAATTACTATCCGCCGCCTGGAACACTGGCGCGCTACCGGGCGCACCGGCTGGCAAAACGATAACCCCTTCTCGGCGGAACTATCCCCTTCCTAAAATACTTTCTTATTTATTTTTACTTAAAACTCAAATTCGCCCAGCTTTCGATGCCACTGGGGTGGGGGTCGTAGCCCAGAATGTCGCGGCGGACAGCGACGGGCAAATCGGAATAGGCCAGGGGTAGAACCGGGATATCCTTGATTATGGTCTGATTAGCCTTCTGGTACAGGCTCTGGCGCAGGGTAGAGTCAAGGGACTGACGGGCATCCCGCAGATAGCCCTGCAATTCGGGGTTACTATAACCCGTGTCTTTGTGGTCTTCACCAAAGAAGTGGTAGAAAAATTCGTCTGGGTCGCCGTTTTCGCCCTGCCAGCCCCCCAGGAACAGACTATATTTTCCATCGTCACGATTAGCATTAAAACTAACCCACGACTCGTCCCGCGCCACCACTTTTATATTTATTTTCGCCAGATCATCAATAATAGATTTAGCCACTTTACTGGCATCCGGGTAATAGAGACGCGGTACAGGCAACACCCAGAGTTCCAGGGGGGTTGAAATACCATCGGGGTATCCTGCCTGAGCTAGTAAATCTTTTGCCTTTTGCGGGTCATAGGGATAGGTTTTCAGGTCAGGGGTATAACCCAGTGTGGCGGGAGGTAAGAATCCGGCGGCGGGTATTCCCAGACCATTATAGTTAGCTGCGACTAAGGCTTTGAGGTTGATACCATAAGCAAGGGCCTGTCGTACCTCCTCTTTATCAAAGGGTGGGCGGGCCTGATTTATACCCAGGAAAGCCAGATTCAGGGCAGGGCGACGTTTTATCTCAAACTGACTATCGTTGGAATTGGTAGGTACTTCTTCCGGCCTGATTTTGTCGGTGGCACTGATGCGGTTATCTTTTAACTCCCGCAAGCCATCCTGATTGCCGGGTAACACCCGCAAAACCAGAGTTTCAAGGCTTCGTTTAGGCAGCTTTTTAGGGTCTTTCTCGATTTCGTAATAGGGATTCTTTTTAAGAGTCATATAGCGTTGGTCGCTACGAGCGTTTTTGTCGTAAGCTTTATCAACCATATAAGGCCCACTCCCTATCGGTTTAACAAAATTGCCCTTATCATCAAATGAGCTGCGAGCTACCAGACCAAATTGGGGCATCGCCAGCAATTGCGGTAGCATCGGCATCGGATTTTTCAAACCTATTACTATTGTCCGTTCATCGGGGATTTGCAACCGTATCAGATCCAAATTGCCGGGATATCCCGAAAAACCTTGCTGGTCAACAAAATAATAACGATAGGCCCAGAAATCGCCCCGATGATAAATGCCACTTGGACTAGCCCAGCGTAAAAAGTTGAAACGAATCGCCTCCGCATCAAAATTACTACCGTCTGAAAATTTAAGGCCACCCCCGATACGAATTGTATATGTCAGCCCATCATCCGAAACCTGCACCCCATTGGGTTTCATAAAATTGGCAGGTTGGATTTCCATACTATTGGGCTTGAACTCAAAAAGGGTATCATAAATCTGGCGGGTAATTCGCAATGATGGGTAATCGGTCAAGTTAGCCGGGTCTAGCCCGCTGCCGCCAAAAGCTATTGGCTCCTGTGATAGTCCAAAAATAAAGGTTTTGTCAGGGCTATAATTATAGGGGGCGGGAGTTGTTTCCTGAGCAATTGGCAAACTACTGAAAGTTTGAGTCTGGGGTACAGGACTATTAGGGGTAGGAGTTGGGCGCGGTTCATCCCCACCACAGGCCGCCAGTAGCAGATTCAGGGTTAGCAAAACTACCAAAGCCCTGGCTAATAAACCCTTTTGACCTAAACCCCTAACCCCCTTCCCTGAATCAAGGAAGGGGGAACATTTATTCCTCATCCTAATACCTAGAACTCCGTCGCGCTATTAAAACTGAACTTGCTGACCCGAATAGCCGGAACAAGATTGCCGCCAAAGAAGTTGGGCAGCAACATCCGGGTTTTGGACAAGCTTACCACATCCCGCAGTGCCTCCACCGCGCTCTGGGTAAAGCGAAAGTTACGCACCGGGCCGACAATTTCACCGTTTTCAATCAGGAAAGTGCCGTCGCGGGTCATGCCAGTCAGCACCGCCTTATCGGGTATTAGCGGGTTAACGTAATGGAAGCGGGTAACCCACAGGCCCTTTTTTATACCTTTGAGCATTTCTTCTTTGCTGAGGTCGCCCGGCTCGATAAATAAATGACCGGGAATAGGGCCGACATCCCCCTGAAAACCAATCCCGTGCCCGGTAGTTTCGCGGCCCGGTTCGCGTTGGGCGGTGTAGGTATCCCACACCACATTTTTGGCGACACCATTTTCAATCAAGCTAACAGGCTGACGAGTTACGCCCTCGGCATCAAAGGGCATTATTGCCATGCGAGGGTCTTGCCCGTCGTCATAAATAGTGACCTTTTCGCTCATAATCTGGCGTTCAAGCTGCATAAAACTGCGACCCTCTTGCAACGACAAAGCCCCCATCCCCAGATAGCTCATATAGGCCAGCATTTCGGACACGGCATACTCTTCCAGAATAACCTCATAGTCACCGGGCTCGAGCGGTTGGGGGTTGGCACTTCGCAAGGCTTTGCCAATCGCTTCGTCGGCTACTTCCGCGCCGTTGATGTCGGCAATACGCGGGCTAAGACGCTGGGCATAACCGCTACTGTTATCACCCATAATCACCGTGACAATATCGGCACTAGCCCCCCGATGATAGGAAGCCAGACCGAGCGAATTGGCTACGGCGTTTTCGTAGCCTTTGGTCTGAAACGCGCCACTGGCGATTAAATTATTTTCAGCGGATTTGCTGCACAAAATCCCCGCAGCGTCCGCCCGCACCTGGGGGTCAGAATCATAGGTGGCTTCGTCCACGTCGGGCAAAATATCGGGATTATAGCTATATTCCGGCCCTGGCAAAGATTTAAAGTTAGGGTCTTCCACCTGAAAACGGGCCAACTGTTCGGCTTTTTCGACCAGCGATTTCAGGGCAACCGGTTCAAGGCTATTCCCGGTAGCCGTACCGATTTTCTGCCCGAAAATGCTGCGTACCTTAATACTGGTATTAATTTCCTGAACGTTTTGATGAATATAGTTGTTGGCAAAACGAGTCAGCGAAGTATTGCCGCTGGTAAAATTAACTTCGGTTTGGTCGGCCCTGGCATAACCGAGCACATCATGTAATATTTTTAGAACTTTATCTTTCCCGAAAATCTCAGCCATTATTTACCCCATTCTATTTATTTGAACAGTACGGACAGTCCTTGTGGCTGTCCAGAAGAAACAGAACAAGGACAAGCCCTGTCACTACGAATTTATTCTTCATCCTTCCAGGCTAGGTGGTATATCCGCCACATAATTGGCACAGGTTTTATCCATTTTCAGGATAAAATTCTTCCACAACCGGGTATTCCAGTCGGCGTTCAACAATTCTTTGCAATAATTATCAAGGGCTTCGTTCAGCAAAGTTAGAAATTTTGCGGCATTGATGATTTTATTTTGGGGGTCAAAAAGCTCCCCTTTACGGCGCACCTTCCAGCCTTTGCTGGTTTCGCCCTGAAAATAAATTGCACAACGCACGTTTGTATAAAATTCTTCTTCAAAACCCCGGAAAAGGGCAAAAGGCTCGACCCGCTTGAAAAAATTAACGAAAGCCCTTTTACTTTTGGTTCTGGTATCGACCCAACCATTGTAGTAAGCTTCTAGGATTTCAATCGTGAGGCAACAGGTCGCCATTGTAGCAAAAGAATTCAGGTATTTAGGGTTGGTTTTGGTTAAGGGTACGAAATAACGCTCGTGCAACCGTTTATGAAGGAATTCCACCAGGGCGATTTTGTTGCGTTCAGCCCGCAGCCGTTGATAATCGGCAACGGTTAGACCTCCGGCTAGTTTAAGCTTATCATTACCGGCTGGCAAATTCTCCTTTACAAGCATTAAATCCACCATCTTTCCCGTCTAAACAGGCGCGTCAAGGGTAATATCCTGAATAAGCCAGTTATTGCCATTTTGCAGTAACTCAACCCTGATATTGCCTTTTTTACCGTCAGTATAAAGCGCAGTACCAGAAAGGGTCATTAGAAAATTTCGGCTGGTAGCACTTTCCAGTTTGGTCAGGTTTGCCGTTAGATTGCTATAATTAGGCAAATAAGCCTTGCGCTGGTCAACAAAGCTACGCAGACGGGTTTTGCTGAAGCTACGCTGACCGTCAGGACTTAGCAGATTGTACATTTTATCAATATCGCTGACTTTGGCGGCCTGCAAAAACTGGTCGGAAGCTTTTGAACCTTCGCCACTCCAACCAAGTACCAGTACCACCCCAAATATCAAAAATCCCGCACAAACCACAAAAATACCCCCACCTACAATCAAAGCGGCCCAAACACAGCCCGATACCCGGCGGGGCTGTTGGTAGGGATAGCCGTAGGACGCGGGTGGATAACCCGGATAATAACCGGGAGGGGGCGGAGCATACCCCGGCGGAGGGGCAGGGTAATAGCCCGGTGGAGGTGTTGCCCCCGGCGGCGAGTAGTTTGGGTAGGCGGGCGCGCTCCCTGGCGACTCGTAACCCGGCGGTGGCGGCGGATACATCTGCGGGGGCGGTTGGTCAGGGTTTGGATTTGGTTGATCGGGCGGTAAGTTGCTCATTTTTAGCCCTGCGCCCCAAAGGTTTTGATGTTGGTAAAACGACCCGGCGCAGCCCCATGCCCAACATGCATCCCTTGCATCGGCTCGCCCTTGCCGCAGTTTGGCACACCCCAGATGACCCACTCTTCCTTGCCGCCAATCGCGTCACAACTATTCCAGAACTGGGGGGTCATTCCGGTGTAGGCGGCGTTGCGGTACATCTGGCCTAACTTACCGTTCTTAATTTCGTAGGCCATTTCTACCCCAAACTGGAAATTGAGGCGTTTATCATCAATACTCCAGCTTTTGTTAGTTTCCATATAAATCCCGTCGTCCACCCCGGCGATAAGGTCTTCCAGACTGCCACCATTACCCGGTTCCAGATTGATATTAACCATGCGGATAAGCGGAATACGGTTCCAGCCATCGGCGCGGGCCGTTCCATTGGAATCCTGCCCTAATGTGGCGGCGGTTTCGCGGTCGGTAATATAATTGACGAAATTGCCATTCTGGATAATCGGGGTGCGCTGGGCGGGCACACCTTCGTCATCAAAACCAAAGGTACCCAAGCCACGCGGATTAGTGGCGTCGGCACTGATATTAACAATATCCGACCCATATTTAAAGTTGCCGAGTTTTTCAGTGGTCAGGAAGCTTGTCCCGGCAAAGCTGGCTTCCATCCCATACACCCGGTCTAATTCAATCGGATGACCGCAACTTTCGTGAACTTGCAGGGCTAACTGGCTGCTGTCCAGCACCAAGGTAGTGGTTTTGGTGGGGCAGATTGGCGCATTGAGCAATTGTACCGCCTGTTCAGCAATCTGGGTGGCGTGGCCCGGCAAATCCAACCGGGGAATAAGCTCATAGCCACCCGTTTCCCAGAAACCGCCCACCGAGTTAGGATAACTGCGACGCTGAAACCCGCCTTCGCCAACCGCGTAACATTCGATGCCCGCCCCGGCCTCGCTCAAATTTTGCTCGATGTAGCTACCTTCGGTGCTGGCGAAAATTTTGTGGGTATTCAAGGTGGTAATAAAACCGCTGGCGACCCGGATACCATCCACCCGGCGCATTTCCTCATCAGCCTTCAGTAAAACCTCAATTTGTTGCTCAAGCGGGACGCTAAAAACCTCAATCTCAACCGGGGTGGAATATTTCGCCACAATCGAAAGGGGCGACCCCAGGTGAACCGGGTTACGCTTAACACTGGCGGAGGCTTTGGCAATTGCGACGGCGGCGGCAGTGACTCGCTCGATTTCGGCGCGGCTAACAATGCTGCTGCTACTGAAGCCCCATGCTCCATTAACTATTACCCGCACCCCAAACCCCTGGCTTTCATTTAATGAGAGCGATTCGACCAGCCCATTTTTTACCATTACATTTTGAGTTTTATCGGTAACAAAACGGATATCGGCGTAGGTTGCCCCCCGCAGACGGGCCGTATCCAGAGCTACATTAGCTAAATCGCGCATTGGCTTGCGCCTCCTTGTCCAGTTTTATTCAAATAATTTATTGACTTTAAGTTTGAAACCGGGTATTACGTCTTCACCGTCCAGTTCATCGTTCAAATTGAGAAATTTAATATTAGGGGCATTCAAACGATAAACCGCTACAAATTTCTGCACCATATAGATTGACCAAATCAGACGAACCCCGGCTTGCAAATAGGCATCTACCTTATTTTGCATGCTTTCGTTATCGTCAGTGGGAGAGTTTACCTCGATTGCCAGGTCAGGCGCAACCGGGATTGGCCCTTTGAATTTTTCTGGGGTGCGACCATCCAGCACAAAACATAGATCGGGGCGGACGTAGTTAGTACCATTGGGCTGACCAAGAGTACAAGCCGAGCCGCTATAAAACTTACCCAGCCGCGTCTGCCCGGCATTTACCCCAGCGTAGCCATCCAGATGAAAAGTCAAGCGGGTAATAATATCGCCATGCTCTGCGCTTGGGCCGGGATTTTGTTTTGCCACAATTTGCCCTTCTATCAACTCTGCATCGTCTGGCAAATTAAGATTAAGGAACTCTTCAACGGTATAAAGTTTTTCTTTTACTTCAATAGTCATTGTTACTACTCCTTGCGCTGACTCAGGGTAGGTTTTGGTTGGACTAAACCCCTGATTTAGATTATACTAAAAATACCAGCTTTAATCATATGGTAGTAGTAGCATCGCCTAAATTCCTATTTTTTCAAGACTGGCGTTAATATAACATTGCTGTTAAGAGGAGAGTCCTCATGCTTAATACCAAACTGACCCTTAGTTTGGCCGCCGCCACTGTTGCCGGTGGGGTCGCCGCCTACAAGTTCCTGAAACCCAAATTTACTTCAAAACCTGCTGCGGTTGAGCCAATCTTACCAACCGAGCTAATCCAGGCTGCCCCCGAAGCCATTTACCAGACACCTTCCCCCACCCCAACCAAACAAAAACCGCTGTCTGAACTGACCGCTAACCTGAAATCAGCCACCCAAACCGTAAAGTCGGCTTTGAAACTGGCGGTTATCGCCGGGCAAGGCTTGCTAATTAGCGGCGCGGCGGTAGTAGTGATTGCGGTTAAGGCTTTAAGCACTGCAACGGGCAATGTCACCAAAACCGCCCCCGAAAGTGGCTCGCCCTTTACCCCACGCTGGATTATCAGCCGCAATGATGACCTGATTTATCTGATTGGGAGCGTTGGAGTTAGTGCCGCTTTTATTTTCGCCACTTTTGTGCTGAAAATAGACCCGATGTTGCTCTGGTGGTTTTGGGCATTGGTGCTGGATGGCCCACATGTCTGGGGAACGGCAACCCGCACCTATTTTGACAAACTGGAAATCAAAAACCGTCCGCGTCTATTGTTGGGTAGCCTTAGCTGGTTCGGGATTGGAGCGGGATTAGCCGCCCTGAATATTGATTTGTTCCGGGCTTTTGCCTATAGCTGGGCTTATTATCACCTGGTGAAGCAGCACTATGGTTTTATGATTTTGTACAAGAAGAAAAATAACGATCTGGCGAAATTTGATAATTTTATTGATAAGACGCTGGTGTGGGTAGGGTTTGGCTTCCCCTTCATCAATTCATTGTTTAAGAAGGACGCCCCTTCGGTCTTTAAAATGGCGCAACAGCTTGTCCCAGCTCAATTTCACGGTTACGTTTACCCCGTCACCCTAGCGGTATTCCTGGGGACGCTGGGAGTCTATGCCGCGCGTCAATTCTACAAACTGACTGCCAAGATGCCGTTAGATGTTCCCAAACATCTTTTGCTGGCTAGTGCTATCGGGCTGCATATTTCAGTGGGTGCCTTGCCATACGGGCAGTTTGCGGCAGGGCTGTTGCTGATTGTGGCGACCCTGACGGCTTATCACAACGTGCAGTACCAACGCCTGATGTGGTTCCACAACCGTAACAAGTACGGCAAGGGTGAACTCACGGAGAGCCTCAAAACTTATGGATTGGCAGCTTACTTCGGGCGGAATTTCTGGGGCTACCTGGGGAGCGGGATTGTCTTTACCCTGTTCTATCGCCCGGTGCTATTACGCAAGATGCGGCGTGGCAGATTTGCCAATATGGTAGAGGGTTTCTTCTGGGGCTTTGCTTTTCTCCACTATTACCTGGATAGCAAAATCTGGCGGGTACGCAGCGATAAGCGGCTAAACCAGGCTCTCAGGATGGATGGCAAAACCGCCGCCTAGAGGTTAAGAAATTTATCAAGAATAGGCAGATAAAAAGGGCAAATTTCTGACTGCCCTTTTTAGTTTTTATAGGTGTAAATAATATTTGACCTAAAACCTTTTAGAGAATATAATATTGTCTACAGAATTGTAGATTATTTTCTCTACTGGAGGTTTGTAAAATGGTTACTACCACGATTCGGGTCTCTGCAAAAACTCATTCATTGATTCACGAGCTGGCAGATATTGCAGGCGTACCGATGCAACAAATTGTAGAGGAAGCGGTGGAGGCTTACCGTCGCCAGCAAATTTTATTGGCAACCAACGCTGCCTATGCTAAATTACAAACTGACGCAGAGGCTTGGAGTGAATTGGAAAACGAACGAGCCGAGTGGGATGCCACTCTTGAAGATGGCCTGGAGAGAGTCTAAATGCCACCATTACCAGTACGCGGTGAAATTTGGCTGGCGAATTTGAGTTCGACTCGTGGTCACGAACAGGCAGGGGAACGTCCTGTTTTGATAGTTTCCAGCAATATTTTCAACCAGGGGCCTGCTGGCTTAGTCTTCGTTTTACCTCTGACTCGTACAGATAGGCATATTCCAATCCACGTTGCAGTTAACCCTCCTGAAGGTGGACTCACAGCACGAAGTTATATTTTGTGTGACGCTGTTCGATCCATTTCAAAAGACCGACTCGGAACACACGCTTGGGGAATAGTTTCTAACAATATAATGCAACAAGTCGAAAATAATTTGCGGCTACTTATGGATTTGTAGGGAATTTGGTTAACAATAAAATGGTAAACGGATATTACATCGGAATAGAGGCGGGAAGTCGGACGGTGGCGTTGCTGGCGAACCCGGATGGCGAAGTAGTAGGGCGCGGTACGGCTGGCCCTTCGACCTACGCCAATGTTGGGACGGAGCGTTGCAGTCAGTCCCTTTGGACAGCGATTATCGGAGCGTTCGCGGCGGCAGGGATTAACGCCCGTGACCTACTGGCAAGCGAAAGTGCCCTGCCGGAGGTAGCGGCGATTTGCGTGGGCATGCCCGGTATCGAGCGACCTAAAGAAGAAAGTGCCATCAAGCGGATTTTTGAGGATTTCAACCTGACCAAAAAGGTGCAAGTCACCAGCGATGCCCATATTGCGTTGATGGCGGGGATTGAGGCAGGCTATGGGCTGGCGATAATGGCGGGGGATAACGGCTACACTCTGGGGATTGGGCGGAACGGGGTCAAGGCGCGGGCGGGTGGTTGGGGCTACCTGTTGGGCGAAGAGGGTAGTGCCTATTGGGTCGGGCTAGAAGCGGTAAAGGCGATTCTGGCGGCGGCGGATGGACGTGGCCCCGAAACTTTGTTGGCGGAATGGCTGGCGAAGGAATGGAAAATCCCGGCTAATCGGCCTGATGCGCTCTCCCGGCAGGTTTATAGTTTATCGGCAGGGCTAGGCACGGGCGGCAACAAAGCCCAGCTAGAGGAAACCCTCGAAAGTTACAAACGCTCAATTGGAATACTGGCGGTTATGGTGGAACGGGCCGCTCAAAAGGGGGATGAGGCCGCCGGAAACATTCTTGATCGCGCCGCCGAAGCTCTCGAAAGTGCTGCCAGTGCCTCTATCGAAAAAGCCGGGCTGCAAAAATTAACAACTGCCGCCGCCCTGATGGATGCCTCCTGGATTTTAAAGGGAGCAGCCGAAAAGCCAAAAATCCCCCTGGCCTTTTCTGGCACGCTGCTACTCAGTAATCAGGGTGAGTTGCGCCGCCGCCTGACAGTACGGCTTGAGGCGCGTTGTGCTGCCCCAGTGATGGTGACGGACTCGGCGGAGGGTGCGCTTAAGCTGGCTTTGCAAAACTGATTTTCCCCACAATTACAAAAGGGGGGTTCACGAACCGCCCCTACCCAATTCCCCAATTTTAGATATTCGATTTTAGATTTTTCTGACAACCAATGACTGACCACCGCCCACCATTTAGGCTTCCCGTGTTATAATTTTTATAGTAATTTTTTGTTGAAGTCAGAAAAACAGAAGGGAAATGTTTGCTATGAGCTATGATTATACCAACAAGGTTGTGGTAGTGATGGGCGGCACGGGTGTGCTGGGTGGGGCGGTGGTCAAGGCTTACCAGGAGAGCGGGGCGCAGGTAGTAGTATCTGACCGGGTGATGCCCGAACATACCGGGACAAACCAGAATCCCCACTATATCCAGGTGAACGTGCTGGACGAGAATAGTGTTAAAACCTTCTTTGAAACTATTAAAGGTCGCTTTGGCACGCCGAATGCTCTGGTAAATGTTATTGGCGGTTACAAAGCGGGCGACCCGGTTTCTAATCTAGCGGTGGACGATTTACAGGGTCAATTTGATTTAAACCTGAAATCAGCCTTTTTAATAACCAAATATGCGGTGCAAACTATGACAGAGGCAGGCGGCAGTATTGTCCATATTTCCAGTCGGGCAGCGGTGGATGATGGGAAAAATTCTTTCGCTTACAGCATGAGCAAACAAGCCGTGTTGAGGCTGGTGGAAGCGACAGCGGCGGAGGTCAAAAAGCAAAATATCACCATAAACGCGATTATGCCCAGTATTATTGACACCCCCGCCAATCGTAAATCAATGCCCGACGCCAATACCGAACATTGGCCCAAACCCGAACAGATTGCCAAAGTCCTGTTGTTCCTGACCTCGCCCGATGCCGAGCTAATAAGCGGGGCGGCAATCCCGGTCTACGGCAAAGCGTAGGTAGTTGTCAGTAGTCGGTTGTCAGAAAAATTAACAAAGATGGACAGGATTTACAGGATTTAAGAGTTCCGGGTGTTGACCTAACCCCCTAAGCCCCTTCCCTAAAGCGGAAGGGGGAACTGGAGACCAATAACCGACAACTTTTTTCTGACTACTGATTACTTTCTTGCTACAACTTTTATAATAGAAAAGGTATGAATTGTGAGCGATGCATTAAAAGATAAAGTAGCGATAATTACGGGCGGGGGGCGCGGAATAGGGGCTGCCACCGCCCGTCTCTTTGTCAGCGAAGGGGCAAAGGTCGTAATTGCCAGTCGCACCGAACAGGAACTGGCGCAGGTTGCCCAGGACATTGAGGACAAATACGGCAAGGGTCGGGTCTTGCCCCTGACGCTGGACGTTAGCGACGAGGCCCAGGTGGAGGAACTTTTTACCCGAACTATCCAAACTTTTGGCCCTCTGGATATTCTGGTGAACAATGCCGCTACCATTGAGGTCAAGAAGTTCAACGAGATGGACACCGAAACTTGGGACAACGTGATGAAAGTGAACGTGCGGGGGCCATTCCTGTGCAGTCGGGCTGCCTTCCGTCAGATGGGCGAAAATGGCGGGGGGGGAGTTATCGTCAACCTTAGCTCACTTTCGGGCATTCGGGGGGTCGAGAAGTTTCCGGGAATGAGTAGCTACGTTGTAAGTAAGCATGCTATCGTAGGACTGACCGAAATTCTGGCGGTAGAAGGTAAGCCCCTGGGTATTCGGGTCAATTGTGTAGCACCCGGAGCAGTAGATACAGTTATGCTGAAAAAAGCCGCTCCCTTCCTCAAAACCAGCACCACCCCTGAAGATGTAGCCCGCACAATTTTATTTCTGGCCGATAATAACCAGTCCCGTCACCTTAACGGGGCAATAATTGAAATATTTAGCAATGAATAGGTAATGTTTTTATGGCAGTAGTATATTTAACTCGTCGCGCAACCTTCAGCGCGGCTCACCGTCTTCACAACCCCGCCCTGAGCGCGGAAGAGAATCGCCGGATTTTTGGCAAATGTAACAACCCCAACGGACATGGGCATAATTATGTGCTTGAGGTAACGGTTAAGGGCGAGATAGATCAACCCACCGGGATGGTTTTGAACCTAACCGACCTGAAACTGGCGATAGAAGAAGCTATCCTGAACGAAGTTGACCACAAGCATCTGAACCTGGACGTGCCAATTTTCCAGGAAATAAACCCCACCGCTGAAAATATGGCGGTAGTTTTCTGGCGATTACTGGAACGGCGGTTGCCATCTGGCCTGTTATATGAGTTGAAGTTGCACGAAACCGAGAATAATGTGGTGGTATATCGGGGGGAGTAGAAAATACCCCTCATTCTAGCTCTCTCCCCTGGAAGGGGAGGGGAACTAATCATCCAGCTCAATAGTGCAGTTGATTTTATAGCTTATAATACGGCTCTGGTACAACTCGGCGGTTTCCTTGGGGCAAGTGATAACCACCGCCGTGCCTTCGTTATGGGCCGTCAGCATAATATTAACTGCGTCTTCCTCGTTCAGAGAAGGAACGGATTTCAGCAAAGCGATAATCACAAGTTCCATCGGGGTATGGTCGTCATTGTGCAAAATAACCTTGTAGGGAGGCAACAGCTTCCGCAAAAGTTCTTCGTCAATCTCCGGGGTTGTCTCGGTGCGTTGCCAGACATTTAGAAATTTGCTATT
Organism: Chloroflexia bacterium; assembly: GCA_038207495.1. Taxonomy (GTDB): domain Bacteria; phylum Chloroflexota; class Chloroflexia; order Chloroheliales; family Chloroheliaceae; genus Chlorohelix. The sequence goes on from JBBQZS010000023.1 coordinate 46,228, forward strand.
AATCACTTCTTCCTAAAACCTCACTACTAAATTACTCAAATTCCAACCGAATTCAGGCGGATTATAACATAGCTATCTTAAAAATAGAATTTTCCAGCCTTTTCCACCGAAGCTTTTTTACCGCTTGACACCGTGCAAAATACAGGTATGATTCCCAATCATTATAAAAATATTATTTACAGGAAAGAAACTCAGGACGAATGAAAGTAGCTTATCTAGGCCCTGCCGCCACCTTTACCCACGAGGCCGCCCTTAAACGATTTGGCAACGAAGCCGATTTAAAGCCGATGCGTTCTATAGCGGATGTATTTATGGCTGTAGAGGCGGGTGAGGTAGAATTTGGGCTTGTTCCGATAGAAAACTCGCTGGAAGGGGCCGTAACTTATACCCTGGACATGTTTGGGCAACCCAACCTGGACGATGTAGTGATTGTGGCGGAGGTGCTGCTACCTATCAGCCACCACCTGATGATGGCGGAAGGCGGGAAGCTGGAAGATATTAAGCTGCTTTACAGCCACCCCCAATCCATCGGGCAGTGTCGCGGGTGGCTTAGGACAAACTTACCTGATATAGAAATTCAGGAAGTGTCCAGCAACGCCCGCGCCGCTGAGTTAGTCGGCAATCAACCGGAGATAGCGGCAATTGCCCCACGCCTGTGTGCCGACCAATATGGCTTGCATATCCTTGCTTCTGATATTCAGGATGCTGATTTTAACCAGACCCGCTTTTTTGTGATTTACAAACAACGTCCACGCTGGCCTTTGCCGGTATTTGAAAATGAAGAGCAAGGCCAACCGATAACCGCTCTGATGATTTCGATTAAAGACCGAGTAGGAGCCTTGCACGCTGTTACGGGGGTATTCACCCGCTACCAGCTCAATATGAACCGCATCGAAAGCCGCCCCAGCAAACAAAAAGCCTGGGATTATGTGTTTTTTATAGATTTTGTGGGGCAACCCAGCCAACCCCACGTTGCCACCGCCTTGCGCGAACTGGCAACCGAAACAACCTGGGCCAAAGTGCTGGGTTCATGGATACGGAGTTAATTTATGAGTGACTGGAACGATGGGGTAGAGTTTAAGCCCATTCGGGGGCAATCTGCCAGCCGGGACCTTGCCTGGATGATCAAAGACCTTACTGAACAGCGAGACATGGGCGGGCTATTTGCCTACCTGGGAACGGGCTACCCCCCGGCTACCCGTCGAGCGGCAGCAAAAGCACTGGTGGAGATTGTACCTGCCGAGAAAGTGCCGGACATTTTAACCCTGCTCGAAACTGAAACTGACCGAGGGGTAAACCTGAGCCTGATTAAAACTTTGGGCCGATTAGCCGATGACCGCGCCTTACCTGCCCTGTTCGACTTGTTCAAGCAACGCGACGCGACCCTGCGGGTAGAAGCCGCCGCCGCTCTTGCCCGTTATAACTCCGAAACAGCTTATAACGCCTTGCTGCAAGGTCTGGGCCAAAAAGGAGCCAGCGATGATTATCTAGTGCGGCAATATTCTGCCGAAGCCCTGGGGCAAATGGGCGATAGACGAGCCGTAACTGTCTTGATAAATAGCCTGAAAGATGAGAATGGTTTCGTGCGTGCCGCCGCCGCAACCGGGCTTGGTAATCTGGGCGATAAACGCGCCGCCGAAGCCCTTTTCCGCTCCCGCCATAACGAAGCCCATGGCACCGGGGTGGATTGCGCCGAGTGCAATGCTATTGATGCCGCTCTCCAAAAACTCGCATAATCAGTAAATATTAACCGCTAGACACATAAACTGACCATAGGATTCTGCCGCCAGCAATAAAGCTGCGTTTTCGGCTTCGGTTAGTGGTCGAAAAAGCTTCGTCTCGATTATGACTCTATCCTTTTTGATTGTCCGTTTCCAGTTGCCTATCACCCGACCATCACAAAAGATAGTTGGGTTTAAAACGGTCGTGCTTAATTCAACGTTTTGATTGTCCGTATCCTCAAAAACGGCACTGCGATCAGTGTAACCAACCGTAAATTCATCAAAATATGGTAGTAAATAAATAGTGGGAGAAACATCAATAGAGGTTGGGGCAGATTCCACAAACCAGTAGGTTTGACCAGCGATAGTCATACTCTTAAGCCGAGAAGCTACCATTTCAAGGCCAATTTTTGCCTCTGTGACAGACAAGCCTGACCACCACACATAATCTTGCAGGGTTGCAGGGCCATGCCCGGTAAAATACCGCAAAGTCAGTTGGGCTAACGCTTCGTCATGCGCCAAAGTCCGGGTTTGGGGAACGCATTCCTCCAGCAAGGCATAGGTAAATTGCTTGCCTCGTCTGGCCCCGCTACAAATAATTCCATCCAGTTCAGCCCGCATCACAATCAGGTTTAGCCGCAAGTCATCGGTGGCTATCCCGACCTTTTGGAGTTCCTCACTTAATTCGGGGCGGGTAAGTTGCTTTCCCCCTTCCAGGGCTTTGACCATTACCCCTTGACTTCGTAAAAATATCTCAGTGTCTAACTCAAATTTGCGATAATAATAAGCGTTAACCGCATTTACCCTCGGCCCGGTTAGAGCCAGCAACCAGCGAATATCGGCAGGAGTGACAAAGTGCCAGGTAGGGCGTAAAACATGGGTGCGAAGAATCGTTCCCGCCGCCAGGGCATCGTCCATAGCCGAGTCAACAGCATCTCGCAACCGCAAGCCGAGAGCCCATTTTGCCATACCATAATCCTGAGATTGCACCGCCCCCAGCCATTGCACTACTTCTTCAGGCTTATCAAAGTCGGAAGAAGCGATTTTTTGGGCTTGAAGTCGTATTTGAGCAATTTCCGGGTTTAGCATTGTTTCTCCTTAAAACAGGTGCAAACCGCGCCGCAACAAATCCAGTGAGGTAATAAACAGCACCACCAGAATCAGCCGATTAAAAAAAACTGGACTAACCCGATAGCGGGCGCGTTCCCCCAGCCAGATTGCCGTCAGCGAGAGAGGCAAGAAACTCAGGCCGAGAAAAATCCGCTCCCAGGTATAAAGGCCTAATGTGAAAAAACTGATCCACTGATACGCCCCGAAAAAGAGGAAAATCACGTTGAGGTAATAAACAAACTGATGTTTATCAAGGCGGAGGGTATAGAGGTAGGGGGCGAGGGTGGGCCCACTGATACCCGCCAGCCCGTTAAGCACCCCCGTCACTGACCCCACCACAAAGGCTAACTGCTTCTCGTATTTGGGCGAAGGTCGCCAGTTCTTGCGGATATTGTCAGTAAAAACAAACAGCATAATCAGCACGCCCAGGCAGGTCAAAACTATCGAGGGGTCAAGCGCGACCAACAGCGTCGCCCCCGCAAATGTGCCAATCCCGCCCATCAGCAATAAGGGCAACAAAGGGCCAAAGTTGAGTGGGACAGTATCTTTTTCCCGGCGGCGGATGCGCCAGACCAGCACCAAACAATTTATCTGGCTGGGGACGCTGATTAACGAAACCGCCATTTTTGGCCCCGCCAAAATTGTTACGAATGGCACTCCCATCACGTTAAACCCAAAGCCGATAACTCCCTGAACAAAAGCCCCACAAAATAAAACAATACTGGTAAGCAAATAGGTTGTCAGGTCCAATGCGCGTTCCTCTCGATAGTTGGTTTTTTAAGTTTTTTGATTTTACCCTATTTAATCCCGATTATCGAATTAATTCCCTTTGACAAAAGGCTGGAACAGGGTTAAAATAAGTTATAGATATACCCCCTATGGGTATTCTATAGAACTAAAATAGTTAAAAAGGAGCAATTAAGATGAAAGAAGTTACTTATGATGTGCCGGAGGTTAGCTGCGAGCATTGCGTAAACGCTATTACTAAAGCCGCCAAAGAATCCGGTGTACAAGAGGTGGAAGTTGACCTTGTAACAAAAAAGGTGTATGTTTCATTTGACCCCGCGACGGTCAACGAAGCCAGCCTGAAAGAAGCGATTGCCGAAGAAGGTTACGATATTACGGGTGAAACCAGCGGCAAAGCTTTTGGTAATATAGCGACTGGCAAAAAAACTCTAAATTTCATTTAAACTTATGGACTTTGCCGCCCGCCTTAGCCAACTGAATACTGAAGGTGCATTTGAAGTCTTAATGCGTGCTCGTGCCCTGGAAGCACAAGGTCGCCAGATTATCCACCTGGAAATCGGTGAGCCGGACTTTGAAACGCCCTCGCACGTTGCCGAGGCGGGCATTGCCGCTATCCGGGCGGGCAAAACCCATTATGGCCCCACTCCCGGACTGCCCGAATTGCGGGAAGCGATTGCCAGTTACATCGGTCGGACGCGTGGGGTAAATTATTTGCCTGCCGAGGTGATTGTCACGCCGGGGGCCAAGCCAATTATTTTCTATACCATTATGGCCTTGATTGGGCCGGGGGATGAGGCGATTTACCCCGACCCCGGCTTCCCGATTTACGATTCGGTGGTGAAATTCGCCGGGGGTGTGCCAGTGGCTCTACCCATGACCGAAGAGCAGGATTTCCGTTTCTCGCTGGACGACCTTAAAGCTCGAATCACGCCCCGCACCAGATTACTGATTTTGAACAGTCCCCATAACCCCTGCGGCTCGATGCTGACTCCCGCCGACCTGATGGGCATTGCTGAACTGGCACAAAAGCACAATTTTTGGGTACTTTCTGACGAGATTTATTCGCGGATTGTCTATGAGGGCGAGTTCCATAGCCCCGCCGCCCTGGTTGGGATGAAAGAGCGCACTATTATTCTGGACGGATTTAGCAAAACCTACGCTATGACAGGCTGGCGGTTGGGTTATGGCCTGATGCCGGAGGCTCTGGCGGAACAGATTACCCTGCTGATGGTTAATACCACCTCTTGCACCGCCACCTTCACCCAGTACGCCGGGGTTGCCGCTCTTAATGGCCCTCAAACCGATGCGGACACGATGATAGAGGAATTCCGGGCGCGACGCAAATTAGTGGTGGATGGCCTAAACTCAATTCCGGGGGTCAGTTGCCGCAATCCGGCAGGAGCTTTTTATGCTTTCCCTAATGTCAAAAGCTTCGGGCGTGCTTCCAAAGAGGTTGCTGATTACCTGTTACACGAAGCGGGGGTAGCCTGTCTGGGTGGTGTATCCTTCGGGCCACACGGCGAGGGCTACTTGCGCCTGAGTTACGCCAACAGCCGGGAAAATATCGAAAAAGCGATTGATCAGATGAAAATGGCTCTGGCGAAATTCTAATAAGGATAACCCAACGCCTCAACTACCTCGGCGGGCGAAACCGGGCGTGAAGTGGGGATAATAATCGTGTAAGGGGATATGTCGCGGCGAGAGAAAGTAACACCCAAAGCCTGTAGTTTAGCTTCGAGCGGGGTTGGCCCGAAAGTGGGGTTTACCAGCACAAACCCAACTTTAAGATTCGGCTGACGAATGGCCTCAGTCAGTTTGGGGAAACGCTCCGGCCCTTTCTGCACCTGCACATCGTAATAATCCACACATTTTACAGATTCCTTTGCGTCCAGCATCAGGCGATTCCCCACCCAGTGATTACAGGTGGCGTATTCAACCCCCTGACTTTTGAGGTAATCAAGGGTGGGCTGATTGTCCAGAGGCGGGCGCAGGGTGGTGAAATAGCTGGATTGGAACGCCACGACATAATCGGCCTGACGGTAGGGCCACAAATAACAAAACAAAAATAGCAGCATAGCTAGCCCTGCCAGCCCCAGCCCGATATTTTTTAAAGGGAAAAGCTCTGGCAAACGGGCCAATAATCCAGCGATTAGCAAAGGTGCGACCGCCATCAGGGGCAGCAGGTAACGTCCAGTGGTATCCACACCAGGGAGTGCCAGGGCATTATTGCCAACTCCGCTAAAAAGGTAGAGGGCGGGTGATAGTAAAATCAACAGCAACAGCATATCCACCGGGCGGGCGGGTGAAAGTGAGAGTCTGAACCAGCCCAAAAGCCCACGCCAGCGCAAAAATAGCCAGACCACCAGAACTAACAACAACGCCCCTTGCAAAACCAGATTTATCAACCGATTCGTAGGTTGCCAGAAATTTTGCGCCCCTACCACCAATGGCAAACTTTGCTGAAAAAAGAAACTCAACACATCTCCGGCAGGCGGTTTTGTACCACCACCGGCCTTTGGCTCGAAGAAGTAACGCAAAGTTTCGAAACCGCCAAAAAGATTCTGCCACCAAAAAGGGAAACTGCCCAGAAAAAAGCCGCCCACAAACAGGCCAAAAGTGCGCCGCAGGAAGAAAAGATTATCCTTGAGGAATAAAAAGAAAAAAACCGGTCCGTAGTAAAAAGCCACCAGCCAGAAAGCGTAAAAACTAAAACCCACCGCCAGCCCCAACCCAAACCATAGCCATTTCAGGCGGCGGGGCGAAGGTTTGGCAGGATCGAAAACCAGCCAATAGGTCAGGAGTAATAACAGGTCGCCCAAAACCAGGGTAATGGTAAAACTGCCCAACGCCCGCAAGTTATTAACCGTAAAATAGAGGGGTGGGAAGGCCGTCAGAAGTGCGGCAAAGAAAGCGGCTAATTGGCTCTGGAAAAAGAGCCGAGTCACCCACCAGTTCATACCCACCAGCACCACCGACCATAAATATGGCCCGATTTTAACCCAACCACTCCCGCCAAAAATTGCCATAAAAGGGGCGGCCAGCCAGCTATCAGTGGGAGCCATATAGGGCTGCCCGTAGAAAAAAACCGCCAACTCTCCCTGGCTAAAAACATGCCGGGCTATCAGGCCAGATACCGCCTCATCACCATCCAGCACAAAATGCGATTTTGCCAGCACAAAAAAACGCAGCCCTGCCGCCACTACTAAAATTATTGCCAGCAAAGGCCAGCGATAACGCTCCAACCAGACCTCATAGCCTTTTGGTGGGGTTGATATTGATTTTGGGTTCTGGGTGATGGTCAAAATTCTACCCTAATCCTGGCCTTCTCCTGGTAGGGAGAAGGGACAATTCCGCTGCTTTATTCTGACTCCTGACTTCTGAATCCTGACTACTTCCCGACAACCGATTATAGCAAAATTTCTTCCCATAGAGGATTTCTATAACAAAGGGCAAAATGTTTTACTTTGTTAGGGGAATCTGATATTCTAAGGGCAAATAGATTAAGCAAAGAGGGGCAATTCTATGGAAATTGGTCAATTGCGGGCCTTTGTAGCGGCAGCCCGCGAGAAAAGTTTTACCCACGCCGCCGAAATATTGTCGCTGACGCAGCCTTCGGTTACGGCGCGCATCCAAACCCTGGAACAAGAATTAAAACTGCCACTCTTTTTGCGGAAGGGGCGTAGTATTAGCCTGACCGATGGCGGCAAAGCTTTTTTGCCCTATGCCGAGCGGATGCTATCAGTACTGGAAGAAGCCGAAGAAGCGGTGCGAAATGTACGCGAAGGCACCGCAGGTCGCTTTACCCTGGGCGCGAACCCGACCTTATCTTCCAACCTGATTGCCCCGGTACTAAGCGAGTTTCACCGCGAATATCCCCAGGTCGAAATCTTCCTGCGCTCTGGCAATTCCGGGCAAGTAGTGGAAATGGTGCTGGATGACGTGGTGCAATTGGGGGTTGCTGCTGGTCCAATTGTAAATCAGGAAATCCGCACCCTGCATTCTTTCAAGGATGAGCTTATTGTAGTGGTCGGATCGCATCATCCCTTTGCCCACCGTCACGATGCTGAAGGAAATATTAATCCGGTAAAAATAGTAGAATTGACCGCCCAGGAATTTGTAATTGTGCGCTGGGGTGTAAGCTTTGACTTATTCCTGAGTCGGTTGGGTGATGCCAGCCGCAACCCGCGCATCTCAATTGAGGTGGGCGTTACCGATACCGCCAAAGCGATGGTACAATCCAGCAATTGCATAACCCTGTTGCCGCGCTTCACTACCGTCAACGAGCTACATAGCGGGGCGTTGGTCGAAATTCCCCTGGCCGATATTGAGTCAACCAACATCGAAATTTGCTCAATCCATCGCCGAGACCGTCCGATTCTGCCGCCTACTACCCGCTTCCTGGAATTGTGGGTGAATATGGTCGAGAAAACGATGGCTACTCCCGTTTACAAGAGTAGTCTTGAATCCTCATTAACACCCGTGGATTAGGTAGATTACATTCTACCAGTTGGCGGTGGTGGATTAGTACCTGTAACTGGCGGAGACGTGACGGTTGTTGGAGCGGGAGGAACTGCTCTTATTATCTGAGCTTTAACCTGGCGACCACCCCGCAGTTTACCCCCACCCGGCAATATAAAAACCCATCGTCGCAAACTTATCAGGTTATTTAGATTCCTTACAACGGCTTGATTATCCCCTTTTGCCAGATTTTTATTCAGGTCAACCAAATTTTCAGCTATATCAGTTATAGCCCATACTGTCCAATCTAAAAAAGTGTTCCCTTGCACCTTAAGTGGAGTAGTATCAACTTTTATGCGTGGATTAGGCTCATTAGACATATTATTTGCTCCCTTTTACTAAATTTTTATGGGTCAGTTTTTTCGGGATAGCTTAGTCCATTTTAATTATACGCCACAGCTTATTGAATCAATTGTAGTCTGGATGTCAGGGCAAAAACCTCTTCACACCCTCTTCACTATACCCTCGCTAGAAATTAACCGAGATTGTGAAAAATATCGCGTATTAAGTAGTGGATTTTGGTAAAATCTATTTAGTATGGACATAAATTTTGTCCCGTAATATGCGTAGATAACACGAAAGGTTATTAGATAAAATGGCTAAATTAAAAGTGGGTGATGTTGCGCCCGATTTTCAATTGTCAGATGATGATGGCAAAACAATAAAACTTTCCAGCTATCGGGGCAAAAACCCGGTAGTGCTTATTTTTTACCCTGGCGACGAAACTCCCCTTTGCACCGCCCAACTATGTGCTGCACGGGATAGTTCGAGTCAATATCAGGAGGCCGGGGCGGTTGTATTTGGGATTAACGGTGGCAGTCAGGGCTCCCACGAAAATTTTTCCAACAAGCACGGCTTTACCTTCCCTTTGTTAGTAGATAAGGGCCTCGAAGTTTCAGGCCGTTATGATGCGGTTCTGGGTTTTGGGTTACTCAAGCTGGTTAATCGAACGGTGGTAGTAGTCAACGAGGAAGGCAAGATTATTTTCTTCAAACGAGGCGTGCCTTCAACCGAGGAGATTTTAGCTCCTTTGAAAAAGAGCCTTAAATCCTAAATAAATTTTGTATGATAAGATGAGGGTAGCAAATTCTGGCAACCCTCATTTTATTTTATAGTAAATAGAGAGGACTTTTTATGGATTTAGGTTTGGCGGGGCGGGTAGCAATTGTAACGGGCGGAAGTCGGGGCATCGGACGGGCCATTGGCCTGGGTTTGGCGGAAGAAGGTTGTTATGTGGCCTTTTCAGGCCGCACACCCGACACTCTGGAGAAAACCCGTCTAGATTTGAGCGAGGCTTTCGGTAAAGGTGTGGCAGGTTTTAAGCCTGATTCCTCACTGTCTTTAGCTCTGCCTGTTGCTGCCGATATGACCAAAACCGACGATATAACCCGTCTGGTGGAACAAGTGTATGCTACCTACGGGCGGATTGATATTCTGGTCAACAATGTAGGTGGCTCTTTTGGCGGAGGTGGTTTTGATAAGTCCAGCGAAGAGCAATGGCGACAGGTTTTCGAGGCCAACGTTTTCACCGCTCTGAATGCCAGCAAAGCGGTACTGCCCCACATGAAGGCGCAGAGTTGGGGGCGGATAATAAACATCAGCAGCGTGTGGGGGCGCGAGGGCGGGGGTGGAGCGGCTTACAACGCTGCTAAAGCCGCCGAAATCAGTCTGGCAAAAGGTATGGCCCAGGATTTAGCAAAGTTTGGCATTCTGGTAAATAGTATCGCCCCCGGTTCGATTTTGTTTCCCGGTGGCGGTTGGGCGCGGCGGGTGGAGTCTGACCCCCAGGGCATGGCGCAGTTTGTAAAGGACGAAATGCCGTTGGGTCGCTTTGGTACAGCCGAAGAGGTGGCAAATGTGGTGGTGTTCCTCGCCAGCGAACGGGCCAGCCTGGTGACCGGGGCAAGTTGGGCGGTGGACGGCAGCATGAGTCGAAGCAATATATAGGGTAGGGTTGACCTAACCTCCTTCCTTGAATCAGGGAAGGGGGAAATAAAAATCTTTTTTCTGAGTCCTGACTCCTAAATTCTGACTACTGTTCGACTTACTTTCCCACGCGTGAGACTGGTAATTGCACCTCTATAGTGGGGGTGCGGTCTTTAGCGGTTTCGCTGACAGGCAAGGTGATAGTGAAAGTTGTGCCTTTACCCGGCTGGCTATCAACCTCGATTTTTCCATGATGGGCCAGAATAATCTCGCGGGTAATTGCCAGACCTAAGCCCAACCCGCCAGTTTCCTTACTTCGGCTCTTATCAGCTTGATAAAAACGCTCGAAAATTCGGCTCAAATCCTTCTCGGCAATCCCCTGCCCAGTATCAGCCACTCTGGTTATGATATTCGAGCCAACAGCTTGAGAAGTAATGGTTATCGTGCCGCCCGGTGGAGTATAGCGTAAGGCATTATCCAGCAGATTATTAAAAACCTGCCGCAAACGGTCTTTATCGCCCATAACTGGCGGCAAATTGCTATAACGCCGGATGAACTTTACCTCTTGCTGCTGGCAACGCACTTCAAAGTTGCTAATCGAGCGTTCAAAAATATCTTCGAGGCTAAGTTCCTCACGAGCCATCTTGACCTGACCACTTTCCAGCTTCGATAGGTCAAGCAAGCTGTTAACCAGCCGTATCATGCGCTCGGTTTCATTGTTGATAATTTCGGCGGGCTGGGCAAAATCTTCGGGGCGGCGCAAAGCCCCATCCACCATCGCCTGAGAAAAGCCCCGAATAGCCGTCAGTGGGGTTTTTAGCTCATGTGAAACATTGGCAATCAGTTCGCGTTGGATGCGCTGGGATTGCTCCACCTCGTTTGACATCTGGTTAAAACTTTCGGCCAACTTCGCCAGTTCGTAACCACCCTCAAGCGGCAATGTATGGCTATAATCGCCTTTGGCAATACTCTGGCTAGCGACAGTGGCCTTGATAAGCGGGCGGCTAATGCTGCGCGAAAGTAAAAAACCTACAATCAACGACACGACTAAAGCCGCCAACCCCGCTCCCGCCAGAATAAAACCCAAATCGCCCAACACATTTGGTACAGGCTGCCGGGGGAAAATAGCGGATACAATTACCTGTCGGGTGTTAGCCCCGTTTAACCTGCCAAAAAGGTGGGAAATCGGGGCAGTAGTTAGGATTGATTCATATTGCCCCAAATTAGGCAGGTCAAATTCGCGGTAAAAATAATTGCGGCCAGCAAGTTGCAAATCCTGGGTGGGTAAAGGGGTGCGAACGTTTACCGGAAAGACATTCCTGAATTTGATAGACTCCTGTAAACCTAGCTGTTTATTTTTGTCAGGGTCGGAATCATAAAGGACATCGGGAGTAGTGGGGTTAGAGTCAATAATAACCAACCGAAAAGTTTTGCCCTGCATCAAGTTCTGAAAACCTGCCTCTATTTCCTCGCGGGGGGGCGGAATTATATCCTTACAGGCTTTGCGAGTACCACCGCAGAGATATCCACGGAATGGGTTACTAGCGGCATCAGCCTGAATAGCTCGTACTAAGGGGTCAAGTTGGGTCGCGGTTTCGTTGCGGTCATTTTCCAGGCTTATAGTGGCTTTATCGTTCTGGTAACTCTGCAAAACGGGCAAAGCCAACGCGCCTAACACACCCACCGCAATCAAAACCACTAACACATATGAAAAAATTAATTTCGTCCGTAACCGCATAGTATTCCGCCTGACCTCACTCTAATTTTTCAGCCTGCAATGCTTATTTTACATTATATTCAGCCCATGTAAAAAGCGTATGATAAATATGTTAAATTTGCTATAATGACGGGAGTTTTGAAAGCCTTTAATCAAGTTTTTGAACCGGGTACATTCAACCACAGGAGGGCCGTATGGCGGAAGTGGATAAAGCCACCTACATTGTCGCAATTGACCAGGGAACTACTGGCACGACCACCATCGTTTTTGACCATGATAGTAGCATCATTGGGCGGGCTTATGCCCCCGTCCGACAAATCTATCCACGTCCCGGTCTGGTAGAACATGACCCCGTAGACATCTGGAATGGGGTAGTGGCATCCTTAAATGAAGCGGTAAATCAGGCCAAAATTGGCTATGACCAGATTGCAGCGGTAGGTATTACTAATCAGCGCGAAACCACGGTGTTGTGGGAACGGTCTACCGGGCAACCCGTCCATAACGCCATCGTCTGGCAAGACCGCCGCACCACCGCTATGTGCGAACGGCTAAAAGGGGAAGGCCTGGAGCTCGAAATCCATGAAAAAACCGGGCTCTTGCTCGACCCCTATTTTAGTGGCACAAAAGTGTTGTGGCTATTGGAAAATATGGAAGGGCTAAGGAAGCGGGCCGAGAATGGCGAGATTCTGTTTGGCACCATAGATAGCTGGCTTATCTGGAATCTTACGGGTGGCAAGCTCCATATGACCGATATGACCAACGCCAGTCGCACCCTGCTCTACAATATTCACCAGTTGCGCTGGGACGAGGATATTCTGAACTATCTGGGTATTCCGATAGCGATGTTGCCAGATGTCCGACCCAGTGCTTTCCGTTTTGGTGAAATTCCGCCTGGTTTGTTAGCCCCCAACAGTCCGGCAATTCCTATCGGCGGGGTAGCGGGCGACCAACATGCCGCTTTGTTCGGGCAAGCCTGTTTTAACAAGGGTAATATCAAAAGCACCTATGGCACCGGGGCTTTCTTGCTGGTTAATACCGGAACCGAGCCCGTAGACTCACAAAACAGGCTGCTAACCACCATTGCCTGGGGCTACAACAACAAAGTGGAATATGCCCTTGAGGGTAGCACTTTTATCGCCGGGGCCGCCATCCAGTGGTTGCGGGACGAGCTTAAACTTATCACCAACGCCACTGAGACCGAGCAGATGGCCCTTAGTGTGCCGGACAATGGCGGGATTTATATTGTCCCGGCCTTTGTGGGGCTAGGCGCACCTTATTGGGATAGCCGAGCGCGGGGGGCAATTTTCGGCCTCACGCGGGGGAGCAATCGCAATCACCTGGTACGGGCAGCGTTGGAAAGTATTGCCTATCAGGTGCGGGACGTTTTGGAAGCCATGAAGCAAGATAGCGGGTTGGATTTTGATGAAATAAAGGTAGATGGTGGGGCGGTTGCCAATAACTTCCTGATGCAATTCCAGGCTGACATGATGGGTATCAGGGTGGTGCGCCCCAAAATTATCGAAACTACCGCGTTAGGAGCAGCCTATTTTGCGGGCTTAACGGTTGATTATTGGGACTCGCAGAAAGAAATAGCCAATCTATGGCAAGAGGATAGTGTTTTTGAGAGCCACATTGATGAAGAGAGCCGTAATAAATATTACATGAACTGGAAAAAGGCGGTATCAAGAGCCCTCGATTGGGAAGATGTGGACGAGTAGATATTGTCTACCCGAATTGATATTCCATCTTTGCTGATTGTTCTTAACCCATCGCTGGAATGTATCTTGCAACGGGATAATATCCAAACAGAAACCACCTTTGACAAAAATTGGCAGTCGGTTAAGTAGTGAACCAGCAGGACACTAAGACACCAGGTTTTATAAATTTCTCTGTCCAACAAGTTGTAGGTTGCACTCTGCCTTGTGGTGAATATTTATCTAGATAAAGGACTTATTTTAAAATGAAAATCATCATCCCTCTGGCGGGACTAGGCACGCGGCTTCGTCCCCACACTTACAGCAAGCCCAAACCCCTGGTGAATGTCGCAGGGAAACCGGTATTGGCCCATATTCTGGACGAATTAGCGGTACTGGATAATGTGGAAGAAATTATCTTTATTGTGGGCTATTTGGGCGACCAGATTGAGAAATATGTTTCCAAAACCTACCCACAATACAAAGCCCGTTATATTGAACAAAAGGAAATGTTGGGGCAAGCCCACGCTATTTATCTGGCTAAGGAATATATAACCAGTGATATTCTGATTATCTTCGCTGATACCATTTTCTCAACTGACCTGACTCGGTTGGGTCAACTCCCTTCGGATGGGGTTATGTATGTCAAGGAAGTAGACGACCCGGCCCGTTTTGGGGTAGCGGTTTTGAGTGACGACAACTTTATTACCCGTTTGGTGGAAAAGCCCAAAACTTACATTTCCAATCTGGCGATAGTTGGAATATATTATTTCAAGGATGGTAATTGGTTGGTGCGAGCTATCGAAGCCCAGATTGAACGTAAAGTTCAGCTTGGCGGGGAATTCTTCCTGGCAGACGCAATCTCGATAATGCTGGAGGAAGGCGCGAAACTTAACGCCTTCTCGCTGGATGTCTGGGAGGATTGCGGGAAAATTGACGCCCTTTTGCTTACCAATCGTTACCTGTTAGCAAAAAACGGCAAAAATGCCACTGAGGCTACCGTAACTGACTCGGTAATCATTCCACCCGTCTACATCGCGCCTGATGCCAAAATCAGCCGAAGCATCATTGGGCCAAATGTCAGTATTGCGGCTGGCGTAGAAATTGAGGATTCGATAGTACGGGATAGTATTATCAGCGAGAAAACTCAAGTTAAAACTTCTACCCTGACCGACTCGGTAATAGGAAGTAACGCGACAGTAGTGGGGGTATTCCGCCGTCTGAATGTGGGCGACAATAGCGAAGTAACAGAATAACCCGATGATTTTGCGGTGAAAGAACGGAGCATTATGATAAAAATGTAATTGGTTTTTGTTTAATAGTGGGGTTTATTGCAAGTAGTGAATTTATTTTTGTGTTAAACTATTTCAGTGACATAGTGAAACTTATACCTTTGGGTTTCGATAAATTACCTAAGCCCACTTAAGAGGAAGTTGTGAAAAAGTTCAGGCTGGCATTTTTGGCCGTTGTAATATTCACTCTGTTACCTTCATTTGCTTCGGCAGCCCCAACCAAACCGGGGATGCGCTTCAACGACCAGGGGTTCAGTAAAGCCTGGCAACGGCTGGATAAACCCGTGCAGGAGTTACCGGGGGTTGGGCGCGGCTATACCTGGGGGCCCTCGCTTAATTTTGGTAAACCGATCCTAACCGAAACTTACAACGGCCTCCCCCGCAAAGTGCAGTATTTTGATAAAGCCCGCATGGAACTTAACAGTTTCGCGGCTAACCCCAGCGACCCCTACTATGTCACCACCGGATTATTAGTCAAAGAGTTAGTGACAGGTTATCGCCAGGACGGTGATAATAGTTTTGTAGCCCTCAAACCCAGCACCACCCAGATTGCCGGAGACTCCAACGTGGCAGGGGCTAACCAAATCGCCCCAACCTATAGCAGCTTTGCCAGAGTTGTTACCTTTCAAGGGGCAGAAAATGGCAAACCTTCGACCAGTGGTAGCCCGATTTCAACCCATATTGACCGGGCCGGGTTTGTCAGCACCTTTGAACCCCCCGAAAAACGCTTACTCACAGGTTATGATTCGATTACTCAACACAATATTGCCGATGTTTTTGTAGCGTTTGGTGAGCAATCCGGCAAGGTTTGGGATAACAAAAAATACACTGTTACCCCACTTTTTAACGGCAACCCTACCTTTTTACTTGGTCGTCCAGTTACCGAGCCCTATTGGATACGGGCGGTTAGTGGCGGGCAAGAAATGGATATATTAGTTCAGCTTTTCGAGCGGCGAGTATTGACCTATACGCCTTCCAACCCGGATGGGTTTAAGGTCGAAATGGGTAATGTCGGGGAGCATTATTTTTACTGGCGTTATGTGCTAAATAAACAGGGGCCAAAGCCGACTGGATTATCTAGCACCAATAACAAAGAGGTCAAGCTCTGGTTTGAGGGTAAAGGTACAGTTTTAGACCAAACCTTTGCGAGCCGAATTCTAAATCGCGAGGTTCTATACCGGGTATATCTGCCACCCGGTTATGCCACCAGCCAGCAGCGTTATCCGGTTTTGTATATGTTGCATGGGCGTAACGCCAATTATAACCAGTGGACTGAATATGGCCTCCTTAAACAGGCCGATCAACTCATTCTAGCCAAAAAAATTCAGCCCTTCATTATTGTGATGCCAGAAGGTGAGTTCAGTTATTGGATGAATCATGCTACCGGTGGGCCACGCTGGGGTGATTATCTGGCGATAGACCTGGTTGAACATATTGATAGCACCTTCCGTAGCCTCTCCAACCCTGCTAACCGGGCTATTGGCGGGCTTTCGATGGGTGGGCATGGGGCTTTACAGGTGGGGATAAATTATCCCGAAGTTTTTAGCATCATCGGAGCGCATAGCCCCGCCCTGCGTACCAAGGAACAGGCTTTTGATTTCTGGGGTGATGACGAATATTTTGCCACCATTGACCCTTTTACCCTGGCCCAAACATTCGATTTGTCCGATTACAAAATCTGGCTGGATATTGGGCAAGATGATAAAGATTGGTCGCCACGCGCCAGCGAATTCCACCAACTTTTGGTAACAGAGGGAGTGCCCCATAACTGGAATCTATGGTCGGGTGGGCATAATACGGAGTATTGGTCAAGCCATATTAAAGATTACCTTTTGTTTTACTCTAATTCTTTCGCGGGTGATAATACTATCCCTGGTTAGTTTGAAAAATTATGGCAAAAGCAATTCAATAATATTGTAAGGGTGTTTGACCCTCCCAGGCGGGTTTCCTACCTGAATACATGAGGGTAAACCCGCTCTTACAATGTTACCGAATTGTTTCTAACCGTACCTGGTATTAGACTCTATCGACTTAGTTTTCAGGCTTGATTGGTTATGATTTGAACGGTTTCTGGGATGTTTTAGGGCAACTTATAGATAAAAGTTGGTCCTCCACTACTGGTGGCTACAGTTAATTGTCCTTTCACGTTATCAATCGAAAGCCAAACCGGAATAAATTGTTTGCCAGTGGGGTCTTTCACCACCCATTTGCTCACGAATTTGCCGTTGGTATCAAACTTCTGAATTGTTTGCAGAGCAACATCCGCCACAAAAATGTTACCCTGAGCATCTACCGCTTCACAATAAGGCAGCCTGAATTTGCCATCACTCTCGCCAGAACCACCAAACTTGACCAGGAATTTGCCATTGCTATCAAACTTCAGTAGACTTTTATTCATCTGGTCTAGCAGGTAAATATTCCCGCTCCCGTCCAGATCCATTTGATAAACTTGTCCCAAAATCTGGCCTTCTTCACTACCTTTAGCGGCAAATTTCAGTAGGAATTTTCCGGTGTTATCGAATTTCTGAACTCAATTCTCATCCGAAACATACAAACTACCGTCCGGGCCAAGTACCATTGCTTCGGGCTTGATAAACTGACCATCAGCTTTGCCCTCAGTGCCCCATTTAGCCAGGAAATTACCCTCGGTGCTAAACACCTGAACCCGATTATTCAGGGTGTCGGCAACATAGAGTCGGTTTTGACTATGAATAGCCATACCCTGCGGAACATAGCGCGGAGGTAAATTTAATTGACCATCTTCAGAGCCTTTACTGCCGAATTGCAACAACAATTTACCGCTTGTGCCTATTTTGAGGATCACGTTATTATCGCCATCCAGCCAATAGCCAACATCAGGGGTATTGCCTACAATACCACGGAGGGTTTTGGGCATCACGTTACTTGGTATAGCAACATCCGTTGAAATATAGCCCGGAAGCGCGGGAATAACCACTTCGGTGGTAAAAGCATCGGTAGTCGCTTCAACGGCGGTAGTGGTTGGGGCGGTGGTAGCAACAGTAGTTGGAGCAGTGGTCACTACAGTTGTAGTGGTCGGAACAGTGGTAGCCACTTTCGTTGGGGTTGGGGCCAGAGTTGCGGTTGGGTCGCCGCATGCCACCAACAAAACGCCAACCAGCAAAAGTGCGACGATATCAGCGTTCAAAGGTAAGTGTTTTTGTTTCATTTCAAACCTCCTTCTTCTGCTCAGAAACAGGCGATTTCTTTTATTAACTTTTCATTTCAGGCAATTTGTGCCTATAAAATCATCATAGCTATGAATGGTTTAAATCCTGGTTAAAGTTTAATTAAATTGTTTGTTTAAAAGACTTAATGTTTACCAGTGTTGCGAAAATAAGGGGCTTATTGCAGGAGCTTATAAGAAGTAGCATTCTGAGTGAAAGAAGGAAATCTCTTGTTGTGCAAAAATCGTGAGGGCACAAATTAGGCCAAACGTTTAACCCTAAACTGACACTACCCTCGCTTCATACAGTAAATGGCAGTATCGCCCCTGTGAAAAACAGTACCTCACCAGCTATAATGGAAGTGTAAGGAAAGGGAATATTAGTTAAGGAGGTTGCACCCATGATGAACAAGACACGAAAAATCGTCATTGAAATCCTGTTTGGGATTACCGCGCTGTCGCTCTTAGCCTATATACCTTGCACCATTTGGGTTATTGATCTTGAGGCTGAATTAAAAGGTTTAACAACTTTGATGCTTACCTTATTCCTATTGTTACCTGCGGCTTTGTGCGGTTTCCTGGGTTTATGGCTGCTTTCGGGTGAGAAGTTCAAACTCTTCACTTAAGCTAATAATAGAAGGCAAGGTAGCCATTATTCCCCTCAAATAATCCGTTGGAACTAATCTATTTCAGATAACAAATAGCCATCAGTCGTACCTAACAACTCCAACCTGGAAAACCCGTC
Source organism: Chloroflexia bacterium (assembly GCA_038207495.1). GTDB lineage: Bacteria > Chloroflexota > Chloroflexia > Chloroheliales > Chloroheliaceae > Chlorohelix. The sequence goes on from JBBQZS010000023.1 coordinate 64,882, forward strand.
TAAAAAGGAGGGTAACTCTATGGAAACCAACATTCTGGCATGTGCTGAACAGCCAACCAATTTGTTGTTTGTTAACCGTAAATTCATGCTTTTATGGGGAGCCCAAACCCTGACCCAAATAGTTCAGAACCTGATGGGCCTGGCGTTGGTAACCTTATCTTTCAAATTAAGTAATGGCTCGGCTTTTATTACCTCGGCTACTGTGGCAGCTTTTCTGTTACCAGGAGTAATATTCAGCGCAGTTTCGGCAGCTTTTGTAGACCGAATTAGCAAACGACTGATTTTAGTATATTCGAGTTTAATACGCGCTCTAATAATACCCTCTTTAATAGGTATAAGCCTGCTTGACCCGGCTACGGCTCTCCCCCTGGTTTTAGTTTTTACTGTTTTGTTTGCCACGCTTGGTCAATTTTTCGGGCCAGCCGAAGGTGCTTTAATCCCGGCACTGGTTGATACTGATCACCTGGTACAAGCCAACTCCTGCTTCCAACTAACCTTTTTTGGGGCGCAATTCGTCGGATTTAGTTTGTTGGGGTCACTACTCCCAGCCTTAATTGGCCTTCAAAACTTATTCTGGTTGGCTAGCCTTATTTTCCTGGTAGCTGCTTTTCTATTATGGTTCCTGCCCTCAACTCCCAGGAAAACTCATTTACGGGTAATGCAATTAGGACACCTGGCAGGTTTGCTGGCTGACAGTGGCAAAGAGATTGCGGAAGGCTGGCGTTTTATTCGGCACCATTCTTTAATCTGGTTTGCGATAGTCCGCCTTTCAATGGTGCAAGTATTACTATTTACCCTGACAGGTATTGGGCTTTCATTTATCAATAATAAAGAAACCGGGCTAGGGCTGAGTTCTGACAGACTTGTTTTTATCCTGGTACCTTTGAGCATCGGTATTGGCTTAGGGTTAGGTATAGTAAATTTGCTAGTCACGAATTCAACCCGGTCTCTGGCTATGTTTCTGGCTACCATTGGTATCTCGCTAACTCTTTGCGGAATGGGGTTTTTAGTGCCAGTGTTGCACTTGTTTGGCTCGCCCAGCAGTTATGGTGAGGCGACTCCATTAACAATCCTGGTTATACTTTCGCTTATTTTCGGTCTGTTCATCTCATTGATTAATGTCCCAGCCCTGACAATTTTGTAGGAAAATGCTCCAAAACAAATAGTTGGCAGGGTTTACGCGGTTTATTATACTCTCTCGAATTTTGTAACCCTCTTCCCCCTGCTATTTGCCGGAACAATGGCGGATAGTTTAGGGGTAATCCCTATCTTCTTTATGCTGGGAGCAGGGGTTTTGTATATCGGGCTAAGGGATAAATTCAGGAAAGCAAAACCTGCCCAGGCTCAGCAATAACCCCCAGGGATAAACCGGAACGTGGTAATATAAAGTTACTCTAACGAAAAGTGGTGAAGATCCTGGCAACCGAAATGAGGTGATTTATGTTAAATAACATCCTACATTTCAAGGATAAATCTGCAAAGAGTCAATATTTATTCTACAATTGGATAGCAAAAAGCAGCCAGCTAAATTTACTTTCCAGGACTAAGTTGGTAAATATCACTCTGGTGATGGGAATAGGTTTACTATTTACCGGGTTCATAATTATTGCTTACCAAATCCTGATTAGCCCCATCGTATATATAATAAATCTCTTTATCGGAGCCTGGTTAATTGCGCTGGTACTGGAGCCAATTGTAAAGCGGTTGGTGAAGTGTGGACTTCCGAAAATTATTGCAATAATTCTAACTTATCTGGTACTAATTAGTGCTTTGGTTACTCTATTCGCTTTAATTCTAACTGAATTATACGAGCTGATTAACGATAAGCTGAACTACTCATCCGCAACTATTAAGAATAACATTAATAATTTGGTCAATGGTTTTGGGATAGAAAGTATTGATTTTGGCAAGGTTGAGTCTGAGTTGGCGAATATGGTAGATACCGCTAATAGCCGGCCCTTCAATCTGGTAATAGCGGTTGGATTTGGTATAGTTCAGCTGATTTTGCTCATCATAATATCCTTCACCTTACTTGCAAGCAAAGAATACAATTCCAGGCACCTTCAACAGCGTAATCGCCCTAATCTTTCATTACTGGAATTAGCCCCGACCAGCCTAAAACGATACTTTAGCTTTGTCTACCGAACTATTGAAAAAAGCTTTAAGGGTTATCTGCGGGGGCGCGTTGAAATTGCGCTGCTATATGGGGTTGTGGTAGGAGTGGTTATGTTTGTGGCCGGGCTTGATTGCCCGGTGGCAACCGCCTTCCTGTGTTTCTTGATATTGATAATCCCGGTTGTGGGTGCGCCAATCTCGCTGTTCTTGCCCTCGGTGATCGGTTTACTGGGGGATAACAAGCCGGTACTAGTAGTGTTTATCGCTCTGTTTGTAATTCAAACCCTGCTCTTAAACGCCGTTTTACCAAAATGGCTAAAGTGCTCAAGCGAGTCTGGCCCGGTCGCAACCCTATTCATTTTACTGGTTGGTGCACAACTTGGCGGATTGTTCGGGATATTGGTAGCAGTGCCGCTGGCGGGAGCTATTAAAAAAATCCTGCTTGTTACTTTCAGGCTCCAGAATCGAATGGAAAAAGAGCATTTAATAAAATGTACAGAGCCGTAAATATTCTAATTAGATCCGGTATGAACCCTCAAATAGAGTTTCCAAAAAGTATTTCTCAAGATTTTGGCTCTAATTGGGGGTTATTGATAAACACTATCTGGGAGTGACCCAATCAAGTTACAACACCCCGGTGGGAACCAGCCAGAGTAATCGAAGTGCTGAAAGGGTTAAAAAGTTAAACCAGGATTGAGCTTTAGTAAACACTTCTCCAGGAAAATGCTCAAAAATTTATGTTGTAAAAGAGGCTACTAACCAATTGAGGGCCTCTCAAGAGATTAATAACCGTTTCAACACCCTATTTGCCTGACGTTTTATACTCCAATTAAAACCCTTTTACCTCTGCTTGTCCTGATTCTTTATTCTTCCTCCCTTTTTTAGCTCTTTGTTGCTGTCCAAATATGGTAGAATGTACAATTGTGATAATAACAATTAATTTAGGGCTTTCGCTTTGGGACTCAGCAGTCAGGCCATCATTTAACCAGAGAAGCGGCTTCAAGCGAAACTCCTGTAACAATTATAAGCTGTTGTAAGTTTGCAAGTACGGTAAAAGGTCAGTCCAGGTTCTCCTGCTAACTGGCAGCCGGCAACCGATGAATGTTTAGAGGTAAATTTTTCAGGTGGAACATAAACTTCGCGAGGACATCCGAAACGTAGCAATTATTGCCCACGTTGACCACGGCAAGACGACCCTGGTGGATGGAATGCTCAAACAGAGCAATATTTTCCGTAAAAACGAAACAGTTGGCACGCTCATTATGGACTCAAACGACCTTGAGCGGGAAAAGGGTATTACGATTCTGGCGAAAAATACCGCCATTCACTATCACACCGTAAAAATCAATATTATTGATACCCCTGGACATGCCGACTTCGGTGGTGAGGTTGAGCGGGTGCTTAATATGGCTGATGGCTGTTTGTTACTGATTGACGCGGTGGACGGCCCGATGCCCCAGACCCGCTTTGTTTTGACCAAAGCTTTTGAGATTGGCCTCAAGCCGATTGTGGTTATTAACAAAATTGACCGCCCTACTGCCCGCCCCCCCGTTGTTCTGGAAATGACCCAGGACTTGTTTCTGGAACTAGCAACCGATGCCGAGCAACTCGATTTCCCGGTGATTTATACCATCGCCAGAGAAGGCCGAGCAGCCTATGCTCCTGAGTCAGTTTTTGACTCGCCAGATTTAGCCCCCCTGTTCGACACCATTTTGAAATACGTCCCCGCCCCGGTGGTGGACGAGGTTTCGGGCTTCCAGATGTTAGTGACCAGCCTGGACTATAACAACCACCTGGGACGCATTGGGGTGGGTCGGGTCTCGAAGGGCAAAGTACGGGTGGGCGAAGCGGTTAGCCGGGTTACGCGTGAAGGCAAAATCAGCCGCCAAAAAATCGGTAGCCTGTTTACTTATGAAGGTTTGCACAAAATCGAGATTGAGGAAACCAGCGCGGGCGATATTATTGCCTTTAGTGGGATTTCCGACATCAGTATCGGTGAAACTGTAGCCGATGCCGAAAAGCCCGAAGCCTTGCCGCCGATTGCAATCGAAGAGCCCACCTTGCAACTAACCTTCGGGGTTAATACCTCGCCTTTTGGTGGTAAGGAAGGCACTTATAGCACCAGTCGCCAGTTGCGTGACCGCCTTTATCGCGAATTGGATACTAATATCGCTCTACGGGTCGCTGATACCGATAGTGCCGATGTGTTTAATGTAGCCGGACGCGGAGAGTTACACCTTTCAATTTTGATTGAAATGATGCGCCGCGAAGGCTACGAGTTCCAGGTATCCCGCCCTGAAGTTATTACCAAAGATATTGATAGCAAGAAGATGGAGCCAGTCGAACACCTTATTCTGGATGTGAATGAGGAACACGAAGGCGGCGTAATCGAGCAACTTGGGCGGCGCAAGGCTCAGATGATGAAATATCTGCCTGACGGTAAGGGTCGGGTTCGTCTGGAGTTTTCGATACCAACACGCGGGCTTATCGGTTTCCGTAACATCTTCCTGACCCTTACGCGGGGCAGTGGAATTATGGCGAGCCTGTTTATCGGATACGAACCCTGGTATGGTGAGCTTGGACAGACCCGCAACGGGGTGCTAGTAGCCAGCGAGGACGGGCCAACTACGGGCTACGGTTTAGCCAATGCCCAGGAGCGCGGTTCAACCTTTGTCGAGCCGGGTGTACCAGTTTACGAGGGGATGATTGTCGGGCTAAACCAGCGCGAGAGTGATATTGCGGTGAACGTGGCGAAGGAAAAGAAGTTGACCAATATTCGCAGCTCTACCAGCGATATTGGGGTGCGTCTGACCCCACCTATTCTCCTTAGTCTGGAACAATCGCTGGACTTTATCGAGAATGATGAGTTGGTGGAAGTTACCCCCAAAAATATCCGCCTCCGTAAACGTATCCTGAATCACGGCGAACGAATGCGAGCCTCCAAGAGCTAGAATTTTTAAGAAGGGCGAACCTAGTGTTCGCCCCTACACTCATTCTATTTATGTAAAGCTGATTTTAGTTCCTGAGCGGCCTCGCTGATGGCCTGTCGGGCTAACTCTATCATTCCCGGCATATTAAAGAAGCCGTGCATCACCCCTTCGTAAAAGTTTATTTTGGCGTACACTCCGGCCTGTTCCAGCCGCACCGCATACAATTTACCCTCATCCACTAACGGGTCATATTCGGCAAGAACCAGCAGGGCGGGCGGTAATCCAGCCAGATTTTCGGCCTGAAGGGGGGAAGCGTAGGGGTTCTTGGCTTCTGCCGGGTCGGCAAGATAATTTTCCCAATATTTCTTCATCGCCTCCTGGGTCAAAAAATAGCCTGTAGCGTGTTCCTGATAGGAGGGCGTGCCGGGTTCGTAATAGTCCAGCACCGGGTAAATCAGCAGTTGGAAGGCGATTGCCGGGCCACCCCGGTCACGCGCCATCAGGCAAGTCACCGCCGCCGCATTGCCCCCCGCGCTGTCGCCACCAACGGCAATTCTAGTCGGGTCTACGTTAATCCTAGCAGCGTTATCCGCTACCCATTTGGTGGCAGAATAAGCGTCTTCGGCGGCAGCCGGGAATTTATTCTCAGGAGCCAGCCGATACTCCACCGAAACCACCACACAACCCGCCTCATTTGCCAGTTTTCGGCAAGCGGCCTCGTGGGTATCAATGTTGCCAAATGTCCAACCTCCGCCATGGGAATAGACCAGCACCGGGAAAGGGCCATTACCCGCCGGAGTAATTACCCGAATCGGAATTTCGCCCCCCAACCCCGGTATGGCAAAATCCTCGACTTTGGCTACCGGGTCTAGTGTACCTGCCGCCGCGATAAATAGTTTGGTGGCAGAAATACGGGCTTCAACTGGAGGCAGCAAATAGCGGGGCGGTTGCCCGGACGCAGCCAAATCTTCCATTAGTTTTTTAGAAACGGGCTCAAGCGGCATAGTCAAAACTCCTCTAAACGGTTGTGGGTTACTGGTTATTGGAAAAAGTACGGAGTATCCAGGCAAATTGTTTATACTTCTGACTTCGTTTTGCTATCCTAGCCCGTTGAGCCTGTTTTCGCAAGTTTCGCGCTTTGTTTGATAAGATATACTTGAAGTGTTAAAGTTTGTGTTCAATAATCTTTACTTATGATCGAGAAAGTTCCTGAATCAGGTCAACAATGAATTTCGCCTCATTTTTGCTGGCAGCCTCAATGGTGGTGCTGGTTTTGGTAAAACTGGGAAAGCGTTATCGTCCTCCCGAAACCGACGAGCAGCATGCTTTGTACCGCGTGCTGGAAGTTAGTATGTGGAGCATGTTTGCCTTTTGTCTGCCCTTGACCCTTTTCGTGTTGTGGCGGGGGTAGTTATGCGCGGTCAATTCGATAAAGATGCCAGCAACCGAACTAACTTTGAAATATATGGGGCCGATAGTGAATTGCTGCTGGAGATTATCCCGATTCTCGAAACAGAATTTGGCTTCAAAGTTGTATATGCCCTGGATGGCTTCGACCTGCTATGTATAGATTTAGAAAAAGATAACATGCAAATTTCGGCCTGTTGGGATGTTTGGAGCGGCGTTTATTTGGTGGCTGTGACCGACAATAGCACCGAAATAATTATAGGAATCGGGAATTATTTGAACGAATTATGGGGCAGGGGTAGCAATGGGTGAAGACGAAGTAACCGAGTTATCGGCAATCCAGAAATTGGAGCAACGCAACCGCGAGCTGGCGATATTACGGGCGATTGCCGAGGAGCTGAATCGGGCAGTAGATACCAAAAGTGCTCTGGAAAATGCTTTGGCCCTGGTAGCCGATTTGTTAAAGTTGGAAACAGGCTGGGTCTGGTTGCTGGATGAGGCCAGTTGCGAACCTTATCTGGCGGCGGCTCGAATGTTACCGCCCTTCCTGACCGCCAAACCCGCTCGGATGCGCAGTACCAATTGCCTGTGCCTGAACACCTTTATGGCGGGGGATTTGACAGGTGCGGCTAATGTCAATGTGCTGGAATGTAGCCGCCTCGATGCCGATTTGGAAGGCACTAACGGTTTACAGTATCACGCTTCTATACCCATTTATGCCCACGACAAACGGCTGGGAGTGATGAACGTCACCGGCCCGGATTGGCGCAAACTAGATGATAACGAGCTACAATTACTTTATATTATCGGCTACCAGATTGGGGTAGCGGTGGAACGCGCCCGACTGTTCGATCAAACCAGCCGCCTGGCAACCACCGAGGAGCGCAATCGGCTGGCCCGCGAAATTCATGATACGATTGCCCAGGGAATGGCGGCTACTATTTTTAACCTGGAAAGTGCCGAGGTTATGCTCGACAGTCCCGACCCCGCCAAACACGCCAGAGCCCGCGAGAAAATCAGCAAAGCCCTGAACCTGACTCGCGCCAATCTGGACGAGGCCCGCCGCTCGGTGCTGGATTTACGAGCCGCGCCCTTGCAGGAAAAATTACTGGTGGAAGCAATTGCCGCGCTGGTAGAAATTTTTACCAACGAAACGGGAGTGGAAGCCCATTTTGAGCTAAACGCCGCCCCGGTTTCCAATCGCCGCTTCCCCGCCAGAGTGGAGGCCGGGGTCTATCGAATCGCTCAGGAAGCCCTTAATAATATCAAAAAGCACGCTCAGGCTAAAACCGCAAAAGTCACTTTTCAGGCCGAACTGGTAGACGGCAACGAACGTTTACGCCTGATTATTGAGGATGACGGGCTAGGGTTTGTGCCAGACGAAGTGCAAACGGGTGAGGAGTCACGACAGGGCCATTTTGGGCTAATTGGCATGAACGAACGCGCCCGACTGTTGGGTGGAAGCCTGGAAATCAAAAGTTGCCCCGGCAGTGGCACCGCGATAGAATTGATTGTACCCTTATAGGGAAGGATGAGGGATAAAGGATGAAAAAAGAAGAGATATTTCGTAGGGACTGGCCTTATGCCTGTCCGATATATGGGTTTTCGTAAAGACACGATACACCGTGTCCGGGGTTAGGGAGTTAGGTTTGACCGAAAAAATAAAAATATTAATTGTGGATGACCACCCGGTCGTGCGCGATGGGTTGAGTGCAATACTGGAAACCCAGGCCGATTTTGAGGTGGTGGGCGAAGCTGGAGATGGGCGGGAGGCGGTAACCCAGGTGGAAAAATTGCAGCCGGATATTGTGCTGCTTGACCTGGACATGCCCGTAATGGATGGGTTGGAAGCCCTGCGCCAGATTATGCAGCAACGCCCCCAGACCAAAATTATTATCTTTACGGTGTTTGATACTGACGAGCGGATTTTAGGGGCGGTACAGTTGGGCGCACAGGGCTATTTGCTCAAGGGCGATGCCCCCCGTGATGAAATTTTCCGGGCGGTGCGAACGGTTTATCTGGGTGGGGCTTTGCTACAACCGTTGGTGGCGGGCAAACTCCTGCGCCAGATGCAAAACAATACCCCGCCCGTTCCTCAAACCTTTAGTGGTGAAGAACTGACCGAGCGCGAACAGGAAGTGCTAGAACTGGTGGCACGGGGCTTTGCCAACAAAGAAATTGCCAACCGCCTGGTTATTAGCGAGCGTACTGTGAAATTCCACGTCAGTGCCATTTTAGCCAAGCTGGGGGTCAGTAATCGCACCGAAGCCGTCACTACCGCCGCCCAACACGGTTTGATAAAACTGTGATTTAATCTCTTTTTCTGTAGGGGTAGACCAAAGTGTCTACCCAATTAAAGCAGGCCCCAATTAATTTCCCTATCTTCTATTTTAGGTCAATTTTGCAATAATTATGTCAAGTTGCTGGGAATCCAGGCCAATTTTTTCTAAATAACCCACTACCCCACCATAGTTTGTTTCCAGATGCTCAAAGGCTTTTAGAATCATGTAGGGTTCAGAGGCCATATAGTGGTCAAACATTTCGATATTTTGTTTGTCCTTGATTGCTTGAACCCGCCACTCCTCAACTTTTGGGGCAAGATTAGTAGCACTTAGTGAGTAATCCTGGGCTATTACTTCCGGCGCAACCTCAACTAATCCCAGCAAAATGGCGATAATCAGCCCGGTGCGATCTTTACCCGCCGAGCAATGTACCAGCGTACAACCTGAACCAGACATAGCAATTGCTTCGATTATAAACTTGATACGAGCCTGACACTCATCCAACCAATGGCAATAGAGCTCTTCCAGGGGCGGGTTTTTCTTGTAAACCTCAATGATATTACCATCCTCAAACTCAAACATCGGCAGGTGCAGATAGTTAACCTGGCTGGATTGGGCAAATACGTCAGGAAAAGCTTTAAGCTCGCTGGAAGCCCGCAAATCTATAACCGAAGTCAGGCCGTAATCCAACAGAAGTTGCTGGTCAGCTGACGATAAGCGGTCAAGACCATCCGCTCTTAAAAAAGCCCCCTGCCGGATGAGTTTTCCGTCCGAGGTTCTGTAACCCCCAATGTCCCGCACGTTATAAGCCCCTTCCAGGGTTAAGTGATAGGGTAAATTTTCCGGGCTTTTTGGCATAAAATATTAACCTTTTCTATTTTATACTAACCAGAGAGACACAAAGGACACAGAGAAAATTCAAATTAAATTTTCTTGGCGTTCTTAGCGAACTTGGCGGTTCAATTAAATTTGGTAGGAAATTGGCCTACTAAATCTTGAGTGCATATATACATCGGTTCAAGTATAATGGAGCTATGAGCAAAATCAAAATTTATAATGCCCGAACCAAACGAAAAGAATTTTTTCCCGATAGTGGCGCGAAAAAGCTGCGTTTATACAGTGCGTTGCCTGTACCGCCTACCGCCGCCCGTGCCAAAGATTTGGTTGGGTTAAGGCTGTTTTGTCTGGTGGAATCGCTGGAAAAAGTGTTGCAAGCGGAAGGGCGGATACTAGAAATAGTTGAGAAGCCCGAAACAGCCGAGGTTGCTCTGGTAAATGACGGGTTTGAGGGGATTACCGCGCCTTTGATGATAGAATTCGGCACAACGGCGGAATTGCCCATCGCTGAAGAACTGGAAAGCTATAGCCCCGGTGAATTGCGCTACTGGCTGGCTTTTGCCCATTATCGCACTTTGTTAACTGACACTCAGGCTCTACCCAGTGCAGCCGCAGCCTTTGAACGCCTGCAAAGCTACGTATTACGTTACCAGACTCAGGGACAAACCAACGGTCATTCCAAACCCACCAGCGAACATATCGAACTGGAAAGTTGGTTAACGCGCTTTACCGAACAACTAGACGATGATTTAAATTTGCCCCGCGCCCTGACCGTCTGTTGGACGATGCTACAAAGCGAACTAAGCCCATCTGCCAAACTTCTGGCTCTGGCGGAGTTTGATAAAATTTTGGGCTTTGGGTTGGGATTAAACTCCACCCCGATTACCGAAAAACCCGGCAAGAACCCAATCACCACTCGAGAGGGCGGCGGGAATTTCCCCCAACCAAATCGCCCAAAGAACCCAAACCCAAAGATAAATACCACCAAAACTTCCTCAACCGAAGCCCGTCCGCGTATTACTAATTCGCGTAATATCCGTTCCTTTCTAAATGAGCCGGACAAAGTTGATTTTACGGTCAGTCTGGTAAGCAAAAACAATCTGGCGGAATTGCGCCCAACGATTGAAAGTGTGCTGAATTTTGGCCTGAAAAGTAAACAGAAAATCGAAATAGTAGCAGTAGATTTAGCCAGTAGCCCGGACACTATCGCCTATCTTGAAACCGTCGCCCATAACTATCGTAACTTTCGGGCAATCTATGCCGAGGATTTAGGAGAAGCCGCCGCCCGCAATCTAGCATTTAAGCAGGGTCGGGGACACTGGTTATTGTTGCTTGATGCCGGGTTAGTAATAAAAGGCGATATTTTTGGCGAGCTATTCAATATTATTGAGGCTAACGATAAACCCACTCTATATGGCCTTTATCCCCTGGAATTGGTGCGCGAAAACCAGAAACTGGAAGGTTTCAAACCCCTCACAGTAGCCGCGAACGAAACCCAGAGCCCGGTGGAAGCACTGGAAGGTGGGTTGTTATGTTTAAGGCGGGGATTGATCGAGGAAGTGGGCTTTATGGACGAGCGGTTTCGCTACCCTTACGCCCTTGACCTGGATTATAGCCAATCCTTCCACGATAAAGGCTATTCTACGATTGCCCTACCTGCTCTGACCCGGCTGGTTGAACGCAATCGGCCTGTTACCGAACGCCCTAACTATGGACTAAGCCCCGAAGACCAGCTCCGACAACGCCAGAAAAACTGGCAGCATCACCTCAAAAGCTGGGGATTATAACTCCCTATTTGTCATACGATGTAAATGGAATAGATACGCAATTTGGTGCTATAATCCCTCTTAATACCTGTGAAGGCAATTGCGCCCTCACTTACAACCCAAACCAAAACATTAATCCTTATTAACTGGTAAAACAGGCCAGAATTTCGATAATAATTTACAAACCTTTTAGAGATTTAATAGTTATTTAACAGTTAGAAACTCTTACAAGGTTATAATTCATTTCAGGTTTCTATCTCACGAGACCTTCCTTAGTCCTACTCTCAACTAATAAGCGTTACCAATTTTAGCTCTTAACTGGTAACCTTCACCCATAGGTTGGCTGATACGCTGGGAGCAAGTCATGATGGTTTTCCGCATAATGGGCCGCTTGCTGGCAAGATTTTTTGGCAGGCTGGGCCGAATTACCATAGGTGGATTTAAATTTGTTGGTCGCCACGAAATGTTCCTGGGCGGTGTAGTAGTTTTTGGCTTGATAATCGGCGGAATCTGGCTGTTACTTTCAGTGCTAAATATTAATATTGTAGTGGGAGAGCCCCAACCAGTAGTCAGGGCGGCGGCTAATGCGGCTACCCCCACTCTGGCAGCCACCCCCACTCCCCGCGTAACCACCAACAATGCCCCTCAGGCCACTGAAACCTTTATGCGGGGTCAACTCTATTTCAATGCTGATGATGTCTGGGACTCGTTAGACGCTCAATTCCATAACCAACTCAACAGTAGTGGGCGCGACAAAACTTATTTCGCCCGCCGCCTCCAACAACTTAAAGATAGCGGCATCAAATATCAGAGCTATCGCTACGTGGGCGGTTACGATGGCGCAAACGGACAGACCATTCATTTCTATGTAGCCCGCTATTTAGACAATGATAAATCGGTGAAGGATGAACCTTTTACTTTTGTAGTAGCCAGCGAAGGAAAAATAGTAGCTTTCAGCTAAATATAAGTCAGACGGGTAGAATAAACCCAACAGCAATATATATGGGATAAGAGGTAGTTGCGTATGTTTTTTAAAATAGTTGGTCGTCTAACGATTCGGTTTTTTCGGAAATTGGGTCGTACTACTATCAAAACAGGCGGTTTTGGAGTACGCCATCCCTTTGGCACTCTATTTAGTCTGTTATTAGTGGGTGGGTTAGCCTTTCTGTTGATTCAGACCAGCGTTTTTGGTCTGGCAACCCCAAGTAATACTCAGATAACCAACGACCCGGCTGCTCAAGGAAACCCCCGTGAGGCCAGTGTAAAAGTGCTGAAGGGTTTGAGCGGGTTTAATGCCAGCTTGATGTGGGAAACTTTCAACGAGGACTATAAACAAACTTTGCAACGAAACGGCATGGATGTTAAGAAGTTGCAACAGCTATTGGATAAAGCCAAAGGTACTGAACAAAGCCGTTCCGCCAGTTATGGACAATTCACCTGGCAGGGTTTTGGCAACTTGCGGGATGGTAGCGGTCAGGCCGATGTTTTTGCCGGAAAACTAACCCAGGGAAGCAAAGAGTCGGTCACCCATTATGCCGTTAAAATAGACAGCAAAGACCGGGTACGCGACCTGGTTAGTGACGACCCGCTACTTGCTAACACTCTGTTTGCAACCATCGTCAGAAGTGCCGAACCGTTAGTAAAACCCAGCGATAACAGCACCCGCATGTTTATAGGTCTGACTAAAGGGGATGCCAAAGAAATTTGGAATAACCTGAGCGAAGATTATCGCACCCAACTTACCGATCAGGGTAGTAGCATTGAGGCAATTCAGGCTTCGTTGGATAAGGGGTTGAAAAGCGAAGATAAAAAGGTGGTTTATGACCACTTCACCATGAAAACTCCCGCCAACGACACCAATAACCCTGAAATATTTACCGGCTTTGTGAATTTGAGTGGCAGCAACCAACAATATAACTACTCGGTTGGTCACGATTCACTAGGGCAGGTCTCGGAAATCGTCAGTAACGACCCTTTGCTGCAATCGGTGTTCTTTGGCTCATTAGTCCATTCCACCGACCCAGCCATGAAACCCCGCCCGTCCAGTACCCTGGTTTTGCGGGGTCTTTCCCAATTTAGTGCCAAAGACATCTGGCTGGCCCTTAGCGATGATTATAAAAACGCGCTGACTGCCGAAGGCTATAGCCAGGCGGGCATGGACAAAGCCATTAAAGATACCCTTAAGGAATTAGACGCAATCAGTGAACGACCTACCTATCTGAGGTTCGACTTGACGCAGGTGGGAGCCACCCGCGATACTGGTACTCCGGTTGAACTTTATAATGTGGGTATAAAGATTAATGGGCGTGAGAGCCAAACCACCATGGTTATCAAATTCGACGCCCGTGACAAAGTAAGCGATATTATTGCCCAGGACCCAATTGTTGCCGCCGCTTTCCGCAAAACCAAAAGCAGTGCCAGCCTACCCCAGAGTGGAACTGACCTTCTTTCACCCAGCTTTGTAGCTGAACGGCTAATGATAGGCCTTACTAGCTTCGACCCGCAAAAACTTTGGGCCTCATTAAGTGATACTTATCAAAAACAACTACAAGCCAAAAATATAAACCCGACTTCGATGAACGCCGCTTTCCAGAAAATTAAGGATGATGCCCGCAAAGATAACGCCAAGTTGTCCTATGTAGGTTATTCCTTTGTCAATGGAAAGAGCTATCCCGCCGGAAACGCCGAGTCTACCTATACCTCAACCCTGCAATATGGCGACCGGGCAGGACAATTTGAGTATTTGATTGTGCTTGATACTAACAACAAAATCCAGGCCATTACAACTACCGACCCAATTTTGAACCAGTTGTTGGGCCGTCAAACTCAACAACAGACGACTACGAATCCTTAGTTAATGGCAAGATTGTGAAGGAATAGAAACACATGGAAAATTTACGAAGCAAGCGTCGTCCCGTCCAACATCGCGATGAGGTTGACGAGTCACTTGCGAATATGGGACATAAGCTAAAACATAACCCAATTCGGCGTTACGTTTTTAGCTGGATAGTACTGACCGGCATCATCTTCTTCCTATGGAGTTGGTTAGCCCCAACCTGGCAACAGGGCGGGCCGAGCGGTATGGCTAATATGCTGGTACAAATAGCCCTCCAACTCTCCTTTGCGGCGGTATTCTCTCTTTTCCAGATTTACATCATGTTCTTCGCTATTTCGCGACCCCGTACCTATTGGCTGAAACCGGGTGAAACGGGTATCAGCTTCCAGGATTATAAAGGTAATCCCCAGGTGCTGGAAATGGCCCGTGAAGTAGTGTTGTTGCTAAAAGGCACCAGAGAGTTCAAGGAGATGGGCGGTGAAGTAATTCGCGGCTTACTGCTGGAAGGCGACCCCGGTGTTGGTAAATCCTATCTGGCTCAGGCTATTGCCACTGAGGCCGGCTTGCCCTTTGGTTACTGTAGTGCGGCAAGTTTGCAAAGTCCCTTTGTAGCGGGCGGTATGATGAGTATCAAGGCTCTTTACAAAAAGGCTAATAAATTCGCCGACCAGTTTGGGGCTTGTATTCTGTTCCTGGACGAAATTGACGCTATCGGGCAGAAACGCAACGGCGGGCAGAACCAGGGCGGAATGGGTATGGGCATGGGCGGTATGATGGGCGGTATGGGCGGTGGTCTGATTAACGAATTGTTGATGCAGATGGATCCTCCGCCAGTTTTTGATAGCTGGAAGCGCAAAGCCCTGCGTTTATTAGGGATTGACCTCGGCAAGAAAAAAGCGGTGCGCCGGGCCGTTCTGACCATAGGGGCTACCAACCTGGTTGAAACGCTGGATGCCGCCCTCTTGCGTCCAGGTCGTTTTGACCGCAAAATTACCGTAGACATGCCGGATGGTGATGGTCGCCGGGAAATTATCGAGTATTATCTGGACAAAGTTAACCACGAGAATATTCCCCTTAGCAAACTGGTATCCCAGACTATTGGTTATACCCCCGTTGCCATCCGCTATGTCATCAATGAAGCGGTAGTACGGGCTCACTTTGATGGGCGAGATGCCATCACTTACAAAGACTTTATTGCGGCCCGCGACCTTCATGAAGTTGGTCTGAAAATGCCTATCCGCAGCATGTCAATGGAAGAGCAACGGCGGATTGCCTACCACGAAACAGGCCACGCGGTAGCCCAGGTGTTGTTAAGCCCTAATGAAGATTTGGTAAAGCTCACAATCGTGCGTCACGGTGGGGCACTTGGTTTTATGCAACCAAAACCAAAGGAAGAACGTTATACCGTCACTAAGGATGAAATGGAAGCCGACATGATGGTTAGTCTGGCAAGTCGGGCTGCCGAAGAATTGTTCCTTAATATCCAGATGACGGGTTTTAGTGGTGATCTTCAAAGTGCTACCAGTCGGGCTATTGCTTACTGTAACCTGGTTGGGATGAATGGGCGGCTTTCATCTTCCGCCATTTTGGGGCAAGCGGCGATTTCTTCGGACGAAATTGAGTCTCTTTTGCAAACTCTTTTCCGCCGAGTCAAAGCCCTACTCGCCGCCAACTCCGAACTATGCCATGCCCTGGCCGCCGAGCTTCTGGAGAAGAAGGAAATGCTGGGCGATGAGGTAATGGAAATCGTCAACCGTTACGATCCAGTTATGACCGGGGAGGCCAAGCAAATAGGCTTCCGAATGGCTTCCACCGGGCTGAAAAAGGTTAACCCCTACAGCCCTGCCGGATATCGTCAGCAAAAATCTACCGGAACTGATGGCAAACCCGTTGACCATGATAATGACGACGAAGTGGTGTTCCCTGGAGCGGTGGCCTACAAGCCAAACCCGGTCGTGGGTAATCCTGCGCCACGTCCTGCCACTTCCTACGATGAGGACGAAATATTGCCACGCGGTTGGTAATTTGCTTGTAACTTTGCAGAGGACGAGGGTTAAAAAAAACCTTCGTCCTTTTTTTACATTAGAGAAATATTTGCATGTAGCCCTGTTTTGGTGTACGATTTATAAATGTTACCTCAAGTTGCTTCCCTAAATATGGAAAGTAAATTTTACAAAAGCAAACCCTCATATAAAATTCAGGAGGAATTTACAATGCGAATCCGGGTTGAAAATAAGCTCGCTGGCGATTTTGACGCGCTGGTGGTTGGAGCTTTCAGTGATGAAGGTGCTCCCCTCAATCTACTTGACGATAAAACTCGCGAGTTAGTTGCTAAAGTTAAAGAGCTTGGTGGAGCCGCCAAACCCAATGAAACCGAAAGCACGCTTTATAGCGATGGTGGCCCAGCCAAACGTCTGGTAGTAGTGGGAATGGGTAAACAGGCTGATTTTAAAATTGCCCTGGCCCGCAATATAGCTGGTGCTACCGCCCGCTCTTTACGGAAAAAAGGGGCTAAAAAACTGGCTTTTGCTTTGCCTTTTGGCACGCTTGATGCCACTGGTGTAGCGCAAGCCTTCGCCGAAGGAGTAGTGCTTAGTACCTTCGATGCCGGGGTATATCGCACCGGCGAAGGGCGCGAAGAAAAATTGCTGGATGATGTGGTTTTCTTGACCGACCAGGGTAGTGCTATCAAGGATGCGATGGAACGGGGCGTAGTTATCGGTGAAGGGATAAATTTTAGCCGAGGGTTGGCCCACGAACCCGCCAATACGATGTATCCGGCAATTCTAGCTGAAGAAGCCCGCAAACTGGCCGAAACATACGGTCTTGAATTTGACGCGCTGGACAAAGCCCGCCTGACCGAGGGTGGTTTTAAGGCTATCTTGGCGGTAGGCCAGGGCAGTATCAACGAGCCCCGTATGATTGTGCTGAAATACAATGGCGCAGGCAGCGACCAACCTTATCTGGGTCTGGTGGGCAAGGGTATAACTTTTGATAGTGGCGGTATCAGTATCAAGCCTGCTGACAATATGGGCGATATGAAGATGGATATGAGTGGCGGGGCCTGGGTACTTGGCACAATGCGGATTCTTTCCCAACTCAAACCAAAGATTAACGTGTTGGGGATTGTAGCCGCCGCCGAAAATATGCCAAGCGCGACTGCCTATCGCCCCGGTGATGTGATTGGCAGTCTCGAAGGTAAAACTATCGAGGTGCTTAATACTGATGCCGAAGGCCGGATTGTGCTGGCGGATGGACTGACTTACGCACGTAAATTAGGAGCAACCAAGCTGGTAGACCTGGCAACTTTGACTGGAGCAATTGTTGTGGCTCTGGGAGGTAACGCGCCGGGAGTTTTCGGGAGTGACGATGGCTGGACTCGCAAGTTTCTGGATACTGCCGCCAAAGCTGGTGAAAACGCCTGGCAAATGCCGGTTTACCCCGAGCATACCGAGCAGATTAAGAGTATTATTGGGGATATTGTGAATACCGGGGGACGTTCGGCTGGTTCTTCCACCGCCGCCGCCTTCCTCAAGGAGTTCACGGGCGGGTTGCCCTGGATTCACCTGGACATCGCGGGCGTAGCCTATACCAATGCCGAAAAACCTCATATGGCGCAGGGCTCGACAGGCTATATTATGCGTACCCTGGTAGATTTCGTTATTGCAAACATCGAAGAATAACCCTAATGCCGGGTTGATACACTAATCAACCCCTATAACGGGAATGAATCGTAGGGGCAGACCAATGTATCTGCCCCGAATTCTTGAGGGTAACCCCTCGACCATTAGTGGAAGTAGTGCAGTATGACAACTTTTATTTTCCTTTTTCCCTGGCCTTTTACTTTTGAAACAAGTTCCTGGATTTTGAATATTAAAAAGGAGAAAGAAAATGGCTAGCGCAATCCCACCGGCGAAAAATCTGGTATTTTATATAGATGTAGATAATACCCTGATTGATAATGACCGGGTTAAAGTAGATGTTGATGCTAAAATAAACGAGTTACTGGGAAAAGAACAGGCAGCTCATTTTTGGGAAGTTTACGAGCAGGTGCGACATGATATGGACGGGGTTAATATTCCCGAAACGCTCAATCGGGTTATGCCCGAATTCAGCGACCAGGCTTTGTACAAACGCCTTTACCGCCTTTGGATGGACTTTCCCTATCCACAATACATTTTCCCCGGTGTGTTTGAAACCCTGGCCCACTTAAAAACGTTTGCCGAACTTTATATTCTGTCGGATGGGGATGCCTCTTTCCAGCTAAGAAAAATTGTAGCCAGTGGGTTATCACGGGCGGTAGATGGCAATCTCCTGATTTATCTCCACAAAGAGCATCACTTTGAGGATGTTGAGCGGATGCATGAAGCAACTCATTTCTTTATGGTAGAGGACAAACCAAGCCTGTTAGCCGCCGCTAAAGACTATTTTGGAAACAGAATTACCACGATATTGATAAGACAGGGAAAATATTCTCTGCAACCCGCCAAATATCTGCCGGATGTTACTTTAAATGCAATTAGCGACCTGTGCAATTTCTCAGCCGAGCAGTTTCTAACTTAACAATTGCATAAATTTTTCACAAAGTCAGACAGCAATAGCCGCCAAAACCTGGTCAAGAGCTACGCCACTTTGAGCTTGATGATAGACCGACCTCAGCCTGAGCCCGATGAGCTTCGCGCTTGTGGTGGGCGACCACTTGGCCTAAACTGACCTTTAATTGTCCAGCCGAGGCCTTGTCAGCCGCTTGCTCCACCGCTTCCAGTAGCAAGTAGCTGTAAGCGTAAGGCTGGATGCCCACATCAGGCTTACTCCCTTTAGTTGTTGCTCACCCGACTATTATTTTAACCGTCCGACCACCTTTGAACTGACCTTCCAGCCCAGCAACCCGAAACTTTTTAACAGATTAGAAAGCTCTGACCTTTTGATTGTTAAAGTGTTGCTCGCCTACCCTGACTTTGTGAAATTAATCTGCAATTTTTAAGTTCTTAGTTGTCTACCAATTATAAAGCAATTTTGGGTAAATAGTTATTGATTTGGCTCACAGTTGCCCGGAATCAGGTTTTAGTTTTTTGCAGGGCGCGGGTGAAATTTACAACCTCTGCCCCCAATTCTTCAAGTTGGCTGAAATAGCCGCGGTCTTGCAAATTCCCCGCTGAGTCAAAAAGCTTGCGAGCTTGCAAAATTGCCACACTGGAAGGAGCCGCTATCGCTCGTAAAGCTTTAGTGATATGGAAAAGGGCGGTCAGAGTGTTAGGAGCAGCCGAATTTCCGCCGCCTACCGCAATTAGACCAATGACTTTGCCTTCGAGGTATTTACGGGGTTGGCGCGGCATCAGTTCGAGGAAATCTATCACGTTTTTGAATGACCCGCTAATCGAGCCATGATAGGTGGGCGCGGAAAAAAGATAGCCGTCCGCCGCTCCAACCTCCGCCAAAAAGTTCTGGATTTCAGGAGCGTTAGGGTATAGTTCGAGAGGCTGGTTGGGTCGGAACAGGGGTAAATCCAGTCTATTTATGTCAAGTAAGATGAATTCAGCCCCGGCTCCGACAACAGCTTCCCCGGCGATTTTCAGAGCGGTCAGACTGCGGGAGGGGATTTGCAACCCGCCCCCAATTCCAAGAATTTTCATAATTTAGGACTATCGCTTAATAAGCTAGATGTAGGGCACAGGCGAGGCACCCTTACCAATCAAGAATGCCGGGCGCAGCAAGCGGCGCCCCTACAGTTTATTGGGATTATTTTCGTCATCTGCCCATTTTGCTGGGTTGTTGTCAATATAATGGCGGATGCTGTTTAATTCTTTCTCATTCCGTATGATACGTTCATAGAAATTGCGCTGCCAGAGGGACAAACCTTCCCGACCCAGTTCTTTATTAATGTGAACCGCCGAAATAGACTTAAAAGCCCTCATAAAATTCCCTACTGTAGGGGCGCCGCTTGCTGCGCCCTGATTTAATAACCCTACGCCCTTTTTATCGTCATCAAATACCATGATACCATGTATATGATTTGGCATCACGATAAAAGCGTCTAACTCTACTGAAGTAAACCGATTTGGAAGTTCAAGCCAGGTTTTTTGAACGATTTCGCCCGCAGTGGTTAAGGATATTTCTTCGCCTTGTATTTCCCCAAAGAGACATTCCCTGTATTTGCTACACACAGTTAAAAAATAGGCCCCGGAATTTGAATAATCATAGCCAGACAACCTGATTGATCGGCGGTAATGTCTATCCGGGTTAAATTTCATAATAATATTCCAGATTGGGGAATTGGGCGTAGTACAGCCTATGCAGGGCGCGGCATACCCTGAATACAGGGCACAGGCGCGGCGCCCCTACATTTGTTCGGGGTTATTTTCAAACATATATGGCTTTTGGCTCGTTTTCTTTAACAATAGTGGTAAGGCGATCGGGCTGTTTGCGGCCCCAATCGGTCTCAACACAATATTGAAACAAGGTGTCGAAGAATTGGCGCACTGGTGGGGCAACTATCCCTGCTTTGCTCAATACCTGCTGGGTTTGGGAGTCATCAAATTGGAGTTTGAGAGCGAGATAGGGATAATAGGGCTCCCCTAGTTTGAGGGTTCGGAGAGTGTGATTATTCAGGAATAAATGGGCCACCCGACTTTCGGCCAGTTTCAGGAAACCGGGATGGAGCATCATTGGCGGCTTTACTCCAAAGAAATCAATGGCAGCGCGGGCAATTTCGCCGACTGTAATCAGGTTTTCCCGTCCGGCAGTCAGGTGATAGGTCTTGCCAATCGCTTCCGGCAAGCTACTGAGGTGGGTAACTGCACGGGCCACATAATCCACTGGCACCAAATCTACCAGACTGCTATTGATGGCGGGCAAGACGCGCATCTGGTTCATGGCATAGACCCGAATAGGCCAGTAAAAAGCCTTGAAGTTGCCCGTTTCCCCGGTGCGAGAGTTGCCAATGATTATGCTGGGGCGCATTACCGTCACGGGTAATTCGTTTCTAGCCACCCGCATCATAATTTCGGTTTCGTATTTGCTCATCTCGTAGGTATTGTGAAAGCCCTTGTTATGCTCAAGCTCATTCTCATAGACGACCCCCTTGCGTTTCCCGGCAATGTAGGCCGTACTGATATAATCGAAGCGGGCCTCCAATCCGGCACGACGGGCGGCGCGAGCCAACTCCAGCACGTTACGGGTTCCTTCCAGATTTATCTGGCGGGCTTCCTCCAGGGGTTGGTCAAAGCGCACGGCGGCAGCACAATGGATAATTTGAGAAGTACGGGCGGCAGTTTCCAGCCATAATTCCGACGAAAGTCCCAGATGTGGCTCGGTGACATCGCCGTCCAGCACCACTACCCGGTTAAGGGCATCTTCCTGAGCCGCACCACTCAAACGCTTTCGGATTATCGCCCGCATACGTTTCTCGGCATTACCGCCCTTGCCGCCCCGCGCTATCACCAGCAACTTTACTTCTGGACGCTCGGCTAGCAGCGTAAACAATACCTCTTGCCCCAGGGCCCCGGTCGCCCCGGTTAGCATACAAAAGGTTTCGTCAGGCAATCTGTAGTCTGGCGTACCCATAGAAGTAATCCCTTTCCGCCACAATTTTAAAATAATTAATGGCAAGCTAAATACTAAAATGATGCTGATTCCAAACAGGGAAGCTGTCAAAAGGATATTATTAATCGGGGTCTTTGACAGTAGTCAGGACTACAGAGGGGAATTTTCAGTAGCAAGACAAGCAGCAATTTCACTATTTAGTATAAGCTAATCTTCAGTTGAGGGCAAGGTGCGTAAATAATGGTCAAAAGCCCGACCCGAAATTTCGATATGGCGGCGGATGATTTGCTCGGCGATGGTAGCATCCCCGCTACGGATTGCACCAAACAGCTCCTCATGCTCCAGATAGGCCTGTTCCGCCCGCCCCTCCACCAGACTCAGGCTATTGAAGGGGAGTTGCTTCCAGAGGTCGGTGATCATTTGCTTGAGGCGGGGAGAGTGGGCTTCTTCATAAAGCCGTAGGTGAAGGCTGTGGTTAATCGTAATAGTTTCGGCCCGTCGTTCCTGCTCAAGCGCGCTTTTAAGTTCGGCCTGAAATCCGCCTAAGTCGGACAGGGTAGCGGCACAACGGGTGGGCTCTTGCCGCAATTTTTCCACCGCCAGTCGGGTCGCATAACATTCCAGCAATACCCGCAACCGATAATGCTCCTCAAGTTCCTCCAGGCTCAGACGAGCTACATAGACCCCCTGATGTGGCACCGATTTCACCAGCCCCTCCGCCTCCAGCTTACGCAAAGCCTCCCGCACAGGGGTACTGCTAATCTGGAAACGGGCGGCTAATTCTTCCTGACGCAACTTCTGGCCCGGTTTTAGCTCGCCGTTCTGGATGGCATTGCGGATTTGCTCCACAATGTAATCGCGTTTTAGCAAAAATCTTGGTTCAGTCATAATTCCTTTTAGAATATTAACCTGAAAAGAGCGACCGTCAACCGTCAACCGACCACCTTCTATTCTTCGCTAGGAGAGGCCATTTCCGGGACAGGAACGGGCTGGGGAGTTGGCGTAGTTGTTTTGGTGGTAGGCATAAACGCACTCAAGGCCAGAATAACCAGCGGCAGGAAAGCGATAATCAGCATCGTCTGGCTAATTCCAAACCAGTCGGCGTATTTACCGAGTGCCGCCGCTCCCAAACCACCTGCCCCAAAACCCAGACCTAAAGTTAGCCCCGAAGCCAACCCGATACTTTTAGGCATTACGGCTTGCGCCATCACTACCGTCAGAGACGAGGCCGAAATCAGGGCCGCGCCCGCAATCGCGATAGAGACAATCTGGACTAAGCCGCTTGTGTTCAGGAAAATTAGCAGGGCCGGGCAGGTTACTATCATTGAACCCCCCATCACATTTTTACTACCCAACCTATCGGCTAAACGCCCGCCAATTAAAGTGCCAATCGCCCCCGCAAATAAAAATACCGCCAGCAAAAAGGCCGCTTCTTCCTTTGTGCCACCCGGCAAGGTTAGCAGATAGAGCGGGATAAAGACCACCATTCCGGTCTGGATTACCGAGCGAAAGCTAATAATCGAGAGCAACAGGGTCATTATCCCAACCAAGCCCCGCCGCCCGTTAACCTCGTACGAAGCCTTTTTACGGCTGGAAGCGGGTTGATTTTTGGCTAGTACCGAATATTCGGCATAAAGTGGCAGCAGTCGCCAGAGCAGAAAAGCGGCAATTGAGGCCGGAATGAGCAGCACAAAAATCCCACTAAAACCGAAAAATGCAATCAGAAAGGTGGTTAGGATTGGCCCAATCGTAAAACCCAGATTCCCACCTACAAAAAAGACCGATACACCCGTTGCTTTGACCGGGCCACTGACGTAATTGGCGTTGCGCGAACCTTCAGGGTGGTAGGCCGCCGAGCCCAAACCACTTATTATTACCACCAGCAAAACCAGCCAGTAGCTCGGCATAAATAACACCAACACTGTCCCACCCGAAGCCAGCAACACCCCTGCTGGTAACAACCAGCGCAGAGGCTTTTTATCGCTGATAATCCCGAACAAGGGTTGAGTGAAAGAGGAGGTCAGGCTATTCAGGGTAATAATAAGAGCCGCCGAACCATAATCCAGATTATAGGTGACGTAAAGTAACGGTATCATCACCGCCAGGGAACTGGTCTGCATATCTACCGCCATATGCCCTATAAACAGCGTTCCCAGGGCCAATTTATTCAGTTTGTACTGCAATGCGTCCTCCAGATACAGGTTGTTGGTTATTCGTTGTTGATTAAAAATCAAAAATCGGCCATTTCTATCCTAGGAGGGTGCGCCGTCACCCAATGGATATCGCCGGACAGAGCTAGCTCTTACAAAATTTAACCAATTTTAGATATTAGATATTATATCTAAAATATACTTGGATTCCAACCGCCTGTCAACTCATGCAACTGTCAATTCCGCACCCGAAACTTGACCATTTTTGGCGTTACCTCTATACTTTCTGGTATAACTAACTGCACAATACCCCTGAAGCGGGCTATAATTCGAGCCAAAACTTTTCGTGTTTAATTACCAACAACCAACTACTGACAACCAATAAGGAGAGTCAAAGATGACCGATACACGCAGCCTGAGCGTTGACGATATAAAACAGATTTGCGTGGTGGGGGCTGGCACGATGGGTTCACAAATCGCCCAACAACTGGCCCTGCATGGGTATTCCGTAAATCTGACCGATGCCATTGCCGCTAACATCGAAAAAGGCATCGCCGGAAACCGCGCCCAACTCCAGAACCGTGTCACCAAAGGCAAATTAACCCAGGAACAGGCTGATACCGCCCTGGCATTGGTAAAAGGCGTGCCAAGCCTGGAA
Organism: Chloroflexia bacterium; assembly: GCA_038207495.1. GTDB lineage: Bacteria > Chloroflexota > Chloroflexia > Chloroheliales > Chloroheliaceae > Chlorohelix. The sequence goes on from JBBQZS010000023.1 coordinate 89,405, forward strand.
GAAGCCGCCGGGAACGCCGATTTTGTAATCGAGGCAGTCTTTGAAGATTTGGATGTAAAACGGGATATTTTCGCCAAACTGGACAAAATCTGCCCACCCCACACTATTCTAGCTTCCAATAGTAGCACCATCGTAATCAGCAAAATCGCCGAAAATATCGAGCGCAAGGATAAAGCTTGCAATATGCACTTTTTCCACCCGGTGCTGGTGATGCAGTTGGTGGAAGTAGTTAAAGGGCCTGATACCAGCGAGGAAACCGCTCAAGTGACGATGGAATTGTCCCGACGGATGGGGCGCGAACCCGTGTTGATGAACAAAGAGATATTCGGCTTTATTGTTAATTACATTTTGGGCCATATGATGGATGCGGCGATGGATTTGTACAAGGGCGGCTACGCCAGTTTTGAAGATATTGACAAGGCCATGAAGCTGGGACTGAACCACCCAATGGGGCCGTTTGAGCTGTCTGATTTTAGCGGGGTGGATGTCTGGCATTTCGTGATGTTGCAACGCTTCAAGGAAAGTGGCGACCCGAAAGATAAACCCCCGGCCTTCCTGGAAGAGATGGTCAAAGAGGGGCGGTTGGGCCGCAAAGCCGGACGCGGTTTCTACGATTATTCTAAAAAGTAAGCAGTTGTCAGTAATTGGTAATCAGCTTTAAAGTGTTGGTTTGAACTTATGAGCTGGCAATTAAGAAAAATTGCTTTTGAAAAACTGACTACTGAAAACTGATTACTGACTACTCTAGTAAAAGGAGATAAAAGATGGCTTTCGAGACAATTCTGACCGAGCGCGACGGCTCAACCTTTATCCTGACCCTGAACCGCCCGGAAAAGCTGAACGCCCTCAGCACCCAACTAAGTCAGGAAGTGGTGGAGGCACTAACGCCCCTCCGCAAAGACCCCGAAATTCGGGCAATTATCATCTGGGGCGGCCCAAAAGTATTTGCGGCAGGAGCCGACCTGGGCGGAATGGCAAACCAGACCCCCGCTGATATGTTTATGCGCTTTTACGAAGGTGGCATGTGGGATTACGTGGCAGGGATGCCCCAACCGACTATCGCGGCGGTTGCCGGGTATGCTCTGGGCGGCGGTTGCGAACTGGCGATGGCCTGCGACTTCCGCCTGGCGGCGGATAATGCCAACTTCGGGCAACCCGAAATTAATGTGGGGCTGATTCCGGGCGCGGGTGGCACCCAACGTCTAACTCGGCTGGTTGGCCTGACCAAAGCCAAAGAAATGGTAATGCTGGGCGGTAATGTTAATGCCGAGGAAGCCTACCGCATCGGACTGATAAATAAAATCGTCCCGGTAGACAGCTTGCTTGAAGAAGCCAAAGCCTGGGCCAAAAAGCTGGCGGGCAAACCACCCCTTAACCTGATGATGGCTAAACTGGCGATGGACAAAGGAGCTGATTTGAATTTAGCTGACGCTATCGCTATCGAGCGGCTGGCCTTTACCAACTTGTTCAGCACCGAAGACCAGAAAGAAGGGGTCAAAGCCTTCCTCGAAAAACGCAAGCCCGAATACAAGGGTAGATAGGCTGCCTTGCAAAGCGGGGGTTAGCTTGATATAATCTGGCAGCGTTGGTTTTTGCGATAAAGGGCAAAAGACAGGGATTATTTTATGAAGGTTGGCTATATCCGGCCTATTGCTATCTGTGTCTGCCTGAAGGATGACCGAATCCTGGTTTTTGAGGGACACGACCCTCTAAAAAACCAGACCTTCTATCGCCCGCTAGGTGGGGGGATGGAGTTTCAGGAACTAAGTCTCCAAACCGTCATTCGTGAGTTTCGGGAGGAACTAAAGGTTACAATCCATAACCCGCGCTTGCTTGGTACACTGGAAAATATTTTCAGCTACAAAGGCCAAAAAGGTCACGAGCTAGTTTTTGTTTATGACGGGGAGCTAACCGACCCTGAACTTTACCAGCAAGAAGAAATAATCGGTTACGAAGATGACGGCTCGGCATTCCTGGCAATGTGGAAGCCACTTGAGTTCTTCCAGAGTGGGCAAGCCCCACTTTACCCCGATGGCTTGCTGGAGTTGTTACTTAAACAATCGTAGCAATTTTGAGTTGATTTGGAAGAAAAATTAACAAGGATAAACAGGATAGGCAGGATAAAAAGTTTTAAGTTTTGATTTAGTGGAAACTAATTCGTTACCCGTCATTCGTAACTTTTAAACATCCTGTTTATCCTGTCCATCCTTGTAAAATAAATTAAAGGAGAAAAATCTTTTGGGCGGCTTTTTAAACATAATACAGCTAATTCTGGCTATCTTTATCGTCGTGCTAATTCTGCTACAGGCGCGTACCAGTGGCATGAATAGCTCTTCCGCCAGTGATAGCAGCAAGATTTTCAGTTCACGGCGGGGTTTTGAACTGCGCTTGTTCCAGTTTACCATTATTTTTGCGGTACTCTTTGCGCTGGTAGCCCTTACCAACAGCCTGGTAAAGCAATAAAGGCTTTTGAGTGGTAAGCCGACTACGCTTACAGGTTTTCGTGGCGGGGGTGGGCTTTCTGGCAATCGCTTTGTCGTTGGCTTACTTCTTGTTGGCAGTGTCGCGCCAGAACGAGCCAGCACGAGGCGGCACCTACGTTGAGGGACTGGTAGTAGACGGTTCGCCCGAACTGGTGCTGAACCCCCTCATGCAAGTCAACGACCTGAGCCGCGATGTCTCTTCGCTTATCTTCAGTGGCCTCACCCGCAACGCCGTTGATGGCACCGTTAAGGAAGACCTTTCGGATAGTTGGGGGCCGATTGACGATGGCAAAACCTGGGAATTTCATATCCGGCAAAACGCCCGTTGGCAGGATGGAACCCCGGTTACAGCCCGTGATGTAGCTTTTACAGTTGGCCTGATTAAAAACCCCGATTTTGGCACTTATAGCCCCGCCGCCCGCGCCCTCTCCGACATCTGGCAGGATATTGAGGTGGACAGGCTGGGCGACTATAACGTGCGCTTCCGCCTGACCAAAGGGGTCTGGACTCCTTTCCTCAACTATACCAGTTTTGGCATTCTCCCCGAACATATTCTGGGCAAACAATCCCTTTCCGAAATCCGCCGCGCCGAGTTCAATAACGCTCCGATTGGCAGTGGACCTTTTAGTCTTCAAACAGGCGGGATTGCCCGCGACGGCGTGACCCTCACCGTGAACCCGCTTTATTATGGCGATAGACCCTTTATTGATAAAATCTGGTTGCGTTATTATCCAAGTGCCAGTGCTGCGATGGCTGCCCTTCAAACCCGGCAGGTGGAGGGGGTTTCGTTTGTGCCAGTGGAAGACCGTACCACCCTGGCTAATAATAAGGATTATACCGAGATTTCCGCCCCGGTTGCTGCCAATACCTTTTTATTCCTGAACTTAGACCGTACTGACCGGTTCGCCGAAAAAGAGGTGCGGCAAGCGATTGCCTACGCCATTGACCGCAAAGCCCTGATTAAAGACGAATTCGCGGGTCAAGCCACCCTCAGCAATTCGCCAATTCTCTCCTATCTGTGGGCCTTCAAGCAGGATATTAAAACTTACGACTATAATCCCAGTAAGGCGCGTGAGGTTCTGGAAAAGGCGGGTTGGAAAAACAACAGCGAGGGAGTGCGCTCCAAAGAGGGGCAACCCCTGACTTTTAGCATTCTGGTGGGGAACGCCGATTCTGCCTCAATTGCCGAGCGCATCCGGGCTGACCTGGGGGCGGTGGGAATTGTGGTGCAGGTGCGGATTTCGCCCAGCCCCCAATCTTTGCAAAGTGACCTGGAAAATCGCCGCTTTGATGCTCTGCTATTGGCGACCAAAGGCGTTATCAACGACCCCGATGTTTATCAAATCTGGTCTACTGGCAAGCCCTTCAACTATAGCAACTGGAAAAATGACAAGGCCGACCTGTTAATCGAGAAGGCCCGCCGCAGTCTGAATCAGGGCGAACGCAAGCTATTTTACGACCAGTGGCAGGATATTTTTGCCGACGAATTGCCCGCCATCCCCCTTTATTATGAATCCTACAGCTACGCCGTGAGCAGCAAGGTGCAAGGTATCGAGCCGGGTAAACTCAAAATCGTGAATGAATTCAGTGACCGTTTCAAGGATATCACCTCCCGCTACGTCATTACTAATACCAAGTTCGGCGGCTGAACAGTTGTCGGTTGCCGGTTTGGGAAATCCAAAATCTAAAATCAAATATCTAAAATCAGGGGATTATTTGTCGTAGAGACTTTAGTCGCTTTATCGTTCTGGAATAAGCCCGGCAATAAATCACCGGGCTGAAAGAACCTACAACCCAACCATTCGGATTTATTTATTAAAATTAGCTGAACTGCCAAAAACATAGGCTCGCTTAGCGCAGGGATTCATTCCCGCGTAATAATCAGGTGAGAAGCAATGCAAAATGATGAAGATGATGAAAATATAAACTTTGAAAGATATAACTTTTTAGTTTACGTTTCCCAGACAGTCCCTCAATTGTGTGGTAAAAGCCGTGAGTGAGGCTTTAACCAGCGGCACTTAGACAAGTTAATCATCACGAATTGCAACCAGGGTAGGCCATTTAACTCTAGCCCAGCCAGCTCAACCGGGCTAAAACCTTCC
>JBBQZS010000024.1:0-93479 GCA_038207495.1 Chloroflexia bacterium
TTGTTCCATCAAGTCGTCAATCATTACAAAAATCGTTATAATCCATTCGGCACTCATAAGTTCCTCCTTTACGTAGATTGGTTTTGGTCAACTCAATTTTGTAAGGTTTGCTTATGGGTGTCAACTAGCAATCAAGGTAAATAAATGAACCGAATTCGTAGGGACAACCCTTGTGGTTGTCCGACCAAACCGGGTAGACATGTCCCCTGCTATCAGCAACCAAGCTTATAAATTTTCAATTACATCATGCAACTGGGCAAGGACATAATGGCAATCCTGTTCGGTCATATGGGCGTAAAGGGGCAGACGCAACAGTGAATCGCTCACCATATCGGTAGCTGGTAGACTGGGTGTTTGGCCTTCATAATACTTAACCATAAAGGGCGAAGAATGTAACGGCACATAATGAAAGACTGCCGTAACGCCCCGCGCTTTCAATCCGCGCATAACCTCATCCCGTTTACCGTTATTAATTAGCAAGGCGAAAATATGCCCATTATTGGAAGCTTCGGGGCGAAAATAGGGTCGCTTTATCATCCCCGCCTGTTCCAAATCAACCGTACCCTCGTAGTAATTGTTCCAGATAGCTACTCTTTTAGCGGTTAGTTCGGTGGTACGTTTGAGTTGGGCTTTAAGAAAGGCCGCCAGCATATCAGTTAGCACAAAGCTACTACCTATATCTACCCAGGTGTATTTATCTACCTCGCCTCTTAGGAATGCCGCCCGATTTGTCCCTTTCTCGCGGATAATCTCGGCTTTGTGGGCCAGTTTGGTATTATTGGTAAGAAAAGCTCCACCCTCACCACAGGTTATATTTTTGGTGGCATGGAAGCTGAAGCAACCCATGTCGCTAATTGTACCGAGTGGTTTGCCGTTCCAGGTAGCCCCCACCCCCTGGGCCGCGTCTTCTACTACCGCAATATTGTAGCGTTCTGCAATTGCGTTAATTGTTTCCATCTCGCAGCCTTGTCCGGCATAGTGGACGGGAATAATAGCGCGAGTGTGGGGCGTAATAAGTGCTTCCAGTTTGTTGGGGTCAAGATTAAAGGTAGCGGGTTCAATATCGGCGAAAACGGGCCGCGCTCCCTGCCGCATAATGGCGTTGGCGGTAGAAGTAAAGGTAAAGCTGGGTAAAATAACCTCGTCACCTGGACCAAGTTCCAGGGTTAACATTGCCAGTTCCAGGGCGTGGGTACAACTGGTGGTGAGAAGAGCATGTTTTACACCACACATCTCTTGCAGTAGTTTTTCGGTTTCCCGACAGATTTTGCCATCTCCAGCTAAAGCTTTGGCTAAAACTGCCTCTTGCATCGCAGTCATTTCGGCCTCGCCAACGCTAGGTTCAGAGAATGGGATGGGTTTACGAGTAGGCTCCAACAAATTTTTACTATCTTCTGTATTATGGTTAGTCGCTTTAAATGGCGCAGTCAACATCTATTCCCCCCAGATATAATTCCTGACCTGCCAGATATACAAATCAGGTTAAAGCTTGCCTATTATACAACATTCCTTTACTCAGGTTATAACTACTGAGCAAGCCAGGAGGTTTCGCCATTTCTTGCGAGAAGTAACTAAAGGTTCCCCTGATTCCAAGTATTGTTAACCTCAGGCTAAACGCTAAATTTCACAGCGACATCACCCATTGCCAGGAATACAATTTTCCAAGTTTACTATTGCCCTATTCTAGGAGTTGGCACTTGCCAAAAATTCCCAAGATAAAAAGTGTAAATTCCCTCTTTGGAGGGTTGCTTTTTATTAATAACGGTATAGTATAGTTTTGTTCAATCTTTTTATTGCTTCATACCTTTAACCAAAAATTGGGTGGTAAAATGCTAAACATAAAAAAATATCGCTGGGCAAAAATAACTACTTTTGTTGCTATTCTCCTTTTCTTAATAACTTTGACTCCTCTTATTTCCACCCTTGCTGCACCGATTGTGATTGCTACTATACCTGTGGGGGCGTTTCCATACACAATTGCGGTAAACCCTACTACTAACAAAATATATGTATCAAATCGTAATGGCAATTCTGTTTCGGTAATTAATGGTGCAACCAATACCGTATCGGCAACTATTCCTTTAACCGGAACACATGCTCTTACGGTGAATCCGGTAACAAACAGAATCTATGTATCAACATGGACCAATAAAACTATTGTTGTTTTAGACGGAACTGATAATAGTACCATTACTACTGTTACCTTACCTAACAGTGCCGGAATGGTTACGGTTGATACGGTAAATAACAGATTTTTAGTTCATCAATATGAATCCGGTAAAGTCTTGATTTATAACGGTGCTACTAATAACCTTATACAATCTTTAGACGCAAATCCATCTAATACAAATTGGGACATAAAGGTTAACCCTGCGACCAATCGGCTTTATGTCTCTGGAGCAACTCTGAAGGTTTTTGATTATACTACTTATGCTTTACTTGCTAGCCTGACTTACAGTGGTCTACCCTCTAATATTGAACTTAATCCAAGTTTGAATCGGCTATATGTTTCGGATTATTTTGATGGTAGTTTGTCAGTTATAAATACTACTGATAACAGCTTAGTAACAAAAATACCTATTTTTGGAGGCCCTAACGGCGTAACTATCAACAACAGCCTTAACCGAATATATGTGGCTCAACAGGCAACTAATCTGGTGGCAGAAGTAGATGGAAATACTAATACTGTATTGAGCAACACAACTGTGGGTAATAATCCCTATGATATCGGTGTTAATACAACAACAAACCGAGTATATACGGCGAATGGTGCTGGGTCTGTGTCAGTCTTATCAATAACTCCCGTGCCAACCCTTACTAAAGTTTTTGGAACGGCAAGCTTGCCATTAGCTAATACCACCAGCCTGACTTTTACCCTGACCAACCCCGACCCTGACAATAGTTTTAGCGGGTTAGCCTTTACTGATAGCTTGCCGGCTGGATTAATTGTGGCAACCCCCAACAACCTTACTACCACTTGTAATGGCACGCTTACTGCCGTTGCAGGAAGTAGTTCGGTCAGTTACTCGGGTGGTTCGTTAGTAAATGGAGCAAATTGCACTATCAGTTTGAATGTGAAAGGGACGAGCCTGGGGGTTAAAAACAACCAGACCGGACTTCTTAGCAGCACCGAAACAGGTACCCTATTGCCCAGCAACGTAGCAACCCTGACCGTAACCGGGCCAGCCTCGGATATTAAAGTACAGAAGACCGTCAATAATAACATACCGATAATCGGTCAGGCTATTACTTTTACCGTGACAGTTAGCAACCTGGGGCCAAATAACAATACTGGATTAAAGGTTAGCGATGTGTTAACCAGTGGTTTGGATTTTGTATCAGCAACTCCAACAATTGGAACTTATAATCCTGGCACCGGAGAATGGGACATTGGGAATTTAAACAATGGGCAAAATGCTGTTTTGACTATAGTGACGGTTGTAATCCAATCTACTAACCAAACCAACACTGCCAGCGTTACGGCTCAGGATGTTCCCGACCAGGATACCACTAATAATAGTGCCCATGTGACAATTCTGCCACAGGGTATCGGGATAGTTGTTACCAAGCCCACCGACGACGGGCAAGGAACTTTAACCGGGAGTCTCTCCTGGGCAATAACTCAGGCTAATGGCGGCAATATCAAGACTATTATTTTTGCCGACAATATCAATAGTGTTTTAATGACAGACGGAATCTTGCCAGATGTAGGGAGCGGGGTGTATATTCAGGGTAGATGCCCGAACGGGCCGGGTATTACAATAAATGGCGGGGGACGGACTGGTAACGGGTTGGTGATAAAAGGCAGCGTAACACTTTACGGCCTAAAAATTACTAACTTCAATGGCATCCAAATCAAGGCCAGTACCGAAAATGGCAAAAATACCCTGGTTTGTGTGAAGGCCAGCCGTTTCCCTTAATAAAAACGGAGAAACTTTTAAGTGGAGTCATCTTTAACTTCGGAAGCTTATAGTGTTGAGCGCGGCTATTGGCAGGAGGAATCTGTATACTTCCTGCGTGACCACCACAGTGGGGCCGAGGCGATGATTGTGCCGGGAATTGGGGCAAATTGTGTGGCCTGGTCGGTGCAACAGGCCGGACAGAAAATCGAGATATTGGAAACTCCACCTGACCCTGAGTCCTTACGCACCCGCCGATTTAAAGCTGGTATACCAATTCTGTGGCCCTTTCCGGGACGGGTGCGCGAGGCTCGCTATAACTTTGATGGCAAGGAATATCACCTGCCCGTAACTGATAAAGGTGGTGTACACCATATTCACGGGTTGGTAATCAGTGCCCCCTGGCAAGTAAACCAACTGGCAGTTGATAACGGAGCCAGTCTAACGCTTCGTATTTCCTCGGATGATTTATCTGATGCTGACAGGGCAGGCTACCCCTTTAATTTTGCGCTATTTGTAACTTACACCCTGATTGGTAACGAATTACAGCTTGAAGCCAGGGTAGATAATCTATCAAACGAGCAAAATATCCCCTTTAGTTATGGTCTGCATCCCTACTTCCGCGCCCCCTTACAGGTTAGCGCGACTACTCCAGACCGTAGCGCATGCCCCGTACTTATCCCGGCGGCGGCATTATGGCCGACCCAGGATGGTTTGCCTATCGCTTCCGCCCAACCTCTTTCCCCTGAGTTGGATTTCCAGCATTGGAAACCGCTTGGCTCCCAACATTTTGACCATATGTATAGCCAGGTTAGTTACACTGATGGCTGGACGACGGCGGCATTTCGTGACCCCGGACTGAATCTGGAAGTTAGGGTTAAAGCCGATGCCCAACACCGCGAATGGGTAATGTTTACCCAGCCCAACCGCCCCTCCCTTTGCCTTGAGCCTTATACCGCCCCGCCAAATGTTATCAATTTTGAGCAGGAGGGCTTGCCCGAAAGTGGCCTGACTATCTTGAAACCCAACCAAAGCTGGAAGAGTCAGGTAGTTTTTGAAGTGGCTAAGTTCTAATGGTTGTTGGTTATTAGTTTTTGGTTAAATGTAAATAGTTTAAAGGGATAGATTTCGTTTTTTTGACTTTAGACCTTCGACCTTTACTTTCGACTTTTCCGTTCCTTGCTTCTTACTCCTTTATTCTGACTCCTTGTCAAGCTCAAAAGCGAGCCTTATAATAGGTTGGCGTTCGTCAACTTATTTTTTATTAAAAGGATTTTTAAATGGCTGAAGAAAAACCTGGTAAAGCCGAAAAGAATGAGCCTAAAGTGGTTGAAGGCGATATTGTTGAAGCCGATTACGTTGAGGATGAAGATTTTGAAGATGAGGATGGTTATTACACTACCGAAGACGACGACGACGATGAGGAGTATGAAGCAGGAGCAGTAAACTTACAAGGGGCTGACCTCCAGGCCCAGGCTCGCAATCTGGCGAGTATGCTAAGTGGGGACGGACTGATGAGCCAACTATCGGCTATGATGGGTGGTGGCAAAATGTCGGCTACCCAGGCTAGTTATGCTAAAGGGCAGGCTTTACAGGCTACAGGCGATTTAGAGGGTGCGGCGGAAGCTTATCTGGATGTAATTGAGGAAGATGACCAGAACCTGAAGGCCTATGTTGCGCTTGGTCAGGTTTTGCTAGCGATGGATAATCCCGACCAGGCCATTACCTTTCTGGAACGCGCCCGTGACCTTGACCCGGCTGATGCTGGCTCATATCTCTACCTGGGTTATGCCTATTACGCCAAAGAGGAATTTGATAAGTGCGTAGAAAATTTCTCGGTGGTCGCTGAACTTGAACCGATGCACCACCTGGCCTGGAACAATCTGGGATTTGCCCAATATCTTAACCGGGATTTTGATGGTGCTATCAAGAGTTTTAATCGGGCTGGCGATATTGGTAGTGAACGAGCCTATTATAATCTTGGAATGGTAAGGTTAGTTCAGGGCAAAGAGAAAGAGGGCTGGCAAGCTTACGAGGATGCCGAAGAGCTTGACCGTAACGGTAATCAGATTGAGGAACACCTCACCGACCTGAATGCCGCTTTAGAACTTCACCCCGAAGCCGCTCCCTTACTCAATACGGCGATTGCGCGTCTGCTCGAACGAGCCGAAGAATTGGGGCTTGACCTGGAATCTGAAGAAGATGAAGAAGATGACGAATAGCTCTCAAAATTAAAATTTTTCATCCAGGCTTTTGGGCAGTACATTAACTTTTAATGCCGGGGTGGGATAATTGAAGTATGAATCAAAGTGGCTATTTATCATCAAGTAAGTTTCGGTTGCAGCGAAAAATCCTGATGGGGTTGGTGCTGGGACTTTTTATCGGGGTAGAGCTGGCAGTCGGCTCTAACTTCCTGATAAAATATCCCTTCCTGGTGGCTGTACCAATTTTACCCTTCCTGTTTTTGAGGCTTTCGAGTAGGCTGGTTCAGGCAATCCCCTTAATAATATTCTGTATGGTAGGAGTGCGGGTCGGCCTTTCCACTGGAACTGCCAGTAAACTACCTATCAGCATGCTCTTGGCCTTGCTGTGTATGGGGCTATGGCTGGTGAAAATGGCCCTTGACCGCGATATTCACTTTGAGCGTAGCAAATATAATACCCCCGCCCTGGTTTTTGTGGGGGTGGTAATACTATCCTACTTCTGGTCACACTTCTTCCTTGACCCCCAGGTAATTATTGGCAGCAAATTCTTGCCAGTCCAGATTGGTACTATCGTGGTTACGATGGTTTCGGTTTTTTTGCCGATTTTATGCATGAATCTGGTAAAAGAGGCGAGTATAGTAAAACTCAGTTATTGGATATTGGTTTGTAGTAGCCTTTTTTATCTACCTTTTTATATTTTTGAATTTTACAACCCTGCCAGCCGCGCGGTAGATGGCGAAGCTATCACGCTGATAACTCTCTCCCGATTGGTGAACGCGGGTGGGCTGTACCCCCTGTGGATATGCTGCCTGACTTTGGGCGTATTGTTGTTTGCCCGCGACCTCAAAAACTGGCAACGCTGGATATTAGTAGCGGTGCTGTTGGGGTGGTTCTTCCGGCTGTTTGTCCTGACTCTGGTGCGTATCTCGGCCTGGGTCCCGGCAGTAATTGGGTTGCTGGTTATTCTTTTCCTGAAGTCTCGCAAGTGGTTTTTTATCTTTCTGGTGTTGGCTGGTATCATAATCGCCCTGAATTACGATAAATTATATGCCGCTACCATTGGCGAAAAAGAAAAAGAAGGTACGCTGGCTGGAGAAACCAGTCGTTCCAGCCTGTGGGGTCAGGCTTTTAATGTGTCGCAAGACCATTTGATACTAGGTACAGGCCCGGCGGGTTATGCCAATTATTACCTGACCTATTATCGTGACCACGCCCTATCCACCCACAATAACTACCTTGATATGCTATTACAGTACGGCCTGATTGGGCTAGGTACATTCGTGTGGCTTTGTATTACCTCGATTAAAGAGGTCTGGCACAGTAGCCGAAAACAAAAACCCGCCACCTTTGAACAAGGGTTTACGATTGGGGCCTTTGGCGCAACTATCGGGATGATGCCCGCCATGTGGCTAGGGGATTGGGTAATTCCCTTTGCCTATAACCAGACTATTTTTGGCTTTAACTACACTGGTTACAACTGGTTTTTTATTGGATTGGCACTGGCGTTGGGAAATATTGCCGTTAAGAAAGAGAAAGAATGAATACCGCACCTCTTGACCTCTCAATTATAATCATTAACTGGAACACCCGGCAGTTATTACTACAAACAGTTGAGTCGGTTTATGCCAACCCACCCGGCGACTATAGTTACGAAATAATTGTGGTTGATAATAATTCCAGCGATGGTAGCCCGGAAGCCCTGACCACCGCTTGTCCTGGCGTACGCCTGATTGCCAACCGTGATAATCGAGGATTTGGTCCAGCCAACAATCAGGCTCTGAAGGTAGCCAGCGGGCGGCATAGCCTTTTGCTGAATAGTGATACGATTGTTCAGCCCGGCAGTTTGCAAAAGATTATCGCTTTTATGGATGACCACCCACAGGTGGGATTATGTGGAGTCCGGGTTTTGAACAATGATGGCACTTTCCAGGGTTCTTTCGCCGATTTCCTCAAGCTGCGAAGCGAGTTTTTAATTTTAACCGGGCTAGGCCGACGGTTGAAAAATAAAGAATATCCCAGCTTTAACGAAGCCAAAAGCCTTGAATCAGGGTCAGTAGCTACCATTCAGGGGGCTTTTATGTTCGCCCGTACCGAGGCTTTGCGTCAGATAGGTTGGCTGGATGAACAATTTTTCATGTACGGCGAGGAAAATGACCTGAGTTTGCGACTCAAGCGAGCGGGTTGGTTGACCTGGTATCTGGCTGATGTTACAGTTATTCACCTGGGTGGGCAGAGTACCCGCAAAAATTGGTCGAAAATGGTCTGGCAATTACAAAAAAGTAAGGTACTATTATTCAAGAAACATTATGGCGGGGCGATGCCGCTTGGTTTCAAGTTGCTGGTTAGTGCCGCTGTTTTGACCAAAGCCGCTGCTACCGGGGCTAAACAGGCTTTGAAACCTAAAAATGGACAAGTTGCTGCTCACTGGTTTAACTGGGCCGATTTCCGCCAGTTCTGGCAAGTTTAATGGATGCATAAAACAATTGTCGTAAAATTAGGGGGTAGTACCCTTGGTGGGCAGTCTGGGACGGCCTCGCCCGATACTACTTTGCAGGATTTGTTGCGCCTGACCGCCGAGGGTGTGCGGGTAGTTGTGGTGCATGGTGGGGGGAATGCCACCAGCGATTTGCTAAAACGGCTTGGTCAGGAACCCCGTTTCCTGAATGGTCTGCGGGTAACGGATAGTGCCGCTTTGCAAGCCGCCACTATGATGATAAGAGGCCAAATCAATTCCGACCTGGTGCAGAGCTTTAACCAAGCGGCTTTAGCTACCTCTAACGAGTGTCACAAAGTAACCCTGGCACTAGGGATGAGCGGGTTGGATGGCAATATGCTCGAAGCCCACCGTGAAACCCGCCATGGCGACCTGGGCTTTGTGGGCGAAGTAGTAAAAGTTCGGGTTGAGCCTCTGGCGATGGCTCTGGAATGGGGGTTCGTGCCGTTTGTTGCTCCGCTTGGTTACTCAGTGGATGCCGATGCTCAGACCTTTAACCTCAACGCTGACACCGCCGCCGCCGCCATTACTGCTGCTCTGGAAGTGGATGCCTGTATTTTCCTGACGGATGTGCCGGGCGTGCTGGATGCCAATAAAAAAACCATTCGGCGGATGGGTATCAAAAGCAGCCAGCATTTAATTGAGACCGAAGTAATTACCAGCGGGATGATTCCGAAAGTTACAGCGGCGGTCAAAGCTCTGGAAGGGGCCAAACGGGTAATGATCCTGGATGGTCGGCAGCCCAACGCTCTCTATGATGCGGTGCAGAACTATTTGCCAAACGGTACAACTTTTGTACGCCGTTTGGAAATGCAAATCAAGCTGCCCGAACCATTTCCGCAAGACCCGAATTTTGTCTATCGCACTGACAGATTGCCAAAAGATTTAGATATTTTAACCCCGGTTTTCCAGGCTGGCTATTATGGTACAATTGACTATGATTGGGGCGATGAGGCTGAAGGACGAGCCCTTTTGGCTAATGACCTGAACCCGGACTGGGGCGATTTTATGGACGATTTCTCCATAGCCGCCTGGGATGGAGATAAAATGGTTGGGCTGATTACCATTGTTCAGGAAAATGACGCGCCTCACCGCCAATGCATTACCAATGTTTGTACCTTGCCCGACTATCGGGGACGCGGTATTGGGCGGGCAATAATCACCACTGCTCTTAATAGGTTGTTAGCTGCCGGGTTTGACGAGGCCCGCTTGTTTGTGACAATTGGCAATGACCCGGCCTATCGGTTGTATAAAAGTCTTGGCTTCTTTGACGTAAAAACTTTTGATGTTTAGCGCGGTATAATTATGGGCAAAATAAATCGACGTTCTTACCTGCTCTCAATATTTCGGCATGGTGGTGAAGCTCTTATTACCACTTCGTTGGGCTTTTTACTTTTTGGCCTGCTTTTGGGAGTGTGGGAGGGGTGGGGTGGCCCTTTTCGCGGCAGTATTGTTCTACTGATTCCTATCACTTATGTAATTTCACGGGCGGTAATGAGCCTGTTCAGGGTTTACCAGCAAATTGCCGATTTGATGCAAGGCCCGGTAACAATCGTGGGCTATATTACTTTGCATGATAGCCAGAATATCTGGCAGCGTGGCGGGGTTGGAACTGGTTGGCAACGTCGGGAATCAGTAGGTCAGAGACTAATCCTGAATTTTGTCCCAGCCGAAGCTTTTGCTCGTTGGGTAGGCAAACCAGATTGGCAAGTAAACCACGAACCGGCGGTAGAGGCTCAATACCGCTACGATCCCGACCCGGATGCACTGGTCGCTCAGTTTGATGATACTCCCACTATGTCGGTTAATAGTCTGCATTCGCTGGCTAAGAGTCACTCTATTAGTCCGCTTATTCTGGAGGCTCCCCGATGGGCCTTTGAAATGGTACGCCTGGGCGACCTAATCAAATTGACTTATGCCCGCCGCACCCGCCGTATCTACAACATTGAGGTTATGCTCAGTGTGCTGATGCCAGAGTAAGCTAAAATCTAATGTTATTAGCTCCTCCTTAGTAACTTTTCCGAATAAAGGGCGACGATTACCCCAATTTTTATTTCAACTCCTCAAATTGACAATAATGCTAAAATCAATTTGCTACAGCGTCTTATTTTTTAATCAAGCAAAGGAATTCAACAATGTCACAACGTTTTTCACGCAACTTCAAAACCCTGCCTTTAGCCCTGGTTTTGGCCTTAAGTAGCCTATTACTTCTTAGTGCTTGTGGCGACCCTACTGCCGTTCCTGCACCCACCGCCACCCCCATTCCCAAAACTGCCGAGGGTAGTATTGCTGGGATTAGTGGGGTAACTGAGGTAGCGGTAGACCAGGCGATATTGGGCGATAGCTTAAAAATGTTTCCGGGTGCGAGTCTGAAACTGTATGTTTCGGACGAAGACGCCGCCAAACTTTTTGCCAAGGCCGAAGCGGCAGTAATTGGAGCGGGCTATCAGAAATTTGATGACCCTTCCGGTTCGATGAACAGCAGCACCGCTGGTGCACAAGGCGGGCTATATTCCAAGGGTGAAACTGCCGATTTAGTCCTGTCAGTTGCACCTGTGCCTGCCGACTCAAACGACTTGCTTAAAAGCCTGAACATCCCTGGAATTACCCCGGACCAATCCCAAAAACTAACCGCTCAATTTAAGGGCAAAAAGACTTTTATCGGCACAATTGCTACTCCCGGCCTGTTTATCGGGCTTATTAAGGGTTTTGCCTCAATGACTACCGCTCCAGGGCCTACGCTAGGTGCAAAGACCGGCTCTGCGGCTGACTTGACCGTGCCGCCTTTCCCTACCGAAATAGCGATTAACCCAAAAGATATTCCGGCGGCTCAGGGGACGGTAGCAGCACTCCCCGGTATTCTGACTTTTCCTGGTGCTACTTTGCTTGACACTGAAAAAATTCTCACTTCAGGGGCCAGTTATTTACCGCCCCAGGCCGCCGGACACAAATATCAGGCTCTGGCTGCTAACGCCAGTCTGGAATTGGTTATGGCCTTCTATAAAGAGAATATGAAGACGGCGGGCTATAGCGAAGGTGGTACCGCCACCAGCTTTGTTAACAAGTTTAAGGCTGGTAGTCTCTCGATGTATAAGGATAAGGACAAATTAACCGTCTGGATTTTTGGCCCGGCGGATGCGGCCTATATCCAGAAGTTAGCTTCTAACGACCCTACCGTAACATCCAAGATTAAGCCCGGCGACTCGCTGATTATGCTGGATACTTCGGTTGAGAGTTAGTTTTTAAGCCACATTCTGCCAGGATATAATACCGCAATGCCATATAAGTTGCGGTATTTTCTTGCCCCTGGACTGCAACTCACGCTACAGACATTTTTCTAATTCGGGCTATACTGATTTTAGAAATAACTTAAAATGGTTAACTGTACCCGAAAGGTAATCCCGGAAATGTCCCCAGTAATTGCTGCCGAGCGTAAACAATTTCCCTTCGCCGCCGTGGTTGGGCATACCCTGGCGAAACGGGCGATGTTGTTACTCGCGATTGAGCCAAAATTAGGTGGGGTGATTATTGCCGCCCGCCCCGGTACGGCTAAAACCACCCTGGCCCGCAGTTTCCACGATTTACTACCCAATATAAGGGCTAATAGGGGCTGTTTGTCGCATTGTGACCCGGTTCGCTCCGATAGTTGGTGTAGCGATTGTCGCCAGAGTTTGCCTGACGACGCCACCACTATCCGGCCACCCTTCATTGACTTGCCCTTGAATATAACCGAAGACCGATTATTAGGTGGACTAGCGTTGGAAGCCACTCTCCAAACCGGGCGGCGGGTGGCAGAACGCGGTTTGTTAGCCGAAGCTAATCGGGGTGTTTTATATTGTGACGAATTAAATCTGCTCGATAGCGGCCCCAGTAATTTCCTGATGGATGCCCTTAGTCGGGGGCGATTGATGCTCGAACGTGAGGGTTTGAGTGCCGACTATCCCACCAACTTTGTTATGATTGGTACTTTTAACCCGGCTGAGGGGGAGGTGCGCGGCGGTCTGACTGACCGGGTGGGACTGATGATTTCGGTGATGAGTCTGGGACATGCCGAAGAGCGGGTTGACATAATGCGAAGGGCTATTACTTTTGACCATCACCCTGACGAACTTGAGGCCGAGTTTGCCGATGAAACCGAACTGTTACAGGCTCTTATCGCTGGAGGGCGCGAGGTTTTGCCCGAAGTGCTAATTAGTGACGAGCAACTTATGGCTCTCACCGAAGCTTCGTTGCGGCTTGGGGTGGTGGGCAACCGGGCGGATGTTTTTGCGGCTTATGCTGCCCGCGCATCTGCGGCTCTGGAAGGTCGCACCGAAGTGGACGAAAGTGACCTCAAAACGGCGGTACAACTGGTATTATTGCCCCGCGCCACCCGTATTCCCGAACCGGAGCCGGAAGAACCCGAACCACCCGAACCAGAGCCACCCCAACCACCCGAGCAAGAGGACACCGAGAGCGACCCACCCGAACAACAGCAGCAGCAAGAACCTGAGATGCAGGATTTGGTGTTGAGCGCGTTGGAAACCGAAGTTCCGGCTGATATTCTGGCACTAATTCAGGCTCGGCAGCAACGGGCTAAGGCTGGCAGTCGTGGCGAAACTTATAATTGGAAACGCGGGCGGCATGTCCAGAGTGTGCAGGGGAAGCCGGGGCAGGGTCGCCTGGCTTTAATCGCGACTTTGCGAGCGGCGGCTCCTTTCCAGGCTATTCGGCGACAGGAGGAGGAAGATAAGGGCAAAAGAAAGCTTGAAAAGGGCCGGGTAATTATTAAGCCCGACGACTTGCGGCTGAAGCGTTACAAGGATAAGGCCGGGGTGCTGTTTGTGTTTGTGGTGGATGCCAGTGGTTCGATGGCTCTCAACCGCATGCGTGAGGCCAAGGGCGCAGTCACAAAATTGCTGCAACAGGCTTATGTTCACCGCGATAAAGTGGCTTTGATTTCCTTCCGGGGTCGCGAGGCTGAGGTTTTGTTGCCGCCCAGCCAGAGTGTGGAGCTTGCCAAGCGTTCGCTGGATGTACTGCCCACTGGTGGGGGTACGCCCCTGGCCTCTGCCCTGATGACTGCTTACAAGATGAGCGAAAGTGCCAGGCGGCAGGGGATTCAGAAGACGATGGTGGTGCTGATTACCGACGGGCGCGGCAATGTGCTGCTCACCGAGAACGAGGAAACGGCTAACCTTTCCAAAGATGCCCGCAAAACCAAAGCCCAGGAGGAGGTTGACCAACTGGCGACCCTGCTGCAAACCGAGGGCTTAAGCAGTGTGGTGCTGGATACTCAAACCAGCTTTTTGAGCAAGGGTGAGGCCGCTAATCTGGCTCGTCACCTGGGGGCAAATTATATATATCTGCCCCGCGCCGATGCCCGCGCCATTGCCCTGAGTGTCTCCAACGCGGCGGAGGATTTGAGGTAAAGATTTCTCATCACAAAGGCACAGAGAACTCAGAGGAATTTAAGATTTTTTGGCTATAAGTGGGACTTAATAAGCTCTTGCACGAATTTTTATATAGCAGAATAAGTTTGTTCAGCCATTTCCCAGGCTTGCGGAATGGCCTCGGTTAGCCACCACTCCCAGAATTCAAGACGTTTTATTGGATCAAAGATTATCTCTTTAAAAGTTTTCCTTTTTGCTTGTTCTTCGGCTATCCATCCCACAAATTCAGGTGTGTCTGAACCAACACGGGTTGAAATATCGTCTTCAAAAATCTCAGGTATTCCAAATGCTTCTTTAATTTCTGGGTCTATATTCTCATCAGTCTGCAATTTTTCCATAGATTGCCAAAAACTTTCGTTTGCCCAGGCTCCCGGTCTGTTTGTATCAATAACCGAAAAAGCTTTTACTGTTTCGGAAGCAAAATCTCCATAGACATCAGATATTTCATCATCAACAAACCAATCAGTATGCTCCGACTTTCCACCATATAATACCAAACTCAAAGCCGAAGATGCCGCGTCATAGATACTAGCCAAATCATAAGTTACAGCAGCCTTTATGTGTGACCCCATGTGGTAGTCACCATTTGAATCAAAGAAAACTTCATCCAGATTTGCTGTGCGGCGTAATACCCTTTCGGCGGCTTCCAAAATTTGGTGCGGTATTATAGGGTTTTTGTTCCTATAGTTTTGTTGTTGAATTTGCTTCTCAAAACGTTCGTCCCAAATTGGTAATACATGTTTGACAGTTAAAATAACCAACCAGCCTAAAATATGGTCGGCCTGAGTTAAATTTCCTAGCTGGTCTTTATAAAATTGTTTGGCCTCATTAATATCGTAGTTCTGTCCAATTTTTTTATAGCCAGGTTTAGCTATTCTTGATTCACCAAAACTTTTGTAAAGAACAACCCGATCCTCTGGGCTGAGGTTGTGTTGCGGGTGACTTTGTATTGATTTTAAATAGCGTTTACACAGCTCTTTTACTTCAAGTGGCATACCCATTTTTCAACTACTCCTACAAACAGGGCGAACACAAGGTTCGCCCCTACGAAACATCCTGCTTATCCTGTCCATCCTTGTGAATAATTCCGGGCGGTTCGCGCACCGCCTCTACGCCCTTACATGGAACAAGGAATCCTTATTTGGTCGCGCCGATAGTCACTTTGGGGAGCAAGAACTCAATCTGGTCGCCGTTGACGTGGATGTCGAGAGCCTGTTGCAGGGCAGGGGAGGCGTTGCGGAAAAGGCCGTCCAACTCGGCGACTACCTCGGCGGGAGTACGCATCCGGGCTGTCCAGGTGGCGAGGTTCATACGACCCTGCTCGGTGTAATAATCCACCCCGATATGCTCGATTTTCAGCCCGGCCTCTTCCAGCATCGCCCGCCACTGGTTGGGGGAATAATTTCGGACGTGGGAAGGGTCTCGCTGCTTCTCGATGTAGTTAATCTCGCGGTCAAGGGTCGGGTCTTCCGGCACGGTAGTATCCACCACCACCACGCGCCCACCCGGTTTCACAATCCGCGCCATTTCCTGGATTGATTTCTTAATATCGGCGAAATGATGGGGCGCGACCCGCACCGTTACAATATCAAAGCTATCGTCAGGATAGGGCAAATCCTCGGCTGCGCCTTGCTGGGTGGTCAGATTGGTTAGACCTCGTTCGGCGGCGTTACGGGCGGTTTCCTCCAACATCTGGGGAGTAAGGTCGTAGGCAATCATCTCCGCCACGTGGGGCGCAACCGCCAGCGCGGTATGACCCGCCCCGGTGGCAATATCAATCGCTCGGTCGGTGGCTTTGGGTTGGGCCAGTTCCACCACCTGCTGCAAAGCATCGGGGTTGGCGTGACCCACGCTGGTGGTATAGGCCGCCGCCACCGCTCCAAACTGCGCCTGTACCAATTGATGTATTTCCTCGGTTGAATTATTGTCCATCATTTGCTCCAATCTAAAATCTAAAATCTAAAATTCAAAAACTATAGGCAGTATAGCGCAGCGTATGGGGGCGAGCAATCGTAATATCTTCTAAACAACATTAAGCAATGTAATGGGTTATAATGGTTATCAGTAATCAGTAGTCATTAGTCAGTTTCTAAAGAATTAGATTTAGACCTTCGACCTTCAACCTGTGACATTTGACTTATTATTTTAGATATTCAATTCTAGATTTTAGACTAAAAAATGGAAAATATACAAAATAACACAGCGGCCTTTGTCCCGGCAGTTTCAACCAAAGAGCTACCCCGCACAGAGGTAAATAACAGCCGGGCGGTGCAACGCATCAGCAACTATCGGCTGGCGGTGGGTTGGTTTATGAACGTGGTCTGGATAGTGTCGCTATTTGCCCTGGATTGGGACGCGCAATGGCACATCAACGTTGGACGGGACGGCTTTTGGACACCACCTCACATAGTATTTTACAGCACCGTAGCGATTTGTGGAGTGTTGTGCCTGGGCATAACCCTGCTGGAAACTCTGCTATATTATCGTCGCTATCCGGGGGTAAATGACCAAACCACCACTCCCTGCCTCTTTATATTTCATGGCCCTCTAGGTTTTATGCTGGCGGGTTTTGGCATGCTGATAATGCTCTGTTCCGCCCCGCTGGACGATTACTGGCATCGGATTCTGGGGATTGACCTGGAAATATGGACGCCCTTCCATGTGATGCTATTGCTAGGTATCCTAATTGCCAACCTGGGGATGCTGTATCTCTTTGCCTCGGAAATGAACCGTCGCAAAGCCTGGACCAAACCCGGCCCGACCAACCCGCTTCTGGCAACTCTGCGCGATTTGGTGCGTCCCGCCACTCTAGGTCTGGCAGTAGCGGGAATGGCAATGTACACTCGGCTTTGGTTTTTGTTTGCTGAAACATCCTTTGGCATTACCGGCAAACCCGGCACTTTAACATTAGGTAGCAATAAATTATCCTCGTATTCGCTAGTGCTGGCGGGGGTGCCGTTTCTGCTGGTGGCTCTGGTTTATGCTACACGGTTGCCCGGTATTGCGACCCTGACCGGATTGCTATTAATGGTTTTCCGCTTTTTTGACATTATTCTGGTCAATCTGGGAATTCAGTGGTTAGCTGTGGGACAGGGTATCAACTTGCGTTCCGAGGTTAACGACAACCTTGGCATCTACATCGTTTATCCGGCCTTTACTTTTGCGGCGGGGCTATTGATTGATGTGGTGTTTCTGCTTACCCGACGCTGGCGTAGCACAGGTGGCGGTTGGCATACCCTGTTGGTGGAGGTTGGTTCGTCGCTGGGAGCGGGGGTGTTGTTATTCCTGATAGAAAAACCCTGGGAAGCTTTTAACAATACCGTCACTGAGTTACTTAAAACCAATAGCAATCCTTTAGTATCAACCTTCCTTAAAAATAGCATGTTCTACCCGGCTTACTGGCAAGCTTTACCTCTGGTTATTGTAATTTCCATGCTGGCTGGAATTGTTGGGCTAGGGTTGGCAACCTCGCTGCGTTATACCGAGCGTTAGAAAGTTTTGAGTGTTGAATTTTGAGTTTTAAGTTATTAGCAAAAATCCTAGGGATAGGCCTAGTCTTCCTACTGTTATCAGGGCTGTTACTGGGCTTGCCGGGGGTAGCTATGGCCCAGACTATACGGGGTAGTGTTTGCGAAGCAGGGTCGGAATGTACTGCTGGCAATTATCGGGTAAAAGTTAGTCTAAATCAGACCAACTTTAATACCACCGATGAATATTTCCTGACGGTTGATCAACTTGACCCACAAGCGGCGGATTGGCGGCTAGCGGTGGACGTTATTCCCAACCGGGGAACTTCCGCCACCACCGTAAAGTTTACCGATGACAACGGCGACCGGGCGCGGCGGCAAATGAAATTCCATTTCCCCATCGGCGGGAGTTGGACTATTCAAGTTATAATTCAGGGGCAGGTAAATAATGGCTATTTGCGTTTGCCCGCGACGGTGGAAGCTCCACCCAAGCTTCCCGATTGGTTGGCCTGGGTTATTGGCCTCTCTCCGCTAATTGGCATTGTTGGTTTCGCTATCGGGCAGTGGCGCATGATTGTGCGCCGTAAACGGGCTGAACGGCAACCACAAGTAGAGTCCTCCACTAAAATACCTCTCAATCTTTAACTAAACCCTTGCGGTATTCGTTAAAATAAATATAGCAGACGGGTTTTAGCCGTTTGCTTTTATATATGCCGTGATATTACAACAATATTTAGAGAGGAATTCTTATATTATGCCTAGAGCGATTTGGAACGGGGCGGTATTAGCCGAAGCCCCCACCGAAAAATGTGAAATCGTGGAAGGGAACGTTTATTTCCCGCCCGAAGCGATAAACAAAAACTATTTTGACGCTACCAGCCAGACCCATACCGTTTGTAGCTGGAAAGGGACTGCCAGCTATTTTAATGTGGTAGTGGATGGCAAGACCAACAAAGATGCGGCCTGGTATTATCCCGAAACCAAAGAGGCCGCTAAAAACATCACTGGCTATGTCGCCTTCTGGAAAGGCGTAAAGGTCGAAAAGTAAGGTTGTTGCCTAATCCCTTGCCCCCTTTACTGTAAAGTAAGGGGGTATTTTTTTAGGGGTAAAGCCGTTTTACATCAAAGAAACCTCCATCGCTTTTAAGGCCTAGCATCTGCTCAATCATTGCATCAGCAGTTATCATTCCCCAACCCATCCCGTGCCCGGTAAGCCCAACGGCGTAATAAATCTCGGTTTGGGTGGCGGGCGGGGGAGAACCTGGTTGAAAAGCTGGGGCGGGAATAAGCGGCTGCTGGATTGGCTGGAACTGTCCGGGCACTTCAGGCAGGCGTCCAACCAATGGCAGACCATCTATCGCAAAACCCATAATTCCGGCCCAGCGGCGGACAATCGGCGCAGCTTTTACCACATCTGGGAAATGTTTCTGGAGAAATTCTTCAAGGGTGGCTTGTACCCAGTTGGTTGGCACCTCGTCGTAACCCACCTCAACCTCCTTATGATGTCCGCGCCCACCCCCCAGCAAGAAGCTTCCATCTGGCAATTGGCGGAAATATTCATAACCATAGTTAGCGTAAGCCAACCTGTCCATAACTTTGAATCCTACGGGGGCGGTCATCAGGATTTGCCCCCGCCGGGGAGCAACCTTATCGTTGAAATAGGAGCTGATAAGGGGCGAATAAGCATTGGTACAAAGGGCTACCTGTTCACAAATAACCTGTACACCCCGCGCTTCCACCAGTAATTTGCCGCCGTTAGTCTCGCTAATAGCATAGACCTCCGCTGGACAAAAAAGGTTTGCCCCCATCCCAACCGCATCTTCCAACAAAGCATTCACCAGGCCCACTGGGTCTAAGCCAAAATCGTCAGGATGCAGGATTGCTGCCCCAAAGCCGCGTTCAAAAGGGTCGGTTGAGCTAAAACCAACGTCCAGGCCATCTTCCCGCATAAGTTGGTAAGCCTGAGCGAGCAATTCGCTTTCGGTAGCATCAATAGCTAATATCGCCGCACCGCAACGTATCGAGAATGTACCAAACTTTTCGATAAATTCCAGAGTTTTGCGCTGATTCTCGCGGGTCATAAACCATAACTGCCGAGCTTTATCCCGCCCGTAGCGTTTAACCCCGGTGGCGTAATTATCGGCAGCACCCATCATACAAAAGCCGGCATTGCGCCCGGTGGCTCCGGCTGCCGGAAAACGGCTTTCCAGCACTGCCACTTTTCGCCCGTTTTTTGCCAGGGTATTAGCGGTGTAGGCCCCCATAATCCCTGCGCCTATTACTGCCACTTCAAATTCTTGTAAATTCTGTGAGTTCGAGGGTTGTTGCCAGACTGAAACGCTCATAATTTCCTTACCCTTCTATACTGCTATGCTTTAACATTTAGTAGAGCATAACAACCCACTAAAAGTCTGTCAATTCAACTTAGCCCTAAGACCTATTGAAAGGTTTCTAATCTTCTGTTAATATTTAACTAACAAAGCATAAATTTGTAAAATTTTCGCACCGGACTAAACTTACTTCTGCTATTTTGGCAAGCTATCTACAAGTTATTTTTCGGAAAGTATAGCTAATTATGAGTGAAAATTCTTTAAAAGCCAGCCAGGTAATTATATCTGCGCCGATTGTTTTCGAGAGTTCGATGGTGGTGGCGCGTAATCTGGTTAAAAAATTCGGGCAGCGCAGTGCGGTAAACGATGTTAGCCTTGAAATTCAGCCCGGTGAGGTATTTGGTTTGTTGGGGCCAAATGGGGCGGGTAAATCCACTACCATCAATATGCTTTCCACTTATTTGCAACCTACCTCCGGTACGGTTACGATTAATGGCCTGGATACAAAAAAAAATTCAGCTCAAATCAAGCAAATTATTGGTGTGATACCCCAGGAATTAGCCATTTACGAAGTTAACACCTGCGAAGAAAATATGAATTTCTATGCCGAGATATTTGGCTTGAAAGCCGCCGCCCGGAAAGAACGGGTGGAATCTTTGTTAACAAAGGTGGGCCTATGGGACAGGCGCAAAGACCAGGTGAAAAAGTTTTCCGGGGGGATGAAACGCCGTTTGAATATTGCGGTTGGTTTGATTAATGACCCGCTCTTTGTGATGATGGATGAGCCTACCGTTGGGGTTGACCCCCAATCTCGCCAGAGTATTTACGAGATAATAGCCGACCTTAAAGCTCAAGGCAAAGCTATTCTTTACACTACCCAATATATGGAAGAAGCCGAACAACTTTGTGACCGGATTGCCATTATTGATAATGGGCGGCTAATTGCTCAAGGGACGTTGGACGAGCTTTTGACCTTATCTGAGAAACGGATTGTAATAGAAAAACCGCGTGGTTTGGCTCAGGTATTTTTGCAGCTAACCGGGCATGAGTTCCGTGACGAATAATGGTTATTAGTTTTTAGAATTAGCAATCCTATAGGAGCTAGAGGAAAATGCTAAAAGTTTGGGCAGTTTTTAAACGAGAAATGTTGGAATTGGCAAAGTCTCCTATGGCTTTTGTCTGGACACTAGCTTTGCCGATAGTGCTGATTTTGCTTGTAGGACAACTAAGTTTTGGTGGCTCCAGTGACGGCAAGTTTGCTATCAGTATTCCAGTGGTGATGCAGGATAATGGGACTGGAACGCAGCAATTTATCGGGGTATTAAAACAAATCCCCGGCGTAACTCTGGAAGAAATGTCGTTGGACAATGCCAAGCAGCACGTTGAAACCAAAAGTGACCGGGGTGGTTATATTTTGTTCCCGGTAGGTTTTAGCCAAGCGATAGCGGGTGGGCAACAAGCCAGTCTGAATGTTGTTACTGATACTGGTACGGGGGGTCAAATTATCCGCTCACTGGTACAATCGGTAGCTGACCGCTTCAATACCACCCATTTATTAGTAACAGCTTTAGCCCAACAGGCGCAACAGAATAATCAAACCTTCGATCCTCAAATTGCCTCGCAACAAGCCATAACTCTGCAACAAAACAACAAACCTGCCGTTACAGTAGTGGCTCAAAATGCCGGAGGCGCAAGTTTTAACACCTTTGACCAGGTAGCTCCCGGTTATGCTACTATGTTTATTATTCTGGGGCTGAGCGGCTTGATTGGCTCGGTTATGAGTGAACGCACGCGCGGTACGATGAGTCGGTTGGCGGTGATGCCCCTTCCTAAGTGGGCCTATATGACCGGGAAAATGTTAGCGCAGTTTGTGATTGGCTTTGCCCAGGTGGTGATAATGCTGGGTATTGCCGCTATCTTTTTCAAGGCGCATATTAATGGCGATAATATCCTGGGTATTTTCCTGCTGATTTTGACCCTGAGTTTCGCCGCCACCGCTTTAGGAATGCTGCTAGCCAGTATCTTCAAGACCGAAGGAGCTAGCCGCCCGATTGTCACCCTTATCGCCCTGATAGGTTCTCTGGTGGGTGGTTCGTGGTTTCCCATCTGGTTATTGCCGGAGTGGGTACAACAGGTGAGCAAAGTAACGATTAATAGTTGGGCGATGCAAGGTTTTAACGGCCTGATGATTTTCGGGCAAAGTCTGAGTACCGTGCTGGTGGATGTTGTGGCGTTGGCAATTTATGGCGCAATCTGTTTATTACTGGCAATCCGTTTCTTCCGCTATAGTGAAACGGCTTAAAGGGTTATTATTTCCTGGTAAATCAGATTTTTAAGAAGCCTTATTTCTTTCTGGAAGTGAAAGGTACATTTTCATTGTCGTCAACCCCTACCTTTGACCGGGTGGCCTTACGCAAAGCGATTAACCTTGCCCAAATCGAGAAAATTCTCGACTTGTTTTTCAGTAGAATACCAACGGTACATTCCTATCAGGCTAACAATCGGGGTAAGAATAATCAGGTTTATCAAATTATTACCGACAAGGGCAGTTTTATTGCCCATATCCTGAACCCCCTGACTAACATTGGGATTCCACGTACCCCCGAAGACTTAGCCTATATTTTTGCTTTTCAGGATGCCGTAGGGATGGCGGGAGTGCCGCTACCACCCTGCTATCAAACGTTATCCGGGCAAAGTTATGCTCAGTTTGAATTATTGGACAACCACTATTATGTGACTTTGCATCAACTTGTGGCTGGCAGTTCACTAACGAGATTTAATCGGACGCAGTGGCTTGAACTTGCGGCACAAGTTGGCAAGCTGCATAATGCTGCCAGGGATATAAATTTGACCGTGCCGGACAGCCGGAGTTGGTCTATTGATGGTTTTATCGAGCAATTCGAGCTTTCCAAGCCAGCCCCTACCCCGCTACTGGCCGAGACTGAAGGCGGTCAATATTTTAAGGGATATTTTGAGGAATTTGATACAGTTTTGCGAGAAGCCCGCCGTCACGTAGGGCTTGGGTTAGGTACCTTAACAAAATATCCAATTCACGGGGATATTAATCGGAATAACTTACTATACCAGCAAAACCAGTTGGTAGCAGTGCTGGACTTTGATAATTGCCATCAGGACTATTTTTGTGAAGATTTAAGTGTCCCACTCCTGAACCACAGCACCTTCACCGACCCCCGGTTAGTTCGTACCTTTGCCGAGGGTTTTTTCAGTCGTTACAATCAAGTTAGCCAACTTTCTGAAGCGGAGTTAAATTTAACTCTATATTGCTGGTTAGCTTTTCTGGCCTGGTATTCAGCCCTAAGACTTACCGAGGGTTTAAAGGCGGCTAAAAGTAGAGATAAATTTCAACGATTAAAAGATGGCACCGAGCTAAGTGCCGAAAAGTTGCGGACGGTGCAGAAGTTGGTGGAGTCAGGAATTTAGCGAGGGGGTAGGGGGCGACCAGCGAGTCGCCCGACAAAATTAGATTTACCAATAACCAACAACCAATAACTCTTAATAATCTTCCAGGTCGTGGGCCAGGGTAGCACGGACGGTTTCGGGTAGCACGATTGACTCGTGGTAATTCGGGTGATCAATTTCCAGTGTAACCAGACTTTCGGGCTGTTGAAATGCCGCCGAAGCTTCTGGGCTTAACTGGAAGCGGATATAATGGACAGTGCTGATTCTTTCCTCAGTACTGTGGCCTTCCTCGAACTGAGCCTGTACCTTGTAATCCTGTACCTTCAACCAGAGGTGATGCTCAAGACCAAGCAGAGTCGGCAACAGACGGCGTAGTTCCTGGGGGTCGGGTATCTCAATGAACAGAGTCGCGCTTAACTGCAATGGGCCGGGAAGAAGTTCGTTATAAGTATCCAGCTCGTGTTGAATCTGGCTGTCTTCCACGATTCTTTCGGCCCGCATCATCTCCTGCACCTGGAAGGTAATGGTGTCGCGATTTTCAAATAACAACGTAATCAGGTTGCCTACTTGCACCCGACGGCGGCTTTTCAACTCAATAATTTGCTGGCGGAAGGTGTTGCGTACCTTTTCGTAGGCCGCAATATCCTTGATTTCATCTATAGTTACCATTCTCATTTCACTTTCCTTTTTGAATTTATAGGTAAGCGTTCACCACAATTGTCATCCTGAACGAAGTGAAGGATCTTGCTAAATATAATAAGATTCTTCGCTATCGCTCAGAATGACACTCTAAACGAATAGTTCTAACTTTCTTTCTTCTCGTCCAAACCGTAGGCCTGGTGCAGAATTTCCACCGGATGAATAGTCTTGTGACCCGTCCCTTGCTGGATCGAAAGACCAGCCAGAGCGCAATCGGTCACAGGCTGAACGTCTTCGCCTAGCTCCTTGATACCCTTGAACAAAGGCGTACCCACCTGCATACTTAAATCGTAGAACTCTTTTTTCACACCCCAACTACCGCTATGACCACTACAACCCTTATCTACAAAGGTTACTTCCGCGCCCGGTATTAGTTTGAGCATATCCAGCGAACGACGACCAATCGCCTGATATTTCAGGTGACAGGGCATGTGATAGGCCAGTTTTCCCGGCTTTTTCACAAAGTCAGTTTTGAGTTTGCCAGCCCGTTTTAGCTTAAAGAGATATTCTGAGATATCAAAAGTTTTGGCGGCTAATTCTTCCACCACTTCGCCCTTGATATGGTCTTTATACTCTTTCTTGAGCATCATCCCGCAGGTCGGTTCTGGCACAACCACATCGTAGCCCTTCTGAATCCATTCAGACATAACCGCTACGTTGGTTTCCATATGCTCCAGGGCAACTTTGGTGTCACCTGCGTCCAGCATTGGCATTCCGCAGCAGCGTTGATTGTCGGGGCAAACCACCTCAACATCGTTATGTTCCAGCACTTCTACCAGCGATTTGCCAACCTGGGGGGTGTTGTAGTTCACCACGCAGGTGTAGAAAAGCGCGACTTTTTTGGCGGGCTCAGTTGTGGCAACGGGAGGGTTAGCGGCGGCCTGTTTAGCCTTTTCCGCCGACCGCTTCTTAAACCATTTTACAAAGGTTTCACGATAAAAGCTAGGTAGAATCGCTCGGCGGTCTACTCCTACCACAAACTCAATCACCCTTCGTCCGGCAGCATTTTTGTTGCCAAAATTGATGATAGGGGCAATTGGGGCCGATAACTTACCCAATTTTTCCGGGTTGTCCATCAGGCTGGATGGGAAGGCTGGTTTCTTTTCTTTGGCTCGAATCGCCCGGTTGCGCTGAACCAGTTTTGGAATATCAATATCGAACTCGTGAGGTGGGGTATAGGGGCATTTAACGAAGCACAGCTTGCAGTTAAAGCACAAATCCATTACCCGATCCATTTCACCCTGGGTTAGTTTTTCGGCATCCCCATCATTTTTGTCTACATACTTAAACATTTCCGGGAAGGATGGGCAATAACCAACACACATCCGGCAGCCATGACAAATATCAATCTGGCGAACCATTTCTTTATCCAGGGCCTGGCGGTTCCAGTAATTTGGATCTAATAAATCAACCTTAACTGAACCTAACCCACCCAAGTCATTACTCATGCAAAAAAATTCCTTCCCTTCAAGCAAGAAGGATGCGGGATGTTTAAATTTCCCGCATCCTTCTTTTTTTAGCCTCCAGTTGGAGACCCTTTATTAGTCTTTGCGCGAAACAGCTTAAACAGCCAGGGTTTCCAGACCTTTTGTGAAACGACCGGCATGTGATTTCTCGGCGCGGGCCAGAGTTTCCAACCACTCGGCGATTTCAGGATAGCCTTCTTCGCGGGCTACGCGGGCAAAGCCAGGGTACATTTCGGTGTATTCGTAGGTTTCGCCAGCAATGGCGGATTTCAGGTTTGCGGCACTGTCGCCCACGGGTTCGCCAGTAACCGGGTCGCCAACTTCCTTAAGGAAATCGAAGTGACCAAAAGCGTGACCAGTTTCACCTTCGCCAACCGAGCGGAATAGAGCCGAAATTTCTGGCTCGCCTTCCACATCAGCGACACGGGCGAAATACAGATAGCGGCGGTTAGCCTGGGATTCACCTGCAAAAGCTTCTTTCAGGTTTTCAAAAGTTTTGGAGTCTTTGCTCAGAGTCATGATTTTTCCTTTCTGATAACAAGCGTAAATAACTGCACAACAATCTGGCATAAGGCTACCGCGTCATTGCCCACCTTCTACCACTTATTTGTTTAGTAAGAGCCATATTGTTTAACTGTAGCAATTCCTTTTTAGGAATAATTATCAATTAGTTCCAGTTTAACACTCCCTCCAGGCCTTGTCAAGACGACAATAATAAACATGGTGTTAACCCTGCGCTAAAATCCTAAACAAATTCAGGCTAAATATGGCATAATGAAGTATCACTAAAAAACTCAGGAGAATAAAATGCAAATTACTATCAATGATGTCGAATTACGGGTTGACAATAGCCTGATGCGGACTTATGTGGCTGCTCCGGTTGCGGCTGGTAAATACCCCGGCATTTTGCTCTATTCCGAAATTTTCCAACTAACCGGGCCAATCAAACGCTCAGTGGAGCGGTTGGCAGGACATGGTTTTGTGGTGGCCGCTCCAGAAATTTATCACCGCATCGAAAAACCCGGCATTGCCATCCCCTATGATGATATTGGGCGGATGTGGGGCAACGAGGATGCCTTGCAAACCCCGCTTTCGGCTATTGATGCCGATTGTCGGGCTACCCTGGATTATCTGGCAGGTCATTCCCAGGTGCAGACCGAAAAAATTGGCACGATGGGTTTTTGTATTGGCGGTCATCTGGCAATGCGGGCTGCTTTGCAGCCAGAGGTTAAAGCTGGAGTATGCTGCTATCCAACCGGGGTACATAACGGCAAGCTTGGAAGTTCTACCAACGCCGATACCATTACCCGCCTGGGTGAAATCAAGGGAGAGCTATTGGTCGTGTTTGGCGAAGTTGACCCCCATGTACCCCCCGAAGGTCGCCGGATTGTGGGAGAGGCTCTTAAAGCGGTAGGGGTAAACCATCAGGTAAAGATTTATCCTGCCGAACATGCCTTTATGCGTGATGAAGGCCCTCGTTACGACTCAGCCTGTGCCGATGCGGTTTGGGCGGAAACGGTGGCCTTATTCAAGCGCGTTTTGGGGTAAATACAAGAAAATTAACAAGGATGAACAGGATAGATAGGATGATAAGAAGTGCTGAGTATTTAGTTGGTTAATACCTTGCACTAATTACTCCTAATTTCAAACTCAAATCTTTTTCAATGTCCTGATTTATGTTGCCCGCCGATTCATGGTAAAATAACCCACAACAAAAATCGCACACGCGAAAATTGTCTCCCAACCCGACAAAAAGACAACTTTAGCGAAAGAAAACCTACGCATGTATCTCAAAAAACTTCAGTTGCAGGGATTTAAGACCTTTGCCAGCAAGACTGAGTTCCTCTACGATAGCGGCATCACCGCCATAGTTGGCCCCAACGGGAGTGGAAAAAGTAATATTGCTGATGCTATACGCTGGGTGCTGGGCGAGCAACGCTATAGTATGATTCGCGGTAAAAAAACCGAGGATGTCATTTTTGCCGGGAGTGCCTTGAAAGCCGGGATGGGGTTTGCCGAAGCCTCCATAACTTTTGATAACAGCGATGCCCATCTACCTCTTGAATTCAACGAAGTGACCATCACCCGCCGGGCCTATCGTAGCGGCGAAAACGAATATTACATCAACAAAAGTCGGGTGCGCCTCAAAGAAGTCCAGGAAACCGTTAGCAAAATTTCCTCCAACTACAGCGTAATTACCCAGGGGATGGTAGACGCTGCCCTTAGCCAGAAGCCCGAAGAACGCCGCAGCCTATTTGAAGATGCCGCCGCCATCGGGCATTTTAATGTCAAAAAAGCCGAAGCTGAAGACCGCCTGAATAAAACCCAGGACAATATGCAACGGGTCGCTGATATTTTGGCGGAGATTGGGCCGCGCGTAAAGAGCCTGGAGAAAAGCGCGAAACAGGCCGAAGAATATTACGGCTTGCAGGAAGATTTACAGACAATGTTCCGGCGTTGGTATGGCTACCGTTGGCGTAAAATCCAGCTACAGACGACCCAGGCCAAACAGAAAGAGCAACAGGCGGGGGTTAGTTTGCAAGAGTGTGAGCTGAACCTGGAAGCCCTGAAGGAACAGACCGCCACCGCCCGCACCCGCCAGAACGAACGTCGGGCGGTGCTGGTTAAACTCCACCGCGACAGCAGCGCGTTACACAACCGGGCGCAGCAGCTTCAACAACAGGTAGCGGTTGACCGCGAACGGCTGAACGGCTTGAATCGCCAACAAGAGGGCCAAAAAGGAGAGCTTGTAAATTTACGAATTCAGGCCGAAGGTAACGCTGCCCGGTTAGGGGAATTGGAGCGCGAGTATCAAGCCATCCGTACCGACCAACAGGAAATCGCTGGACGAGTGGTCGAGCAGGAACAGGCTCAAAAGGCCAAAGTGGGCGAAACCCGTCTGGTTGAGGAAAAATTGACCCGTCGCCGTGAGGAAGTTATGCGGCAGGGCCATCGTCTGGAAACTTTGCAAAACCGCCTGGGGCAACTGGCGCAACGCCGGACGGAACTGACTCGTCAGCAGGAGCAGTATTTCCAGCAACGGGACGCGACTATCGCTAAACAGGGCGAGGTTGGGCAGGAATTAGCTACTGCCGAAAGCACTCTGGCGGCTTTTGAGGTTGAACTAAGTAAGTTAGGTGCCAGCCGTCAGGAAATCGAGCGTGATACTGCCGCCACTACCGAAGCCCTTCGCCAGCACGAACGCAATAGTCAGGATTTCCGAGCTAAACGCGATGCTACCCGAAGTCGCCTGGAATTGCTAAATCGGTTACAGAGCAGCTTTGCCGGGTTGCATAGCGGTGTGAAAAGCGTATTGCAGGCTGGGCAGGGTCAAAATCCCAAACTAAAGGGCGTTCTGGGGCTAGTGGCGAATCTTTTAGTCGCGCCTGCCGATCTGGAAGTTGCTATCGAAACCGCTCTGGGGGGGCATACTCAGGATATTGTGGTTGAAAGCTGGATTGAGGCCGAGGCCGCTATTAGTTTCCTCAAAAGTTCGGGGGCTGGGCGGGCTACTTTTATGCCGCTCGACAGCCTCAAGGATAACGGGCCGGGTAACATCGAGCGCAAGGTGCTAAAAACCGCCGGGGTGCGAGGGATTGCCAGCGACTTGCTAGATTACGAAGCCAAATATCGAGTCGTTTACGAACAACTCTTGGGCCGCACCCTGATTGTGGAGGATTTGAAAGTAGCTCGCTCTATCCTGAGCAGTTTGCCCACTGGTTTTACCGCCGTGACGTTGGGCGGTGAGCTTGTCCGTAGTGCCGGGTCGGTTTCAGGTGGGGCGACGGGCAAAGATAAAGACCGGGCCGAGGGTAGTATGTTGTTGCGCGAACGGGAGTTGCGGGAACTGCCTAAAGAAATTGCCGCTTTGGAAAAGCAAATCACCGAAGAAGCCACCACTTTGGGCCAGCGTCAGGGAGAACTAACTACCCTGCGTCAACGAATGACCGAGCAGGAGCGCGAGATTGCCCAAATGAATAAAAGCCAGCAACAGGCTCGTGAGAAACTGACCGGGTTAAAAGCGCAGGCTGATAGGCTGACTGCCGAACTCAAGCTGCGCGAGGAAAACCACCAGGGATTAGCGCGAGAAGTAGTTAGCCTGGAAGAGCAGGAGCATGCCATTAAGCAGGAGCAAAAAGAAGCTGAAAAACTTCGAGCAGGGGCAGCGGCGGAAGTCAAAACCCTGGAGCGCGAGTCGCGTCTAGCTCAGAGAGTCGAGCAAGATGAGCGTGAGAAATTGGCGGCCTTGCGTACCACCGCTGCCTTAGCCGAGCAACGTCTCAAAAATAGCGAGTCGAATCTGCAATACGGACGGGCCGAGCAAAAACGGTTAGCCGAGCAAATTACTGGACGCGATGGACAATTAGCCCAACTAGACAAACAAAGGGCTGTCCTGCAAGCCGATCTTGAGCGAGCTCAGGCCGAATTCTCCAAACTCGGTGGGCAACTGGACGGGTTGCGGGGTGAGATTAACCCGCTTGAGAAGGAACTAGAGGCCCTGGAAAAAGAGCAAGCCGAAAGCGAAAAACGCTGGAGTAGCCTCAGTTCGACGCTGCTCACTCTGGAAGCGGCTCATAGTCGGGCGGAGTTAGAGTCGCAGCGTGTTAAGAATGAGCTGGATAATCTGATGGTGCAAGCTTCAACTGACCTTGCCCCTTCGCTGATTGCCGAGCAGGGCGAGAACTTCAAAGTTGACCCGGAGGATTGGACGGAACTGCTGGAATTGTCCGGGGACGAGGCTAAACAACTACAGGAGCGTATTGAGCAGCACCGGGGCAAGTTGCGGCGGATTGGGGTAGTAAACCCTCTGGCATTGCAGGAATACAAGGAAACCAGCACCCGCCACTCTTTTTTATCAGGTCAGTTAACCGATTTGGAACAGGCCGCCCTTTCGCTGCGTGCTCTCATAAAAGAGCTGGATACCCTCACTCAGCAAAAGTTTGGTGAGACATTCGAGCTGGTCGCCAGAGAGTTCAGCAAGTATTTCGGCTTGCTGTTCAACGGTGGTACCGCTAAACTTTTCCTGACCGACCCTGAAAATCTAGCCCATACGGGTATCGAAATTATTGCCCAACCACCCGGTAAACGTCAGCAAAATCTAGCCCTTTTGAGCGGTGGTGAACGCGCCCTAACCGCCGTTGCCCTTCTGTTCGCTTTGTTAGAAGTGAACCCAACCCCCTTCTGTGTGCTAGATGAGGTGGATGCCGCCCTGGACGAGGCTAACGTCAACCGCTTCTGCGAGACCCTGCAAAAGTTGGCGGCTCGTACCCAGTTTATCGTTATTACCCACAACCGGGGGACAATTGAGGCCGCCCGCACTATTTACGGTATCTCGATGGGAGCCGATAGCGTCTCCAAAACTATCTCGCTGCGCGTAGATGAGGTGGCGAAGTTCCGGCAATCTGCCAGCCTTAACGGTCATAAAAACCCACCCAAACCTGTAGGGATTTCTTAGCTCAATAATAATTGTAATAATCTCTTAACATTCATATCCTTACAAACATGTTATATTTAGCACATTAGTGGGGGTATTCTTATAATCACCACTTGGACTATTTTCTATTTCTATTACATCAAAGGTCTTTTATTAAGTGTCTAATTAAGCAAACCTGTTAACTTGCCTCTTTGCCCAGGTTTCCAAAACTCTAGGAATACGCTCAAACCTTATTTTTGGAATGTCAAAACCGTGTAAAACCAGCTTCGCTAAGAGCTGTTAAGTAAATGCTCTAATTTAAATGTCAATATAATTTTCTTGATCTTTTAGAACTTTGAAGGATTGGAGCCCTATGTCTAAAATACCAACACCTGCTGTAGATAGTTCGCTAAATCAGTCTGAAACCGTGTTAAATTACCAGCCCGAAAATTCGGCTAGTCGTCATCGCGGGTTTATAATGAGTGTTTCGCTGGTGTCAGCTGGACTAATCCTTACGGGTGTCGCACTTAGTTTGTATAAACTTATATCTACGGGCAATCTAACAAACCTCTGGACAGGGATTGCTCTGCTAATCTTTACCGCTCTTTTCTTCCTCTCCTGGTTTCTAACCAAAAATGGGCGGTCTACAATTGGCGGCGGACTACTTCTAATGGGCATGTTTATAGTTAGTTGCCAAAGTGTTTTAATTAGCAGCCTCAGCACTGTCTCGGTCCTTGCTGTTTTGGCAGTGGCTATGAGTGGATTGATTATTCTGGGGACACGGGCGGCTTATGCCATTACTGCTATGGGGGGTGTAGTATTTACCCTAGCGGTCGTGACCAACCGTTTTGTAGCCTTTACTGCTAATGAAACTGAACCTAGCAAACCCGGTGTTAGCGATTTATTCTATTTAATCCTGGTTATGTTTATAATTGTCTGGTTGGCAACCTACCTCTCGAAAAGCTTTAAGAAGGCCAATGAACACCTGAACCTCCAGAGTAGCAAATTGCAGGTCGCTCTGGCGGACATTGAACACAAACGGGCTCTGGGGGAAGACGTCAGTCGGCAGGTCTTTTCGCTTACCGCCGAACTTAACGCCATTGCCGGGCAGCAAGCGAGTGGCAGTCAGCAACAAGCCTCGGCTCTAGCCCAGGTTACAGCTTTTCTTCAGCAAATGACGGCTACAGCTCAGAATATTGCCAATAAAACCGAACTTCTGAACCAATCTTCCCATCAGATTAAAAAAGTTACCCAACGGGTGAAAACCGCTTCCACCAAAGTTTCACAGGTCGGGGAAAGCGGGACAGAAGCGGTAGGAAAAACTATTAACGGCAACCAGAAGGTCAATAAATTGTATGATGACCTGAGCGAGATTCTAAATGATATGGTGCAACAACAAAGCCAGATTCGGGAGATAGTCATCACTATTCGGAGTATCAGCGATGAAACCCGCTTGCTGTCGTTTAATGCGGCTATCGAAGCGGCAGGGGCAGGCGAATACGGCTCAAGGTTTGCGGTGGTGGCGGGCGAAGTCAAAGCCCTATCTGACCGCTCGGTGGTTGCCAGCCAACAAGTCAGCGCGATTTTGGGTCAAGTGGAACAGCGAATTCAGAAAGCCGTCACCACTACCGAAAGTGGTCAGATGGAAATTGAGAATGCCTTGACTAATGCGCAACAAAGCAACGAAGTTTTGCGGGATTTAATGGA
This sequence comes from Chloroflexia bacterium, assembly GCA_038207495.1. Classification (GTDB taxonomy): domain Bacteria; phylum Chloroflexota; class Chloroflexia; order Chloroheliales; family Chloroheliaceae; genus Chlorohelix. Next base: position 32,532 of record JBBQZS010000024.1, read on the forward strand.
TGCTATCCACCAAACCGCTACCGAAATCGATCAAATAGACGAAGCTACCAGCGTTATGCTCGAACAATCCAAAGAAATCACCTATGCTACCAGCCAGCAATACAGTGCTTCCAATCAGGCTCTTGAGACTTTGCAAGGTATTGGAGCGGTAGCCTCGCAATATGCCAGTAGCAGTGCCACCGTCACCCAAACTACTCATACTCTGGAAGAACTATCGCTTAATTTGCTTAATACGCTTGGGGTAAACAATATAAGCAGCTCTAATGCCTAACCGCCTGAGTGTCTGATAATTTATGGATGCAAAACAGGTTTTAATAGAAAGGTATACCCCTGACGAAATCCTTAATCTACCACTTGACCAAATCGAGGGGTTTATTTTTACCGCCCAGCCAGTTGTCTTTAGAGCAGGTTCGGCTAATATCCTGGGCGAGTTCAGGCTCAACCAAGACAAATTAACCGTAGAATTGCTCAAATTGAAGGTTGTGGTGAGGGAGTTTTGCCTTCGCTGTGGGTTTTAACCGAAAGATACGCCCGACAACGCGCTTTGAAGCAAATAGAATGGATAATCTACGCCACCAACTGCGCTAAACCCAATCCGAAATTAAAACGAGTGTTGGAACGACGCGATTTTGTAATTCAGAATACACCAGAGCATAGTAGTGGCTACTATTCCCTTGAAGCATTAAATTAGAAAGCCCATTGCTACTCACCCTTTTACCAGATATAATTAGAATGAGATTAAAAATCTCGCCAAAAAATCCAAACCCCGATATTTAAAGTCCGGTTAATCACCCAAGGTTTATAAATCATGGAAACTATTTTGCCGCCTGAAGTAAGTAGTTTGCCTGCTAAAGTAAGAAATCAGTACCGCATTAATTGGAAAGTTTGGGTCAGAATTGGGCTCGTTCTTAGCGTCTTTATGGTTTCTTTGCTGGTGCGGCTGCGTGCAGTCGAGTTCCTGCCTTCCGACTATGACGAGGATGATTACCTTCGGGCAGGGCAGTTATATGCTCAAAAGATAGCGGCGGGGGATATTTCGGGCGTCGCCAACCTGAGGGAGAATTATGAACACCCTCCTATGACCAAGCTGGCTTTCGGGGTGGTCTTATTTTTCACCCAGAGCCCAGCAAGCTACAGTCAACCTGTTACTGCTTTTAGTGGGTCGGTGGAGGCAAAACAAGATATTGCCGAAAAAGCTCGTTCGTTGCGAACTTTTAATGCAATTGTGGGAGCAATCACCGCCGGAGTAGTAGCCGCTATTAATCCCCTGGCAGGGCTGCTGGTGGGTTTAAATTCCTGGCATCTCAAATATACTTCCCAGGCTATGCTAGAGGCTTTACCCTGCCTTTTTGCCACTATCACTTTACTAATTCTAATGCGAACAAAGCGGAATAGCGGGGGTTGGTGGTGGACTGCCGCCGCAACGCTGGGGCTGTGTGCCGCTGGCAAATATTTGTATGCAGTTGGCGGAGTGGCGGCGGTAATCTGGTTTCTGTGGCGAGAAAGGGAGTCTTGGCGGCGAGTGTTGCTCTGGGTAGGGCTGGCCTTACTCACTTTTTATGTGGCTGACCCATCTCTGTGGTTTAATCCTATGGGCAATCTGCTGGACTCGCTGGCCTTCAATACGGGTTATGCTACTGGTACTCAGGTACAAAATACCGGCTTTGCATGGTCTCAACCTTTAACCTGGCTACTTTCGGCAGTACCCTGGTTACCCCGCGAACACCCTGAAACTTTTCCCCTCTTGATGGATGGCGTTTTTTCAATCCTGGGTCTGGTAGCCTTATGGCGAATGTGGCGTGGTAGCAACAGCGAAAGGCTAGTGGTTCTCTGGTTTGGCATAAATATGTTGTTCCTGTTTTTCTGGCCCACCAAATGGCCCCAATATATTCTGGCTGTAACTGTGCCGATTTCATTGGCGGCAGTTCGCTTTATGCAAGATGTGGTGGATTCGGGGCAAAGAAACTGGCGGCAGTGGCGGGAACTTAGAGGGAGGTCTCGGACGCACTGGAAAGCTGCTCTGAGCTGGTTTTCACCTACTATTTTAATCCTGAGCATAATTGTGTTATATCCTCTGCTGCTTCAAACTGCCCTGGCAAGTACTTATTTCCAGGTAGGGAGTCTGCGAGATGGGGCGGGTGGGCTGATTGGAGCGTTCGGGCGTGGGCTCTTGGGTTTGCCCCCCGATTACACCCTTTCCAAACCTATCATTTATAGCGGCAACGGCTCCTTTTTTGGGCTGTTAATGTGGGAGCCGTTTCTAGGTGTAATTCGCTTCAATATTATGTGGGCTGGCTTTTCGATAGCCTTAGCCACTATTCTGGGACTATGGCTCGCAACCCTATTACAACGTAAGGGGGTATTTGGGCGGCAGGCCTGGCGCACGCTCTTTATTCTCCCCTGGGCCATCCCGGAATTTGTAGGTGCCTTGATTTGGAGTACCCTCTTTGACGACGTGAACGGCGGGGTTAATAATTTCTTAAATGTTCCGGCAGAAGCTCGGCTCAATAGCAGTTGGTTGGGTGATAGCGTTCCGCTAATAAATTTTACAGGAATAGTAAAACCTATTGTAGATACCCTCAATGACTGGCGACTAACCCCCTTTGCTGGTATTCTCGAATATATTGCAGCCGGGCTTTCGCTCCCGCGCTCGTTCTGGGTACTGGTTATTGTGGGGGTCTGGGTATCCTTCCCCTTTATGATGCTGGTTTCGACTGTTGCCCTTCGCTCCATTTCAATTGAGGTGATGGAAGCGGCTCGGGTAGATGGGGCAAAGGGCTGGAATTTGTGGCGGGGGATTACCTGGCCGTTAATCCGTCCAAGCATTTGGGCTGGAGTGTTACTGAGAGGTACTCTATTATTTAACGCCTTTCATATACCACTTATGCTAATCAATAATAGCCGGGTTGGCGAAAATAATACCCTTGCCAACATTACCTATCTTTCGATGCGCTACGGTTCCAATTACTCAGTTGCAGCATTGGTGAACGTGGTAACAATGGGAGCCGCAATTTCCCTCATCTGGCTCTTTAACCGTCAGACGCGGGTGGTGGAAGGAATTCAGTATGTTTGAAAAAATGACACCCTTTCGGCAGATAATCACCCAAATTTGTCTGGCAGTGGCGGCTTTGTTTGTACTTATTCCGGTGTTGTGGATGGTGCGCTTGGCTTTTGATGGTACGCTAAATAGTCAATCAGTTGGACGACCAAAAGACGGCGGAGTTATTCCGTTGGAGTGGAGTTTGTCCAACTTTGAAACTGCCTGGAACAGCCCCGTTTCCAGTCGCCCTTTGACCGCCTTGCTAACAAATAGCCTGATTGTGGCGGGTGGTACTACTTTTTTGACTCTGTTGTGTGGCCTCACAGCCGGTTACGCTTTTGCCCGCTTTAATTTTCCCGGTCGTAAAATGGCCCTTTTTGCTACCCTGGTTATGCTTACTCTTCCGCCTATCGGGCTTGCTGCCCCCTTCTTTATTTTTTTAAATGATTTGAAAATTCGTGACTCGCTGTTCTCACTCATAATAGTTTACAGTGCTATTGCAATTCCTTTTGGCATTTGGACAGTGCGGAATGCGGTGCAAAACGTACCTCTGGAACTGGAAGAAGCAGCGATGCTGGAAGGGGCGAATGGTTTTACCCTGTTTCGAAGCGTCACTTTGCCCTTGATTATTCCTTCGCTGGCAGTGGCTTCATTTATTGCTTTTACCCTGGCCTGGTCGGAATTTGCCCTTGGTTGGGTATTTATCAGCACACCTTCTAATGTTACGGTTGCAATGGCTTTATACTCAATGCGGGGTGCTGGCGGGGTAGCCTGGGGCACACTGGCGGCTACGGCCTTGATTGTTACAATTCCGGTGTTAATCTTGTTCTATGCTCTTGGTCGCTACGTAATTAGCGGCTTATCGCTGGGTACGGCTACAGTTGAGGAGTAAAATTTTCTATTTTTTTATTTGGGGTAAAGCTATTTCGGGATAATGGTGTTCCCAGGTTCGTCGTACTGCTTCCAAAGTCTTTTCTTTCGTATCAACCGTTATGCCGAACTCGGCAAAATCATGTTGCAACCAAAACGGATAGTTCAAAAACACCGCCAGATTATTAGCTCTGATTTCCATCGAAAAGTCAAAAATGTAGTTAGCGAAATTATCACACAATATTTTGAATTGTTCTCGCACATTATGACCTTTAAATCCAAATTTTTGTGGTATATAACCTTCAAACAGTGAGCCGAAATAAGCTCCTGTTACAATTATACTCCCCACGATGTGCGAGTTAAATTCGGCTAACTCTTCGGCGGGAATCCAGAGTTCTTCATGTTCCTTAGCCCCCACGTTATGTGACTCGAATTTTGAAATATAGCTTTCTTCGACCTCGAATTGGGTTACATATCCCGCGAAAGAGTTGGTTTTTGTATTCCAATCACGGGCAATCAGGGCGGCATAGCCAAAATTCAAGACGGGGTAGAAAATCGGCTGTTCTGCGAGACGCGGCGGAAAATCCCGCATATCAGTTTCATAGATTTTTTCCAATTCCAGCATCCCAACCGGGCGAAATAATAACATAATCTCAACATTCCTTTCCAAAGTAATTATACCAACCACCTGCTACTCCACTTTGACCCACTTGCTATTGTCGGTATAATAATCTGGACGTTTAGGCAAATCGGGTTTGCCGGAGAAAAATTAAATGACAACTCTAGATACAAAATACCGGGCAGTGGCCCGCGTGGTGAACAGTGTTCGTACCGTCGAGGGCGGGGGATTTTCGGTGCGCCGTCCCTTCCCCACCGCCCGTCTAGCGGATTTTGACCCTTTTTTGTTGCTTGACCACCTGGGCCCGGTAAATTACGCGCCGGGAAAAGCGGTGGGCGCGCCTGACCATCCGCATCGTGGTTTTGAAACGGTTTCCTATATTCTGGAAGGCAAGATGCAGCACAAAGACTCGGTGGGTAACTCCGGGCTTTTGAGTTCAGGCGATGTTCAGTGGATGACGGCGGGCGGTGGGGTGGTTCACTCCGAGATGCCCGAAGCCAATTTCCGCCTGACGGGTGGGCGCATGCACGGTTTCCAGATCTGGGTTAATCTGCCCAAACGTGACAAAATGATGAATCCGCGCTATCAGGATATTCCAGCCACCCAAATTCCCGAAGCCAAAACCGACGATGGGAAGGTTAAAGTGCGGGTTATTGCCGGTGAGTCGCTGGGAGTTAATGCCGTGATTGATACTCGCACTCCTATCATGTTCTTGCACTTTACGCTGAAACCTGGCGGCAAGGTGATCCAGACTGTGCCGCGTGAATATAACGCTATGGCCTATCTAATCAATGGCAAGGGTGAGTTTGGGTCAGACCGAACTGAGGCCGTTGAAGCTCAGATGGTGATGTTTGCGCCCGATGCGGACGAAGTTACCTTTGAGGTGAATGAGTCGGCAACCGCCCCGATGGATTTGTTGTTGCTGGCAGGGGTGCCACTCAACGAGCCGGTGGTGCGGTACGGCCCATTCGTGATGAACACTGAGGAGGAGATTTATCAGGCGATAGAAGATTACCGCAATGGTAAAATGGGTATGATTACCCACTAATCTTGTCTATCTCTGTGAAACCCTACCGGGCAGGTTACAAACCTGCCCCTACCTATCATTTTCAGGGGTTACGTTTAGTGGCGGTAGCATAGAGAAAGTAGTTCGGAGTGCCTCTTACTTCAGCCTCAAAACCTTGAGCTTCTAGCTTCGCCTCTAACTCCACTGGTTTGTAAAATACCTTCACGATTTTGTAGATTTGGCCGTTGTTCAGCTTGCGGGTGCGGTAAACCTGTTCATCTTCCCGCAAAGGCCAATCTTTGGAGGTTGAGGTGGGTTCTTCCAGCGAGTCCACAATGAAAATCTGCCCACCCGCTTTGGTTGCCCGGTAAACCTTCCCCAGAAAGTCACCCAGCAATTCGGGCGGCACATGTGAGAGCCAGAACGAAAAAAAGACCAAATCATATTGACGCTCTGGTTGCCAATCGAACAAATTCTGTAATTGATATTCTATTTTGTCCGACTGAATTTTCTCACGATTTAACTCCAAAACCTCTTTGGAAGCATCCAGAGCGGTGATATGCTGGCTAATTTGTACTAACTCCCGTGTCCAGATGCCTGTACCACAGGCTAACTCTAGCACCTCAGCAAATGGCCCTTGTTGCAGTAAAAAATTCATGATGCTGCTGGCCTCACTAAACCAACGCTGGTTTAATTCCTCGCCCCGGTCATACCGCCCTACCCGGTAAAACCATTCATCGTATTCCCCGGCCCGCGCCCGATAATATTCGATTTGTTGCTGCAAAACCTCGTCTGTCACCTCTTTTTCTCCTTATACCAGCCGTTTGGGTAGCTTGATTTTTGTCGGATTAAATTTATGCTGGTATTATTATAGCGGCACTAATAGCGCGTGACACGTTTCTGGCAACCGCTATATAATAAGAATCTATAATTATTCAGAAAGGGATATATAATAATGACGGGTAAAGCAGGGGCGTTGGCTCTGGTCGGGTCGGGGGAATTCCTCGATGTAATGAATACCACCGACGCAATGTTAATCAAAACGCTGGGTGGGCCGGAAAAGGCGCGAGTAGCGGTAATTCCTACCGCCAGTGGCCTTGAGCCTGGAATGCCCCAACGCTGGGCTGATATGGGCCGGAAACATTTTGGGAAATTGGGAGCGCAAGTTCAAGCCGCCATGCTTCTTGGTAGAGACGATGCCACCAAACCGGAAATTCTAGAAATTCTAAGTAACGCTAACTTTTTCTACTTTTCTGGGGGCAATCCAGGCTACGTTATTGAGAGCTTACGCGGTACTCCCGCCTGGGATATTATCAATCAGGCTCATCTGAACGGGGCGGTTTTGGCTGGTTGTAGCGCGGGGGCGATGGCCTTTGGCGGGTATACCCTCAATGTGCGACAGGCCATGAGTGGGCAAATACCAGATTGGGTTCCAGCTCTGAGCCTTCTACCCAACATTATTACCTTCCCTCACTTTGACCGCATGAGCGGTTTCTTGACGGCGGATAGGTTCAAAACGGTACTAGACTCCGCCCCTTCCGGCACAAATATGATAGGGGTAGACGAGGACACCGCCCTGGTGCGAACTGCTACTAAGGGGGAGTGGCTGGTTTCGGGCCGTCAGACGGTTTCGGTGCTTAACGCGCCCGGTGGTGTAAAAAAATTCAAGAATGGCGATATTGTGCGTTTTTAATGAGCGAAGCTTCAGGATTAAAGAATCTCGGTAAGGTCAGCACTCAGTGGCTGAACGAAGCCGGGATATATACACTTGAAGATTTAAGGGAGATTGGCCCGGTTCAGGCGTACGTTAAAGTTCGTCTACGCCAGCATCGGGCCAGTCTTAACCTGCTTTATGCCCCGTGGGCCGCGTTAGAGAATATTGATTGGCGTGATGTACCACTTGAGTCTAAAGAACTGTTAAAACACGAGGTTGAAACGATTTTTGAAAATTAAATCGCTGATAATAAATCCAAATTTTGAAATCAAAAGTTAAGCTCATAATGGCGCATAAAATCGCCGGGCAGAGCCGGGATGCCGTTTTCCTCTAAAACCCGGTCACGTTTCTCGTTGGAGACCAGCATGGTAGTTATCACCGCTTTTTGGTTTGCCAGGGCTTCATGGCTTGCTTGCTGGTATAAATACTTTACCAGCAGGTTCAGCCCTTCCTCTGTACCATCTAACCATTCAACCAATATAACGGGCTCCCCGTCCCAATCGGCTTTATCAAACATCGCAATCGCTTGCAGCCCTGCTTCCCCAAAAGTGCCGTAAATCTGACCTTTTTCCAACCGTGCCCTGAAAACCGCCGTGTCAAGATGTTTCCAAATCCAATCGTCAGCATAGGTAGCTTCACTATTTTTCCAGTCAGGGGTAGAATGAATATAAGCCCAACCTGTCTCGAACTCCGACGGGGTTAACGGCCTGACAGATTCGTTAATTTCCCCGGAGAGTTTTTCGGCTAATGGTCCAGCTTTATGGTGGGTATATTGGGCTACATAGCGGAAACCGTAACGCTCACCCAGGCGATGCATGGTGATATTGTTATCGGCGGTGGAATAGGAAAGCTGATAGAAACCCTGCGCCTTGCTTTCCAGGATAGAGTGAGCCACCATTTGCCCTGCCAGACCCCGCCCTTTGAAGGGAGTAGCCACCCGCACGCCGCGCCAATATCCACTTCTGCCCTTTTCGCTTTCGAGGGTTTGAAGGCAATAAAACCCGGCCATTTGCCCGTCTAATTCCAGCACAAATACCGCCAATTCCGGGTCTTTGATAATTTCTTCCCAGATATAGGGCATGTAATCGGTACCATCCCAGACATCTTTGGAAACTTCGCACACCTGGGGCAAATCTGCCGCCACTCCCCGCCGAAAGACTAATTCAGTATCGAGTTGCACAAACTACTCCTCATCTGCCCGTAGTCGGATATTTTCCTGTTGATGATTTACAAAATAGTTAAACATCAACTGGTAAAGCTGCTCAATAAAGCCGGGGTCAACCCCCCGCTCCGTCGCCATTTGCGAAACCCGGTCTAAAACCTGTTTCTCGCGCTCCGGTACTCGCACTTTTTCCACGCTAGGTTTGAGCCGCCCCACCTGCTCCACAATTCGGGCGCGCTGCCCGATTAACTCCACAACCTCAGCATCAATCCGGTCAATTTCTACCCGTAGGGCCGCTAACTTCTGCGCCCTGTCATCCTCTACACTACTTTGCAATTTTGCTTTCTCCTTTTATCCCCCCCTTCCATTTTAGGGAAGGGGGCTAGGGGGTAAGGTCTATTTTCCCTTAAACTCAGCCTTGCGTTTTTCCAGAAAGGCCGCCGTTCCTTCTGCTTTATCCTCAGTGGCGCACACAATTCCAAACTTGTCGGCTTCTAACGCACAGCCCCGGTCTAAATCCACTTCCAGCCCTTCATTAATCGCGGCCTTAGCCAGACTCAGGGCAATCGGTGGTTTGCTGGCGAAAAGTTTAGCCATAGTCCGTGCCTCATCCAGCAACGAAGCGGCAGGCACGACCACATCCACCAAACCGATCCGCAAGGCTTCCTGAGCAGTGATGCGCTTGCCACCGTAAATCATAATTTTAGCCATACCCGGCCCTACCAAACGGGGCAACCGCTGCGACCCGCCAAAGCCTGGAAAGATTCCCAGGTCAATTTCGGGCTGCCCTACCTGGGCACTATCCGCCGCCAGCCGAATATCGCCCGCCATCGCCAGTTCCAGCCCGCCGCCCAATGCAAAGCCATTAATCGCCATAATTACCGGCTTGCTCAGGCGTTCAATCTTGAATGTAACCGATTGACCTAGCCTTGCGTGATTGGCGGCTTTAGCTGCGCTGGGAAGCTTATTTAACTCTGAAATATCCGCTCCAGCGATAAAAGCTTTTGACCCCGCCCCGGTCATAATAATCGCCCGCACCTCGGAGTCTTTCTCAAGTTCGTCAAAGGCTGACAGTAGTTCTTGCAAAACCAACCCGCTCAAGGCATTAAGTTTATCAGGCCGATTCACGGTTACGGTGGCGATTTTCTCGGCCTCGTCGCGCTCCACCAGAATAGTCTCGTAACTCACGGCGTTATCCTTCCTGCATAATTATTTGGTATAGTCGTAAAAGCCCTTGCCAGATTTGCGACCGTACTGCCCCGCCAGCACCATCCGTTTAAGCAATGGGGGCGCGGCATAACGACTATCCTTGAATTCTTCGTACATAATGTTGGCGATATAATATGTGGTATCCAGACCCACGAAATCCAGCAGGGTGAGTGGCCCCATCGGATGCCCGCAACCCAGCTTCATTCCCTCGTCAATATCCTCACGGCTGGCAACCCCCGACTCCAGGGCTCGAATTGCGTCCAGCATATAGGGTACGAGCAATAGATTCACTACAAAGCCGGGGGTATCTTTGGCTAGAATAGCCTTTTTGCCCATTTTGGACGAAAATTCCATTAAGGTAGCGATAGTTTCATCGCTGGTAGTTATGGTTTTCACTACCTCCACCAATTTCATTATCGGCACGGGGTTAAAAAAGTGCAGACCGGCAAACCTGTCCTGGCGTTTGGTGATTGCCGCCATTTCGATGACAGTTAACGATGAAGTGTTACTGGCGAAAATCGTTTCGGGCTTGCAAATCCGGTCAAGGGCGGTATAAAGCTTGCGCTTCTCGTCCATATTCTCGATAATCGCTTCGATTACCAGGTCACAATCAGCAAAATCTTCGAGGTTGGTAGTGCCACTCAAGCGTTTGAGGGTTGCTTCCGCCTCCTCTTTGCTGATTTTCCCTTTGTCGAGGTCTTTGCCAATAAACCCCTGAATACGGCCTATCCCTTTGCCCAGGAAATTTTCGTTTACCTCACCGACCACTACCTGAAAGCCTGATTGGGCGGCTACCTGTGCAATGCCGCTCCCCATCAAACCACAGCCCATAACCCCGACTTTTTCAATCGGCATTGACTGACTCTCCTTTTAATTTTTGATATATAGCTGAAGCTAAGTTTATTTATCTAGCAGTCTCCCTACGCCTACCGCCACATTATACAATATTCAAGTCGACTTTTGGTTTAGATATGGTGGTCTATCGCCAAAAACAGATTACGAATGATTTATATCATTGACGGCCTAAAATTTCTAGTGTAAAGTTAAGTAAGTGGTTTTACCACAATTGAAAATGGGTAAGTCTGAACCAACTACAAGTTTTCATCCTATAACCTCGCTACATCCAAACTTCATACCACCCACTACCTAACTACTAATATTTTTCAGGAGTTAGCCAATGCCTCTACAAAACCTGCAAACCAAACCGCAAAATCAGCTAAACAACAGCGATGCAAGCGATGAACGAGTGGAAAACCCTGCCACCATTCCTTACGGAGCCAGGGCAATGGCCTTGCTCGGCGGGAATGTTTCGCCAATCCAACGCCGCAATATTGTGCAACAGGTAGCCCGAACCGTTGGCAATCGCCAGGTGCAACGCTTGCTTAGTTCGATCAAAAGCGGAGGTACAGGGGGCTTAAAAATGGGTGTTAGCCCTGAAGAATTGGGTCAGGCGACGGTTGGTTATGGCGGAGTAAGTCAGGCTTTGGAGCGTGAGGAAGGGGCTTGCGGTTGTGGTGCAAGTTGTAATTGCAGTGGCGAGAAGGGCGAAGATACTACCATCCCAACTTTGGAGAGTGCCGGGGTAGAGGGTTTGGGTGGAATTGTCTCAAGTGCAACTATAGAACGCACTATTGGCGACGGGCACGATTTGGCCTCACCTCGCTTTAGCGGCGACCCTCAATTAGAAGCAGCCTTTGATAATGAACGAATGGTGCGGCAGGGGCAGAATGGCGAGCATGTGAGGAAAATCCAGCAAGCCCTGGTTGACCTGGGCTTTCAGCTACCGCAATTTGGCGTGGATGGCGATTTTGGGCGCGAAACCAAGCGGGCAGTCAAGAGCTTTCAACGTAACTCTCAGCTTTTAGGCCGCGATGGGGATGGGGTAATCGGGCCAGTTACGATGGAAAATATGGATAATCGGTTTGGGGCTGCCGCTCCTGCCCCCGCTCCCAATGTTACCGTTACTGAAAATGTTACCGACGGCCCGCACCATTTGCCCGCGGGCGAATTCCTCTGGCAAATTGGCTGGAATACAACCGGGCGCAACGGATTTATCGTCCAGGAAATCAATAATGTTTACAACGCCCAGAATTGCAACGGTTCAGCCAACAATCAGGTCGTCCAGACCCCGCGATATTGGGAGGCCTGGCGGGTTAACGCGGCGGGTCAGGTAACGCCAAACCTGGGGGCAGTAAACGACATCTGGAGTAGAGTTAGAAGGCCGGGTCTCAAAGGGAACTGGACAATGAACGCCAATGTATTCTTTGTTAACAACCTTGAACCAGCCGCTAACTTTACAGCAGGCGGTGTACGCGATGCTGGAGACTTACAGGCCACTACCACCCAACCCGGCAATCTCGGCACATCCTTGCTAACCCGGCACGCGGGGGGAATCTGGGATAACTGTGGGGAAAATGATACCCACGACCCGGCCTAAAAAGGGGATTTTCAGGGTGGATGAGAAAACAGCTTTAGGGTTAATCAGCCGTTGTTCAAAATGGGACGGTTACACTTTTGACCCGCTAAGTCATATACAGGCCGTAAACTTGCTACAGCCGCTTGGTAAAGAACAGGTGTTGGCAAGTTTGCGGGCTTTCTGGCAAAAGGCCGAGGCTAGTAACAATCGGTTAGACGACAGCACCCGGATGGTTTTACTGCTAAGGCTACTTTTTGTGCCAAAATCTCCCAACCAGAACTTTCCCACCATCCGAACTGGCAATCCGGTAGTTTATCCAAGCCTGCCTGAGAAAGAATTTCCGCTTTTCCCTCTGGCTCTGGTGGAAGCTGTGCCGTTGCTCATCTCGCCCGGTTTCAGCCTGGGCGGGCTACCCGAAAACCCATTAAACCAAATAGATTTTTGTGAGCATAACTGCGTAATCCGCCCCGCGCCCCTATCGCCCCCTGATAACCCTCTGCCCCTGGCGGAAAAATTACTCCAAAATCGCTCGGTAAATAAAGATAGCCAGGACTTACCCGCTATCTTGCAAGCCCAATTATTGCGGCTGGTGAGTTCGGTTTATCCGGTGGCGGGAGAAAATGATTTTGGCTTTTTTAGCAGTTTGCAAAAACCTGCCATCTGGCAAAAACATGTTCAAGCTTTTTCTGACCTGAAAGCCCATTGGAGTAGTACCCAAAACGATTATCAAGCGAGTGTTTAGCCAGGCCAAGAAATAGCCTAATTCCTTCAAGTTCTTTCACCTGAAGAGAAAAGAAACAAACCGCCAAGACCCTAACCACCAGGAAAATATAAATTTGCTTGTCAACCTCGGCTGACAGAGCAGCCTCTTACGAATTCCCCACAGACGATTGCCAACTGACAACTTTAATTTCCTTGCGCCAAAATCCTTTGAAAGCTGTTATAATTACGCGGTGTACAGACTTTAGCGAAATGGAAAAGGAATGGCGGCTAGTTCAATAGATAATAACGATAACAGCGAAAGATTACAGAAAGTGTTGGCTCAGGCCGGGGTTGCCAGTCGCCGCGCCTGTGAGCAGCTTATTGCGGCGGGTCGGGTGCGGGTGAACGGGAAAATTGTTACTCAACCCGGCACTAAAGTTAACCCTGACACCGACAAAGTGCTGGTGGATGACCATCCTATTGCTATTAAGGCCAGTGCCAGTGCCAAGAAAATTTATCTGGTTTTGAATAAACCAATGGGCTACCTCAGCACCGTCAGCGACCCACAAGGCCGCCCAACGATTATGGATTTGGTGGATTCTGAAGAGCGGCTATTTCCGGTTGGTCGGCTTGATGTTGATACCAAAGGTTTGCTGATTTTAACCAACGATGGGGCTTTTGCCAACGCCCTAATGCACCCGCGTTATGGGGTGGAAAAAGAGTATGTAGCGATGCTGGACGGCTTTATGCGGCTGAAAAAGCTGGACGATTTGCGACAGGGCGTGCAGATTCCGGTGGAGAATTCCCAGACCGGGGAAATTGAAATGCACCGAACCCGCCCCGCCCGCATAGAATTTATCCGGCACGAAGGCTCGAATACTCTGGTCAAATTTATTCTGAAAGAGGGCAAAAAGCGTCAAGTGCGCCTGATGGCAGATGCTATCGGTCATCCGGTTCTAGAACTTACCAGAGTGCGTTATGGCTCGTTAAAACTGAGTGAACTAGCTTCCGGCAAAACCCGCAAACTTACTCAAGAAGAAATTAAAACCCTGTTACGCGAGGCGGAAAGTGCCCGTAAAGAGGGTGAGACGATGCCCCGCGCCCCGCGCCCCCCCACCACTCCCACCATCCGTAAGGTTGGGCCAGCTGCCGATAGCCGATTTCGTACGACTCGACCAACTACGCCCGCTCGTCCCGGCGCACCGTCCCGAACCGCCGCCACTGGTCGTCCTCCCCGTCCCGGCACGTCAACCACCCCAGGCAAGAGTCGCAGCCCGCGAGGCGCAACCCCTCCACCCAAAGGGGCCCGACTGGTACAACCGCCTGATGCGCCCGGCAGACCAAATAAACGGGGAGGTGGGCCAACTGAACGCAAAAAAACCATCAGACGTGATACTAGAGAGTGAGCAACATGCCCAGGTTACAGGTTGCAATTGACGGGACTGCCGGAGCTGGCAAAACTACCATTGGTCAGATGTTAGCGACCCAGCTTAATTGCCCTTACCTGGATACCGGGGCGATGTATCGAGCCGTTTCTTTGCTGGCACTTCAGGCCAATATCACATTGGAAGATAAAGATGGACTAGCCCAAATCGCCAGGGCGATGAATTTCAGTACCCGCGAAGCCACCCCCACCGAAGCCACCGATGGTCGTCAATATACGGTTATGGTGGATGGGGAGGATGTAAGCCAAAAGGTGCGTTCATCGGAGGTCGAAGCGATTGTCTCACAGGTGGCGGCAGTTCCCCAGGTACGGAGCGAGCTAGTAACCAAGCAGCGTGAGATTGCCGAGCAAGCCGGAACGATTGTGATGATTGGGCGCGATATTGGTAGCGTGGTTTTGCCAAACGCCAGCCTGAAAGTTTATTTGGACGCTTCGCCGGAGGTGCGGGCCAGTCGGCGGGTGCGTCAATCAGGACTGCTAAACACCGAGCAAGCCAAACATGGCCTTGAGCAGCGTGACCGTATAGATAGCCAGCGCACCACTGCCCCTTTGGTAATTGCTGCTGCCGCGCTTTATATTAATACCGACAATCTTAGTCAGGAAGAGGTACTGGCTCAGGTCAAGGCGGCACTAGCTCCTTTATTGGATTAGTTTATGCAAAATATCTGGAATAAAATCAAATACGCTGTCTGGTGGCTGCTTCATGAATGGTTGTTTGACCTAGGCTGGTTTGTGGGTCGCACGCTGGTCTTTATCGTAAGTGACTGTACCGTAATCGGGCATGAAAATATCCCTCGCCAAAAAACCGGGGTGATGATTACCTCCAATCACCTTAGTATGTGGGACTTGCCCAATATCCATAATTTGGTTACTCGCCCCTTCTACACTATGGCTAAAATAGAATTTCTGGATGTATTTTTCGTGGGGGGAATGGCGCGGTTGGTGGGAGCGTTCCCGGTCAGGCGCGGCACGGCAGACCGTAAAGCCGTCCAATTCGCGATTGATTTGCTCAAAAAGGGGGCAATGTTCACCATTTTCCCCGAAGGCACCCGCAGCAAAATCCAGCAACTAGCCGAAGGTCATAACGGGGCGGCCCTGATTGCCCTGAGCAGCGATGCCTGGATTGTCCCGGTGGGTATCACTGGCACTGAGTTTATAGCCCGCAAACGCTCCGGCTTTTTTGCTCGACCCAAAGTGGTGGTACGGGTGGGTAAGCCTTACAAGCTCTCTCGCACCGACGAAAACGGCAAAAAACTTAGCATTGAAGAATTAACCGATATTATGATGGGCAAAGTCGCCGAATTGCTCCCACCCTCCTATCAGGGCGTGTATAGCCCCGAAAAATTAGCTGAACGAAAAGAGGCCCGCGCCGAGGAAACAGTCAGGAGCCAGAAATCAGGCGTAAAAGTAAAGAAGGCTGAGTAGGAGGTTTGTAGAAGCCTATTTTGATTTAGGTTTCTAGTCTACCGCATTAGTTGTTCCAGGTTTAAGTTCTTTTCGATGGTCATAAAATATTCCTAATTATTTTAACTGTAACCTTCTCGTACTTTTGTAGTTGCGGATAAAGTTAAGGACCTTGTTTATTTTATAGAGATTCTTCGCTTCGCTCATAATTATTACTAACCCAACAACTTTCGCAATCTATCCAGGGTATGGACAATATTGTATCTGGTCCATCCTTAGCGTCTTCAAATGTCCGAGCAAAATAAAGCATATCTCCATAAGGAGCTTTATCAATAAAATTAAATATTTCCTGCGCTGTCACTTCTGGGATTTCGTCAAGGTTTAGATTTAGGCCATAATCTGGCAGATCAGAAAAAAAGTGGATTTCGCTATAGTCTTCATACTCGCATATTATATCTTCCACTGGAAATAGTTTTTGGGTAGTATGCCAATCATTTCTCAATTTTGCATCCATTTCTCGTAAAAAGGTTGCAAATTCAGAAAATGAGGCTTTCCCAATTTTGAGTGAATTGATATTATCCATAATAAAAGTTCACAACTTCACGGCACGGGTAGTGTAATATCGGGGAATGTAACTACCGATGGGGGCTTCGTCGGTATCCTGGTAAAAGCCCGTAATAACAAAGCCTGCTGCCACTTGTCCACCGATTTGCTCATCCATACTATGGCTATATTCCAGAGGCCAGCCTTTGTCCAGATAACGCTGGCGACCTTCCCCGGTCAAACTCTCAATATCGGAATAGGGTAGGGGAAATTTTACCTCAAATTCGCCAGCTTCAGCCTTATCCATTTCAAAAATATAGACATCAGGATTTAAAAAGCCAGCTAATAACCGCCCGCCCTGGCGCAATACCCGGTAAGCTTCTTTCCACACGGGCAGTACCTCCGGGGCAAACAGGTTGGAAACCGGGTGGAAAACCAGATCAAAACTCTGGTCAGCAAAGCCCGAAAGGTCGCGCATATCGCCCTGCACAGTGGTGATATTCAAGCCCTCGCGCTCCGAGACTTCCTGGTCGCGGGAAAGTTGAGCCGGGGAATTATCGAAAACCGTAACGTTAGCTCCGGCAGCAGCCAGAATCGGCCCCTGCTGTCCCCCACCCGAAGCTAAACACAACACGTCGCAGCCTTTAAGTTCGGGGAACCAGTCGAGGGGAACGGGTAAGGTGGCAGTCAGAACCACGCTCCATTGCCCTTGTCGAGCGGCGGCAATTTGTTCGGGAGTAACGGGAATGGTCCAGGGATTACTTTCGGCGACCTGCTTATCCCAGGCTTCCCGGTTGTAATTTACCACGTCCATTAAGTTATTCCTCACTGTCAAAGCGGATGCTGATAGCTCGACCATGGGCGGGCAAACCCTCAGTTGCCGCCATAACCTCGGCACTCTGGCGAATAGCGGCCAGACCTTCGTGGGTCATGCGCTGCACCTGCATCTTCTTGCCAAAACTTTCAACCGAAAGTGGCCCGAACATTTTAGTATTAGCCCCGGTGGGTAGCACGTGGTTAAGGCCGCTCACATAATCGCCGCTCGGTTCAGGAGTGTAATTCCCGATGAAAATCGTCCCGGCATTATTGAGTTTGGATAGCAACACTTCAGCTTCATCGGCACAAACTTCCAGATGTTCGGGGGCATAGTCGTTGGCGAACTCCACCGCTTGCTCCATATCTTCCACAATCGCGATCAGGCCGTACTGTTCAAGTGAGTTACTGGCGCGGTCAGCCGTTGAAAGTAGTGGTAGTTGCTTGCGAACTTCCGCCGCTACCGCCAGGGCTAGCTTTGTCGAAGTGGTAAGCAGCACTGCCGAACTATCACTGGCATGCTCGGCCTGGGAGAGAAAATCAGCCGCGACAAAGGCCGGATTTGCCGTAGCATCGGCGATAATCAGCACTTCGCTAGGTCCGGCGGGCATATCAATACTGGCTAAACCTTCACCAAAGGCCAGCATTTTGGCGGCGGTAACATAGCTATTGCCTGCCCCGAAGATTTTGTAAACTTTGGGGATAGTTTCGGTGCCATAGGCCATCGCCGCAATCGCCTGCGCTCCACCCACCTTGAAAATTCTAAGGTTAGGGAGTTTTAAAAGAGCGGCGGCGGTTAGAATCGCCGGGTGGATTTTACCCGCCTTGTTGGGCGGGGTGCAAATTACGATTTCCTTGCAGCCAGCAATAGAGGCCGGAATGGTCGCCATCAGCAGGGATGATGGTAAGGGCGATTTACCGCCCGGTACATAGAGGCCCACCCGCTCGATAGGTCGCCAGACCCGCCACAACTCAATCCCTGGCACAGTTTCAACGTGTTCTTCTTCTAGCTTTACATGGGTTCTGTGGAACTTTGTAACGTTCGCGATAACCTGAGCTAAGGCTGCCAGCAGTTCGGGGGTGGCAGAGGTCAAGGCTTCGTCAAACTCGGCCTGGGTTACTTCTAAGGCGGCTAGTTCTACCCCGTCGAAACTGGCAGTAAAATCGCGTAGGGCCGCATCGCCACGCCCTTTGACCTCTTGCATAATGGCGCGGGCCCGTTCGCTGACTTCGGTGAAGTCGCCCGACGCCCGTTGCTTGATGCGCTTCAAATCTTCTGGGTTAAGGTCATTTAACCGTACCGGCTGCATATAAAACTCCTTCAAAGTGCTGAGATAATTTGGTCAGACTAATGTGTCTGCCTTACGAATTCCTCTATCCCCTATAACAATATTTTTTCGATGGGGACGACCAGGATGCCGCCCGCACCCGCTTCCTTGAGTTGCTCCATTATTTCCCAAAAGGCATCTTCGGTAACTACAGTATGCACCGCTACCCAATCAGGGTCGGCCAGTGGCACAATGGTGGGGCTTTTGAGACCGGGAACCACTTTTTTAATATCTTCCAGTTTGTGGCGGGGGGCGTTCATCACAATATATTTGTATTGCTTGGCCGCAAGGGCAGCCTTAATCCGCACTAAAAGCCGCTCAATGTTACGGGCCTTGTAGGGGTGGGCCAGGGATTGGTGGTTGGCGGCTAAAACGGCCTGACTTTTGAGAATCTCGTGAATTGCCACCAGATCGTTTAATATCAAACTGCTACCAGTAGCGGTAATTTCTACGATAGCATTAGCTACGCCCAGGTTTGGGGCCAGTTCCACCGCCCCACTCAGGTTCACCAGGTCAGCTTGAATATTGTATTTGTCCAGAAACTTGCGGGCCGACTTGGGATAACTGCTGGCGATTTTCTTGCCGTTTAGCTGCTGGATATCGGTGATGCCGCTTTCTTTGGGAACCGCCACCACCAGGGTGCAATGCCCGAAACCCACCGGAGCCAGTTCTTCAACATCTACCCCTTCTTCAAAAATTAGATTCTGACCCACTACCCCTAAATCCGCCGTACCGGAGGCCAGATATTCAGGAATATCGTCGTCGCGGCTATATAAAATATCCAGTTCAAAGTTGCGGACAGTGCTAAAAAGGCGTTGTTTGTAGCTATCGAATTGTAGCCCAATACTACGTAACAGGTCGAGGGTATGCTCGGTCAAGCGACCCTCTTTTTGGATGGCGAGCCGCAATCGCGGTTTCGCTTCGTCGTTTGAGTTAGAAGCCAGTTTCAATTTGGCACTCCCGTTTATTTCGGTAAGGCTGATATGTTTGTCGCCCGGCCCGGACATTTTAAAATTCTCCTGAAAATATATAAAAAAGCAAGGTTCGCCACCTTGCGATTTACCTGAATTATCGGGGCAATTGTACCCTAAAGGGGGGTCAGTGGCAACCGGGGGATTATGGTAAAGGAGGAAGGAGGAAGGATGGAGGATGAAATGCACTAGCAACATATAAACCCCCGCCTTTCTTTTAAATGGCAGGGGGGTTTTTCTATATCAGAAATGGAAACGAACTATTTTACTACCCCGTACTTGACGGCGATTATCTCCGCTAGAATACTGACGGCAATTTCGGCGGGCTCTCTGGCTCCAATTTCCATGCCCACCGGGCCGTGTATCTTGGAAATTTGCTCCTCGGTTAGCCCCAGCTTTTTGAGGCGATCCACCCGATTCAGGGTAGTGGTGCGACTACCAATGGCTCCGATATAGCGGGCAGCAGTTGGCAGGGTTGATTCCAGGGCTGGTTCGTCAAACTTTTCGTCATGGGTCAGGATTACGATATAGGTATTACTATCTATTTTGAGTTGCTCCACTGCTTCATCGGGCCAGGCCAGAATCATCTCGTCGGCTTCGGGAAAACGCTCCTTGTTCAGGAATTTCTCGCGCCCGTCAATAACCTTGACCCGAAAACCCAACTCTTTGGCTATTTTCACTAAAGGAATTGCAATATGCACCGCCCCAAACACTAACAGAGTTGGCGGTGGTGGGAACACATCCACAAAAACCTCGTATTGACCCTTTTCGCTGGTAAGCGGATAGGTTTTGGAGCCTGTCCGTTTCATTAGCGCAACTGCTAACGGTACAATGCCGCTATCCAGTTCGCTCAAGCCAAGTGTGCCATCGGTCTGACCGTCAGGATAAATCAGCATCTCCGCTCCAATATCCTGACCTTCGGGGGCGCGGACTATCGTTGCCCGACTGACCATCTCTTCCCGCTCGATGTGGCCCAGAATTTTCTGATAGGTAGACATGGCTACTTCTCCAGGAGGGTTACATAGACCTCGATACCGCCGCCACAGGCCAGCCCGATATCCCAGGCAGTAGCTTTGCTTATACCATATTTCAAGAGTTTGGGTTTGCGGGTTTTCAGCACTTCCTGGGCTTCCTCAAATACCGCCCCCTCCACGCAGCCGCCGCTCACCGAACCGACCAGCTTGCCACTGCGCGTAACCGCCATTTTCGCCCCTTCAAAACGGGGGGCTGGGCCAGTAGTTTTAACCACTGTGGCAACGGCTATATCTTCGCCCGCCGCTCGCCATTCTTCCACTTCTTTTAATATATCTTGCATATTCTTACCTCTTGAATAGTTGTCAGTTATCAGTATTCAGTTAACGGCTGTTACTGTTTTATGCTGACTACTTATTACTGACTGCTAATTACTAAATATAATTATTGCCCGTTTGCCACAAACTCAAGCGCGTTTTTGAAAATTTTGAGACCTTCGCCCTCGTGGATTTCGCCTTCTGTCCCCTGAATGCGCGTCCAACGGGGATGCTGCAAGGGTGAGATGAAACGTTCAGGATGAGGCATCAAGCCAAAAACGGTGCCAGAGCGGTTACTAACTCCAGCCACATTTGCCACCGACCCGTTAGGGTTAGCCGGATATCCCGCCAGATTGCCATATTCGTCCACGTAACGTAACGTTAGTTGGTTCTGATTTTCCATGTCGGTTAGGGTAGCGTCATCCTTAATCATAACTCGCCCCTCGCCGTGAGCTATGGGCAGATACATCCGCTCAATCCCTCTGGTAAAGATACAATTGCTATCGGGCGCAGTTTTCAGGTAGACCCAGCGACACTCAAATTTCCCGGCCTCATTGTGAGTAATAGTCATATCGCCAAACAATCCGGCCTTCGCTAATACCTGGAATCCGTTGCAAATCCCTAAAACAGGTTTCCCCGCCTCAACAAATTTTGTAAAGGTATCCTTGAGGCGATACAAAAGGTCAATTGCCAGCAGTTTACCCGCGCCCAGGTCGTCGCCATAGGCAAAACCACCTGGAATTGTTATAATCTGGTAACGCGCAAGTTTGGCAGCCGCTCCCGACCCGGCTATTTCGTTAAAGTGTTTGAGTTCGGCCTTTGCTCCAACCTGTTCCCAGGCGGCTACCGTTTCGGCATCGCAGTTTATCCCGGCAGTCCGTAGCACCAATACCCTTACTTTACTTGCCTCCACTATCAATTCCTCTCCCTAAGCGGTTGTCAGTTTTCGGTGGTTGGTTATTAGTCGAAAGTCAAAAGCAGAACTTAGCCTATTTATTATATCAGATTTTCCAACGTTTACAGTTTGAAAGCCTTTTACGGCTACCTATTTTATTCTAAACCCTCAAAAGCCAGAGGTTTCATTCTCCTCAATTCAACAAGTCAGGGTCAAGCGAAATTATGAAACTCGTTGCTGTCGGGCTGGTTTGATTCATTATAAAAGATATTACCAGCCCAATCGCCAGGATTAAGATAATTGCCAGCAAAATTAAAACTATCAACAACCAGCGTGTGGGGCGGTGGTATAGCGAGGTAGGTGGAGCAAAGGGAGTGTGCAAACCGGGAATGGGTGGGCCATCGTATATTGGGATGGTCTCTGGGTCTATCCCCAGGTAGAGGCGTAGAGCTTTGAGCATTTCGGCAGCATCTTGATAGCGTTCGTCTGGATTTACCGTCAGGGACTTTACCAGAATCGCTCCTAAGCCCGCCGGAATACGTGGCAGGCTCGGTAAAGGATTCCCGGCGATGGGCGGGCGGGCGTAAATCATAGTAAACAGAATCGCTCCGGCAGCGTAAATATCGGCTCGTTGGTCGCCGGGAAAGCCCTTGACTTGCTCCGGGGCTGAGAAGAAATTATTGGGCTTATCGTAAAAGCTGTAATCGAGCAATTTCAGGCCACTTGGCCCACCCACAATCAGGTTTTCAGGTTTTAGGTTACGATGAGCCGCTCCCGCCTGATGTAATTCGCTCAGAGCCAGCAAAATCTGGACAGCAATATCACAGGCAGGGTCAGGCTTGGTGCGGGGCTGTTTTTCCATCCGAAACCGTAGGGTTTTACCCTCAACCCATTCCTGGGCAACAAAAAATATTTCGTCCTGCTGTCCCCAATCCAGCATCGGAGCTAACCAATCACTGGGCTTTTGACTCAAAACTTCCATTTCAATTCGGAGTTGCTGAACAAAGGCTGGATGTGCTGCTACCAGAAGCTTCAACACTACCCGTTGGCGGGTCTGTAAATCAAGGCCCTCGTAACCACCGGACCCGGCACGGCCTACCACTTCATATTTTCGGTTAATTATAGTGCCAATCATGTTGCTTTTGCCCTTAATAATGCTTTCCGTAGTTGCCCTTATTTTAACCGAGCCTGTGCTATCCGTCTAGCCTTGTAGCCCCGCTTGAATTTCCCTCTTTTTTCTTTCTTGGGTATAATTAGGAAGGGGATGGGAGTTAGGGGATAAGGGATGGTAAGAAGCGTAGATGTTTTGCCTATCTATCTCTGTTAATAATTTTCTAACCACCATTGCTCAACAACAAATTAGCTGAAAGTTTAGCCATGAAAAGCTTTGAAGAATTGCCCCTGCCACCCGGTTTTAGTTATCGACACAACCAACTTTATCTGGAAGAACTAAAACTGGCCGATATTGCCCAGGAAGTTAGTACCCCCTGTTTTGTGTATGGCTCGAATGTCTTACGACAGAATTATCGCCGCTATACTACCGCTTTTGCCGAGGCCGGGTTGGATTTGAGTGTCTGTTATGCTCTGAAGGCCTGCTCTAATCTGACGGTGGTGCGGTTGTTTGGCGAGGAAGGAGCAGGGGCGGACGTGGTTTCGGGCGGTGAGTTGTTTCGCGTATTGAAAGCGGGAATTGCCCCTGAGAGGGTGGTTTTTGCCGGGGTAGGCAAAACTATGGCGGAAATTGATATGGGTCTCAAGGCTGGAATCCAGGCTTTTAACGTAGAATCCGAGCCAGAATTAGAATTAATTGAGCAACGGGCTAAAGCTCTGGGGCAGGTTGCCAGTGTTTCGGTGCGGGTAAACCCCGATGTGGAAGCCCACACCCATCATTATATTACTACCGGGAAAAAGGCTAATAAATTTGGCTTACCAGTTAGCCAAATTAAGCGGTTGGCAGGAAGAATTTCAAAATCATCCTACTTACGGTTGGTAGGTTTGCAAAGTCATATTGGTTCGCAACTATTAGAGGTTGAGCCTCTGGCAGAAGCGTTGCGGGTGGTGGCATCGCTAGCATTGGAGATTGAGCAGTCAGAAAATATTCAGCTGGACTATCTGGACATTGGGGGTGGGTTAGGTGTAGCCTATAACTTGCGGGAGGAACAAACAGCCTCCCCCGAAAAACTGGCGGGTCTGGTTAAAGAAGTGCTGGCTGATTATCCCAAACGCTGGCCGTTGTTAGCAGAGCCTGGTCGCTGGTTGGTGGGTAATGCCGGGGTGCTGCTGACGGAGGTTTTGTACATAAAGGAAACTGAAGCTAGGGATAATGATTCGCCGTGTTTTGCAATAGTGGATGCGGCAATGAACGACCTGATACGTCCCTCGCTCTATCAGGCTTATCATGAGATTGTTCCTTTAGAGCTTACACTTGACCGGGAATTAACCAGCTATGAAGTAGTTGGTCCAGTCTGCGAAAGTGGTGATTTTCTGGCGCATGGTCGCTCTTTACCAGAATTATGCGCAGGTGAGAAATTAGCCTTACTAGGGGCAGGGGCTTACAGCTTCAGTATGTCCTCTAACTACAACTCGCGAGGACGCGCCGCCGAAGTGCTGGTGGATGGTGAAGATTGGAAAGTTATTCGCCAACGCGAGAGTTACGAAGATTTGGTGAGGGGCGAATCACAGTAACGAATAAAAAAAGTCAGAATTCAGGAGTCAGGAGTCAGAATATAGAATTGTTCCCCCTTCCCTGCATCCGGGAGGGGGGCTAGGGGGCTAGGTTAATTAACAACCAATAACTAATAACCAACAACTAGGGAAAGGTTACAACGATGTCTACTACTTTCCGGGCCTATGTACTTAATAAAAGTGAAGATAACTTCAGTGCTGCCATCCAGGAATTGAGTCTGGACGATTTGCCAGCAGGTGAGGTTTTAATCAAGGTAGCCTATTCGGGGGTTAACTACAAGGATGGGCTGGCCTGTTTACCCAATAGCCCCATAGTGCGAAAATATCCGTTTGTTCCAGGAATTGACCTTTCGGGGACAGTGGCGGAGTCGAGCGATGACCGTTTTAAGGCTGGCGACGAGGTAATTGTTACCAGCTACGACCTGGGGGTTAGCCACTTTGGGGGTTTCAGCGAGTATGCCCGTGTGTCTGCCAAATGGGTAGTGCCATTACCCAAAGGTTTGAGCTTGAAAGAAGCGATGGCCCTGGGTACTGCCGGATTTACCGCCGCCTTAGCCCTCCATCAGCTAGAACGCAACGGCCTGACCCCCCAGAGTGGCCCGGTATTGGTGACGGGTGCAACCGGGGGGGTTGGTAGTGTTAGTATTAGCATCCTGCATAATCTGGGCTATAGCGTCGCTGCCAGCACTGGCAAATCCACCGAACATGATTATCTAAAAGGCTTAGGGGCGAGTGAGGTCTTGAGTCGGGAGGAAGTAGCGGCAGACAGTACCCGCCCGATGGAGAAGGAACGCTGGGCTGGCAGCATTGACTCGGTTGGTGGAAGCACCCTGGCCTATCTTCTTCGCTCAACTAAATATGGCGGGTCGGTTGCAGCCTGTGGTAATACAGGCGGCCCAAATTTCAGCACCACCGTCTTTCCCTTTATCTTACGAGGGGTGAATCTGTTGGGGATTGAGTCGGTCAATTGTCCGATGGAATTGCGCCAACCGCTCTGGGAACGGCTGGCAACTGACCTGAAACCAGCCCACTTACTGGATGGCATCGGCTACGAGGCCTCTCTTGAGCAAGTACCTGAAGTCACCGCCCAGATTGTGAAAAGTGCCGTAAGGGGTCGCGCAATTATCAAGGTGGGCTAAAGCTGTTTGAGCTGGGTAATCGCCCAACTTAGATGCTCACGTACTACTGGGTCAGTTTCGTTGGCGAGGGCGGCCTCTAGCTCCGGAATAGTGGCAGGGTCGGCTGAGTTACCCAATGCCACCGCGATATTTCGGCGCAACCCAGCCCGTTTGGTTCGCAACAGAGGTGTACCTCGAAAGCGAGCACGGAAAGAATCCTCGGTTTCGGTCAGATGCAGCCAATCTAACAGGCTAGGCTGGCCTTCACCGGGGTCTGGTGGGCTAAATTCGGGGTGGTTGGCAGGGATTATTTTGCGGTTGTAGGGGCAAACCTCCTGGCACAAATCGCAGCCAAAGACCCACCGCCCCATCTGCGGGCGCAATTCTTCAGGGATTGTGCCACGATGTTCAATCGTCAGGTAAGAGATGCAGCGATTATTATCCAGTTGCCAGGGGGCCACAAAAGCCTGGGTAGGGCAAACATCCAGGCAACGGGTACATTTACCGCAAGTGCCAAGCCCCAGCGCGTCCGGCTCAAGTTCCAGGTCGGTCAGGATTTCGCACAAGAAGAAATAACTTCCTAGCTTTTTGTTTATCAGGTTGGTATTTTTACCAAAAAAGCCCAACCCGGCCCTTTGTCCCACCGCTCGATCCACAATCCGGGCGGTATCCACCAGAAACCGCGCTTCCTTCGCCCCACTTTGTTCCAAGACCCGCACAAATAGCCGTTCCATTTTTTTTCGCAAAACGGTATGATAATCCTGTCCCCAAGCATAACGGGCTACTTTAGCGCGGGGGTCGCCGGGTTGTGGTTCAATGCTTGTATCCTCAGTTAGATAGGATATGCCCAGCGAAATAACCGAGCGCACCTGGGGTAAAAGATTTGCCGGGTCACAGGAAAAGCTGGCTCGTTCGGGGGTAAACCAGACCAGCCCACTGATTAAACCCTCCTGAATATGAGCCAAGAGCCGTTCTTCAGTTTCGGCGAAGGGTGCGGCGGTGGTAATGCCCACAATATCGAAGCCTTCTTGCAGGGCTTCCCTTTTTATCATTTCGGTTAATTCGCCCATAATCTCACCTGGCTGTGTTACAATAATCGCTGGTAAATTGGCAAAATGGCTGTGAAGGTGGCATAATTCTTGACAAGTAATAACTGGGAAAAGTTAAAGGAAGAATTTTACCGGGCGGGTTATCGCCGCATGATACGTCGCACTTTTCAACTTCCCGATGGTAAGATTGCCGATTTTGATATTACCCACTCCGGCCCAGCGGTGTGCGTGTTGGCCTTAACGCCCGAAAATCGGGTAGTGCTAGCTCAACAATACCGCCCTGGCCCCGAAAGAGTGATTCTAGAACTACCGGGCGGTGGGGCAGAGGAGCATGAAACCCCTCTGGAAGCCATCCGCCGTGAGTTGCTGGAAGAAACAGGCTATACTGGCGAGTTTCAGTTGGTCGGTACTAATATCGGCTCTGCCTATTCTACTATGATAATCCATAGTTTTGTGGCGATTAATTGCTACAAAGTGCAAGAGGCGCAAAATGATGAACACGAATTTATTACGACAATCGAAATGAAATTACCAGAGTTTCGGGTGCATCTCCGAAATGGCGAATTGTCGGATGTAGATACGGGCTATCGCGGTCTGGATTTCCTCAATTTATTGTAAGAAATAAGGATTTTAAACATTTGGCAAACGAAACTAATAACCTGCAAAGCAGCATAGACAAACCGCCCACCACTGAGACATTTGATTGGGAAATCTACCGAGGAGTAATAGAAGGTAGGTTGGAGATGGGTGGCTATGAAGTTTTGCCCGCCCCTACTGACCCGGTTTTGATCCGTGCCAAAAAAGATTGGGGTCAGATTTCGGCCTCGGTATATATTGACTCAAACGGTCAAATGCGGTATATCCTTACTCGCCCTACTGATCAAGCATGGTCACAGCCTATCCATAGCGGGGCTTATACCTTTGAGGTCAGCCGCACCATTAGTGAGACCCTGACTATATTACGTCACCTGACTAACGCCGATTGTAAAGAATTTGAACACCTGTTGGATGAGCTTGAAATTATTGGGCACGCCAACTGGAAAGAACTTGACATAATATAATTTGGTTTATATCTTGGATACAGAACAGCACTCATTACAACCAAATAACGAAAAATTTGACCCCGGTCACGCCCATTCTCATGGATTCGGTTTAAGCCACTACCATGATGTAACTGAGCATGAAGCACCTTCCGAGTCGCTGGAAGAGCTGGATGAACGCCTGCGCCGCCTGACCATCAAGACTCTCTGGGACGAAACGCCCGAATGGTTTGGGCCGGGGCCGCGTAAACCCCGTGACCGAGGGAGTTGGCTCTGTTTTCTGGGTACGGGGGGCTCACCCCGCAACCTGTTAAGTCAGGTACGGCGGACGGGTGGGTTTGTACTTAACCTGCCTGATTTTATGATGCACATTGACCCAGGGCCGGGGGCTATTTATCACGCCAACCAATTTGGTTTGGATTTGACCGCCCTGGATGCGGTTTTTGTGTCGCACGGGCACACCGACCACTTTACCGAGGCAGGGGTGGTGATTGAGGCCATGTGTCGGATTATGAGCCAACGGCGGGGTGCGGTTTTGGCTCCAGCGGAACTTCTGGATAATAACTATATAACCCCCTTCCATCAGGGCAAAGCCTCAATCCCAGGAAATGGCCCATACCGGGGCGGCCCGGCGGTAACTCTGGCGTTGCAATCCCAAAAACCAATCGAACTGGAAGGCTCTACCATTATTACGCCACATAATGCCTATCATGGTGGCGAGAATTATGGTTTTAGTTTGGAATATAAAGGGCTGAAAATCGGCTATACCAGCGATACCAGCTATATCAAGGCCTATCGCAAGTCAACCGGGGAGGTTTTACCCGTCAATAGCGGCTTACGGCTGGGGGAAATGGCCGACTTTGCCGGGATTGCCGATTATTACACCGACCTGAAGGAAAACTATAGCGGACTGGATGTGCTGATTGCCAACGCGGGCTATCATCATGCTTTTGCGCACCGCCATTTCACCGCTTATGGTCTGGTGCATATGCTCAAGGGGTCGGGGGTTAAGCTCTGTATTATGACTCACCTGGACAGCCTTTATTTCACTAACGCCGGACTGGCTCAGGATATGGCCCGTTACGTTCAAGAAAAAAGTGGGGTGCGTTGCATCGTGCCGGAGGAGGGTTTGCGCCTTGAGTTATAACTTCCCAACCTCGGAATATCAGGTTCAACCGCCCCCATATATCCCGCCCCCGCCCCCCAAACCGCGCTTGCCCACGTCATGGATTTCAACCCTTTGTTTTTTCCTGGTAGGGATTTCGTTTCTGGGGCTAGGGTTTGTATTAATCCAGCTTTTCAAATGGCGTAGTATCTGGGTATCGGCTGCGGCTGAAATTCTGGTGATTGCCGGACTTCCCCTACTGTTTTGCCTGATTTTGCGGTACAACTTTAAGGAAACTTTTAGCTTGCGCAAAGTAAACACTGCCATACTTGGTTTGTGCGTGCTAGTGGGGTTGGCGGCTCAGTTTGCGGTTCGGCTGCCCGACTTGCTGGCGCGTTGGCTGCTGCAACTTATTTTTGGCCCGCTCTATTTGCCCGCCAGTAGCGAAATCTCGGATGGAACTGTCGGCGGGATGTTGCTGGCATCCCTGGCCCTGCTGGTTTTAGCTCCAACTTGTGAGGAAATATTAAACCGGGGCTTTTTGATGGCGGGATATAATCAGGGTGGACGGCGGGCTTTCTGGCGGACGGTTATAATCGTCGGTCTGTTTTTTGGCCTTTTCCACCAATATATGTATACCTTTGTCGGTACGGCATTAGGTGGGGTAGTGCTGGCTTACGTAGCTCTGACCACTGGTTCAATTTTTTCTTCAATGGCGGCGCACTTCGGCTTTAATCTATTTCCCACTTTAGTTTATTGGTGGCTCCTTTTCGCTAAGGATAAAGATGGCAAAGTCCTGGGCGAGAGTATCAAGACAACTGGCCTTCAAACGATTGCCCCGGAGGCGGTAGTAATTAGTGTAACTTTTACCTTTTTTGGGGCAGCCTTGCTCTTTTTCCTGTTAAGAGCTATTACCCGGCGAGCGGCTCAAAAACGCACCGGGTTAGTGGTAGGTTATCACGGTTTAGTTAAGGATATTTACCCTGATTCGCCCTATCTTGTAGAAGGCTCTAACTATAGCCCCGGTTGGCCCTATCTCTACGGCTATCAGGGCTATGTTACTGAAAATGTTGCCCCCAACTTCTGGCAAGCCTCTGGAATTGCTACCCCAATGGTTGCATTTGACAGCATCTCAACGGTATTAAGTGCTGCCAGAGGCCCACTAAATGAAAGCAAGGCCGGACACTATATGCCGCCCCGTCCGCGCCCCACCCGCTATCGCCCCAAAACCCCACTGAGTGTGTTGAATCTGGTGATAATTGGTCTGGTTTTGTTGTTCTTTGTTTTCACCTCTTTTTCCGAAGTAAGGCTACGGAATAAGGGAACCGATTGTGAGAAACCCCCCCAACTTTGCGATGCCAGAGTTAATAGCGATAGTTTGCTTTATAAGCCCTGATGAGAAAATCGCACGGACTACCCTTGTGGATGTCCAATTTTTATTACTTTCCTGCTTCTAACGCTTTTCCCCGCACGAACGAAAGTAGCCTTTTGCCAGTTGGCCCGTATTCTACCTCGCTAAATCCAGCCTTTTCAAATAGCGGCACGTAACCCTTTACATCTATTTTTGTCATCGGCATTTTAGAGAGCGGCTTCATGATAACCCCAAACAGATGGCTATTGGAGGAGTCGAAATCCACCGCCAGACAAATACCGCCCGGCTTTAGCACCCGCTTCATTTCGGCAAACCCCTTGAGCTTTAAATCGCCGGGCAAGTGGTGGATTACCAGCCGGCTCATTACCACATCAAAACTATTATCGGGAAATGGTAGTTTTTCAATCAACCCTACCTGAAAATCAACCTCAAGGCCAGACTTAACGACTTTGCGGCGGGCTGCGGCGATCATTTCGGGGGAAGCGTCAATTCCGGCGACTTTGCCTGTTACTCCCACCAGTTTTTTGGCTCTAACGCTCAGGCTGCCTGGGCCACAACCCACATCTAAGACCGCATCTCCCGGCTTAATTTTTGCGAGTTCCAGCACTCGCCCTTCACTAAAACGCAGAATCGAGCTAAAAAACAGGTCGTAAGGTTTTGACCAGTGAATAACCAAACCTTTAGTGTCGAGGTTGGTTTCCTGGTGATTATGAAAATGCTGCATAGTTTTACTCCTTGTTATCTGATATAATGTTCAATATCGAACATTGTGTTCACTTTTGTTATAGAATAGTCTGTCGGTAATAGCAATAATCAAAATAGGCTGAAATGTAAGTTATCGAACATTAGCATCGAAATTGTTCATGAAATGGACTGAAGAGTATGAAAGAAAAAGCCCCTGACCGTCGGATTCAACGTACCCAGCAACAATTACGCGACGCATTGGAGTCGCTCATACTTGAAAAAGGCTACGAGGCGGTGACCGTTCAGGACATAATTGACCGGGCAAATGTTGGCCGTTCTACCTTTTATGCTCATTTCTGGGGCAAAGAGAATTTGTTGCTAAGTGGTTTTGATAATCTTAAAGAGCTTTTTGAAGAGCGTTACCACAATATTTTGGCCCATAAAAGTGGCAGTAACAATATGGAACTTAGCCTACTCTTTTTTCAGCATACCCAGAGTTATCACCTGCTTTACAAGGCTTTGCTGGGAAAAGGTGGCAGCGATTTAGTAATAAAACAATTTCAAAGCTATGTAACTGAACAATTGCGAAAACATTTGGAGGAAGGTTGGGGAAATAACCCAAACCTGAAGGAAATTCCGCAGGATTTGGTTATCCATTTTCTATCAAGTTCTTTGTTGTCGCTACTGACCTGGTGGTTGGATAATGATTTGCCTGTTTCTGCCGAAAGAATCAATCAACTTTATCATCAAATGGCGGTTGAACCCCTTTTGCAAGGATGAGGGATGAAGGGTGAAAAAACCAAATTCAAAAAAATTTCAACTTTTGACTCAGCACTTTTAACTATCCCATATCCCATACTTTATGATATATCCCACTTTCATACTTGCAATCTCACTCCAATCTGCTATACTAAAAGTTGTAAGCTTCTTAGTATTATGTAAATTCAGGAGTGTATGGAAAAATCTCTTTGGCGTAATTTTGATATTCCTCTGCTTATCAGTGTTCTAGCAATTGCTCTTTTTGGGGTAATGATGGTCTTCAGTGCCACTCATACCGACCCTGCTCTGGCCCCCTTGAATCTTCATATCAAACAACTCGGTGTTGGCGTTGGCCTGGGCATTGTATTAATGTTTATTATGGCGGGGCTAGATTACCACTTATTTGAAAGTATAACCCTCCTGGTTTATTTGTTATGTTTGGGCTTGTTGGGAATAGTGCGCTTCTTTGGTTCTACTACACTAGGGGCAACCCGCTGGATTGACCTGGGCTTTACCGATTTGCAACCTTCCGAAATTGCCAAATTGCTGATGATTTTGGTGCTGGCTCGCTTCTTCGCCACTAATCAGCATCGTATCCGTAAATTACCTGTTTTTACTTTTTCGTTACTTACGGCAACCCCTGCCATCTTGCTGGTTTTTTTGCAGCCTGACCTGGGGACTACAATGGTCCTTGTTGCCATCTGGGTTTGTATGGCCTGGGCGGCGGGTTCCGACCCTTTACATGTTTTTGGCTTAATTTTTATTGCTGTTCCTCTAATGTTGCTGGTGTGGTTTGCCCCTGACCTGACGGGCGGTAACGTCAAAATTTTCCAGCCCTATCAGTATGACCGCCTCCATAGTTTTGTTGATCCGAATTTCGCCAATCCCGACGAACGCCGTAACCTGGAAGTTTCTAACAAGGCGGTTGTGGGTGGCGGGTTGAGCGGACAGGGTTATACCAACGGCACCCAAAACACCCTGAACTACCTGAGTATTCGCCATACCGACTTTATTTTTTCGGTTATCGCCGAGGAGTTTGGCTTTATTGGCTCGGTAGCTTTGATGGTTTTGTTGTCCTTAATGTTGCTTAGAATCGTGCATATCGCGCAAAAGAGTCTGGATACCTTCGGGCGAATGATTTGTATTGGGGTTTTAACCATGCTCTTTTTCCAGATGTTTATTAATATAGGCATGAACGTGGGTATTTTCCCGGTTACTGGTATCCCCTTGCCGCTTATCAGCAACGGTAATAGCGCAATGTGGACTACCTTTATCGCCCTGGGTATTGTCGAAAGTGTAGCAATGCGCCACCAGCGCGACGTTACCTGGTACTATCGCAGTGGGCCAGCCATTGAATAGAAATTAGTTGGTTATCGGTGGTCAGTTGTGGGTATAGGAATTATCGATTTTTAGTTATTGGCGTTTCTAACTCGGCACTCTCAACTCAGCACTCAGCACTTTTTAGGGGGCAAGGAAATGTTTAAACGCCTGGTTCTGAGGTTACGCGGGCCAGTATTTTATCTGGCGATAGTGGGCTTGCTGGTAACGGGTGCCTTTAACGCCCCAACTCTATTGCGCTCCTCATTAGAAACATATCAGCCGTTGGATTTAAACATCCCTGCCGTGCGCTCCTTAATCGGGACGGACGTAGGCCCGGATGCGCGCCCCGCCGGAACCACCACTACCCAGAGCGGGCGAGTAGTGTTGATTGTGGTTAATGGGCTGGGGGATGACGATTTTCAGGGTTTGCCAGTCTTAAAACGGCTTAAAGACAACGACCCTGTTAACATTAGCACCGGGGCTTATCTCTTTTCCAGCCCTGTCCCTGCCGGAACGCCCGGTCTGGTTACATTGTTGACGGGAGCTTCGCTGGATTTGGCGGGTGGCTACAGCTTCGACCCACCTAATCAAAGTCAGCGCGCCCCTTCCACGGCCTTCCAGCTTCAGCAATTGGATAACCTTTTTACCGCCGCCAAACGCTCCCGCAATACCACCGCCTTTTTTGGCTCACCCGATTGGCAAGCTACTCTTAACCCGGATTGGGGTTATCAGGCGGCCTTTCCCACCGAACAGCCACCCAACGATGTGGCGGACGCGGTTTTGAACTTCCTCAAAAAAAAATCGGCTAACTTTACGCTTGTGCAGTTGAGTGCGATGGATTATGCCCAGCGCACTTATGGACCTAACTCCGACACTTTGCGCCTGGCTCGTGAAAGCCTGAATACCGCTATTAGCCGCCTCACCAGCGATGACCAGATAGACCTTAATCGCACCACTGTGATTGTGACAGGCGATTGGGACACCTTGCGAAAGGCGGGAGATCGTTGGACAATTCCGTTGCTGATGGTGGGGCAAGCAGTACAACCTGGAGAATGGAGTTGGGGTCGTCAGGAAGATATTGCCCCTACTGTTGCCTCGTTATTAGGCATTGAAATTCCTCGCAACAACCAGGGTCGTATTTTGAGTAATACCCTGGCGATTCCACCGATAGATATGGCGGAAAAAATGCTGGCATTAGTGGAGCAACGCCAGAGTCTAAGTCGGGCCTATCGCGCTCGGTTGGGGTTAGCCTTGCCAATTGCGGTGAATGACCCTCAGGCGGTAGATGCTGAAAAAAGCACTCGTGTGGCAGTGCAGGATTTTCGGTTAGGTTTATATGACGGCATTGAATCGGTAGTAGACCCGGTGTTGCGTTATACCCGAAACGATATGACCCAGGCGCGGGAGGAATGGTTTGCCCAGGCTCGTACCCAAAGAATGGTATTGGCGATTGTGCTGGCGGCTTTGCCAGTTGGTTTCCTGTTCTATCGCCAGAGCCTGAAACTTTGGTTGGCTTTTGTAGCAGCAATGGTAGCGTCTGCGTTACCCTATTTGTTCTACGTTTTACAAGGCCGAACTTTCGCTTTTAATTCTAATCGCCTGGATGCCTTGCGTGAGGGCAGTTTGTGGCGCACAGGCTTTGGTTTATTAGCGGGGCTTTTGATATTGGCGGCAGTTTTTGATTGGATAGAACGCCGTTCGCAGCGGCGGGCGGGGTGGGTAGACCTCCAATATTCGGTCATTACCGGGCTTCGCAAAACGCCCTTCCCTTTTAGTGGACTTTTCCGATTGTGTGTATATCTAGCCTTCTGGCTGGTTTATTTTAGTGGCTGGTTGTGGTGGCTGCTCTATTACTGGCGATACGGCTATTTTGGGCCAATAGTTCCAGAGAATCAGCCTGTCCCGGCAGATTTTAATGGTAGTTTTCTGCAATTTCTGGCTCTGAGCAACCTGTTCGGTTTTATGGTCTGGTTGCTGATTGCCCCTCTAGTGCTATTCTTTATCGTTTTTCTGAAGCGGAGGCTGCTGGGCGACGGCACAGAGGATGAGGATGAGGAAGATACACTGGTTAAATCTCGCAAAATAGCGATTAGTAACTAATTTTAGAAAGTAAATTAAATGAAAACCAATCACGTCAAGGCAAAGCTGAAGCAGGGTGAAGTATCGTTTGGGGCATGGCTTAACTTTCCAAGCCTGGATACGGCCCGCTTGATGGGCTGGCAGGGCTTCGATTGGTTAACGATAGATATGGAGCATGGTTCGTTTAACAGCACCAATATGTCCCACATCGTAGCAGCAGTTACTGAGACCGGCACTACGGCCCCAATTGTACGAGTACCCGATAAAAGCCCCGAATGGTTCAAGTGGGCTCTGGATGCCGGAGCCTGGGGGGTAATCGTGCCACAGGTAAACAATCGCCAGGAAGCCGAAAATATAGTGAGCTGGTCGAAATACGCTCCCCAGGGTAATCGAAGTTTAGGCGGTATCTTTGCCTCCTATACGTTTGGCACCACTGATAGAACTGAGTATTTCACCCAGGCTAACAACGAAATTCTGGTGTGTGTGCAAATTGAAACCGCCGACGGTTTGGCAAATGTTGAGGATATTTTGAGCGTACCGGGTCTGGATGTGGCTTTTGTCGGCCCTAACGACCTGCATTGTGCGATAGGTTTGCCGCCTAGCTCAGAAGGAGCCGAACCAGAGTTTGAGGCCGCTTTAACTAAAATCAAAGTGGCTGCCAAACGTAATAATCTGGCAGTTGGCATGTTTTCCAGCAATGGGGATGCTGCCGCCCGTCGCGCCCAGGAAGGCTACCAGATGATTTCGATTACCACCGATGTCTGGTGTTTGGCGGCAGGGGCCAACCAAAATCTGAAAGCGGCCAGGGGCTAATTATTAACCCAGGGGGTAGGCTAAATCTGCCCCTAACTCCCCTGACTAAACACAGAATTCAAACTTGCTGTAACTGCTACTGGCACAAAGTTATTCTTTTTCAGAATAGCTTGTCCTTTGTCGCTTAAAATATAATCAATAAATAATTTCGCACCCGCCGGATTTGGAGCGGCTTTGAGGGGGGCAATCGGGTAGGTAGCAATTGTATTAAACTGGTCGGGAATCTCCAAAGTAGTAATATCCGGGCTGGCTTTAGGGGTTACGTCGCTGAAATAAACGATTCCCGCATCCCCTTCGCCAAGCTGGATTTTCGAGACAATCTGCTTTACGTTATCCTCTTTGGATTTAAAGTTAGCCTTAACTTTTTCGCCAAAATCCGTCCCAAAGGCCGCATCTTTGCTCATCTTATCCAACGCCTGAAGGGTGTAGTTACCTACCGGGACGCTTTCCTGCGCCGTGATAAATTTAAGACCCTGGTTGGCTAAATCCTGCAATCTGGTTACTTTGGCGGGGTTGCTTTTTGGCAAGATTACTACTAATCTATTCCTCACAAATACCGTTCCTTTGTCAGCAACCAGATTTGATTTAAGGGCATTATCCATCTGGGTCTGGTCGGCACTGGCAAATACATCGGCTTTAGCTCCTTGTTCAAGTTGGGTGCGGAGTTGGTTCGAGCCGGCAAAGCTATAGGTTATTTTCAGTCCAGGATTGGCTTTTTCCAGTTCCGTCTTTACTTCATTAAATGAGTCGGTCAGGCTGGCAGCAGCATAAACTACCACTTCCCCAGTAGCGGTGGTTGCGGTTGTGGCAGCCGTCGTAGTTGTGGCGACGGAGGTTGTGGTTGCTGCGGCAGTTGTAATAGCAGTGGTAGTGGTTGGAGTGATAGTAGTGGTATTGTCCCCACAGGCAGCAAGAATAAAAGATAACAGGCTAAATAGAGCCAGCAAAAAGCATGGCATAGAACTGAGCTTACTGCGGTTAAGCATTATGTCCTCCTCCTAAATTAACGATGCGTGCACAACACTAATTTATAATACTCATACATTGAGTACTATACTCAGGGTTTGAGTATAGCTGAGAAATTAATAAATTGTCAAACATAAATCGAAAGTTTTCCTAATAGCTAATTGCTAACAAGCTTTAATCGTCAGGTTGACAAGCTAGGGAAACGCAAACTATACTCAGCTTTCAGGTTGAATTGTATCCACTCTCTGGGTTTGCCAGGGAAGTTACTCCAAGTGAGGTTTTTTCTGACTAAAGCTGACGTTACGATTATTGGTGGGGGGTTGAGTGGGACGCTGGTGGCAATCCAGTTGTTAAAACAGTCCCAGTGCAAACTACATCTGCGTTTGATAGAGTCAAAGCCCACCGTTGGCTTGGGGTTAGCCTATAGCACTCCAGAGCCGAACCACTTGCTTAATGTGCCCGCCGCCAAAATGAGTGCTTTCCCTGACCAGCCTGACCATTTCCTCAATTGGTTACAAAATCATTTGTTGGAACATCGTGATTTAGACAATTCTTTTTGGGCAACGCCGGATTTAGGCCAAGCTTTTGCGCCCCGCCAACTTTATGGGATTTATCTTCAGGCTGTTTTGCAGAATACTCTGGCTAGTAGCTCCGACCAAAACGGCTCCCGCCTGGAATATCTTTGTGACGAAGCGGTAGAACTCCACCTTCAGGCGGGGAAGATGTTGGTAGAATTGCAGAGTGGAAAGCAGTGTTCAACAGCTAAAATCGTGTTAGCTCTAGGCAATTTTGAGCCTACAAATCCGCCAATTGCCGACCTCTCTTTCTATTCTAATCCTCGCTATCAGCATTCTCCCTGGTCAAGCGCGGCACTGGATGAGCTTCATCCTGACGAACCAATTATGTTGATTGGTACGGGCCTGACAATGGTAGATATAGTGCTGGCTTTGAAGAACAGAGGGCATCAGGGACAGATTTATGCGGTATCGCGGCATGGATTACTCTCTCAAGTACATGCTACTGCTCCGGCAGTAACAGGGCTTGAGTTTAATGAGCTTCTTTCAATCGCTGCACCGCTTAAAGTTAGCGGGTTGCTTGGCTATATTAGGGAAAAAGTGAGGCTGGCGGAGGAATCAGGTAGCAATTGGCGGGTGGTAATTGATGGATTACGCCCTTTTTTGCCTCAGCTCTGGCAAAGATTAACCGAGGAGGAAAAACTCCGTTTTTTAAGGCACGTCCGACCCTTCTGGGAAGTGCATCGCCATCGCCTCCCACCACAACTCAAGGCTTTTATGCTGAAGCTTCAAAACGAGGGTCAATTGATAGTAAAAGCAGCCTACATTCAGGGATTCTGCGAACAGTTTGATGGGGTAGAGGTTGTCCTCAAGCCCCGGCACAAAAATCAGACTGAGATTATAAGGGTTGGGCGAGTGATTAATTGTACTGGGCCAAATATGGATTACAATCGGGTTAACTCGCCTTTGTTGCAAAATCTCCTGGCACAAGGTTTAGCTGTACCTGACCCGCTAGGGCTTGGTTTGGTAGTCGAAGAAAATGGGAGGTTAGTTTCTAACGAATCATTTAATTCAGCATCACCTATCTATACATTGGGGCCGGCTTGCAAAGGCAGTCGTTGGGAAACCACCGCCGTACCGGAAATCCGGGTACAAGCCCAAACCCTCGCCCAATTGTTACTCAAGGAGATTTAGGCTTATTTCTTCACCCAAAATAATAACCTTTTGACAGTTTTTACAATTCTGCAAAATTACCCCTTGACAAGCTAAAACAAATATCTTATACTACAAACAGCTAACCAATATTAGTTAGTCAAACCATACCCAACTACTTCTTTAATCTCAGGAAGGAGGTTTGCCAGATGACACTAGAACAACAAAATAGCACCCAGGCTAATTGGCTTTTACACGTTCGTTTCGAGGGACACAGTAGCGAGTTGCCTCTGGATGCCCTTAGCCTGAGCCCTCAATCCAGCGACGAGGAAATAAAGCAGGCGATAGCCCGTCACTTTGAGCGGTCAGTCCGTCACTTTGATCCTTACGTCGTAGTACGCAGTAGCCAGGCCATAATCGTTCGTCCTGAAGCGATTTACGGCTAGATTTTCAGTCAGATTTATCTATACAATACCAAATTTTGAAACATTGCCCCGTACCCTAACCAAAGGGCTTACATGCGCTGATATCGCCCAGGCCGAAGGTTCGATTCCTTTCTCCTCGATTAACCGAGGAGTAGCTCAGTGGTAGAGCAGGTAGCCCGAAAGGGAGAGCACTTTAAACTTGTACGGGGCAACTTTGGAGAGATGGCCGAGTGGTTGAAGGCAACTGTTTGCTAAACAGTACAGGTTTATAGCCTGCGCAGGTTCAAATCCTGCTCTCTCCGTTTATTAGGGTGTCGTCTAGTGGTAGGACAACACGTTCTGAGCGTGTTTAGCGTGGTTCGAGTCCATGCACCCTAGTTAAAGGAAATTAACCCTGGGCTTGCTCCCGCCTGGGCCGACGGTTGCCCCATAGTTGAGGGTTGCCCCGTCCGCCGAAACCGAGCCGTAACCCGCCGCCGCGTAAGGGCTGTGGGCGTTAGCCCCAAGCGTAAAGTGGGGCAGGATTACTTTCCTCTCGCTTCTACTTCAATACAACGGGCGCAGTCTCTCGCTGTGCCCTTTTTTATTGGGGGCTTTTAAACTTAAATTTACCACAGCAATCAGGCAGAGCCTCGCTTATCAGGCCGCCGACTCAATAGTTTGGATTTTCAACTGAGGTATACAAAAAGCTGTTTTCAACAAATCCAGTGGTGAGGCCGGGGAGCGGTAGGGACCAGCCGCTAACAAACCCAGGCTACCTGGAGCAGTTCCGGTTTTGTGGGCAATAATCCTGATGAGTTCTTCGGCAGTGTAGCCGGGGATTTGGAGGGCGGTAGCAATGATTTCTTTCTCAAGAATTTCTTTAGTTCCACCATTTACGGGGCTAACTTTAAGCAGGGCAATCAACAATGCACAGACCTGAAAAACCCCAGCCTTTTGTTCATATTCACTGCTGACCTCATTTCGATGCCAGTGCCACAAAGCCTCATTGTAGTGTACCTTGTCACGTTGCCCGTTAAAAACTGACACCGCCTTTTCAGTTTCATTTAGGGCCAACTCAAACTCATTTTGATGCGCATAGCTTACAATCAGGCTAACACGAGGGGCCAGGTTTGCGGTGTCAGTTTCTATAGCGGCTTTGTAATGTCTGGCGGCCTTTTTCCACTGTCTAGCGTGGAGTAACTGATGCCCCTGATACGTTGCGGCCCAGCCCAGGTAAAAAGTCAGGTCGCGACGTTCGTCTAAACCTTTGGCAGTTAATAAGCGCAACTGCAATTGTTCACCAATCGAGTCAAGGTTTTTCATTTCGCGGACTTGCTGGAAAAGGGTAGAATCTTCGGTGAGAGGTGCACCCCGCATATCTTTCAA
Organism: Chloroflexia bacterium; assembly: GCA_038207495.1. Taxonomy (GTDB): domain Bacteria; phylum Chloroflexota; class Chloroflexia; order Chloroheliales; family Chloroheliaceae; genus Chlorohelix. The sequence goes on from JBBQZS010000024.1 coordinate 72,407, forward strand.
TAGTAGAGCGAGGCTAAGAGCCAGATAGCAGCCAAAGCTGAACAGTAATAGAATCAGAGCCAGAATTGGAGCTAGCCAAATGGGCAAAAGGCTGAATATTCCCCAGGTCAACAGGCCAAATACTCCCGCCAGACCCAATCGTAACAAGCTTACCCGCCGCGCCCGTTTTACCCTGAAACCCTCGCGTACCTCCCGCCGATTTTCGCGAAACGCTAACCCTGCCTCAATCAGGAAAAATATTAGAGTTGCCAGCCATAGCCAATCAATGCTATTTTTCTGAGTAGCCAGGATAGTAGCAATGAAAACCAGCCCAAATTTAGGGGCTAAAAATTCTCTTATACCCTGATTGCTTACTAATAATTTGCGAATAGTTTTGCCCTGTGGCCCAAAGAAAAGTTTGAACATATTAACCTGTATCACATTTGTTTCGAGAACTTTTAAATAGTGTACAGGTTTCGGAGAGTGGTTGCAACAATAATTCGAGTTCAATCTAGAAACTTATCGAATCCTTAATTTTATCTATCACGCTGTTGGTGATACCTGATACCTTACGCAAATCCTCAAGGGTGCGATAGGGTCCATGGCTATTGCGATACTCTACAATACGAGTTGAGAGGGTTTGACCGATACCCGGTAATTTATCCAAATCGGCGGTGGTGGCGGTGTTAACGTTAATTTTCCCGGATAAGGTCGCGCCTGTTGCAACTCCGGCTGGTACAGTTATTCCTCCGGCGGGTGGCACGATCGTTCCACTTACCGGGCTGGCGATCACTCGGGGCGGCACTATAATCTGCATTTCGTCCACCACCCGTTTTGCCAGATCAATACTAATCAGGTCGGCCTGATCGGATGCACCCCCGGCAGCTTTAAGGGCATCCTCAATTCGGTCTCCCGGCTGCATTTTATAGACCCCCGGATTCTTCACCGCTCCGGTCACATAAACCTTTATCTCGGTGGGGGTAATAACCACTACTGCCACTGTTGTTGGTTCGGGTGAAGCTTTGGCAGTCGGGCTAGACAGGGGTTGGCGACTAGTAGCAGGTTGCGCCTCTGCATCACTCTTTTTAGTGATTAATAGGCCGAGTCCAACCGCTACAACTAGTAAGATGCTAAAAACAGTAACTGGAATTTTCCAGCCGGAGGAAGGAGCATTATTTTGGGACGAATTGTCTGAGTTAGCCATATGTTATTCCTATAGTCTAAAGAGAATTGAGGCAGATTTTTCTCAGACAATTTTACCAAAAAAATAAAAGCTTGAGTCGGATATAAGGAGGTTTTGGGGGTATATTATTCTTTTGTAATGTTGGTTGAAGCTATTAGCCTCATTATCACTAAATTTATCACCCCTCCATTTTAGAGGTTATTTCCTGGGCGGCGGCTTTAACCACCTGAATAGCCTGGGAAATCGTGCCATGACCATTACCTCCTAGCCGGGAAGTTGGACCACTAACACTAATGCCGGCTATAATTTGCTTACTTCGGTCAAAAATCGGGGCAGCCACACAAATTACCCCTTCTTCCATTTCCTCATTGTCAAAGCTGTAACCCCGCTCACGGATTTTCAGCAATTCTTCCCGTAATACTCTGGCCTCGATAATTGTGGCGGTAGTGCGAGGTTTTAGTTCGTTTTCCAGCAAATAACGGTTTAATTCCCGGTCAAAATAAATTGGGTCGGTGGCATAGGCCAGAAACAGTTTGCCGCTCCCGGTAGAATATAACGGCACGTTCGACCCGACTTTGGTAAACATTCGCATCATCCGGTCGGCCTGCACCTGGTCAATATAAACCAATTGGTCGCCGCTGCGTACCGAAAGGTTAGCCGTTTCGCCCGCTTCCCCTGCCAGCTTTTGCAATACTGGATGGGCTATAAGCTGTAAATCGTTATTGCCATCCATCCCTGAACCAAGCGATAACAGCCGCTTCCCAATGCCATAATGCCCGGTTGCAAGTTCCTGTTGGGCGTAACCTCGCTCTATCAAAGTCGCCAGCAAACGATGAACGGTGCTAACGTTTAACCCCACTCGCAGACTTAATTCTGAGAGTGGCACAGGCCGCTTGAAATCCGCCAGAGCCTCCAATATATCGAAAGTGCGTTCCACCGATTGCACAGTGTGTCGCGTCCCAACTTCTTCAATTTGCAGTTCTTTCTTTGGTCGCCCGCGCATTTTGTTTCTTTCTTCAAATTCCCCCTTCCCTGATGCAGGGAAGGGGGCTAGGGGTTTAGATTTTTCCACATTGTGAAAACCATTTTACCAAAATATTCAAAAAAGTCAAGCCCAAATTGACTCTTGACAGCCTAAAAAACATGTTGTATATTTTGTCTATCGAAATATTATTTGTGAATATTCCATAATATGGAAAATAGGAGAGGAAGTAAGACTATGACGCAAACCCTTGAACCCACAAAAACAACTGGCAACACTGTGAAGATGAAGGCTGCCGCCGCCCTGGTACGAATTTTGGAAAACGCGGGCTGCAAGGCTATTTTCAGTATACCGGGTCGGGCGATTTTGCCAGTATTCGATGCAATTCTGGATGGGGGCAAAATCGAAAGCTATGTTGTTCGTCACGAACAGACGGCGGTTTTTGCGGCGGAGGGTTATAGTCGAGCCAAAGGGTCGGGAGTTGGGCTTTGTGGTGTAACCAGTGGCCCCGCCAGCACCAACCTGGTGACTGGTTTGTATGGGGCTTTATTTGATAGTATTCCGCTAATTGCCTTGACCGGACAGGTTGCAACCCACGCAATTGGCACTCGCGCCTTCCAGGAAGCCCCCACACCCGAAATTGTCAAACCAGTGACAAAGGCCGTTTTCCAGCCGCGCACGCCCGAAGAGATGCCGATTATGGCCCACCTGGCTCTCAAAATAGCTCTTACTCCACCTATGGGGCCGGTACTGCTCGACCTGCCCCTGAACGTCCAGGACGCCGAAATCGAGATTGACCCCGCGATGCTGGAAGCCGATTATGAACTGCCCAAAGAACTCTTGCGCCAGTATTTGCCGGAATGGGCGGTTGAGAAAAGAACTATTCCCCAGCCTACCGCCGAGCAGATAAGCACTGCCGCCGATATGATTTTAGCCGCCGAAAAACCCGTGATTGTGGCGGGCGGTGGGGTAATTCTGGCGGAATGCTGGAAGGAATTGCGGGAGTTAGCCGAAATTATGGCAATCCCGGTTGCCAGTGCCTATATGGGCAAGGGTTCGTTCCCCGAAGACCATCCGTTGGCTCTTGGCAACTGTGGCACGATGATTAACACCCCGATTGCCAACAAAACCTTGCTGGAAGCTGACCTGATTATGGGTCTGGGTAATCGCTGGGGAGACCGCCACGTGGGTAAAGCTGATATTTACACCCACAACGCCAAAGTTCTGCACGTTAACCTGAATCCGGCGGAAATCAACAAGAGTTTCAAGTCCGACCTGGGCGTGGCGGCTGACCTCAAGAGTTTTTTGGTGGCCTTGATTGCCGAACTGAAGTCACGCAACGTTACCAAAGCCGATTTTATGACTGAAGCCCGGATTCAGCAGTTGCAGTTGGACAAGAAAGCTCTGGCCCGCAAAACCGATTACGAGCAGGTGCCGATTAAACCCCAACGGGCGATTGTTGATTTACGCAAAGCTCTGCCCCGCGATGCTTATGTTACCCACGATTGTGGCATCAGCCAGATCTGGAGTGGTCAGCTTTTCGAGATTTACGAACCGCGCACCTATATGGTCACGGGTGGGGCTGGTACGATGGGTTGGGGCTTGGGCGCAGCTTTGGGATCTATGGTAGCGCAACCGGGTCGGCTGGCCTGTAATCTGGTGGGCGATGGCTCAATCCAGATGAGCTTGCCGGACATTGCCACCGCCGTGCAGCATAATATTCCAGTAATCGTTTTTGTACTGAACAATGGCATTCTGGGCCTGATTCATCAGCAACAGAATTGGTATTTCAACAAACGCTATATTTCCACCGAATTAGCCTATAACAACGATGGTTCCTCCAACTTCGCCCAGCGTGGTGTGGATTTTGCGGCGGTGGCAAAGGCGATGGGAGCACGCGGCGAGACAATCGAAACTCCCGATGACATCATCCCGGCGGTGCAACGGGCGGTTGCCAGTGGTCGCCCCACCCTGATTGAGGTACTATGCGATGCCGAGGCTCTTTGCTCAATGGCGAAGGATGGAACTCTCACTGGCGTACTCGAAATGGATTAACAATAAAAGATGAGGGATGAAGGACTGAGAACTGAGTAAACTATAATTAACTCGGCTCTCAGTCCTCAGAACTGCGTTTTGGTTTGTCGAAATGGTGGGTTTGGCGGTAAAATCATAAGCAGATAATAACGAAGAGCTAATAACCAACAACCCATGAGGTTCTGCTGTGAACGTAAGCTCACATACCACTATACCCACCCGCCTTGAACGCTCGGTACTGATGGTTCCCGCCGCCAACTACGCCATTATCCAGAAAGCGGTTGCCAGTGCCGCTGATGCCGTCTGTATTGACCTGGAGGATGCGGTTGCTCCTGCTGGAAAAGAGGCCAGCCGCGCCAACGTGGTGAAAGCCCTGCAAGAACTGGATTTTGGGCAGAAACTGCGTATGTTTCGGATTAATGGCCTCGATACCCACTACTCCTACCGTGACTTGACCGAAGTGGTGGAGGGAGCGGGCGACAAACTGGATTTGGTGATCGTACCTAAAGTCAACCGAGCAGCCGATGTTTATTTTGTAGACACTTTCCTAAGTCAAATAGAAGAATATAAGGGATTTAAGAGTAAAATCGGGATTGAGGCCCAGATTGAAACAGCTCTGGGTTGCTTGAACGCTGCGGAGATTGCCCAATCCTCGCCGCGTCTGGAGAGTTTGATTTTTGGGCCTGGGGATTTTGCGGCTTCGGTGCAGATGCCCCTGGATAATATTGGCGAGTTTGACGAGAGCGACAAAATTTATCCCGGTCATCGCTGGCACTATGTGATGCAACAGGTGGTGGTAGCGGCCCGCGCCTACGATTTGCGCTGTATTGATGGCCCTTTTGCCGCCTTCAAAGACCCAGATGGGCTGCTACACTCCTGCAAAATCGGGCGGGCTATGGGTTTTGACGGAAAGTGGTGTATCCACCCCAGCCAGATTGAAATTACCAATCAAGCCTTTGCCCCACCCCCAAAAGATATTAGCTGGGCGCAGTCAGTTATGGACGAATACGAGAAGGCAGTGGCGGAAGGGCGCGGCGCAATTACTGTCGGTGGTAAAATGGTGGATGCGGCCTCGATAAGAATGGCTCGCAACATCGTGGAAAAAGCTAAAATCGCGGGGTTGCTTTAGTGAACCGCCAAGTCGCCAAGAATTCTTGTTAGGATTTTTGAACTTATGGGTTTAGATACTCAAATCCTTAAATCTGGGCCTGTAAGTCTTTATCTGAACCCTGCTTTTCTTGAAGAAGATATAAGCTGGTTTGATGAAAATGGCTATCAAATTTTTAGATTTGATTGTTTAAAATGGTTTACTGTAGAGACTTTTCACAAAGCTATTAGTAATATCCTAAAATTTCCAGATTATTACGGGCGTAACCTGGATGCACTGAATGATTGTTTGGGGGATAATCAAGCCTTTAATTCGGATAAGATTTTGCTTGTGTTTGATGGTTTTCAGAAGTTTGCGCAAGAATTCATGGACACAGCTTTTGGAATACTCGATATTATTGCCGATAAATCGCGTGAATATTTAGTAGATGGAATTAGATTAATACTACTTATACAATCAGATGACCCTAAGTTACACTTTGAGCCAGTGGGTGCATCTTCTGTTCAATGGAATCGAAAAGAATGGCTTAACAAAAACAGGGGCTTATAAAGTAATTCGCTAATTTGATTTTCTTGGCGTTCTTGGCGACTTGGCGGTTCACCAAAAGGATTTGAAATGATCACAGTTGAGGAAACTACCACAAAAGTAATAGACCGGCAGAAGTTGGCCTGCGACCTGGGGGCGATAGTCGGGGCGGAGGCGGTACTCTGGAAAAATTACGACCTGAAACTCTACGAGTACGATGGTTCAATTGATAAACACCTACCCGAAGCGGTAGTTTTCCCCCGCACTTCCCAACAGGTCGCCGAACTGGTCAAATATTGCAACCGCGAGAGGCTCTATTTTACGGCGCGAGGGGCAGGAACGGGTCTTAGCGGGGGGAGTATTCCCCTGCGTGGTGGGGTGCTAATCGCCTTTACCCGTATGAACCAAATAGTTGAAATAGATGCCGAAAATTTACGGGCGGTGGTTGAGCCGGGGGTGGTCAATTTGCATCTGTCTCAAGCAGTAGCCTCGTATGGCCTTTATTATGTGCCCGACCCCAGCAGCCAGAAGGCCTGTACCATCGGTGGCAATGTGGGCGAAAACAGCGGTGGGCCTCATACACTGGTTTATGGCGTGACCACCAACCACACTCTAGGTTTGGAAGTAGTAACCCCCGATGGGGAAATTCGGCGGTTTGGAGGAGAGGCTGCCCCAGATGCTCCCGGTTACGATATGTGTGGGCTGTTTGTGGGCAGCGAAGGTACAATCGGGCTGGTCACGCAGATTACGGTACGCCTGACTCCTCTTCCCCCTGGTGTAAAAACTTTCCTGGCTGTTTTTGACGATTTAGTGAAATGCTCGGACGCGGTTTCGGGCATAATCGAGGCCGGGGTTGTACCAGCCGCTCTGGAAATGATGGACAATCTGGCAATTCAGGCGGTGGAAGCTTCGGTGCATGCGGGTTACCCCACCGAGGCGGCGGCGGTATTGTTAGTGGAGTGTGAGGGCTTCCCGGCGGCGTTGGAACAACAGGCCACCTCGATTGAAGATATTTGCACCAAAGCCGGGGCTATCTCCTTCAAAACCGCCAAAGATAATGCCGAGCGCGAAAAGCTCTGGAAGGGGCGTAAAGGGGCTTTTGGGGCAGTAGGCCGGATGTCGCCGGACTATTACGTGTGTGATGGAGTGGTGCCACGCAGCAAACTGCCGGAAGTATTGGCGCGAGTGGGTGAAATTTCCAAAGAATATGGGCTATCAGTGGCGAATGTTTTTCACGCTGGGGATGGCAACTTGCACCCCCTGGTTATGTTTGATGCTAACAAACCCGGCGATACAGAAAAAGCGGTCAAGGCTGGGACGGAGATTATCCGAATCTGTGCCGAGGCGGGTGGCACGCTTTCAGGCGAACACGGCATCGGAGTGGAAAAGCGCGATATGATGTGTTTTGTCTTTAACGAGGACGACCTGAACGTGATGCGCCGTATCCGCGATGGCTTTGATACCAGTGGTTTGTGCAATCCCGGCAAGGTATTCCCTACGCCGGGGCGTTGTGGCGAAACCCGGATTCCCGCCCCTGGTCGCGCTCAGGTCAACTACGTGCGGGAGGGTATGGGTCAGGCGTGGTAACTTTAGAAAAAGACTAACCGCCAAGAACGCCAAGAAATTTTATTTTTCTTTGTGTCCTTTGTGCCTTTGTGGTAAATAAAAAGAACTTAACAATATGCAAAAACTTGACATAATAACAACATCTCCTGAAACCGCTGAGAAAGCAGCTAAGATTTTGTGCGAAGCCTGGGAAACTAACACCATTGTCAATATTCGTGGTGGCGGCACTAAACAGGATTTGGGCAATATCGGCAAGCCCGCCCAATTAGTTCTTTCTACCCTGAAACTAGACAAACTGGTGGCCTACGAACCCGCCGACCTGACCATTACGGTTCAGGCTGGCATGAAATGGGCTACCCTGCGCGAAACCCTGGCGGAAAAAGGTCAATGGTTGCCGCTCGACCCACCTGAACTTGAGGGCGCAACGGTGGGCGGAGTGGTTGCAAGCAATGTCAGCGGGCCCAAACGGCTGCTGTATGGCACTTTGCGAGATTTGGTTATCGGCTGTCAGTTTGTGCTGGCGGATGGTACTATCGGGCGGAGCGGCGGTCGGGTAGTAAAAAATGTTAGTGGCTACGATCTACACAAACTGCTGATTGGCTCACTCGGTACGCTGGCCCTTATCACCGAACTCACTTTTAAGGTTTTGCCAAAACCGGGCTATAGTGCCTGGTTGGTGCTAGGTTTTGAGGAATATAGCAAAGCGTTGGAAACTGCCCGAAAGTTAGCGGGTAGTAACCTGTCCCCGGCGGCTCTCGAAGTGTTAAACGGGGCAAATTGGCAGTTCCAGCAATTGTTCGGAAGTGATGCTCGTTATATGTTATTTGCCGCCGCCGATGGGGTAGAGGTAGCCGTTACCCGCCAAATTGAAGGCATGGTGAATTTGGCTAAGGAACAAAATAAAAAAGGGCTTAATTTCATTCGGGAAGTAAAAGAAGCGAAAGTTAGTCCGGTGGTCTGGCAAGCTCTATACAACCAATCTACAGTGAACCCGAATCACAATTTTAACGTACGTTTGGGCTCGATTTTGACCAAGTTACCCCAAAGCTGGAAATTAGCCGAAGAAATCTCGCAAAAACTGGAAATCCCTACAACCTTACAAGCACGGGCGGGCACTGGTCTAATCTATCTTTACGATTGGTTGCCCAAAGAAAATATTGCCAAAACTGCTATTACCCTTCAAGCAGTTAGAGAGCAAATAGAAGCCAACGGTGGAAGTCTGGTAATCGAAAAAGCACCCCTCGCTTTGAAAGAAAATCTGGATGTGTGGGGTAAGCCTGCCGGAAGCAATAGCCTGTCCGCCATGCAAACTATCAAGCAGCAATTAGACGAACGCAATCTGCTCAACCCTGGCAAATTCGTTGGGGGAATATAGAAAGATTTGACCTAACCCCCTAGCCCCCTTCCCTGATTCAGGGAAGGGGGAATACTACGCTAGGAATAATAAATAATGGAAATCACTCGAAATAAAAAGTATCTCCCGCTGCTAGAAATGGCTGAAAGCAAATCGCCCTACGCTGGCAGCCCGATTATGGAGATTATCACCGAAAAGCAACTGCGAACCTGTGTGCATTGCGGGCTGTGCCTGAGTTTCTGCCCGACCTATAAGGCCACCGGGTTAGAAGCCGACTCGCCGCGAGGCCGGATTTACCAGATTCGAGGACTGGCTTCGGGCGAAATTCCCCAGGACGACCCGGATCTGCGCCACCATTTGGACTTGTGCCTGGGCTGTCGGGCGTGCGAAACCGCCTGTCCCAGTGGTGTACCCTATGGTTCGTTGCTGGAAGCAGCCCGCGCCCAACTTAAACCTGCTACACAGCGCGAACGAATGCTGCGGGGCGCAACCCTGGGTTTTCTGTTTATGCATCCCTGGGCCATGCGAACGGCGGGTCTGGGTTTGCGGGTTTACCAGAAATCGGGCGTGCAATGGTTGGTCAACAAAAGCAAATTGTTGAAAGTTTTACCGGGTGGGTTGGATGAAAAAGAAAAGTTGTTGCCTAAAGCGCAGGGCGGTATCCTGAAACAAAATTTAGGTCACATTATCCCGGTGCAGGGCCAGAAAAAGGCGCGGGTTGCCTTGCTAACAGGCTGTATTCAGGATGAACTGTTTCGGGGTACTAACGCCGCGACGGTGAATGTGCTAACCCGCAACGGCTGCGAGGTGGTTATTCCCAAGAGTCAGCATTGTTGCGGGGCTTTGCATGTGCATATCGGCGAACACGAGCAATCTATGCAACTGGCTCGTCAGAATATCGAGGCTTTCGAGCAGACCGGGGCGGATTATTACATTGTTAATGCCAGTGGCTGCGGGGCGGCTCTCAAGGAGTACGACCATATTTTGCATAACGACCCGGACTATGCCCAACGCGCCAAAAAGTTTGTGGGCAAGATGCGCGACTTCTCAGAAATTCTGGTCGAGATTGGGTTTCAGCCGCCCAAAGCCCCGCTTAAGGCCAAAGTTACCTACCAGGATGCATGCCACCTGCGACATGGGCAGCAGGTTTTCAATCAGCCACGCCAGCTAATTCGCCAGATTCCGGGCGTGGAACTGGTAGAAATGAAAGAAAGCGATTGGTGTTGCGGGAGTGCTGGGATTTACAACGTGCTGCAACCCGTAATGGCGAGTGAGGTATTGAGTTGGAAAACCGAGAACATCAAAAATGCGCATGCTGATATTGTGGTTGCCAGCAATCCCGGTTGTGCCATCCAGATTAGCTACGGCTTGCGGGAGGATGGTCAGAATGCCGAAGTTATGCATCTGGCTGAATTGCTAGAAAGAGCGTATCAAGGGGAAGGATGAGGGATGAAGGATGAAAAAGAGTTATTAGTTATGAATTTTGAGTTTTAAGTTAGGAAAGTCCAAAACTCAATTCTTTAAAATATCCTGTCCATCCTGTCTATCCTTGTTAATATTTTTCTTAAAACCAACAACTAATAACCGACAACGAGGAAAGAAAATGACTGAGATTAAACGGGTAGGTTTCGTGGGGTTAGGGGCGATGGGTCGCCCAATGGCCGAGCAATTGATCAACAAAGGTTTTGAAACCTGGGTGGTAGCCCATCGCAACCGCCAACCCCTGGAAGAATTAGTAGCTCTAGGCGCGAAAGAAGCAAAATCGGCGGCTGAACTGGCAAGTGAAGTAGAAGTGATTGTCACAATGGTGCCGGACGCGCCCCAGGTGGACGAAGCCTGTTTTGGGCCAAACGGCATCGCGGCAGGAGCAAGACCAGGTTTGTTGGTAATTGATATGAGCACCATTTCGCCTGTTGCAAGTCAGGGTATTGCTGCTCGCCTCAAAGAAAAAGGGGTGGATTTCGTGGATGCTCCGGTTAGTGGTGGACCATTTCGGGCGGCTTCCGGTACGCTGGCGATTATGGCGGGCTCTGATGCTGAAACTTTCGAGCGAGCCAAATTAGTTTTAAGCGCGATGGGTACACCCGTGTTGGTGGGGCCGCAGGGGATGGGAGAGGTAGTGAAGCTGGTTAATCAGATTATAATCGGGCTGAACGCCGTAGCTCTGGCAGAAGGTTTTGCCTTCGGGGTAAAAGCGGGTGCCGACCCCCATATGCTGCGCGAGGTGTTGCTTAACGCCACCAGTGCCAGCTACCTGATGGACAAATGGATACCCAACAATATGCTCAAAGGCGATTTTACCACCGGGTTCGCCACTGAATTATTGCACAAAGACCTGAACGCCGCCCTGAACGCCGGGAAAGATTTGGGCGTGCCAATGATGGGGACAGCCCTGGCACAACAGCTTTACGGTATCATGAAAAATACCGGGCATAATCGCGAGGATTATACCGTTGTGAGCAAGTTTTATACTGATACTACGGGAAAGCCGATTGTGTAATGAGTTTTAATGATTGAGTTTTGAGTTGGGACAGGGCAAAACCTGTCCCTTTTTCGTTAAATATATCTTTACGAAATCATCAGCGCGTGAATCCAACCCCCGCCGCTATCCTGATTGATTCGATACCAGCGGGTGGTGTTGCGGAAAGCTGGCCCCTGGTCGGTATAACCATCAAACTTGAGGGTTGTGCCGGATGGCAACTTGCGCAAAACCTTGCCATCCGCCCCAAAACTTGGTACGGCCCGCACAAAGGCATTATTGGTGTTAACAGACCCTGGTCCAAAAGCATAAGCGGTAAAACCAGCAACTCCCCCACCAGTGTCGGCGGGTTGGGTTGTAGTGGGCTGGGCTGGCTGGGTTTGCGGTTGGGCACTGGCAGCCAGGTCACCCATCAACCTATCCCAGGGGAAAGCTCGCCCCGGACATTGAGGGCGCGTGACCGAGTCAATCTGGTAATGCCCGATAATATGATGGCGGTCTACCCCAATCTGGAATTGATTTACCAGCATTTTATGCAAATACAAAGTAGCCTGATATTGGCTTTCGGGGAACTCTTCGCCGGTTCTGCCTTCGTGTTCGATTGAAATCGTCAGGCGGTTGGGATTAATTTTATTCTGAACAGCGTTTTTCAGCCAGTCAATACTACCATCGGGCCGATTTACCGGGCCGTTAGCCCAGGCACTATTCTCCAGGCGGACATATTGGTAAATCCGACCATCTTTGCCCACCCCAAAATGCGAACTGGCCTCGGCGTTCGCGTTCTGAAACCAGGAGGTGGCACTTTCCAGGCTGGATTGCATAATATGGTTGACGATTGCCAGGGGTTTAGTGCCAGTGCGTCCTTCCCAGAAATTGGGGCTCCCCTTCCAGACAATCTCAAAACTTGTGGCACTTCCCGCCGAGAAGGCTTTTACTCCACCATCGCCATCGGTACTTTCAGTAGCCGCCACCGGGGTTGCCTCCAATGGATTTACATCCATTTCGGCAGAGCCATCCGAGTCGCCACTTACGCCATCGGCAATCGCCCCCTGGTCCGGGTTTTCGTCCCCCCGTTTGCCCTCTTCGATTGTATAATCGGCATCGGGCAGTTCGGGCGGGGCTAGAAACTCACCTGCGGCCTGATTAATGTTTTCGGACATGTGAAATTCTCCTTGATAATGCTGCGCCTACTTGCAGAATATGATTATGAAAACTTTGCCAGCTAAACTTCTCAAATGCCCTTACGCCTTTTAGTTTAACATATTACAGCAAGAGTAAACGGTTGAAAGCTATTTCCCATAACGCTGGCGGGCTTCTTGCCACAGAGCCTGGAGTTCCGGCAACTGCATCTGGCGAGGGCTCAGGTTACGCTCATGTACAATTGCTTCCCAGGCCTCGAAACGTCCCCGAAACTTATTATTGGACAGACGCAGGGCTTCCTCGGCATCCACTTTTAAGTTTCGCGCTACCGCCGCCAATACCATCAAAACATCACCCATTTCTTCTATAAGTTCAGTATGATTGGTGGTATGGCGCACTTCTTCCACTTCTTCGACCAGCTTGTCCAAAACATGTTCCAGGTCAGGCCACTCAAAACCCAGGTCGGCGGCTTTACGCTGAAGGTTTTGAGCTTGCAAAAGAGCTGGCATCTGGCGAGGTACTCCCGCTAATACCGATTTAGGCGTTTCGCCATTCTGAGCGCGTTCGGCTTTCTTAATCTGTTCCCAATTCTGGACTACTTCGGTTGCGCCGCTTACCGTAACATCACCAAAAACGTGGGGGTGGCGGCGAATCATCTTACGAGCGAGTTCGCTCATAACCTCGCGGATGGTGAAATCGCCTTCATCCGCCCCTAGTTGGGCGTGCAAAATAACCTGTAGCAATACGTCCCCAAACTCCTCAGCCATTTTCTCAGGTTCTTCATCCAGGGCGTGGAGGGCTTCATAGGCTTCCTCGATTAGATAACGTTTTAGGCTACTGTGAGTTTGCTCTCTATCCCAAGGACAACCTCCTGGCCCCCGTAGTCGGGCGATTACATAATGAATATTGGCAAAACTACCGATTGCTTCTAAAATTGACAAAGGTGGCAAATAGACACTGGTCAGGTGGTCAGTCCATTCGGGGTGACGGTCTAACTCAAAAAGCGGTAGGTCAAGGCGGGCTTCCTCACCTGGCACTCCCGCGCCCCTCAGCAATGAAACCGGGTGAGTATCTGGGTAATCTTCCATTAGGGCCAGTTTAACCGCGCTGGCAAGTCGCTGATTATATACCTGACCGACCAAAAGGGGGCGCAGAACGGGTAATTCCAGCCCTTTTTCGCGGGGTAGTAAGCTTTCGGGGCGGGCGGCTAATTCGGTAGCATCAATAATTGTAAGACCTTCCTGTAAGGGGTCTATTTGCAAAAGGCTACAGGTTGACTCGATAAAGCTCAGGCCGTCTACAATTTCGGTTTCAACTCCGGCTTCTTTGGCTTTGGCTAATAACCGCAAAACGCTACTCTCTCCGACTAAAGGATGTCCCGGTACGGCGTAGGCAATCGGTTTAGCAGTGGCCTGAGCCATCTCTAGCAACTTCTCGGTTATAGCCTCGTATACTTCACCAAAGGTGTCCAGGCGGTCATAGTAATCATCAAAAGATTCCAGTTTTAATTCCTGGGGCAGATGTGGGACGGTAGGGTGTTTGGCGGTTCGCAACCAGACCGTCCCAACAGCTTGCATAGCGCGGAGTGCGCCCATTGTCAGGTGGTCAGGGTTGCCCGGCCCAAGCCCTATTATTATAATTTTTGCAGTCATTCAGGCTTTCTTTTTGCGGTTTCAGATATCAGTTTTTTATTAAACACCTTATAATATTAGCACGCCCATTTTATTCCGTGACTGTCATTGGGTCAAGCTATCAGTTTTCAGATAAAATCTAAAACCTTTACAATGCTTAGATATTGCAATTCCTGTCCCTGTAGATGGGGCCAGGTTGTTTATCCCGCCCAAAAAGCTCTAATGTGCTTTGGGATAACTGTACATTGCTATTTGCCCGTCTTGGGCTAAACTGATAATATTGTGCAAGTTGTTGCAATTTTCAACCAATTCCCAAAGTTACTCGAAAATCCAGGGTTACGGTAGAAACTAATTCCAAATCCCATGAATGAAACCGAACTTGCGGTACGGCTGGTAAATGTTACCAAACGATTTCCAGGCGTTACGGCGAATGATTCTATTTCGCTAGCGGTGCGGGTTGGCGAAGTTCACGCCTTGCTAGGCGAAAACGGGGCGGGCAAAAGCACCCTGATGAGTATTCTGGCAGGGCTGTATCAGCCGGACGAGGGCCAGATTTTCCTGTGGGACAAACCTAGCCACTTCCGCAGCCCGGCAGACGCAATTGAGGCTGGGGTTGGGATGGTCTGGCAACATTTCAAGCTAGTGCCAAACCAGACCGTCGCTGAAAATGTCGCGTTGGGCTTGCATCATCCCCGCTTTGGTCTGGGGCTGAAAGCGGTAGAAAAGAAGCTGGCAGAACTTTCGGCCCAACATGGCCTTGAGGTTAAACCTACTGCCCTGATACGCAATCTCTCGGTGGGGGAGCAACAACGGGTTGAGATTATCAAAACGCTTTACTATGGGGCAAAAGTATTAATCCTCGATGAGCCCACTGCCAACCTGACACCCCCGGAAGCTTCCGGCCTCTTCAAGGCTATGCGCCGTTTAGCCGAGCAGGGTTACGCCATTATTTTCATAAGCCACAAACTGGACGAAATTGGTGAGGTGGCGAACCGGGCCACAATTCTTAAAGCCGGGAAAGCAGTAGCGACCCTGCCAATTGAGGGGGGCGAAGCCGAAAAACGTAAATTAGCTGCCCTGATGGTAGGTGGTAGCACCGAAACCAGTCTGGAAGCCCCACTTTCCGACCATTTTCACCTCAGTACCAAAGTTTTGTTAGCTGCCAAAAATATTTCGGTTTTTAATGATCAAGCCATTACGGTGTTGAATAACCTTTCGCTACAAGTGGACCAGGGTGAAATTGTCTCGGTGGTGGGGGTGGCAGGCAACGGGCAACGCGAATTAGCCGAAGCTTTAGCCGGATTGCGGCGAATAGAGTCAGGCCGGGTTTATTTAGGAGACCGCGATTTAACCAACAAAGGGTCACGCCTTATTTCGCGGCTTGGTTTGGCTTTTGTGCCGGAAGACCGCCTGAGTATGGGTTCGGCGGCAGGTTTGAATCTGGAAGAAAATTTTATCCTGAAAAGCTACTGGCAGTCCAGCCTGAAACGCGGCCCTTTTATCAGTTGGGGTAAAGCTCGCCAACAACTGGCAGAAGCTGTCAGTCAATACGATGTTAGGGTGGGAAACCTGAAAGCTCCAGCTCGGTTGCTTTCGGGTGGTAATTTGCAAAAGTTGTTGTTAGCCCGTGAGATTGGCTCTGACCCAAAGGCTTTGATTGTGGCAAACCCCACTCGCGGTCTGGATATTGGAGCTACCCGCTACGTCCAGAACCGCCTGATACAACAGGCCGAAAGTGGCACGGCCATTTTGTTAATTACCGAGGATTTGGATGAAGCTCTGGCTTTGGGTAATCGGGTGCTAGTGTTGTATCGCGGGCGAATTACGGGCGAACTCCCAGCTCAAACCGCTCGCCAATCTCTCTCCCAAATTGGCTTTTGGATGACGGGGGCGAGGGCGAAGGCGAAGGATGAAGGATGAAAAATCCAAAATCGGGGGGGTTTGCAGGGACGTACCCGGTTGGGCGCCCTACATTTGATGGGGGAAATTAACAAGGATGAATAGGATAGACAGGATTTTTGGGGAAATCTTCTAACAAGAAACAAAGTATGAGCGATAAAAATCAGCCAAAAAATATATTGATTAGTGAGAGCCAAGATAGTAAAATGCCGCCACCGCCCAAAAGCAAGCCAAGAGTTGCATCAGGGATGCTTATACGTATTGGTTTAGGGCTGGGTGTGCCGTTACTGTCGGTAGTGGTGGCCTTTACGACAGTGGGTTTAGTGCTGGCAACAACGGGTAAAGACCCTATCGTAGTTTATGGCGAAATGTATCGCTCGGCTTTTGGCGATGAAAACGCCCTGGCGGATACGCTGGTTAAAGCAATTCCCTTAATCTTAACCGGATTGGCGGTGGCAATCGCCTTCAGTGCCAGATTATGGAATATCGGGGCGGAGGGCCAATTTTTTGCGGGAGCTATTGCAGCGTCTGGGATGGCGCTGGCCTTTGACTCGGTTCTTGGCTGGTTTATCCTGCCTGTTATGTTTGTAGCTGGGATTATCGGTGGGGCGTTGTGGGCTTTAATCCCTGGTATCTTACGCGCTTACCTAAACGTTAACGAAATTATCAGCACCCTGATGCTTAATTATGTAATTATCCTGTTTTCGGATTACCTGATTTATAGCCCCTGGCGCGACCCGCAAGGTTTTAATTTCCCGCTCACCCGCACCTTTGGTGATAATGCGACTCTGGCAACTTTTGGCGATAGTCGGGTGCATCTTGGTTTAGTATTTGGAATTGTGGCGGCGGTAATCGTGGGGTTAATTCTGAGCCGCACTACCTGGGGTTTCGAGCTTAAAGTTATGGGAGATAACCCCACTGCCGCCCGTTATGCCGGAATAAATATAACTCGCAATATTCTACTGGTAATGGCTTTTAGTGGTGGGTTGGCTGGGTTAGCCGGAATGAGCGAGGTTACAGGGGTTGTCCACAAGTTACAGCAAGGCATTTCCTCCGGCTATGGCTTTACGGCGATTATAGTAGCCTGGTTGGCCCGTCTCAATCCCTGGGGAATTGTGCTGGTGGCGGTACTGTTCGGCGGGCTTATCAATAGCGGCTATGCTATGAAAGGTATCGGGATTGCCAGTGGTTTTGTGACGCTTATTCAGGGAGCGGTTTTGTTTTTTGTACTGGCGGGAGAGGCTTTATTGCGAAAGTTGTATTATAAACAAGACCTGAAAAGGATTTTATCTACCGCCGTACTCGGGCGCACACCTGCGCGAGAGGAGGTCGCCCAGTGAGCCTGTTTGGAATAGACCTGGTGCTACTCCTGGCAACCACTGTTTCCGCCGGAACTCCGGTGATGTTGGCGACTCTCGGCGCAATTTTTAACGAGCGTTCAGGAGTGCTTAATCTTGGGCTGGAAGGTTTGATGTTGGTGGGAGCCCTGGCCGGGTTTGCCGCCACTAATTCGAGTGGAAGCGTCTGGGTCGGAGTGCTGGCGGCTTTGCTGGCAGGGGCGGCTCTGGCTTTAATTCATGCTTTTTTCACTGTCACTCTACAAGTCAATCAGGTGGTGAGCGGTTTGGCTTTAACCCTGTTTGGTACGGGTTTAACGGCCTATCTGGGGCGGGGCTTTATCGGTATCCGCACTCCCGATACTTTTAACCCGGTGGTTATCCCCCTGCTTTCGGATATTCCCTTGTTTGGCCCGATTTTGTTCAAGCAGGATTTGTTAGTGTATCTGAGTATTATTATTGCCCCACTTTTGTATTTATATATTTACAAAACCCGCCCTGGCCTCCAACTTCGGGCGGTGGGAGAAAGTCCGGCTACGGCTGATAGCATGGGTATTTCGGTAGCCGGGATTCGCTATTTTTATGTTCTAATCGGCGGGGCATTAGCTGGTTTGGGCGGGGCTTACCTGACTTTGGCCTCTAACCCGGCCTGGTTGGAAAATATTACGGCTGGCAGGGGTTGGATTGCGGTGGCACTGGTTATTTTCGCCGGGTGGAATCCCTTACGGGCTATTCTCGGTGCCTATCTGTTTGGCGGAATGGAAGCTTTACAGTTCAGCCTACAGGCGGCTGGCAACGATTTGCCTCTTTTCCTGCACGATATTCCCTCTTTTTTCCTTAAAATGCTGCCGTATATCATGACCTTGGCGGCTCTAGTGCTGGTAGAGTGGCGTTTCAAAGTCAGCAAAAAACAGAGCAATGCCCCCGCCGCCCTCGGCTTGCCCTATATCCGTCAGGAAAAAAGCTGATTTAGGTGTGAACTTGGTATTTGCACTTTAGTGGAAACAGGTGATTATAGTCCTTTGCACTTCAGTAAATGGTGGCTGTGCATTTCAGTGAACAACTTTCACTTTCAGTGGAATGCTTGAATTTCCACTAAAGAATAGCTCCTCAAAAGAAATACACTTTTCTCATATAGTTGAAACCATATTATTTGTCTCCAACTTTACCTCGCTAAATTTGTTTAGTATAGTTTTAACAACTGTGCGATGAACCTTATTATCCCCAACTACAAAAGGTTCAAAAATGCTGGCCTGCTGGTCAGGTGGTACTCCATTCCCGGTATCCATTACAAAATATGCAAGTGAGGTGTCTGAATATCTACGCCAAGCGTAATCTCACTCTGGCGGGTAAACTTACGAGCATTACTCAAAAGGTTTAGAAGAATCTGACGTAATCGTAACGGATCGCCTTTTAGCAAGGGCAGATGTATCGCCAAGCATATGGAAGAATTTTGCCCAAATGTTACTTTACTTAATTATGCCAACCCGATGGAGATGAACTGTTGGGCCTTAAACCGGGCTACCAGGATTAAAACAGTAGGTCTATGCCACAGTGTGCAGGGTACGGCGGTGGAATTAGCCCACGATATAAATGTCCCCTTTGAAGAAATCAATTACCTGAGTGCCGGTATCAACCATCTGTCCTTTTACCTTAAATTCCAACGGGATGGACCAGATTTGTACTCTCTGGTACAACAGGTAATCCAGGAAGGACGAGTGCCGGATGGTAACCGGGTGCGTTACGAGATGTTCAAGCGGTTGGGTTATTTTGTAACCGAATCCAGCGAGCATTTCAGTGAATATGTGCCCTGGTTTATTAAACGGGCTCGCCCCGACCTGGTCGAGCGATTTAATATTCCCCTGGACGAGTACCCGCGCCGTTGTGAACGGCAAATGACTGGCTGGGACGCTTCACGGAAGCAATACGAAAGTGACGGTGAAATTGAAATAGAGCGTAGCCCGGAATATGGTTCGCTAATAATTCATATTATGGAAACTGGTATCTCGCGGGTGGTGTATGGCAATGTTGCCAATGATAATCTGATTGAAAATCTACCAAGGTTGTTGCGTCGAAGTGCCCTGTCTGGTGGATAAAAACTGTACAAGCTCTGACGGTTGAAGCGGCTCTAACCAGAAAGCGGGAGCATATCTACCATGCGGCGATGCTCGACCCCAACACTGCCGCCGAGCTTGACCTGGACCAAATCTGGAGTTTGGTAGATGAGTTGTTGTTGGCTCACCAGGATTTTGTAAAGTTCTAGAGAGTTGTAACTAAAGGCCACCTAAAACCAGGGAAGACTCCATAAGAGGTATTTAGGGGTAAGGATTTTCTGGAAATTAGGGATTACTTGCCAGAACGATTATTCTGATAAGTAATTTATTCGCTGCTGCAATGGTAGGTTTTAACAAGGCTAATTGTAATAACCAATTTAAGAGAGCATAGTAAGAGTTTTTCGTCCGCAATTTTATTTGGTGTTCTAAATTTAGGAAAGGTAGCGGGGTTTTGATACCAATTCAGTTTCTATGGGGTCTTTAGCAAAAGCAAAGGTTTCAGTCCCTTTCAACTTGGTAATTGGAATGTAGCTACAGAACATCGAGCGGGAAATAGGCCAGATGCCACGGTTCAGTCCCCTTCAACTTGGTAATTGGAATGTAGCCGATGGTTGAAAAGTTTAGAGGGTGTTTTGAAAACCTTTTGACCGCTTTTGGAAGCTTAGAAAGCTTTGTAAAAGCTGCTCTTTTCGGTTCACTTAACCCTCCAAGGTGCTTTTTTCGCAAACCTATTTTGCGCGGGCTACTGCTGAGGTTTGCGAAAAGTTTTTAGGTTCAGAACCAGTTTTTTAATCATTTTTTGACAAAAACTTAACCAAAATCACTTTTTTGGAGGAGGTTTGCGAAACAACCCCTTTAAAAGCTATTCTGGTAATGATTCTAGCACAACTTAGCAAATTTTATCAGACATCCGGGCAGAAATTACGAAATGCGCTATCCACACACCGCCCCCGCGCCTCGGTTGCGTCCGGCAATGC
Organism: Chloroflexia bacterium; assembly: GCA_038207495.1. GTDB lineage: Bacteria > Chloroflexota > Chloroflexia > Chloroheliales > Chloroheliaceae > Chlorohelix. The sequence goes on from JBBQZS010000024.1 coordinate 92,655, forward strand.
CTCATGCTCAATCATATCACGCACTAGTTGTAACTGGCGCAGGGTATGCTTTTTAGAGCCGAGTCTATGACCACATCTCGCAAGGTTTTGACCGTGATAGAATGAACAAAAGCCCGCTATACCGGAACTTGCCAGTATCCCTCAATCAACAGCTCTTGCACTCATCTGGAATCGCCTCATCTTTGGTAACAATCAGAATACCTAGACTCCGCAAACTGCGCCGCTCCTCCAATTCCACCACTCTTTCATGTTCGAGACTACCCTCAGACATTTTATAAGTGGTAGGGCGACGACTGGTCAACCCCAGACTTGAGTGAAATAAACAATCCTCGGACAATATTCAAACTGCCGCAAATCACTAACGGTTAATTGAACAGTCATCGGGCTTATGCTCCTTTCCGTTTGGGGGCTGGTAATTCCACATACTCCTCAACCTCTGCCAGAACCTTAATATGCTTACGCGAACGGGTCAAATCCTGAGTCGAAAGATTAAAAGCTGCAAATTGCCGGTAGCCTATCCCAGACAACAGGGGCATTTTAACCCGAATTCCTCCTGCTTATTAGCATTCAAATCTCCCAGAAAAACCGAATACTGGATACGTTTCAGGCCATAATTGGGCCTGTGGAGGCTACTGCCGTCATCCGAGCGGGTACTTTGTTGGGACAATTTGCCCTGGATTAGTGAAGTAGATGCGGTAATTGGTTGTCAAGTAGCAAAATTGGCTATTAGAAAAATTGGCTCAAAGTTGAAAAGTAAATTGGTCTGAGTTTACTCGAACTAACTCAAATCAAATAACTCAGTTTGGGTAGTTCAAACTGAGGGCT
>JBBQZS010000025.1:0-93321 GCA_038207495.1 Chloroflexia bacterium
AAGTGCCACTTTCGCTTTCAGTTCTCCGCTATGATTCCTTTTTGGGGCCATTGTTCGTTGTTTTCCTTCCGTTTTTTTATTTATTCTACAACGAACTTTCCACTTCTCTCACCTGTCCAGTTTTCTGGGAGTATTATACCTTGAGGTAACAAGAAGAATTAACTATATTGAGTTCTTTGGTTCAAAAGGCAAAGGTAGAAAAGGATTTTATCCATAATAGGGTTGTTTTGATCTGAAAGAAGCCCGGAGATGGCCGGGCTTTTTCTTTTCCCCTTACTAGGGTGGTATGAAGACTACCGCTCCTTTGGTGGCCTGCCCCGGCGCTTGATTTGAATCCCATTTCCCATAAGAGTATTCAGGGGGCTACCCTTCTTTTGGACTTCCTGGAGTCGGTTAATATCCACGTCGAGGTAAATCTGGGTGGTGCTGGCACTCTGGTGGCCCATGGCCCGTTGCAGGTCGTAGAGTTGCACCCCCTGGGCAGCCATCATAAAAGCGAAGGTGTGGCGGAGTCGATGGGCACTGAAACTGGTACCAGTAGCTTTACGGAGTCGGGCTATCAGGCTGCGTAAGCCCGATTTGGATAAGGGTACGCCGTCCTCGCACCGCCAGAGCTGGCTACCCGGTAGGATTTGCGCTGCTTCGGGGTGGTCTAGATAGTTGGCAATGGCCCGGCGGCAATTCTCGCCAAATACCGCCGGGCGCGGCCCGGTTTTGCCAGATACTACGCAGGAACGGGTTTCAAGGTCGAGCCAGCCCTCTCCTACTTTCATTGAGCATAGTTCTCCCAGCCGAATGCCGCTATCTACGAAGGTCGCCAGGATTGCCAGGTCACGCAGTGATAGGAAATCTTTTTTCTCACCTTCTTCAGCGAGATGGGCGAATAGCTTCTCCAGGTCGCCCTCGCTTACCCGTTTTGGTAGCTTAGTTCCCTTCCGGGTGGAAAAGCTTATCACCTCGAAAGGGTTTTCGGAGAGTATTCGACGTTTTTTAAGCCAATTAAAAAAGACCTTCACTGCTCTACCATAACTGGCGATAGAAGCCGCGCTGAGGTTTTCGGTTTGGCGCGAGTGCCCGGTCACTCCCCAGCGAAACATGGTGGGGGTACGAAGATAGGCGGCGAAGCTCTCGGCCTCCTCGAAGGTTACGTTCCTGGGGTGGGGGCCAACTTTGGTTGAGTTGTGGGTGAATTCAGACCACCACCACCAGAATTTATAGACCTTATCGCGGTAGTCGGAAATAGTGGCGGTGGCAAGTCCGTCGGCCATGCAGCTGGTTAGCCAGCGCTCGATAAGTTGGCGCATAGGGTCGGTATCGGGTAGGGTATTGGGGACAATAGCAAGGTTACCTGAGCTGGTTAATTCAGGTGATTTCTTAGAATCAGTGATTTTATTTGACATTTTTCGCCTCTTTTTTGAGAGGGCGAACAGGGAAAAGAGCTTTGTAGTGGGGAGAAGTGACCGCGCCGGGACTCGAACCCGGGACCCACTGATTAAAAGTCAGTTGCTCTACCAACTGAGCTACGCGGTCATAATCTGGCACAGTATACAGGGACTGGGGATGGCTGTCAAGCTAAGAACAGGAATGTTCAGAGAAGGAAGAATAAATGATTGGACATTTAATGTTAATTTTCAGGTTCACTGACAGCTACTTGGCTCGAATTTGAGCAATTTTAGCGGTTTGGAGGAGCATAAAAGTGGAAAGGCAGGTAACTTCATCTTTAGCTTGTTATATAATAAGTTTTACTTATCCAAAACTTCACGAAATTTGAGTATCTCCAAAGTCCGCCTGTTTTGAATGGTCTCAATCAAATCTCATCGTTATCTAACCAAGCTACTATTGGTTAAGTGGCAAAGTAAGTTTTTCGATGGTAGGGTTAGGTAACCAAGTTATTTTTGAGGTTGTTTTTCAAATTTGACTCCGCGACAATAACCCCTACTGGTCGGGAGTGCGTTTGCGTTGGAGATATTGGATTACCTCGGTAACGAGTAGCCCTAATTCTTCTAATTCCTCATAATCAAAATTCAGGGTTATTCCTCGGTCTTGAAATTCGATACTTACAACTTGATGAACCATTTCTTCGTAAGCCATCAGGTTAGGGGTATTGGCAATTTCGTTATATACATGTTCGTGATCTTCTTCCTCAAATTCTTCGTTATCTTCGGGTAATCCATCGGAGCCACCGTCAGCAGCTCCACTACCACTAAATTTAAATCCATCGAATCTAGCCATATTTTCTCTCTTTCGGTTGTTGGTTCTTCGTTATTAGTTATTGGTTGTTAGTTATTGGAAAACTAATATCGAATATCTAAAACCATTGACTCGCTATTCCCTACTCGTTACACGTTACTTTTTTATCTGGGAGGTGGTAATGAAACCCAGCAATTGGTTTCGGCAGAGGCGCGGGCGGCATCCAGCACCTGCTGTACTTTTAGACCATCCGCGAAACCAGGTTCAATTTCCAGTCCTGTGGGTTTACCCGCCAGTTTCGCCGCTCTAACCCCCTCTATAAAATCCTCCGCTAATGTAACAAAAGGGCGAAGGCGCGGGTCGCTGGAGGAAGGGCCGCTGGTGTATCGGGCGGGGATAGGCAGAATTTGTAAGCGTTCGTCACCTGCCCGCGCGCCATGCAACTTACCTTCGTTATCAATCACCAGCGTACCCTGGCTACCAAAAAGTTCTATGCGCTCACCACCTCCATATCTGGTGACTACTGAAACCTTGATAGTAGCTTGCGCTCCGCTTGCCATTTGCAGTAGGAGGAAAAAAGAATCGTCTACATCCACATCCCTTAATTCGTTTGAGTTAGGCAAGGGGCGTTGTTTTACGAAGGTTGAAAGCTGGGCCAGCACCGCCGAAATTTCACCAAACCAGCAGCGCAAGGCATCCAGATAATGCGAACCCAACGCCCCTAAAAAGCCGCCCCCCGCCGACTTCTGAAATAACCAGCCGTAGGGTCGGGTATGAGGGTCGGCAGCTGTGCCCGTCAGGGTAGCGATATTTGCCCAATAAAGCTCGCCCAACCAACCATCCTTGATTAGTTCGTGGGCGTAGGCACGGGCCGGGATGTAGCGAAACTCGTGGTCAATCATGCCGATTAGTCCGGTGCGTTGGGTTGCCTGAAGCATTTCGCGAGCTTCTTGCAGGTTCAGGGCCATTGGTTTTTCGCATAAAACATGCTTTCCAGCGTCAAGAGCCGCCAGGGTTTGGGGATGGTGCTGGTAGGGCGGGGTGACAATACTAACGGCATCCAGACCGGGCAGGGCCAGCATTTCTTCATAGTTATGGCAGACGTTGGCAATACCAAATTCTTTTGCTACTTCCTCGGCTCGCTCGTAGCGACCACTGCTCATTACGCCGCTTATTTCAACCCCGGCAATTTTAAGAAAGCCAGGTATCTGAACCCGCGCCCCAAAGCCCGTGCCAGCTATGGCTATTTTTATCTTTGATTCCTGGTTTTGTGCCATTCTCTCCCCTCACCCCCTAACTTTCCCGAATTTAATTATTTGAAACCTGGACATAATTCGTAGGTTCAATTATGTGACCTAATCCCCTAACCCCGGACATTATGCATCTTTCCCTACCTTAAAAGGAGGAATATTTCTACCCAGTAATGGCTTTTAGTCGGTCAGGGTAATTGGTGATAATCATATTTATCCCCAGCCCGACCAGTCGTTGCATATCTTCGGGCTCGTTTACTGTCCAGGTATTTACCGCCAGACCCAGGTTGCGGGTTTTCTCGACATAGGCCGCATCAATTATTTTGAAATGAGGGTGCATGGCTTTTGCCCCGGTGATTTCAGGCAGTTTGAAAGCATCAAAGCCGGGTGGATAATCCTGGGGTCGCCCGGTATAAAGTGCCCCAATCGGAATTTGAGGGTCGTAGGCATGCAGGGCGGCTAAGCGCAGTGGGTCAAAACTGCTGACTACTACTGAGTCATAAAGTGCAAATCGTTTCACTGATTCCGCTATTTTTTCTTCGATTTTATTGTCGGCCTCAAAACCCGGCTTGCTCTTGATTTCGATGTTAAGGCCAAGTTTAGAGCCGAACTTCTCAAGCACTTCGTCGAGGGTCAGGATTTTCTCGCCTTTGTATTCAGGGCCAAACCAGACTCCGGCATCTAACTCTTTCAACTCGGCCAGGGTTAATTCGGTTGGGCGGCGCGACCCGCCTTTGTCGGTAGTGCGTTCCAGGGTGTCGTCGTGTAAAATTATTGGCACACCGTCCGCACTAAGTTGTACATCAAACTCAATCCAACTCGCCCCTTGCTCCAAAGCTTTTTGGAAAGCCGCAAAAGTATTTTCCGGGGCATAGCCACAGGCCCCCCGGTGACCGCAAACTAAAGTTTTGGGTAAGCTGGCTGACATTCAATTCACCTTTCGCGAGTAATAGCAGGATAATTGCGCAATGTTCAAATTATAACCTAAGAGGTTGGTGTGAGCAATCCGTGAAAAAAATGTGATTGTAGCCCTTTCCTGTAATTCACAAGTAGGCTATAATCCAGCCATTCTTTATTCATAGGACTTTCGCTTGAGGCCAATTATTAAGTTCAGGTTGAAGCTATCTACTTCAACTGGTGAGTTCCGAAGCGAAAGTCGTAATTCAGTATCTCGTTTAACCCTGACTTGCTAGTAGGGAGTAAGATAGTATTGCTAATAAGAAATTTGCAATGTGAAATCCATAAGAAAAACAAAAGGGTTATTTAATATGGGTAGAACAGAACCAGTCAGTAATAATAGCTCAAGCGTCTTGATTCTGGATGGACGGGTGTTAGCCGACCAGATTAGGGACGAGCTGCGCCAGGAAGTGAACGATTTTCAGGAGGAGTTCGGGCGACCTCCCGGACTGGCGATGATTGTGCTGGGCGGAGACCGGCGCGCCCTGGAATATGCCGATGGTGCCGCTACCGAGGCCTTGAATATCGGGATGGAATATATGGCATATTTGTGGCCGGAAGATACGAGTGACCGCGAACTTCAGCTTCTAATTCGCGAGTTAAATATTCGCAGCCACTATGATGGCATTTCGATTCAAGCCCCTCTCCCGCCCCATATCAGTTACGAGGAAATAATTTCGGTAATAGACCCCGAAAAAGATGTGGAAGGCTACCACCCCCTGAACGTAGGCCGCCTGTTTGCCAACCTGGATACAATGGTGCCGCCGCCCGCCGCCGGGGGGATGGAGTTACTTTTGCGTTATAACATCCACCCGTCCGGCCTGAAAGCGGTGGTGGTTGGTCGTAGCCGCATTGTCGGCAAACCAATGGCGGGTTTGCTGGCGATGGCAGATGCTACTGTTACGATTTGTCATAGCGAAACAACGGATTTGGCTTTTCACACCCGGCAGGCTGACTTGCTAATAGCCTGTGCCGGAGTGCCGGGACTTATCACCGGGGAGATGCTCAAGCCAGGGGCGGTGGTACTGGATTTCGGGATAAACCGCGAGGATAATGATAAAATAGTTGGGGATGTAGATTGGGATAGTGCTTTGCCTGTAGTCTCAGCGATTTCGCCCACTCCCGGTGGTACTGGCCCGATGACCACTATCGCGCTGCTGGCTAATACGATTAAAGCCGCCCGCCGCCTTTCCAGTAGCGTGTAATAAGTCGAAGGTCACAAGTCTAAAGTCGAAAACCTATTTGACCTTCGACTTTAGACCTTTGACTTGTGACTCGTGACAGTTACCCCGCAACTTTCAAGATATTCCAGGGCGGGGGCGGCTTCAAAAGCCTGGGCTGGGCCTAGCGCACCCTTTTTGTTAAAGTCCGGTTCAAGGATTTTTTCGGCACAATAGGCCAATATCTGGGCGGTCAGGAAATAAACATCCTTCCCCTGCAAAGTCACTCGGCGCGAACCTTGTGGCCCCTGCACTTCGGCTATAATCGCCCAATCGGTGGTAGTGCGTTTGTCGGCACCCGGTCCACCTCGCCGAATAAATGGCTTTAAGACCACCGCCCCGACCTCAGCAAAAACGGGCAGCAAAGGGAAGGTGGCCCGGCTGACCCAATACCCAAGCCCGCCGATGGTTATATAGCCTTTGACGTTTTTAACCTGAATATGGCGCGGCAGGGTCAGGGGTTCGCCAAAGGGGGCTAGAATTACCCAGCGTTTGCCAATCGGGGCTGGAAACTCGATGGTTTTACCCTCAGAGGCGACCATCTGTACCTGTCGCTTGCCATCTTTCCAGCCACGCCCCGGATTCTTCAAGGCCTCAAAAACCGATAAAGCTGTTCCCTGGCTGACTCCACCCGCCCCGGCAGCAACGGCGTTGGCAACCGTAATGGTATCCAGCGGTTCCAGTCCCTCGGCGGCGGCGGTTGCGGCCCAGTTACCGACGGCATACTCAAAGCCACAACCCGCTACCACTACCACTCCCTTATCTTCCGCGCTCTGGTTATACAAATCCAGCACTCGCCCGATATAGGCTTGCTCCCCGGTTATATCCAGATAGTGTGCCCCGCCCGAAATTGCCGCCAACACTACCGCCTCGCCATATTTGGTGAACGGGCCAACACAGTTGATTATCAGCCTGGGTTGGCTCTGGAATAAAAAGGTTAGGCTGGCAGGTTCGAGTGGGTCGGCCACAATCACAGGGTTACTAATTTTTAGTTCCTGGCGCAAGGTTTTCAGGCGGGTTTTATCGCGCCCTGCCAGTATCAGGTTATGGCCTTTTTCCGCCAATACGCGGGCGGTCAGTTGCCCGGTGTAGCCAGTTGCGCCGAAAATCAGGACTGAGGGCCGAGGGCTGAGGGCCGATGGGTTCATAGTTTGCCTTTCTGCTCGTTTCAATAATCTGACTTGGGCAGACACGGAGGTTTGCCCCTACGTTTAATTTCTCTTGAACCTAAGAATTATGGGCTATTACTGCCTCTATTTATCAGCCCTCATTCCTCTTATTCTCTTCGTGCCTCGCATGCTGCCCATCCAACCGCCCATTAGCCGTGACATAAATTCGGGTTTATCATACTTTTCCAGCAAGAAGGGCTGTTTATTGTTATTTTCCAGTGCTGCGTTTGCCGCGACGATACCAGTAGCCGTTGCTCGTTCCAGAAAGAGGGCGGGCAAGGGGTGGCGCACCCAATCGCCGCAGCATAGCAAACCGGGCCAGGGAGTATTGACCCCGATATGCTGGGCCAGCGAACCCACTCCAAACAGGGTATGAGAAGGTTGGTTGCGCTGCAAGGTGGCGTGAATAATCTTGTCCTTGAGGTCGGGAAAGATGCGGCTAAGGTCGCTTTTGACGCGGGCTAATAAAGTTTGGTCATCCAGAGCCAGATTTCCCTGACTGTAGATATGGGCCTCAATTGCGCTGCCGCCTGTAGCTATGTGCCATTCGGCAAAAATATCCTGAATCCGATGTAGCCAGAAAAAATTGTCAATCGCAAAATCCCCACTCACAATCCCGGCCTCGGCGGCTTTCTTGTGAGGGGCGGTTGAGAACCAGAAGCGCACCACCGCCGTCTCTAAACCCTGGGGCCAGCTCATATTTGCGGCGATTTCCTGGGTAGCGGGGCAGTTGCTCAAAAGTTGGCGGGTAGCGGGCGCGTCGGTAGCTAGAATAAGTTGCTGGGTATGGAAAGTTTCGCCTTTGTCGCTATAAACTTTCCAGCCCGTTTCGTTCCAGCGTTCTAGCCGTTCAACCTGGCAACCCTGTCGCACCTCACCGCCCAATTCCCGGATTTTCCTGATTATCGGCCCGATTAAAGCCGTCTCGGGGTCAGCCGCCAGGTAGTGGAATTTCTGGCTGTCGCGGCGTAACAGGGTATAGAAGCGTAAAAAAGCGATAAATCCGGCCAGTGGTACTTCTTCGGGGTGGGCCGATAAGCCACTTCGGGCCAATGAGGCCACAAAAGCCGTAATGCGCGGCGGCCAGCCTTTACAGAAATCCGCGAGGGTGCGGCCCTGCAAGGAGCGACCCTCCCGCAATGGGTCAACGCCCGTAGCAACCAGCAGACTCCCCAGCACCGAGGGAATAGCCAGGACATCGCGGGGGGTTAACATCGCCAGGAAGGAGGGGCGGAAAAATAACGCACCGTAATGAAAGGGGGCAGGCCAAATGATAGTGCGGGTAACTACCCGACCCATTTCGGCTTTTTTTACTTTGCCTTTTTCGCCGTGAACCCACTGTTGTCGCTCTGCCAACACTAGTTTCGGCAAGATATTGTGACGAGACAGCATCGCTTTGAGGTTTTTGTATTGCCACCAGAATCCATGCAAGCCATGCTCTGCCGGAAAATGCCATTCTTTACCACTAGAGTCGGTTAAAGTTATCGGAGATTTCCCGGCTACTCGCCCGCCGCAATAGTCGGGATTTGCCTCTAAAATCAGGGGTTTCAGGCCACGCTCGGCTAAATGTAAGCCTGCGGTAAGTCCCGCCAGTCCACCACCGACTATCACCGGGGAAGGATGTAGGATGTAGGATGTAGGATGTAGTTCGGACAATTAATAATTCTCGTTTTCTATATACTGAATCAAACCACCAGGTCACAAAGACACCAGGAAAACTCTAATTAATCGTTCACGGGCATTGTCATACTGAGTAGTCTATGCAATAGAGTCTGTCAGGGATTTAGTAGCCCACCTAGCCTTGTCACGCCCCTTTGGGGTGTGAGCTTGCGAAGAATCTTCTTAGTCCTAGCCCGCTCCTAATGGTTCAGCACTGAGGTCATGTCGAGGCCCAGCATCTCGCTATTATCGGCAAGACCCTTCGCAAGCTCAGGGTGACAAACCGGGTGGCCTAACTGAAAATAATACGATTTGCTTGTCAACATTTATTGCATAGACTACTCAGGGTGACAACTGTGGTGAACGGTTACAACTCTAGTAAAATAATATACTCATCCGATTGTAAGCGATTATCACATAATTGGGAATAGGAAAACCACCCCCCAACCCCTGACCCCCGGCTAATCGGGCCATTCCGAGATTAGTTCGTGGAGGCGGGAAAGGCAACGGCGATACTTTTTGGCATAGCCTTTATCGCGATATTCGGGCAGAAAGAGGTCGGGGAGGCTGCAATGAGCTGAGATTGCCAGACGGATTTGCTGGTCGTAGAGCTTGTCAATGAAATGGACAAAGCGGAGGGCGTGAACCTGTTCCTGAAAAGGCACTATCCCCTCGATAAAAACAGCATCCAGTGGCGCAAGCAAACGAGCATAGCGAATGGGGTGGTGGAGCGAAAGGTGGTGGTTTAGCTCGTCAAAACTGGTGTATAGTTTCGCCTCCTGTTGCGGCTGATAGGCCTGAAATTTCTGCTGAAGTTGGGAGGTAGTAGGGTCAAGCACCCCTTCCGATAGAATCCCGGCCCCGTAGCTGCGGTGGCGATAATCCTGACCCTCGATTCTCACCGCCTCAAAACTGGCAGCGATAATCCCAATTTCGCGTTTGAAATCCTCGGCGGCAAAACGCCCGTGTCCTAATTCGTTGGGTAAGGTGTTGGAGGTGGTGACAATGCGGGCGGTGCCACCCTCTATCACCCCTCTGATGAAGGTTTTAGCCAGCATGGTATTGCCGGGATCGTCCAGCTCGAATTCGTCTATGCAAATCAGGCGGTAGGGTTTGAAAGCCTCGATAGACGCAGCCATGCCCTTGGCCCCAATGGTGTAGGTCAATTCCTGAAAGGAGAGATAAGCTTTAGGGGCGGGTGAGGCCGAGAAAGTAGCGGCCAAAAGGTGGGTTTTACCGACTCCATAGCCACCATCCAGATAGATGCCCTTGATTGCGGCGGGTAGGTTGCGTTTGAACAGTTTGCCTAGCCCATTTTTTGGTTTGACATCCTCATGGATTTGAAGGACATATCCCCTAAGTTTTTGGACTGTTTCGGTCTGAGACAACTGGGCCGGGTCGGGTTGATAGGTATCAAACGACACCTGGGAAAAACGGGGGGTTGGCACAAAACCCCTGACCACTTCTTCGAGGCTAACCTCGCAATCAATCTGGTCAAGGGTCAGGATTCTGGCGACATCTTCGCCTTCTTGTGATTTTTCCAACATACTGCTCATTGCCGCAGTTTAGCCCAATAGTGAGCCATATGTCAAGGTTATTTGCGGGTCTAAAACGAATATTCAGTGTATGTTGCTTGTATAAATCATTAGACCCATGTTTCGGTTAAGAATGCAATATTATGAACTGGCTCGCTGATTCTTCCGAGTTGCGACGCGCTTTCGCCACCACCAGATTAAACCCACCAGCAGGAAGGGAACCGCCCACCACAGGAATACCGCTATTTGCAGGCAGGCAATAAAAATTGTGTTTAATATTTTTATCGAGGCTTCCCACGATTCGCTGACCGCTTTGTCGGCGGGCAAAGTTTGAGGGCCAGGGTTAGAGGTTGGTTTCTCGGCGGCGGGCGGTAGGGATAGGTTGATGGTGATAGTCGAAAGGGCCGAGCGATTGCCTAAAAAGTTAAGGCGACCCTGCCGCTTTTCGATTTCGCCCCGCACACTTGTTAGCTCTTTTTGCAAACTGAGAATTTCTTCCAGCTTGGTGGCTTTGTCTATCAACTTCTGCAAGCCCGCTTCGGTTATTTTCAGGTTGGCAATCTGACTCTGAACATCCACATATTCTTCGGTTACGTCCTGGGCGGTGCTTTCCTGGCGGGTAACTTTGCTGGCGATTTGCCGAATCTGGGTGATTGAAATCTCGTAATTTTCGCTGGGAATTTGCAGGACGAAAACGGCGGTGGGTCGGTCATTGGGGCTGTAACTGTTTTCCTGAAAAACGATACCACCCTGCGCCACTGCCAACGAACGTAGCCGTGTCAAGGCCTGTTCCATATCCGTTACTTCGATGCTCAGGTTGGCGTTGCGGATGACCTTGCGCTCTATCGCCTGGGTTTGGGGAGCATTTGCGGGTTTGTCCTTACTGCCGGGGGCGACGGTAGCGGCGGCAGGTGGGCCGGATGCTGAAACATTACCGGCAGCAGGGGCACCGGCAGTAGTAGCAGCCGCAGAAGTAGTAGCTGGGGCATAAGTAGCAGTGGGGTCGCCACATGCGCCTAAAGTAAGGGTCAGTATAATCACGAGAATGAATAGCGAAATAAAGCCGGATTTTTTGGGCATAACAACTCTCCTTCTTGGCTGGATAGATTTAGTTGACGGATTTTCAGGATAACTTTAATAAAACTCCTGCCCGATAGCAGGGGTTAACAAATTCATAAGTTTTAGTTGGAATGGTAAAATTTTGGAGGAGAGTTTTTGATTGCCAGTCGTTATCGGTTTTTAGCGATTGATTAGACTTGATGATATGACGTAAAAATAGGGGGTTTAGTTCCCCTTCCTCTACGGGATTTATAACGAGAGCCTTTCATAATCGGCAGGAACCTTAACAAAAAGCTCCGCGGAGAATTATTCAGCCCTTGTCCTTCATGATTGGTACTATAGCTTACTCAAAAACTGGTCAAGTTCGACATTGACGAATTCCGGTTCTTCCACCGAAGAAGTATGCCCTGCCCCTGGAATATAAACCAACTTTGAATTAGCAATTTGTTGGTGCATTCGTTGGGATTTGGCTGGCACTGTGGCTACGTCCTGGTCGCCTACCAAAATCAGGGTTGGTAAGTTGATTTTGCTTAATTCTTCGTAAAAGCCAGGGCGATTTACTACCCCTAAAGTTGCCAGAGAAATGCCCTTTTTATGATTTGATGCCATCAGCTTTTCCTGTTTTTTGCGAAGAGTAAGTCGGGCCTGGTCTTTCAAGAATTTCTGGCCGAACATAATCGGCATAATCCGGCTGACCAAAAGTTTTGGGCCAAGCCAGCGGGCCACCTGGGACATCATCTTGTATTTACCGCGATTCTCTTCCGGTTCGGGGTCGGCGGAGGTTTCCATCAGCACCAGCGAACGCAGCAATTCCGGTTTCCGGGCTGCCAGGCGCATTCCAATAAAACCGCCCATCGAAAGCCCCACAAAATGACAGGGATTGGCTTTCAGTTTGGTAATTAGTTCTGCGGCGTCATGATAAAGGGTTTCCATATCGTAGCCACTGGCGGTTACCTCACTCTGGCCTTGTCCTCGGAAGTCGAAGGTTATACAGCGATAGCGATTCTTCAGGTGGGCAACCTGGTCATCAAACATGCGCCCACTCCATAACAAACCATGAGCAAAAACGATAGTTTCCGCGCCGCTACCGCTTTCTTCGTAATGCAAAGTGGCTCCGTTGACACTAATCCTGGGCATTAAGAACCTCCTGGGGGTTTATTTAGGAATTGTTTATAATTCTTTGACAGAAAAATTATAACACGTTGCTGGTATAGGTAGGTTCTCACCTTTTCTGGTTCTATCTATTTGAAAAAGCCACCTAAAAAGTGGTGGCTTTAACCGACAACCGATGACTGACCGCCGACAACTAGAAGGTGGTTGATCCGGTAAAGGTGCAACGGGCAACCCGCAAGGCTGGCAGATAATAATTAGTGACCCCCATCCCGTTGGCCGTCCACCAATCCTGGCAGGTTTTGGGTTCGCCGAACTCCTCCACTGTCGAGAGCATTTCCAGCACACTCTGGGTAAGGCGCATGTTTTTGACTGCCGCCACAATTTCGCCGTTTTCCACCAGGAAAGTACCGTCACGGGTAGTTCCGGTAGCTACCACGCGGCGGGGGTCGGGGCAATGGGTATAATGAAGACGGGTGATAATCAAACCTCGTTTTAGTCCGGCAACCAGTTCGTCAATTGTGCGCGCCCCGGCTTGCATCACAATATGTTGGGGTAATGGCCCACTATCGCCGATACTTGTCCAGGGATTCAGGGCGTGCCCGGTGGATACTCGCTCCGCCACTCTGGCGGCAGTCCCCCGGTCATAAACCACCCCCGCCGCTTTGCCAGCAATTACCAACGGCACCGCCCGTTTCTGTAATCCTTCGTAATCTAGCGGGAAGGGCATCGCTGCCGGGTGATGGGGGTCTTCCCAGATATTAATCTCGCTGCCTGTAACCTGTTCGCCAAAGCGGTCAGTCATAAAAGAGCGTTTATCCTGTAACTGTTGAGCTCCACAGCCGTGAATAACCATAAAGCGCACTAAATCGGCGACGGTGTTTGGTTCTAAAACGGCCTCATAATCTCCGGCGGGCATCTCAATCTGGTTTTTGTTTAACCGACACTTCTGGATGGCGATATTAGCCACCTTTGCCGGGTCTAAAGTGGTCACATCCCGGCTTAACTGGTCGGCATAGCCCGCCGAAGTGCCATCAATCGTTTCCACCAGAGCTTTGAGATAGCCGGAACTTCCCAGAGCATACGCTCTTAATCCCAGCGAATTCGCCACTGCCAGTTCGTTGCGGGTGGTTTTATAGGTGCCATAGCCATCCAACCCGGCGACATTTACTAACTCCACAACTTGACCAATCGCTTCGGCGCGTTGGTCGGGGGTCTGGTAGAGAGTGCTATCGAAATAGGAGGGCGGAATCAGGCTGGTAGGCTGGGGAATAACCAGACCATCGCTACCGGGCTCGATATTCGTCCCACTGGCTTCACTATGGCTTGCGAAACCGCTATGGCTACGGTCTGGAAGTCTTCGGGCGGTAGTGGTGGCCTGGGCAATGGTGGCCTTTACCTGCGCTGGTTCGAGCGAATTGCAAGCCAGACTAGCCACCGCCCCGTTTACCAGCACCCGCACCCACAAACGGGTATCCTGGTCGGAAACGTTTTGATGAATCCGATTGTGGGCGTAGCGGGTAACTTCTACCTGTTCGATTTCCAGGGCTAACTCCACCTGAGTGGCTTCGGCAGGAGCTAATTTCAGAAAATCCTCTAGTAAGTTCAGCAGTTTCTCGCGCCCGTAAAGGGGTTTATATTCTGAATTGTATGCTGGCATGTTCTAACCCTCTCTCTGTACGGTTACGTCTTTAAGCAGGGCGGGTGCCGCCCCGTGCGCGACATGGGCACTCTGGAGCGGTTCGCCCTTGGCGCAATTGAGAAAGCCCCAGACCTTCCATTCTTCCGGCCCGGCTACTCGCAAGCAATTACCCCAGAAAATCGGGGTGCGCCCCTGAAAACTGGCCCCTTTGTAAAACTGGCCTAACCGCCCATTTTTAATTTCCCGGCAGATTTCGGCACTGAAATGGAAATTCATGCGCTTATCGTCCAGACTCCAACTGGAGGGGGTTTCCAGATAAAGACCATCCTTGACATCGGCTACCAGACTATCCAGACTGCCTTCGCCCGCTTCTAAACTAACGTTGGTCATTCGGACGATTGGCAGGCGTGACCAGTTGGAAGCCCGCGCTGCTCCCCCACTACCGGGCAAACCGATGGCGGCGGCGGTATCGCGGGAGGAGAGATAATTCACAAACAGCCCTTTTTCTACTAATGGTACTCGTTGGGCGGGTGTGCCTTCATCATCCCAGCCAAAAGTGCCGATTGCACCCGGAATTGTAGCATCCGCCGTCAGATTAACCGCGCTGGAGCCATAATAGAAATTCCCACGCATCTCAGGCCGCAAAAAACTACCACCCGCGAAGGCATTTTCACTACCCAACACCCGGTCAAGCTCGGTAGGATGTCCGCAGGTTTCATGCACCATCAAGGCCGCCAGATTCGAGCCGATAATCACGGTGGTCGGGCCGGAGGGAACCCACTCGGTTGCTACCAGTTCATGGGCTTCCTGCCCGATTCGCAGGGCTTCGTCTTCCAGCTGCAATCCCAACAAAAATTCGTAGCCACCCTGCCCGAAATTGCCAAAACGCCCATAGGTGCGCTGGTAACTCTGGGTTCCTTCCAGGGCGATAGCCGAAAGTCCGCCACCGGTCTCGGTAATTAGCTGACGCTGAACGGCTCCGGCGGTGTTGGCAAAAAATTTCCGAGTGCGGAAGGCCATCAGGTGCGATTCTGAAATTTTAACCCGACTGGCGCGCCGCAAGTTGGCCTCGGCCGAATAAAGCATTTCAAGTTGTTCCTGGGCCGGGACTTTGAATGGGTCAATTTGCACGCTGGATTGATACTCGCCACTAACAGTGGAAGGCGGGCCATAGAACTCAGCCTGGGCCGGGGGTTGAACCTTGTTGCTGGCGGCGGCAAGCTGGAGAGCCTGGGTCACGACCTGCTGGACGTTCGGCTCGTTAAGGGCCGCGCTGCTGGCGAAGCCCCAACCCGCCCCCACCCGAATATTAATTCCCCAGCCCGCTTCTTCTTTGAGCTGCATTTTATTTATCAGGCCATTTTTGACCTTTACTTCGCTTTGTTGCCCCACCAACCCGCGCACCTCGGCGTAGACTGCGCCGCCCTTTTGGGCCATTTCCAGAGCCGAAAGCAACAGGGCTTCATTCAGACCATTTTCTGCATCCATCAATTATTGCTCTTTCGATTTTTAGTTGACGTTATATTGTTTGTAAAAAGTAACCTTATTACCTTAATTGGTTTTCGGTGGGTTTGTCAAGTTAAAACATTTTGATTGCCGATATTTCAGGCTTTTCCAAAAGCAAAAGCGAATTACAACGGATACAATTGCAATCCAATCAGGGTTCATTTATACTAGCTCATAATTTAAAAGTATACCCATATACAAATCTCTAATCTCTCTTTTTCCGCGAAACAGTTTGTTAGCGGCACGCTATACTATTTACAATTGACCTGTATTATAACTTCCAGGGTGAAGCTATAACACCTAGCTATTTCATACTGATATTTGCAGTCCTCAGAAAATGGGGAAACTTAAAAAGGGGGAAACTAAGCATGCACACCAGGAAATTGGGCAGCCTTCGTTCATGGGCTACCTTCGGGCTATTAACCTTGCTCTTGAGCATGGTGTTAGCGGCCTGTGGCGATCCCACTGCCACCACAACTACGGCTACTACTGCGGTGGCTGCCACCACAACGGCTGCTGCTGCTACCACCGCCGCAGCAACAACTGCATCGGCGGCTACAACTACTGCCGCTCCCGCTACAACTGCGGCTGCTACCACGACTGCCGCCACCGGAAAACAACCCAAAAGTGGCGGGATTTTGAAAATCGGGGTAAATCAAGATGCAGTTGGTTTTGACCCTCACCTGACTAACTCCACCGCTTCTTACCATGTGATTGAACATATCTATAGCGGGTTGCTGCGCTTTAACGAGAAGTTGGAAATCCAGCCCGACCTGGCAACCGAATACTCTGCCCCAGATCCGACAACCTATGTTTTCAAGCTTCGCAAGGGGGTTAAGTTTCATAATGGTCGTGAAATGAAGGCCGAAGATGTTAAATACTCGCTCAATCGGATTAAAGACCCGGCAGTGGCCTCTCCCCGCGCCGCTAACCTGGCTCCGATAGATAGTATCGAGACCCCTGATGACTACACTGTGACAATCAAGCTTAAAGCCCCGTATGCTCCTCTGATTACGGTTCTGGCAGACTTTACTACCGCAGTTGTGGCTAAAGAGGTGGTAGATGCCAACGGTGGCAAGATGGACAAGGTGGCGGTTGGCACCGGGCCGTTCAAGCTGGTGGAATATGTGCCGAACACCCGTATCCGCCTGGAGAAAAACGCCGATTACTTCCTGCCGGGCAAACCGTACCTGGATGGAATTACTTTCCAGCCTATCCCGGACGACACCGCCCGCAGCACCGCCGTTCGGACTGGCACGGTTGATATTATCGAATATGCCCCACCCAAAGACCTTTCGATTCTCAAGGGTGATACCAAACTTACGATTTATGGCGATGGCAACAACAATGTGCGCTTCCTGGCTTTCAACCTGAAAGTTAAGCCCTTCGACAATCCAAAAGTGCGACAGGCGATTGCCTGGGCGGTTGATCGTGGCCCGGTTTTGGACGCAGCGATTAACGGGGCGGGTACTCAGCTCACCGCTGGCCCATTCCTGCCAAGTTTCTGGCCGGGTTTGCAACAGCCCGTCTACAAACAAGACCTGAATAAAGCCAAATCTCTGCTGGCTGAAGCGGGTTATCCCAATGGTTTTACTGCCAAGCTGCTGAACACTCCTACCTATAGCTTCCTGGGTAATGCCGGGATTGTGGTGCAGGAGCAGTTGAAAGCGGTAGGTATCAATCTGGAAATTGTTTCGGAAGAGTGGAGCGTTTTCCTGAAAGATTATCTGGGCAAAAACTTTGAGTCGGTGGTCAGTGGCTACAGTGCCTTTGCTGACCCGCACCTTCCATTGGATGGTACCTATGTATCCGGGCGTCAAAATAACTTTATGAGCTACAGTAACCCTGAGTTCGATAAGTTGGTTGAGCAGGCCAGTAAAGTCAGTGACCAGGCCGAACGAGCCAAGTTATACCAGCAGGCGCAGGTCATCCTTACCACCGACTCGCCAATGGTATTTCTTTACGCGGCTAACCAGTATGAAGCGTCCCAATCCTACGTCAAGGGTTATGTCCATTTCATCAACGGTTCGCACCTTAGCTTCCGGGATACCTGGCTCGACAAGTAGTTCAAAAATTTAAGGTAGGGGCGAACCTTATGTTCGCCCTCTTTCAGCAGGGTCTGGCAAGCAGCACCCTTACAGTATATTTTCATTAATTTATGTCCAAATTTAGGGTTATAGGAAATAAATGGGCCGTTATCTTGTTAATAGATTACTAACCACGCTGGTGGTGTTGCTGGGAGTCAGCATCATCACTTTTAGTTTGATACGACTTATTCCCGGCGACCCCATCCAGGTAATGTTAGGGCCGGAAGTGACTGGTAACCGGGCGGATGAAATTCGGGCACTCTACGGCTTAAATCGTCCCTGGCCTGTCCAATACTTTGAATGGTTGACAAAAGCTTTTCAGGGTAATCTGGGGTCATCGCTACGGAGTGGCTTGCCCGTAAGTGATTCGATTATGGAAAAATTACCTGTTACGATAGAACTGACTTTTTTCTCGATTGTGATTGGTTTAATTATTGGGTTGCCCCTTTCGATAGTGGCGGCGCGAAATCGGGGCAAATTTATTGACGGCTTCTTGAGTAGCGTGGCTTTGTTGGGGATTTCGATGCCGGGCTTCTGGCTGGCAACCCTGCTGGTGCTGCTTTTCTCGCTATATTGGCGAATTTTCCCACCGATTGGCTATGTGCCATTTTTTGAAGACCCGATTGAGAATCTTCGAAATATGGTGTTACCCTCGATTAGTCTAGGGTTGGCCTTTGGGGCGACGGTTATGCGCTTCACCCGTTCTTCGTTGCTGGAAGTTTTCAGCCAGGATTATGTCCGCACCGCCCGCGCAAAAGGACTGAGCGGACGTAGCGTGATAAACCGCCACGCCTTGAAGAACGCCATGATTCCGATTATGACCGTAACGGGGATACAGGTAGGACGGTTGTTGGGTGGGGCAGTAATTATCGAGCAGATTTTTGCGTTACCTGGCCTGGGCCGTTATACTTTTGATGCTATTTCGACCCGCGACTACCCGGTTATGCAAGGAACGGTGTTGGTCTTTACACTGGTTTTTATTCTGGTCAATTTGTTGGTGGATGTTCTTTATGGGGTGGTTGACCCTCGCATTAAACTTACAACTGAGCGAGTCGGACAACAGAAGGCAACAGTCTAAATATGAGTACCCAAACATCTGAATCTCCAAAAGTAAATTCGCAACTTACCGCCCTTTCGCCCCGTCGTCCAAGTCAGTCTTATTGGTCCAGAATGGGGCGAAAGGCCGTGCGTAATCCGCAGGGAATTATCGGGTTTATTATTGTGCTGCTATTTGCTTTGATGGCAATCTTTGGGCCAATGCTTGCCCCCTACTCCCCCACCTCGATGAAAATGACCAAACGATTAGCGGCCCCCGGTGGCGACTTTTTGTTGGGGACGGATGATTTCGGGCGGGACATTCTAAGCCGGTTGCTTCACGGGGCGGGCGCATCGTTTCAAGTGGGTTTGTTTTCGGTGCTTATCGCCCTGATATTCGGCACATTGTTAGGGTTGCTGGCGGGTTATCGGGGTAGCTGGATTGATACTATTATCGTAAGCGCAATGGATATATTGTTCGCTTTCCCGGCGGTATTGCTGGCAATTGCGATTATGGCAATGCTCGGCCCCAATCTGAATAATGTGATTCTGGCAATCGGGATTGTTAACCTGCCTGTTTTTGCCCGTTTAACTCGTGGCTCGGTGATGTCGGTTAAAGGACTGCTTTACATTGAGGCCGCCCGCAGCACCGGAGTGCCAGATTTAATTATTGTCTTCCGCCATGTGCTACCCAATATTTTAGCCCCCCTGATTGTGCAGGGTTCTCTGACTATTGCAGCCGCTATCCTGACCGAGGCTTCGCTCAGTTATCTTGGTCTGGGCAATCCACCTCCCGCCCCTTCCTGGGGGAATATGCTCAGTAGCGGCTATGGTTTTATGCAGACTAGTCCCTGGCCCGCTATATTCCCCGGTCTGGCGATTATGCTGGCAGTGCTGGGCTTTAACCTGATGGGCGATGGTTTGCGGGACACCCTTGACCCTACTCTCCGCGCTTAATATGCTGCACTCTAGGTTGGATAGGCCCACAGTTCACTGATTGAGAAATTTTTGGACTGTGGAGTTTTTATATCCAGATATTCCACCGCCCGATTATCCAGAAAGAGCGTTAGCATCTCCGAGTGTTTGCCAATCGCTTCTTCCTTGAGTGTTTCCACCTGTCCATTTTGTAAGCCAAGCTGTACCTGAATATTATCAGGGATACCTTTTTTGCCAGTTAAAATATAAAATGACTTGTAAGTAGTACCGGGCTTCAGGTAGACCCGCAGCCCAGCTTGATTATTCTCGGAAATCCAGCGGGTAGCACTATTACGGTCAAAAGTATCCTGATTTAAGGTTTTTCCGTTGGCCTCTATCCGTAGAATATGGGGGTCAGGTGGGGGCGTGACCATCACTTTCTGATAATCGCTCCACCGCTGGAAAATAAAAACTTCGCTACTTAAATCGGAATACTGAGCCGGATTAAATCGAGTTTTGGCAAAAACCCTGGCATCTACCGCCACACTTCGCCCCTCGGCAAATTTTTGAGCATCAAAAGTGGTAGTTAAGGGATAGGCCGGGTTAAGGTAACCCGAAAGGTATTCAGTTCCTTCAGTGGTTATATATATTTCTGTACCTTTAGGAAAGGTTCGTTCAATATAGCGGGCCGTTCCCAGCCAGTTTTCGATAGGGGTAAAGCGGAAGTTATTAAATTGCTGGTAACTGTGCAAACTAAAATAAACAGCCACTACAAAAGTAATAACCGGGCGGACGACTTTATACTTCGGCTGGTAAAAATAGAAAGCAGCCATCAAGATATAACCGAGAAATAAGGGAAGTACCACAAAAGCGGTGGCGCGAATAACTACTGTTTGCATTATCAGGCATAAAATAAAAAATAGAGCCACTGCCCCAATTAACAACCGAAGCGTTTTTATCTCGGCTTTATTTTCCTGACGTAAAGGTGTAAGCAAGGGTATGAGGAAGAAGCCACCCAGCAAGGCGGCTATTACCCCATCCTGAAACTTGATTCCCCAGACATAGGGATGAAATAAATATTCTTTCATGGTGGTAAAAACCGCCGCAACTGATTCGTATTCCCGCCCGTTGGAGTCGGCGAAAGTCTGACTCTGGTGTAGAACATCACCTACTACTGGTAGATATAGCAGCGTAATTAGTCCGGCGGTAATACAACCAACAATAAAAGTATCCCGTTTAGGTTGATAAAGAAAAAATAGCAGTAACAACGGACCAGCAAAAAAAATAAAGGTGGGGACGGTCCAGGTTCCTAATACCGCCAATGCCGCCATAGTAACAAGCCATTTTCGGGCGGGTTGTTCCAGATACCGCCATATAGCAAAAGATAAGCCTACCCCACAGAGTGCCAGAATACCGTAGCCCCGCCCTTGCAAATCCAAATCGAGTTGTACGTAATTGACGGCTACTATCTGGAAAACTAACGCTCCCGCTAAATACTGCCGAAGGCGGAAAAACTCATAAAGAATTAACCCAAGCAGCAAAGCAATCGCCAAAAACGACCATAATCGCGCTCGCCAGGGGTCAAAGCCCCCGTTGCCGGGGGTCAGGGAGTTAAGCAGATTAAAAAAGATATGGTTGTTTGGCACATGGTAATCGGTCAGGGTGGTAAAAGGGCCGCGCCCACTAAAATGAACAATAGAATAAAGCTCATCGTTCCAGAGAGAGGATGTCGCCATTGTTTTGACGAAATTCGCCAGGAAGGGGAGAGCCGTTCCAATCATTATTAGGCTGAAAACCAGCTCAATCAAAGGGGTAGCTAAAAGATATTTTGAAAAATATTTAGACTGTTTGGTTGTTTCGACCAGTGGTAATTGCACCTTTAAGCTCTCTTTAGTTCATAAGTAATCAGTTGGAAGCTATTCCCAGGCTTTGAAACGGCTAAAACCTAGTTGAATTGAATTTCCGGAAAGGTGGTTTTATAGCTGTCCAGTAGCCCCGGCTGTAACGGTTCTACCATTACTAGATAAGTTGGGCCACGCCTTAAAGCCTGATTTAATGGCCCTCGAAATTTACCGGGTGTTTGGTTAGCTATCAATAAACGCACCGAAAGGCAGTCATAGGTAAGCCCATCAAATCCTACCACTTACTATATATTTCGTCTACTTCACGTTCTAATTCCAAAACCTTTTCGGTTCTCACGAGTTTCCTTTACCTCGTAACCTGTTTCAAGAACTCAATCGTTTGGTTAAGCATATCAAGTTGAGCCGGGTCACGCTTGCTGGTATCCAGATAATGCTCAATGTCCTGATATATTAGAAGCTTTTTCTGGATATTTAGTCTATCCATAATCCCTGCCAACAACTCCGTTTGCACCACCGGGACTATACTGTCTTTGCTGGTATGCACCAGTAATAAAGGGGGTAGGGAGTTTTTGTCCAGATGAAAATATGGGCTAAATTGCATGTATATTTCGGGCCGTAAATCTGGCCGACCAAAGGCAATCAGCATACTTTCCAGGTCTTGAATACCAGGGTCAATATAGAGTTTGCCTCTGTCCCAGTCGTAGCGATAGCGGTACATATCGGCCAGACCACCGTACATAATTCCGCCCTTGATAGCGGCTTTATCGGTGGCGGTACTGTTTTCAAGCTCCCGTAACAGTAGATAAGTATAGACCGTTGAAACGCTACCACCGGTAATAACTACCTTTTGGGGGTCGCCTCGTAGGGAAAACTGCCCGGATTTAGCGTAGTTATAAAGCTGCAACATGTCGCTGACATCACCCTTGAGGTTAAGGCCGCGTTCGGGGTTTGGCCCGAAAAGCTCCGGCTGATAAGCCACCACCACAAAACCCTGCGCCGCCAGGGGTATCGAAACCCCCTCCCAGGAAGGCGAAGTAGCCGGGCCGGGATACACAATTATCAAAATTGGGAACGGCCCCGGCCCTTTGTCGGCGGAAGGTTCGTAGAGCAGGCCGCTTTTGCTCAATCCTGAATTTTCAAAGCTAAAGGTGCGCCGCAAGGCTGGGCTTGGCACCGGGTTATCGCGGAAAGTTTCGCTAGCCTCACCCAATTTGAGACTATTTCCCGGCTGAATTTGATAAACCCCGCGCTTCTTCATCACGAAATTTATATTATCGGTAGTCCCTCCACCCCGCACACTGGCAACCAGACGATAACGGCTAATCGTGCCTGACCAACGCCCAAACGGTGTGATTTCACCCGTCGCACTTGCGTCCAGGTAGCCCGCCCGCGCCGCCATTGGCAAATAATTCCCGGCTGGTACATCCTTGATAGTGTAATTTCCAAATAAGGTGGTAGCGGTATAAGTTTTCCCGGAAGGGTCGGCTATTATCACTTCCACCCCGTCAATCCCGATATCACTGTTATTTTCGTCGGCAACCCGGCCTGTAATTGTTCCGGTGGGCTTTGCCTCAACTTTAAGGCCGCGCTGTTCGGGGAAGCGGTCTTCGCCCAGGAGCCACCACCAGCCCTTTTGGGCGTATCTCTCCAGAGTGTTGCGGGCTAAAACCGTCTCAAGCTGCTCGGCGGTGCTAAGGTAAAGGGTAAAAAGGCTTATAACTATCAGCAACACCGCCCCGATTTGAATAAATGGACGCCAAGAAAGCCATTTAATAGCTTTAAATCCGTAACCTAAACCAATCGCGCCTGTAACTGCCAGTAGTATCCAGCATATCAGGGAAATAAAGCTCTGTTGAAAATAGGTTGACAGGGCTCCACCCAGGATGGTGCTACCGACCGTCCATCGCCAGAAAGTTCTGGCGGCCCATTTCCAGCTTTTAATGTAGCTGGTGAATAGTGCAAGAATAAAACAAACTAGCCCCAAGCCTGGGAGCAAACCTAAAATTGCTCCCCAATCTTCTTTAGTGGTAGGAGCAGGAGGAAATTGAGCCTGCGCCGAGGTATTAACCCCCACCCAACTCGCGGCAATGATGCAAAATAGAGCCAAATCAAGTAACCTGCTTTTTTTGGTCAGAATAGCTCGCATGGTGAATACTACTGCCAGAACTGTTAACGCCCCTAAACCACCAAACCGCCCCAACGCCGGACTAATAATATCAGCAACGCCAAAAGGCAAAAATACTCCCAGACTTAGCGAGGTAATAATGGCTAACCCAGCCAAAACTGAAGCGGCAAATCCCAGGGTAATTTTTGCAATCTTTAACTTTACATAACTTTGAATCAAAAACAACAGGGAGGTTGTTAGGGCCAATGCTAGGCCATACCATTGGGCTGCACCAAAGAAAAGCTGCCAGATAACCAGCCAGCCAATTATCCCAAGCCCTGCCACTCCGAAAGCCAGGGCAATTTGGGCAGGTTTAAGTTTGAGGTTTGAAGATTGGTTGGCGTTATTGGATAAGGAGGCGGTTTGTTCTTTTAACATAGCTGAGTCCTCACTTTTGGCGCAATAAGCTAAAGCTAGTCAGGCAAGCCTAACAATATAATCATACCACTAAAGTTTTGAAAAGAATTAGCCTGGGTTAAGAGGTTATCTTGAGGAAAGTTTAGCCGAAATAGACTGTAATTTGCAGGGGAGTCACTGCCAAAAACTGTATGAGGCACTCAAATCAGGCCGAGGAGCTGTTGTTCAGGTAATTCTGGCGGATTTCAACAGCTTTTTTAACCATACTTGCAACATCGTCAATCCGATAGGGTTTGGAGATAAACAAATCTACCCCCCGACCTTCGAGGGTTTCCAGGGTTAGTTCGTTACCCCAACCCGTAATAAAAGCTACTACTACCCGTTGATCAGCCTCTTTAATCGCTTTAGCGACCTCATAGCCACTCATTTCGGGCATACTGAGGTCGGTAAAAACCATATCAAAGAAGCCATCATTCTGCCTGAATAATTCCAGCCCCTGCGCCCCACTGCTCGCCCTGGTTACTTTATGGCCCTGTAACTGTAAAATTCGCTGCATTATCCCCGCCAGGGCCGGATCATCGTCAATCACCAGGATGTTATGACTATTTTGGGGAGTTAATTTTCCCTGGGTCGCATCCACTTTGAATATGGGTGTACCGAGCAACGGGGTACTATTCCTGGTATAGTTAGCTGCCAGTTGCAGCCGCACAAAGAAATTTGTCCCTTCACCTGGGGTGCTGTCGAAACTAACTTCACCTTCATGTTCGGTAACGATAGTATGTACTCGCGCCAAACCCAATCCAGTACCGTTTTTACCTTTGGTTGTAAAAAAAGCCTCAAAAATATGGTCACGCACTTCCGGGGAAATACCATGCCCGGTGTCACTAACTTCCAGCACGCCCATTTCGCCCATTTTAGAACCGCGTCCAATTTTCTCAATGCCGCTTGCAATTGTCACGGTGCCGCCATTGGGCAATGCATCTATAGCGTTGAACAAAAGATTGGTTATAACTTCCTTTATTTCAGAAGCACTACCCCAAACTTCAACTTTATTACTCAGCTTTTGGACAACCCCAATATAAATCCCTTTCTGGACAGACTGGTTTTGCCAGCGGGGGCGGGTGAGTTCTATAACCTCGCGGGCCGCTTCGCTAAGGTCAAAAGCTTGAAAGGTTAATCGACCATCCCGCTTGCCGAAGCTCTGAATGCGTTTAACGGTATCGGCACTATCCAGGGCGGCCTGTTTAAGTTGTTTTAGCTGTTTTTGCTGGGCCGGGTCGGTGCTTTCGACCAACATTAATTCGACATTTCCCAGAATCCCAGCCAGTGAATTATTAAAATCGTGGGCAATCCCCGAAGCCATCTCACCTACGGCCTTCAGGCGGGCATTTTCAGCTAATTGCTGGGTAAGAATTTTGTTCTCGGTTATATCCCTGATATGAACTACCAGTTCAGAAAGCTTCTTATCGCCCCCAAAAATAGGATAAATCGAACGCTGATAAATTCTCCCGCTAACAGCCCCGGTTTTTTCTTCACTAAAACCATTGATTTCAGGCTTTAATTCCTCCAGAGGGAAATCGGCCAGAGCAGGATCGACTGTATAAAAAACCTCCCGGCAAGTACGGCCAATAAGCTCATCGGGATGGCTACCCACCATATTGGCTGTGCCAAAATTAGCCTGCAAAATCGTCAGGTCAGTCGCATCCACCAGCAACATAGCATCAGGAATTGCGTCCAGGGTCAGTTTCCATTCGTGTTTGGTACGGCTCAATCGCTCGAACAACAAAGCGTTCTGCATCACGGTGGCAAACTGAACAGTTAGTATCTGCATAAAATTGATGCTGGTTTGATCGAAGGCACTGGGCCAATAGCTGGTCAGCATAATAACCCCGGTTAGCTCACTTTCAGTTTGCAACGGGATAACAATATAGGAGCGCACCAAATCTTTTAATAGTTGCCCATCTTCGGGGAAATAGTGGCTACTCAGGCCAGAGGTATCTTCCCGTACAAAGGTTTTGCCAGTACGATTGACATATTCCACCACACTGCCGCGCAAGGGAGAAATGATTTCATTCAGGTGTCCCGGATTTTTGGTATTAAATTCACAGCGCACGATTTCTTTGTTCGAATCAATCATTAAAACTGCCAGCCGCTCATATTCCAGCATAGTGGCAACTCCGGCAGCCATTCGCTGGCAAACCTCGTACGGCTCAAGTACCGCACTTACCGATTGCATTATTTCATTGACTTCGCGGAGAGTTTTGGCGTCTCGAAGTGCCGATTGATAGAGTTGGGTGTTTTGTATTGCCGCATCAGCATAATTAGCAAATATTTTAAAGAGTTGGAAATCCCGTTCACTAAAATACGGGTTTTCAAAGCGTCGAATACAAATAACCCAACCCCCACCCATTGTATCCAGGGCAAGTGGGGCAATTAATAAAGCACCGACCCAAATTGTATTACCCGGCAGAAAATATAATTTGGGGTGCTGTTGTAAATTGTTGTACATGTAGGGCTGTCGGGTTAGAAGGGCATTCCCTATTAAACTACTATGGAGAGGAATTGATTTCTCAACAAAAATTTCCGCATCCTTGCCGCGGACAGCGATTGCGTGGAGCTGGTCGTCTTTGGGGTCAAGCCGATGGATAGTGCCACTTTCATATGGTACTAACGCTTGTAGACCATCCATAATTTCTTCCAGTACATTGGCTAAGTCGTAGTGTGGCTCATTACGCCGCAGCACCAATTTACTGGCTCTTGCTAACATTTCCAGTTCAAGGCTTTCAGCCGGAAGCTGATGGTTGGGGACTGAATCAGGTACTTGTTCCCACCGGGAATTATCTGACTGGTCTCCACTTTCTGACATCTATCAATTCCTCATTGACCGAAAGTTACAGTGTTGAGTTGAACGTTAGTATTATGCAAGCAAAATTAAACTGATAGGTGTTTAACGATACAACCATACCAAACTATCTTAACACAAAATGAACTTGTAGCACAGAGAACCAATTAACAAAAACAAATATGTATGAACAGGCTAAGTTTTGAGTTATAGGGATTATGTAACGAATTATTTAAAATTCTCCTAATTTAACCCTGTCTAACTTTTAAACCGCCTGTTCAGTTGCGGTGGTGTTTTATTCCTGGCGGGCGCGTTCACGTAACTCGATGCGGCGTATTTTGCCACTGATAGTTTTGGGTAATTCTGTCACAAATTCTATCTCACGAGGATATTTATAGGGAGCAGTCAAAGATTTCACGAACTCTTGAATTTCCGTCACTAATTCTGGTGTCCCCACTACACTTTGTTTCAGGATAACATAGGCTTTGACAATATCACCGCGAGTGGGGTCGGGTTTGGCTACAACGGCGGCTTCCACAATAGCCGGATGTTCTATCAAAGCACTTTCCACCTCAAAGGGCCCTATTCGATAGCCCGCACTGATAATCACATCGTCCGACCGACCCACAAACCAAAAGTAGCCATCCTCATCTCGATAGGCGCGGTCACCCGTTATGTACCAATCCCCCCGCAAAGCGGCATTGGTAGCCTGGGGATTGTTCCAATATTCCTTGAACAAACCTACTGGACGTTCGGGCTTAATCCTGACGCCAATATCGCCCTCTTTATTGTCGGCACAAGGTTGACCCTCGTCGTCAATCACGTCAATTACGTAACTGGGGGCGGGTTTGCCCATTGAGCCAAATTTGACCTCCATACCGGGGAAATTTCCCACCACCAAACAGGTTTCAGTTTGACCATAACCATCCCGAATGGTCATGCCGGTTACTTTGCGCCAGATTTCGATTACCTCCGGGTTAAGGGGTTCGCCTGCTCCAACGCAACTCCGCAAGCTACCAACTTGAAAGTCGCTTAAATCTTCCGATACCAGCATACGATAGACTGTTGGCGGAGCGCAAAAGCTGGTTACGGCATATTTACTCAACAACTCCATTGTTAGTTTGGCGGAGTATTTGCCTTTGGTGTTATGAATAAAGAGGGCCGATCCGGCATCAAGTGGGGCGAAAAAACTGCTCCAGGCCGCTTTTGCCCAGCCCGTATCGGACAAATTCCAATGCAAGTCGCTGGGTCTTAAATCCAACCAGAATCGGCCTGTAATTTGGTGACCAATCGGATAGCTGCTATGGGTATGCTGCACCATTTTGGGGTAGCCCGTTGTACCACTGGTAAAATAAAGCAACATAGGATCGTCTTTGTGGGTCTGGGCGCGAGCCTGTGGGTTAATAGTGGTGGGCATTTCTGCCACCATTTTGTCATAGTTAATCCAACCTTCGCGCTCGCCGCCTACCAAAATATAAAAATCCACCCCTGGGCAATTTGGACGAGCCTGGTCAAATTTGGGAGCGTTCTCGATGTCGGTAATAATGGCTCGTGCCTGGGCTGATTGGTTGCGGAAGGCAATATCTTTGGGGGTAAGTTGGGTAGTGCCGGGGGAGGAGACAATTCCGGCCTTAATCATACCTAACATGCTCTCCCACCATTCGGGTATGCGGGGCATTAGTATCATTACCCGGTCTTCTTTTTTCATCCCCAGACTATGGAGCAAGTTAGCCACCTGATTTGACCTGTCCCGGAAGTGGGCGTAGCTCAGGACGCGTTCCTCGCCGCTCTCATCAACCCATAGCATCGCCCGTTGGGTGGGGTTTTCGGCCCATTTGTCAATTACGTCAAAACCAAAGTTGTAATATTCGGGTACTTCCAGCTTAAAATCGCGATAGGTGGTGGCATAATCTCCAATATTTGGCCCTTCATTGGGCGCGCTTTGACCGACGTTGCTCATCAATCTCTCCTTTTTAATGATAATTCTTGAATGCTGATTGACAGTGGGCCTTTAGTGTTTATACTTACTAATAATATCACCAAACTTTGTTAAAAACATCTTGAAAGGATAATTACTTGAACGAGGTAACGTCTGCAAAGAAACCCACCCCCACCGAAACCCCTACCGATAAAGGCCCGATGCAAGCCCGCCCCATGCTTTTTCTAGACCTTGAAACTACTGGCCTGAACCCTGGCATCCATGAAATCTGCGAAATCGGGGCGATTCTGGTTTCGCAGCCCGGTTACGAGCGCATCCAGACTTTTGAGCGCAAGGTTAAGCCGGAGCATATCGAGACCGCCACCCCTGAAGCGTTGCAAATAAATCATTACACGGCGGAGAAATGGGCCGATGCGGTTAGCCTTAAGGATGCCCTAACTGACCTGGCGGCATTGGCTAAAGGATCGGTGCTGTCTGGCTTTAATGTTACCTTCGATTGGGCCTTTTTGCAGATAGGCTATAATCTAGTTGACATGCCTGAACCTTTTTATTACAAACGCTTTGATGTAATGTCGGCGATGTTCGCCAAGTATTACAATCGTAAGGAATTCAGTCGCTACAGCCTGAACGAATGTTGTCGTTTTTTTGGTATTACCAACAAGATGGCCCATACTGCCCTGGCGGATGCCGAAGCCACTTACGAGGTTTTTGTGGCGATGATGAAGGATGGTATAATAAGTCAGTAGAACAAACCTAACCCCCTGCCCCCCTGCCCTAGCAAGGAAGGGGGGAAATAATTCAGGAGAGAGGCATAAGATATGACTGGGCCTTTGATTTTGATTGTAGATGATGAGAAAAACATTGCCGACCTGGCGAAGATGTATCTGACCAAAGAGGGCTATACCGTTATTACCGCCGAGGATGGCAATGAGGGTTTGGAGCTCTTTCGTAGTCAGAACCCAACCCTGGTGGTGCTGGATTTGATGTTGCCGGGAGCTGATGGTTGGGAGGTTACCCGCCAGATTCGCAAAGAAAAAGACACGCCGATAATTATGCTGACGGCTCGCAGCGAAGATGTTGACCGGATTGTTGGCCTGGAATTGGGTGCGGACGATTATTTGACCAAGCCCTTTAATCCCCGTGAATTGGTGGCGCGGGTCAAGGCTGTTTTGCGCCGCTATACTCCCGCCCCT
Organism: Chloroflexia bacterium; assembly: GCA_038207495.1. Lineage (GTDB taxonomy): Bacteria > Chloroflexota > Chloroflexia > Chloroheliales > Chloroheliaceae > Chlorohelix. The sequence goes on from JBBQZS010000025.1 coordinate 29,692, forward strand.
ACCGCCGAGGAGGATTTAGCCGATAAAGACCGTATTATTGTTGGAGATATAACCATCAGCCTACGCCAGCGCACCGTTATTGTGGCGGGGCGGAATGTGGATTTGCGGGCCAAAGAGTTTGAACTTCTAACCACTTTTGCCCAGAGTCCGAACACCGTTTTTGACCGCGAAAAGTTGCTAAATCAGGTCTGGGGCTACGAATATTACGGGGATAGCCGCACCATTGACGTCCATATTACCCATTTACGTGAGAAACTGGAAGGTAGCCGGGTTAAAATCCAGACAGTCTGGGGCGTGGGTTACAAGTTGATGATTCAGTAATCTAAAGGGGTAGCGTTTGACCGCCGAAGTTAGCCAGAAAAAATACAGTGTCGAAGAATTTATGGCTTTGCTGACCGATGGCAGTCTTTACGAGTTGATAGAAGGCGAGTTAGTAGAATTGCCTCTACCTACTGACCTGCATGGCAGGCTAATCAGCAAACTATCTCGCAAACTTGGCAATTTTGTAGAAGAACACAAACTTGGCGAAGTTTGGACAACTACCGGGTTTAACCTTACAGAAAAAACCGTTCGTGCGCCTTATGTAGCCTTTTTAACCGCCAGCCGAGTTCCGTCCGTTAGTGAAAAGGCCATTCCTGTGCCGCCCGACCTGGCAGTCGAAGTAATTTCGCCTTCGGACATATGGAATAAGGTTTACGATAAAATTGAGGAGTATCAGCAGGCCGGGGTGCGCCTGATTTGGGTCATTTTCCCACGCGGTAGTTTTGTTCAGGTTTATCGGCTGGGTAGCCCCTATCCTACAACGTATAATCCTGATGATGAGTTGGATGGTGAGCAGGTCGTTCCGGTTTTTAAGATTAAGGTCAGTGCTTTGTTTGATTATGGGGCGTAAATCTGTCTAAAACTTCATGAGCAGTTCAATCAACGCCCCGACAGGTAGCCCCACAATGTTGTAATAATCGCCCCGAACGCCCGAAATCAGCAACCCGCCGTAACCCTGAATAGCATAGGCCCCGGCCTTATCGGTCGGTTCACCCGTAGATACATACCATTCAATTTCAGCCTGAGTAATAGCCCGGAACTCGACCTCGCTGGTAGTGGTAAAAACTTCCTGGCGAGTAATATTTCCCTCTGCTGAGACCAACACCGCCGCCACCGCCGTAGTTACCTGATGGTTGCGCCCGCTTAACTGGCTCAAATAGTTTGCCGCTTCGGTGGGGTTGGCGGGTTTGCCGTAAATACGCCCGTCCAGCACCACAATCGTATCCGCCCCGATAATCAGCGTTTCCTGCTCACTTTCCGAGAGTGATTTTGCTCCGGCTAAGGCTTTGCTTTGGGCAAGGCGGGTGACGTGCGGAAGTGCTGCTTCATCGGGCAACTGGCTCTCGTCAATATCGGTAGAAACGACCCTGAAGCCTTTTGCGCCCATCAGTCGCCCCATCAACTCCTTGCGGCGGGGCGAACCACTTGCTAGCACCACCTGGGCTCTTTCTAGCACCGGGATTTCGGGGAATATTTTATTATCTAAATCTGCCATTATTCGTTACTTTCTAACTGTTAACCCGTGATTGTTCACCTGCTTTGTCATTCTGAGGTGAAGCCGAAGAATCTTCTTATACTAAGTACGGCTGACTACAATACGAAAAGATGGGTAGGGGCGGGTTTCAAACCCGTCCGGGTGGGTTATAAACCCACCCCTACCTTTAATCACTACTTACCAGGACTTAGTATTAGTCCTTGCCCGCTCCTAATGGTTCAGCACTGAGGTCCTGTCGAGGCCCAGCATCTCGCTATTATCGGCAAGACCCTTCGCAAGCTCAGGGTGACAAACCGGGTGGCCTAACTGAAAATACTACGATTTGCTTGTCAACATATATTGCATAGACTACTCACGATGACAAGGTTAGTGAACTGTTAAGTTATCCTAATTCAGCTTGGCTGATTCTACCATAACCCCTAATTCGCGCCGACTGGTCGCCCCTGGCACAAAGGTAGGCGCACCAAGCTCGATAATTACATCACCTGTGAGGTTGGGGGGGAGTTTCAAGGTATAAGCGGCCCAACCGCGGGTAGTCTGAATCTTGCCTAGCAATTGCCCATTGGTATAAACTTCAACCAGAGGCGGGTTCAGATTATCCGGGCGATAGCCTCGCAGCCGCAAAGTAACCTCTTTAGGATTGGCAGTACCCGCGCCAGGAAAACGTAACTTGGCCCGACCCTGACCATCGTCGCCCCGCCCGGCTGTCCAGCGATAGAACTTGCCAGTTTGGGGGTCTTTCTCGTAAATCTGGAAGCCCGCCGTATAGCCCCAATCGAACTCGCCCAGATTCAGCTCATTATTGAGCAAGGGGCGGGTCTGAAGTTTTTCCCAGGCCCAGTTATCGGATAATTCATCCAGCGAAACCTGACGGGAGTTAAATTCGCTACGAGCATAAGCCCGATTGCCCTGTAGCAAGTAGATATATCCCAGCGCAAGATGGCTCTGGGCGATGTCCTGTGAGGTTTTGCCAATCCGCCCGATAGCCTCATCGTATTTGTCCAGTTCGGCTTCGGTCAGGCCAATTCCAATCTGGGTAAACGGGATATTCGGGTCGGCCTGAGCATAGGCCGCTAATGCCTCCTGATATTTACCTGCCAGCCGCAAAAGGTCTCCCTCCTCGGCCTTTTGTTGCAGACTCCATTTCTGAATACCATCGAGAGTAGCCCAACTGTTTTCGGTTCCGACCAGCGTGGCAAAGGGACTATAACTAGGCAGCACTACCACCAGAAATAATAACGGTAGGATTAACCCGGCTGCATAGCGGGCAACCCGACTTTTGCCCAGCGGGTTTTTGAACCAGGCCAGCACTTCCCGCCAGTTTGCCAGGGTGTAGGCCGCGAACAGCAGCAAGAAAAAATAGACTGACACTCGGAAACGAGTCACCGCAAAAAAGGCCAGAGCCAGAATCATATTCTGCACCGTCCAGATTATCACAAAACTTCGCCCACCCCGTCCGCTAGAAGGAGCGACCACCAGCCCCAGCAAAGCCAACGCCCCGGTGACAATATAAAACAGGTCGTTTAGCACTGCATCGAAAGTCAGCCAGACGGGGTTAACCGCCCCTTTGGTATATCCTTCTACTAAACGCTCGTCCGCCCCGAAATTAATCTGCCAGAAATCGAGCGACTCTTTAATTCCCTTGCCAAAAATAAAATCCGCCGGGTCTTTGAAGAAAATCTGCAACCCTTTCTGATAGCCCAGGCTGTCACGCTCGGCTTGATTCTTGACTGCCTCCAGCGTTTGGGAGACTAACGCCCCATTACGCCCCTTTAAGGCTCCCAGGTAAAAGTTATAGCCCCCGGTGCTGTCTATCATCGGGCGACCATAAACGTTGACGTTGCGCAAGACCCAGGGCGAAACGGTAATAACAAAAACTATTGTCAGGACGAAAAACGCCCCCACCGCCGCTTGCCACTGGAGTTTCAAAGCCAGCCAGAACCAGATGAGCATAAAGGGCACAAAGCTCAAAACCTGCCCACGTGTCAGAGCCGCCAGCCCCAGACATACACCACCCGCAAGCAGGGGTAGTGCTGAGTGCCGAGAGCTGAGCGCTGAGTACCATTTTTTGAAACCGTTATTGGTAGGTTGAGTATCTAAAATCATATTAGCAGTGGCAAAAAATTCGGTGAGGAAACAGACGGATAGCAAAAACAGGAAGATAAAAAGGGTTTCGGAAAGGAGTAAATAGGGGAAGACCACAAAAGGCCAGGCCAACGCCCCTAACAAGGCCGCCATTAGCCCGGTGCGCCGCCCGTATAGCCGTTGCCCCAGCCAGTAAAGCAGGTAAACCGAAGCCACGCTGATGGCAATTTGTACCAACCTCACGATAATTAAATTTGGCCCGAAGAACTTGAAAATCCCGCCAATTAACAGAATATAAAGTGGGGGGCGCACCCAGGTGGCTTCATCGTAGAACATCCAGCCGCGTCCGTCGGCTAATATTGATGAAATCTGGAAATACTCGGCTTCGTCAATAATGTAGTGGGGATGAGGGATAAAGAGCCAGATTAAGAGACGCAGACCCGTTGCCAAACCCAAAATTGCCAGCAAGGGCCAATCGAGGGTAAAGCCGGGTCGTTTCCCGGCGTTTTCGTTTAGGGGCGGTAGGGCGACAACTTTACTCACGCGAGCCTATAACAATACTATTTTCTCACGGCCTTCAACCACCTTAGCGGTAGCATTGCGGGTGTCCACCACTACCTGGGCCTGAGCCACAATTTCTTTATAATCAAAAGTGCTGTGGTCGGTAATAATCAGCACACAGTCGGCTTTGCGCAGGGTTGCGCTATCCAGTTCCACCGATTTGTGGGTTAACTCGCCCTCGCGCAACTCCGGCACGTAGGGGTCATGATAGCTGACCTGCGCCCCATCTTTTTCTAACAGAGAGATTATTTTCAGGGCGGGGGATTCGCGGTAATCGCTCACATCCCGTTTGTAGGCAACTCCCAACACCAGGACTTTCGCTCCGTGCAAGCCTTTGCCACTGCGGTTCAAAGCGCGAATAGACAGCTCCCGGACGTGATAGGGCATTTGCAGGTTGATTTCCCCGGCTAACTCGATAAAACGGGTGTGGAAATCCAGTTCGCGAGCCTTCCAGGTGAGGTAGAAGGGGTCAATCGGGATACAATGCCCACCAACTCCCGGCCCTGGTGTAAAATTCATAATGCCAAAGGGTTTGGTGTTAGCCGCCGTCAACACTTCCCAGATATTCAGACCCATACGGTCACACAGCAAGGCCAGTTCGTTGACCACCGCCACATTCACCACCCGAAAGACGTTCTCGAAAATTTTGGTCATCTCGGCGGCGCGAGGTGACGAAACCGGGACTATCTTTTCGACTACCTGACCGTATAGTTCGGTAGCCATCTCGGTGCATTTCTCGGTAACTCCACCGATAACTTTTGGAGTGTTTTCAAACCGCCAGCCCTTGCTACTGACCGAGCCGGGGTCAATCCGCTCCGGTGAGAAAGCCAGATAAAAATCCTCGCCCACTTTCCGACCAGTTTTGGTCAATACAGGCAGGATAACTTCCTCGGTAGTGCCGGGATAGGTGGTGCTTTCCAGCACAATAAGCTGGCCCTTTTGCAGATTTTTGGCGATAGAAGCGGTGGCGTTACGAATGGCGGCTAAATCCGGGTCTTGGTTTTTGTTCAGAGGGGTTGGGACACAGATAATAATTACATCCTGAGCTGCTAATACGCTGGTGTCCACCGTCGCTTTGAAATTGCCACTGGCGTTAAGTGGTAACAGTCGCTCGCTGTCAATATCATCAATATAGCTTTCGCCCCGGTTAAGACGGGCTACTCGTTGAGCGACAATATCCACTCCCGTAACTCTGAATCCGGCCTCGGCAAAGGCTACCCCGACAGGTAGGCCCACATATCCAAGCCCGATAATCCCAATTTTCGCCTGTTTAGTTTTAAGTTTGTCTATTAGCATAGTATTTAGGAGTCAGGAGTCAGAATTCAGGAGATAACGTTTATCCCTTTATTTCTGACTCCTGACTCCTGACTCCTTATTTTTAACTATTGCAACCTCAAAGACCGCCACATACCGCCTGGTTATTTCCGTCCAATTTAGTTCTTGTACTACTTTTTCGCGTCCGGCCCGTCCATATTGAGTCTGTAATTCCGGGCTGGCTAATAATTCCAAAACAGCCGCCGCGAGAGCCTGTGGGTCACGCTGTGGCACTAACCGTCCGTTCTGCCTGTCAGTGACAACCAACGATACACCGCCTATAGAGGAGGCTATTACGGGCTTACCTGCTGCCAGGGCTTCCATCAGGGTGTTTGGTAGGCCGTCCACATTGCCTTTATCGTCCACAACGCTTGGCAGTAGAAAAATGTCGCAACCCGCCAGATATTCCGCCACTTTATTATGCGGCACCACGCCTTCAAAGCGTACCTGGGGCGCAACTCCGGCAGCTAGGGCTACTTGCTCCAACTCCGCTCGCAAATCGCCTTTCCCGGCAATCACCAGCTTTATCCTCGGATATTTTTTCAGCAGGAGCGGCAAGGCTCGGATAGCATATTCAAAGCCCTTTTTGTAAACCAGCCGCCCGATGCAAAATAAAACTTTTTCTTCGGGCAAAAAACCTAATTGTTCCCGTAAAACTTCGCGGGGTATTTCGGGGGCGCAAAAAGCAGTAGGGTCTGCGCCATAAGGTATAACTGCGGCACGGGTCGGGTCGGTGGTTGCGCCCAGCTTTTGCGCTCGTTGCAACAGGTCGGGGCTGGACGCAGTGACCGCCGCCGCCCGCCCAAAACCCCAATGTGCCACCCAACCTACCGGTTTTATTTTCTCTGCGATATAAACATCCGAGCCATGTAGACTGATGACCACCGGAATATGCCTTAGCAGCCCAATCAGGATTGCCACAGGGGCGTTCGGGATGACCCAATGGGCCTGAATCATAGCAAAGCGTTCCAGACGTGTCAATTTCCACATTTGCCAGAAGCTACTGAACAGGACAAAAGGTAGTAATAGATAGACCAGTTTGCGAACCCTGACATCCCCCTCCAAAGAAGAGGCATAACCCCATATATTCCAGCTTTTGAAGGGAGCATAACGATATTGATATAGTTTTACCCCGTTTTCCTGGGATTGGCGGCGTAACTCAGGGTTATAAGGCATTAATACACTGACTTCATGCCCTAGCTTTTGGGTGTTTTGAGCAATGGCTTCGATGAAGGGTGCGGTAACATCCCCCGGAAACTTGGGATAGGAGGATGTTAGCATCAAGATTTTCAAGTTGGCTTAAAACTCCTCAAAGCAATAATCACTAATGTTATTTGACTATTATAGCTTGAAATGGGGATTTTGTCAGAGGGATTGAGGAGCTAACTCTTAGCCTAACTAGCGGTTGGCGGTGAAAAGGTATAAGATAAACGCCTCAGTCAAAATCAGGTATAAAGTCGTTACTAGAAAAGAATCCAAATGAAAGCCAAGCAACAGCAACTTACGTTAAACGGTTTAATGGTTGAAGTAACCCGCAAAAAAATTAAAAATATCCATTTGAGAGTATATCCGCCAATTGGTCAGGTGCGGATGTCGGTACCGCTACGCTTGAGTGACGAGGCCATCCGCCAGTTTATAATCTCAAAACTGGACTGGATTAAGCAGCAACAGGCTAAAATGGCTGCTCAGGAAGTCCAGGAAACCCTGGAATTTGTCTCAGGTGAACGTCATTTCTTTCAGGGAAAATCCTATCGGTTAGCTGTTATTTATGACGCTGGCCCTCCCGGTGTTATCCTGAAAGATACTGAAATTGAATTAAGAGTTGCGCCAGAAAGTGATTTCGCCCAACGCCAACGAGTTCTGTTAAATTGGTATCGCCAGAAACTCAAAGAATTAATTCCCGCCCTGATTACAAAATGGGAAGATATAATAGGGGTGAAAGTAGCCGAGTGGGGGGTGAAACAGATGAAAACTCGTTGGGGAAGCTGCAATATTGGGGCGAGGCGAGTCTGGTTAAATCTGGAACTGGTTAAAAAACCAATTCATTGCCTGGAATATGTTATAGTCCATGAACTGGTACATTTGCTTGAGCGTCACCACAACGCCAGATTTAAAAACTTTATGAGTAACTTTTTGCCGGAGTGGCGAAGTTATCGTCAGGAAATGAAAACGACTCATCCAGATTAAAACCGGGTGAAATATAAATTAATGCAAACCCTTTCTGACAGTTGTAGATTATGGTTTGGAAAGCCTTTCAGCGAGGTCGAATCCCGCTTTACGCTCCGGGAAAATCACCTCGTCCGCCCCAACTTTCAGTAAAACCTGTTCGTGTAGAACAGTCAGAGCCTTGGCAATGACCTTCTTAATGCCCATTTCTTTAAGAATAACGGTTGCCAGCACACTAGCTTCAAAATTAGACCCGATTGCCACGATAGCAGTGTCAAATTCGCCCGCCCCAATATCGGCCAAAGCCTCCGGGTCGGTCACATCAGCCTGTACTATATTTACAATCCAGTCGGCGCAATCCTGCACAGTTTTAGAACTGAAATCTACCGCCATCACCGCATGGCCTTCCTGTAATAATTTTTCACACAGGGCGGTGCCAAATCTGCCAAGACCGATAACCAGAAACTCTTTCTTCATTTGCCTCACTTTTCCTAACCGATTGGAATATCTTCTTCTGGATATTTAACCCGGAATCTTTCCGGGTGGGTTCGGGAAATTGCCAGTAACATAATAATAGGCCCAAGCCGTCCGGTAAGCATTGCGATTATAATTAATATTTGACTCGGGGCGGAAAGCAGTGGGGTAGCCCCCTCTGATATGCCGACAGTGCTGAAAGCTGAAATCACTTCAAACAATATCCAGCGCAACGAAATTTCGTTATTGAAGATAGTAATTAGAAAGGTTATTAGCACAATTCCTATACCGTAAAAAGCCCCGACTGCCAATGCCTGATTTACGGTGCGGTTTGGGATGGTGCGCCCGAATATTACGGTTGTTTCGCGGTTGCGTAAAATCGAACGGAGGGAAGCCAGTATTACGGCCAGGGTATTAACTTTTAAGCCTCCGGCGGTCGAGCCACTACCTCCACCGATAAACATAAAAACTAATAAAAGTAGATAGGTCGGGACATTTATTTCTGCCAGATTAATGGTGTTAATACCCCCGGTTCGAGGGGCAACGCTCTGAAAAAGGGCGGCAGTAGCCTGTTGGGGTAAAGGCATTGGGCCTAGAGTTTGGGGGTTATTGAACTCGGTAAACCAGATTATCAAGGCCCCCCCAAATATAAGTACGGCTGAAAGTATAACCACCGCTTTAGTCTGGACGCTCAAACGGCGGGTCTTGCGCCAGTCCAGCAAATCGGCGATAACCACAAAGCCAATGCCACCGATAACAATTAATACCGGAATGGTCAGCGAAACCACATAATTGTCGGCGTATCCTACCAGACTGGGGAACTGATTCTCAGGAGTCCCCGCTATGTCAAAACCGGCGTTGTTAAAAGTAGTAATAGAATGAAAAATTCCCCACCACAGGGCTTTAACCGGCCCAAACTGCCCTACCCAGCCCAGAAATAAAAAGAAAGCACCTACCAATTCTACCAGCAAGGTGGTTTTAAGGATAAAAAGGCCCAGTTTATTGAGGTTTTTCCGGGAGATAGTGCCGGTAGCGTTTTGCATTGCCAGCCGTCCGGTTAGCCCCAGATTATTGCGTAGTCCAAAAATAACCAGCACTGAGCTGCTGGCAAAACCAAGGCCCCCTAATTGGACCAACAACAATATAACGAGTTGACCGTAAAACGACCAGTAACTGCCCGTATCAACCACCGTCAGACCGGTAACAGAACAGGCCGAGGCGGAGGTGAACAAAGCGGCTAAAAAAGAAGGTGAGTTGCCGCTAACCGTGGAAAAGGGTAGCCATAGCAGGATTGTGCCGATGGTTATCAGAATTGCGAAAAAGCTGAGAATTAATCGTGAGGGAGTCCAAAATTCTGGCTTAAACCTGGGAGTAAAATTGAGACGTTGCTCAAACTTTCGACCGGATTCTGGACTTTGTTTGCCCAACTGATAAGGCTCCGTCAGGTTGTAATATTAAGTAGATTAAAGTAATCAGTTACAAAGATGCAGCTTAAATATATTATGTGTCAGAGGTCAGTGTATGTCAACTGAAAAGAAGGGTTTACTGAAATATAACGGGTTTTACTTGACATTTGGGACTATGGCTGCTTTTATTAAGTCAGATTAATTTCTGAACCATTGGTTATATTCTATTAGTTTCTTAAGAGGTAGTATTTTGGCAACCCCTGGTCTACAACCTGGTCTTATATTGGCCGATATTTACCACCTGGAAGAACTTCTGGGTAAAGGGGGAATGGGCGAGGTCTGGTTAGCAAGCCACTTTATCCTGGAAGAGAAGCGGGCTATCAAAGTTATTCTAGGCGAATTCGCCGCTAACCCCCTGGTGAGGGAACGATTTATTCGGGGAGAAGCCCGAAATGCCCTCCGCCTCCAACATCCCAACATTGTGCGGGTCTACGATTTGGGTCAGCACAGGGGTATGCCCTATATTGTGATGGAGTACATAGCTAGTGGGCCGCAAGGTGCTGACCTTAAAAGTTTGCTTAAGGCTGAAGGTAAACTTACCCTGACGCGCACCGGGGAAATTCTTAATCAATTAGCGGCGGCCCTTGACCATGCCCATAGTCTTGGATTGGTTCACCGTGACCTGAAACCCGCCAATATATTGATGTCCGCGCAAGGTCAGGTTAAACTCAGCGACTTTGGCCTGGTTAAAGACCTGAAAGCCCCGGATGAAAATTTAACTATAGCAGGATTTGCGGTTGGCACTCCGGCCTATATGTCACCCGACCAGGCGCAGGGTGAAGCGTTAGTTGCGGGCGATATTTATTCACTGGGGGTTGTGGTCTACGAAATGCTGGCAGGACAACCGCCTTTTTTAGGTTCAACCGTCTCGCTAATAGTTCAGCATGCCACCACTCCGCCTGCGCCGCTGCACCAATTTAATCCTGCCATACCCCCGGAAATTTCGGATGTAATCCTAAAAGCACTGGCAAAAAACCCTAAACAGCGTTATAGCTCAGTTATAGAATTCGCCCAGGCTTTCCAAAATGCCCTCTCTATTAGCCAGCAAGCGGCGGATGCGCATACCCAACTACCGGGCTCGCTGCCAACCTTTACCACGCGCTCAAACAATTTGCCGCCTGACATGTCTATCAAACCTACAATCCTTCCGGTTTCAGTGAAATTCCCTACCATTATCCCCACCGGGCCTACTCCCCATAATTTGCCGAGCGACCTGACCAGTTTTGTGGGACGTGGGCGAGAACTAACCCAGATTGTGCGGCTCTTAACCGACACAACGGCTAATAATCGCCTGGTAACCCTGACCGGGCCGGGTGGGACAGGTAAAACCCGCCTGGCAATTCAGGCGGCGGAACAAACTCTGAACTCATTTCCCGGCGGCGTTTGGTTGGTAGAGTTGGCCTCTTTGACTAACCCTGCCCTGGCAGCAACCACACTCGCTAACACCCTGGGTTTAGTCGAGCAGCCGAACAAGCCAATACTTAGCACCATAATTGAATACTTGAAAGAGCGGCGGGTTTTGCTAGTGCTGGACAGTTGCGAACATCTCATCGAAGCTGCGGCCCAACTGGTCGAAAGCCTGCTACGTGCCTGTCCCTATCTACAAATCCTCACCACCAGTCGGGAGATTTTTAGTATCCCTGGCGAGGCTTCTTTTCGAGTACCCTCTTTATCCCTTCCAGAAACGATTTCCCCAACCGGGGACAGCTTATCACCCGAAGCCCTGCTGCAATACGAGGCCGTAATATTATTTGTAGAAAGAGCCAGGGCGACTAATCCTGGCTTTAGCCTAACTGAACAAAACGCAGCGGCAGTGGCGCATATCTGTCGGCGGTTGGATGGTATCCCGTTGGCTCTGGAACTGGCAGCAGCCCGCATCAAGATTTTAAGTGCCGGGCAAATCAATGAGCGTCTGGATGACCGATTCAAGTTGTTAACCGGGGGTAGCCGCACTGCCTTGCCCCGCCAGCAAACCTTACGCGCAATGATTGATTGGAGTTATGAGTTGCTACCAGCCGGGGAGCAAATGTTGTTGCAAAGGCTGGCAATTTTCCCCGGTAGCTGGAATCTACTGGCAGCCAAAGAAATCTGTAGCGATGAGGGGGTTGAGGATTTTGAAGTTCTGGACTCGTTGACCCAGATGGTCAATAAGTCGCTGGTAATAGCCGAGAATAGCGAGTCTGAAACCCGGTTTCGGATGTTGGAATCTATCCGGCAATATGGTCAGGAAAAGCTGGATACAAGTAAGGAAACTGCTTTTTTCAAGGAGAAGCACGCCAATTATTATCTGAACATGGTGGAAGAGGCCGAGCCTGAGCTTCGCGGCGAAAAACAGGCCACCTGGTTAGCCAGTTTTGAGCGGGAAAAAGCTAATTTGCAGGCGGCTATTACCCCCGCCACGGATAAAGCTCCCACCCGGCAACAGGTTGAAATTGCCCTGCGCATTAGCGGAGTTTTGTGGTTTTTCTGGTTTAACCGGGGTTACTCGAGTGAAGGGTTATATTTTCTTGAGAAGGCTTTAGCTAATACTGAACTTTTCAATGATGACCCGATTTTACCAGCGGTGCGCGCCAAAGCCCTGAAAGCGGCAGGTACTCTGGCTTTTGAGGCCGGGAAGCTGGAGGTTGCCAGAAGTTACAGCGAGGAAAGCCTCGAAATTATGCGCCAATTGGGAGATAAAGCGGGTGTGGCGCGTTTGCTATCTAATCTGGCGGTATTTGCCAGGGCGCAACGTGACTTCAAAGCGACCCGTCCGCTGATTGAAGAAAGCCTGGCGATTTTCAGAGAACTTAATGATAAATATTTTATCGCCAGAACCCTTAATAATTTAGGCTTATTTTTGCGTGACCAGGGAGAATATGCCGATGCCCGTGCCAGGTTGGAAGAAGCCCTGACTATTCTGCGACTGGTGGGCGGCGAGTCAGATGTTGCTAATACCTTAAGCAGTCTGGGAGACATTGCCCTTGACCTGGGCGACCTGGAAGCAGCCTCCAAATACCTTACTGAAAGCCTTGCGATAAGTCAACGTATGAATAATCCCAGGGCCATTGCCTATTTGTTGGATTATTTTGCTGGTCTGGCGGCAGGTCGGAATAACCCTGTGGCGGTGGAACTGGCGGGTGCGGCAGCCCGAATCCGCGCTGACCTAAAGATAATTTCGCCGCTCCCGGAGGTAGCGGCTCTTGAACGTCGTCTGGCAATATTCAAAACGTTTATGAGTGAGGAAGAGTGGGATGGCAGTTATAAAAACGGTTATAGCCTGAGTTTAGCCCAGGCCATCTCAGTGGCCTTGAAAATTTAGCTTTTCAAAAGAGATAATGTTCAAATGCTGGAATGATTTAAGCGTAATAATTTAACCATTCAAGGAACCTGTCACACCCCTAAGGGGCGTGATGCGAAGCCGAAGAATCTTATTGTTATAAGCAAAACCCTTCGCAAGCTCAGGGTGACTATCGTGGTGAAAGGTTACATTATACTTGCCGCTAACAACGGCCTTAAATCAACCCCGCCTACAATTCAGACGGGGTTTAGACTGAATTATTTCACCAGACGTTCCAGGTATTGTTTGCGGAACTTGGAAACTTTGGGCGCAATTACCGCCCGACAATAACCCTGCTCAGGGTTGCGCTCGTAGTAACGCTGGTGGTATTCCTCGGCGGGGTAGAAAATATCCAGTGGGGTCACTTCGGTAACAATTCGGTCACTCCATATTTTAGCTTCGCTGATTTGGGCTATCACCTGAGCCGCAATTTCTTTTTGGGGCGGAGTGTGATAATAAATTGCCGAGCGATATTGCGTACCGACATCGTGGCCCTGGCGATTCAGAGTGGCGGGGTCGTGGATAGTGAAAAATACTTCGAGAAGCTCTTTGTAACTGACAATGGTTGGGTCAAAAGTAATCTGTACTACTTCAGCGTGCCCGGTAGTGCCGTTACAGACCGCCCGATAGGTAGGATTTACTACCTGCCCGCCCGCATAACCGGATACCACTTCGGTTACGCCTTTTAGCTGAACGTAAACCGCTTCCAGGCACCAGAAACAGCCACCGGCCAGAGTCGCTACTTCCAAATTTTTATTTTCTTGCGTCATTTTAATACCTTCCTGATTATGATTCTGGTTTTATCACCAGTTATTATATTGCTTCGCTAATTAATTTTATTTTTTCGCCGGGGTGGATTTGCAATCCAATGCCAGGTTGAGAACTCCCAAACTATAATTTATAAGAGAGACCTGCTTTTTAATTATCCAATATAATGCAAGCCTTTCTGAAGTCTAGGTAAGCGATTAGGGAAAATAAAGTCGTCTTGCATGGCCCAGTTGCCACCTCCGACTTCTTGCGCTTTTTGACCAGCCTACTAGGCTATGGTATACTTTTTGTCAAATTTAATAATGTAACCTAAAAATGGTTTATCCTTAAACAAGATGCAATTTTTCAAAATAAAGCAGTTTCTTACTTTCCATCTAAAAACAATAATTATTGTTATCTGGGCAATTCTAACTTTTATAAGACTTTTATTGGTAGCAGATACTGGACCAACTTTAGGAACTAAAACCACAATTGATACTTCCTGGATAATATCCCTTCCTCACGCTTTTCAACAGGGTTATATTAGTGGCAGAGATTTCCAATTTACTTATGGCCCCCTTTGGCAATTTTTGTGCTGGTTGGTGTCTTTTGGTAATAATAGCAAAACTTCTTTTGATGACTACGGCTTAGTTTTCTTATTATTTAATTTTGCTGGAGTACCCTTCCTAGGTTTGTTAGTTGGTTTAATCAAGCAAATAACCTGGAAATATGCCCTGTTTTTCTTTGCTTTTATTTCTGTTCTGCAAGCCTCGATTTTAACGATGTCGGTCAAATACATTTTGGGCCTTATTATTTGTTTCCTGTTATCCTGGTCTTTAAATCGTCCTACCAACAAAGCCAGATTAATCAGTGCCGGTATAACGGGCTTCTGCTGTTTTGTTGGGCAATTAATAATTTTAGATTTAGGAATCTACGCCCTTGCTAGTTGCCTGGGGATATTATTAGTTTATAGTTTATTACCTTTTTTCTCTAAGCGAGTAAATAAACCTGACTTATTAAGTTCCAAAATTTACATGCAAATGTTTGGGGTTCTGTTAGGGGTATTTGTTGCCTGGAATCTAATCCTAAGTATTATTTTTTTACTAACCTCGCCGAACTATTCAAATTTATTCCTTTATCAAATATTAAGCTGGGAAACCCTTAAAGGTTACACTTACACTATGGGTTGGTTGGAATGGGGTTTATCTCTTTCCAGTACAGTTATACTTATTCTATTAATAATTTACACTGTGGTTTTTACAGCATACCTGTGGTGGAAATTACCAACAAATGAATGTTATTTTTTAGCTTCAGCTTTACTTTTTAGTTTATTAAGCATTCGAGGAGCAACTGTCCGATCCGATGCGGGTCATATTCTAATTAGTTTAATACCCCTGATGATATTACTACCCTTATTGGGAGTAGATTGGTTAAAAAAGGGACGGGTGAGTTTGCATTGGTGCTTTGCCTTGATGTTTTTGCTAATTGCCGTTCCATATTCAAGTTTTACTTCTTTTACTCGACTAATGACCTGGATGGAAGGAAACTCTTCCCTATCGGTCAAGTGGACAACCCTTACCACTCGTCAGACTCCACCTACTAACATTGTATCAACAGAAATGATTGCCGCCTTAGACCCTGCCAGAGTAACTTTAAGTTTTCCCTGGGATAATTACATACCAATTGGGCTGAACGAAAAATTCATTGCCCCAATACTTCAATCTTATGCCGCCTTTACCCCAACTCTCCAGGAAGCTTATGTTGACCAGTTAGAACGTTATAAGCCTTCGCTTCAGGTGATTTATGGTTTGGATGAATCTATTGGTCGCCTTGAAGAAGTTCAACAAATTAGCCGCGTTCCTGTGATTTTTGAATATCTGTATCGTAACTTTGAAGCTAAATACCCTAAATTATTTGATAAAGGTTTTTTGATATTGCAACCTCGCTCTACTCCCATCACTTTGGAGGGGGATGTATTGGCGTTTAATACTAAAGTGAGCGATAAAGAGTTTACCCTCTCAACTCCGGCAACGTGTAGTATGGTACGTTTGCGAGTTAAGATAAATTATCCTGTTACAATAAACCTGGGTAGACCAGCTCATCTTAAACTTAGCTTCTTTGATAATAAAAAATTAGTAGCTTCAAGCTATATTGTACCGATAGAGCCAGGTAAAGACTTTAGCACTTATTTCAGTATTATGGATCCTGGTCAATTCCAAAATATTTTTATAAAAGGCAAGCCTGTACAGACTAAGCAATGGGATTCACTAACCCTGGAACCAGTTACAAATGCTTTTTTGGATATTGGTCCTACTTCGGTGGTAGTAGGTAAACTTGAGTGTTTGCAATTCAACACATTTCAGTAAAACAGCTAAATTGAATGTGCAATTTTAGCCTGGGTTTGGCTCAAAGGCTAATTTGTAGTAATATAGAACACCTGGAATTAACACTTGACTTACTTGTAAAATATAAGCTAAAGCATTACCTAATCAATATTGAGTTTAAATTACCAACAAATATTAATCACGGGCGGGGCTGGCTTTGTCGGCTCAAATTTGGCTATTTGGCTTAAAACCCGCTATCCCCAGACCCGCATAATCGCAGCCGATAACCTGCGGCGGCGCGGTTCTGAAACAAACCTCCCCCGCTTACGGCAACAAAACATTGAGTTTGTGCATTGTGATATACGTAACCCCGAAGATTTAAGCTTTGCTGACAGCCAAATTGACCTTATTCTGGAATGTTCAGCGGAACCCTCGGTGCTGGCGGGTTACGGGGATGGGCCGGGCTATGTTATTAATACCAACCTGCTTGGGACGGTTAATTGCCTGGAAGTAGCCCGCCGCCATAAGGCCGACCTTATTTTCCTGTCCAGTAGTCGGGTTTATCCTGTCCGCGCCCTTAATAATGTTGCAACTTTTGAGACGGAAACCCGTTTTGAGATTAGCCCTGAACAGCACTTGTCGGGAGTATCGGAACGTGGCATTGCCGAGAATTTCCCATTGGAGGGGACGCGCTCATTATATGGGGCAACCAAACTAAGTGGGGAGTTACTAATTCAGGAATATGCCGAGATGTACGGCTTGCGCTGTATTATCAACCGTTGCGGGGTACTGACTGGTCCCTGGCAGATGGGTAAGGTTGACCAGGGAGTTTTTGCGCTGTGGCTGGCGATGCACTATTTCAAGCGGGAGTTGAGTTATATTGGTTGGGGTGGTCAGGGCAAGCAGGTGCGCGATTTGTTGCATATCGCCGACCTGACCGAGCTGATAGATTACCAGTTGCAGAATTTCGCCGAGTTAGCCGGGGAAACTTATAACGTAGGGGGCGGACGAGAGGCGAGCCTTTCGCTATTGGAAACTACCCAACTCTGCCAGGAAATCACCGGGAATGTTGTCCCGGTCAAGAATGTACCGGATAATCGCCCGGCGGACTTGAAATTGTATATAACCGACAACGTTAAAGTCCAGCAGGCTACCGGGTGGCTACCAAAACATAGCCCACGCCAGACTTTAGTGGATATTTTTGATTGGATTCAAGAGAATGAAGCCGATGTGCGCTACCTTTGGGGGGTTGGGGGTTAAGGGACAGTTCAAAACTCGTTACGCGTTACTATTTCTAGGGGAGAAACATGTCAGTTGCAGTAGTTACCGGCTCGGCAGGACTAATCGGGTCGGAAACCGTCCAGTTTTTTTGTGAGCTTGGCTTTGAGGTGGTGGGAATTGATAACGATATGCGGCGTTACTTTTTTGGCGATGAAGCATCCACCGCCTGGAATCGCAGCCTGTTAGAGCACAAATTTCCCACTCGCTACCGCCATTTTAATATAGATATTCGGGACCAGGCCGAAGTTGACAAGGTGTTTAAGGAATATGGCGCAAATATTGTGCTGGTAGTTCACACTGCCGCCCAACCTTCCCACGATTGGGCCGCCCGTGACCCCCTGACCGATTTCACGGTTAACGCCAACGGTACCCTGATTTTATTGGAAGCTACTCGTCGTTACTCTCCCAACGCCGTTTTTATCTTTACTTCCACCAACAAGGTTTATGGTGATACGCCCAACCGTCTGCCCCTGCTGGAGCTGGAAACGCGCTGGGAGATTGACCCAACCCACCCCTACAACCAGGGGATTGACGAAAAGATGAGCATTGATACTTCCAAACACTCCCTTTTCGGGGCATCGAAAGTGGCGGCGGATATTCTGGTGCAGGAGTACGGTCAGTATTTTGATATGCCGACGGCTTGCTTTCGGGGGGGTTGCCTCACCGGGCCAAACCACTCTGGCACCGCTCTGCACGGCTTCCTGGCCTATTTGATGAAGTGTGTGGCAACTGGCAAACCTTATACTATTTATGGCTATAAGGGCAAACAGGTACGCGATAATATCCATAGTACCGATATGGTGACGGCTTTTTATGAGTTTTATAAAACACCCCGGATAGGGGAAGTGTATAATATGGGGGGGTCGCGTTTTAGCAACTGCTCGATGCTGGAAGCGATTGAAATCTGCCAGAAGATTACCGGCAAAGAATTGGCCTGGACTTATACCGAAACCAATCGGATTGGTGACCATATATGGTATATCAGCGATACCAGCAAGTTCAAGCAGGACTACCCAAACTGGCAGCAGCAATATGACCTTCAGCACTTATTGGAAGATATTTTTAACAAAAACGCCGAAAGATGGCTCAATCAGGAGTCAGGAGTCAGAAGTCAGAAGTCGGAATAAAGGTATTTGTAGGGGTAGACCTCCGTGTCTACCCGAACCTGGAGTAATTATTCCTCTTTATTATTAGGGAAAGGGCAGGGGTCTGGTCAACTGGAAACCGACAACCGACAACCGATGACCATCCAGGTCGAAACAATTTACAAGCGGCGGTTTAGCCCCGATATTGAGTTTCGCCAGAAAATGTGGGAAGTCTTGTGTCAGGATTTCTTCCAAAAGTTTGTGCCAGAAACCAGCACGGTGATGGAAGTAGGGGCGGGCTACTGCGAATTCATCAATAACATTCGGGCGGGGCAAAAGATTGCGGTTGACCTCAACCCTGCTATTAGCCAAAATGCCGGGGAAGATGTAAAGGTTATTAACACCTCCTCCACTGACCTGAGCCTGGTGCCTGCTGGTTCAGTGGACATCGCCTTTGCCAGTAACTTTTTTGAGCATCTGACCCGTGAGCAAATTGTTCTAACCTTGCAAGAGGTGGCTCGTAGCCTTAAACTGGGTGGCCAGTTCCTGATTTTGCAGCCTAATATCCGCTTTTGTATGCGGGATTACTGGATGTTTTTTGACCATATTACCCCGTTGGACGACCGTAGCCTGAGCGAAGCCCTCGAAACCAACGGCTATCGGGTGACTAAAAATATTGTGCGTTTTTTGCCCTACACTACCAAAAGCCGCTTGCCTAATTCTTTATTCCTGTTGCGGCTCTATTTGAAACTGCCTCTGGCCTGGCGCATTTTTGGACAGCAGACTTTTATAATTGCCCAAAAGGATAGTTAATGAAACTTTCGGTAGTAATTCCGGCCCATAACGAAGAGGATTGTATTTACCGCACGGTTGCTAACCTTTGCCATACCCTAAGTAACGCCGAAGTACCCTACGAAGTGTTAGTGGTTAACGACCATAGCACCGACCAGACCGAGCAAATTCTAAAGTCGCTGGTTTTGGAGTTTGGGGGGGTGCGCTATGTTAATAATGAACAACCGGGCGGTTTTGGGTATGCCCTGCGTACTGGTCTGGAGGAGTTTAGTGGTGATGCGGTTTGTATCTATATGGCCGATGCCTCCGACGACCCGCAGGATGTGGTTAAATATTACCGAAAGCTGCTCGAAGGTTATGAGTGCGTATTTGGCTCGCGCTTTACCCGCCAGAGCAAAATTGTGGACTATCCTTCACACAAACTGGTAATTAACCGGATAGCTAATTGGTTTGTAAAAATGATTTTTGGCCTGAAGTATAACGATGTGACTAACGCTTTCAAGTGCTATCGGCGCGAGGTAATTGAGGGGGTTGGGCCGATAATTGCCTGTCACTTTAATTTAACCGTAGAAATACCTCTTAAGGCGATTGTGCGGGGCTATAGTTATACGGTCGTGCCAATAAACTGGTATAACCGCACCACCGGGGTTTCCAAACTCAAAATAAAAGAGATGGGCAGCCGTTACCTGTTTATTGTGTTGTATATCTTCCTGGAAAAATTGCTTTCAAGGGGTGATTACCACCGTAATACTCATATTGTTTCCTTACAAAACAAAGAATTGCAGGAAGTCTCAGGCCGCAAATAGGTGTTGAACGAGTTAGAACAAGAAGAAAATCAATTGCTAGAAATGGCTCAGAACTATCTGAGCCGCTTTACTGTTGATTTTCCGGCGGTAATTGTACCAGTTTATAATGCTTTACCAGATGTAATCGCCTGTCTTTCCTCACTCAAAGAAGACCCTGACTCCGCCTATCCCGTGCTGGTGCTGGATGATGCCAGTCCTGACCCCCAGGTTGAGGCTACTCTTGCAGCACTTTGCCAGGAATTCGGTTTTCTTTATCTGAGAAAAGCAGTTAATAGCGGATTTGTGGGCACGGTTAATCTTGGTTTTGGGTATTCTGCTCCCCGCGATGTGGTCGTCCTTAACAGCGATATAGTTTTGCCGAAGCACTGGTTAAGGCGGCTACAGGCTGCGGCTTACTCCCGCTCGAATGTGGCTACCGCAACCCCCCTGACCAACTACGGCGGGATAATCTCCGTTCCCTATCGCAACCTTCCCACCCCCGAACTAACTACGATTAATGAGCTGAATCTGGCGGAAACTGATGATTTAATTCAAAAATCTTCCTTGAAATTGTACCCCTTTATCCCTACAGCGGTGGGCCACTGTGTTTATTTCCGGCGAAACGCTTTAGATGCTCTGGGCTATTTTGATGAAACCTTTGCCCCTGGCTATGGTGAGGAAGTAGACTTTTCCCAACGGGCGATACTGTCGGGGTTTGCCCATGTAGTGGCGGACGACCTCTATATTTATCATAAAGGTTCAGCTTCCTTTGGCGAGAATCCAGCCAAACGCAAAATCCAAAGCGAACATGAGGAAATTATCGAGCGGCGTTATCCCTGGTACTCGCTGGCGGTACAAGAAGCGATGGGCTCTATCGAGAGTCCTCTGGCTTTGGCTTTAGAACGGGCGCGAGGGGGTTTGCTGGGCTACGATATTGCTATTGATACCACCTGTCTGGGCGGGCCAACTAATGGTACACAGGTTTTGACGTTGGAACTCGTTCGCGCTCTGGCTACTACCGCCAACCGTAAGGATAAGCTGACCCTAATTGTAGCTGATAGATTGCCGAGAGATAAAATGTTAGGGGTTGATAAACTGGTGGATGAGGTTGTAACGGTTTCCAGTTTGCAGGGTAAACCCCGCCGCTTTGACCTGGTGCATCGCCCCTTTCAGCTTTATTGGTCTGATGACCTGACATTTTTGCTTGGAATCGCCAAATATTTTGCTTTTACCCAGCTAGATTGTATTGCTTACGCTAATCCAGCTTATGCACTCAATCCTGAGTCCTGGCAACAAATCCGCCGCCATACCGAACTGGCTTTTGCAATTGCTGATGGGGTGGCTTTTATTAGTCGTGAGGCAGCTAATTCAGCTACCCAACATGGCTTAACTATTCCCGAAAGCCGAAGTAGAGTGACCTACCTCGGAATTGACCACCTACTCCATAACGCTACCCCAATTGCCCCCGCAACCGCCGATAAATTGTCCCGACAGCCGTTTTTATTGGTGCTTGGCACAGATTACCAGCACAAAAATCGCTTATTCTGTCTGAATCTTTTTGCTGAGTTGAAAGAAAAATACGAGTGGGAAGGGCAATTGGTTTTTGCCGGGTCACACACCTCACGGGGCGGTTCCGCAGCTCAAGAAACCACCTATCTAAAAAATAAGCCTGAACTAGCCGCTTGTTTTCAGGATTTAGGGATAGTAGATGAAGGGGAAAAACGTTGGCTGCTAGAAAAAGCTGCACTGGTTCTTTATCCTTCCACCATTGAGGGCTTTGGGATGGTGCCGTTTGAGGCGGTGGCAGCAGGCACACCTGCCCTGACCACTTACGCAGCATCCCTCCCGGAAGTGTTGGGCGAGGAGCTACTTTACCTGAAATCGTTAAACCCGCAGGAAGGGGCTGCTATAGTTTGGCAATTGCTTTCCAACCCGGACTTAGCGGCCCGCCAACTTATGTTAGTCAAGGCACGCGCCAAAATGTTTAGCTGGGAAGATGCCGCTAACGAAACCTGGGCTTTTTACCACCAGATTTTGTCACTGCCGCCCCGTTCCCAGACTGTCGCCCACTTGCAGGCTGAAAACCGCAATTTGCAAGAACAATATCATAAACTTGAGGTATGGGCTAACGGCCTGAACGATAGGTTGAGCAGCCTCGAAGCCAAACCTGGCTTCAAGGCTTTATCCAGGCTGAAATTAATCTAACGGTTGTTGGTTTCTAAAACAGGGTAGACACAGAGGTCTACCCCTACGGAATTCCGGCTACCGGGCGGTTCGCGAACCGCCTCTACGAAATCTTGTCCCCCTTCCCTGCATCCTGGAAGGGGGAACAGTTCTTCTTTATTTCTACATCCTTCATTCCTCATCCTTCCGCCCTACTGCCCATAACGCCACAAATAATAATGGCGTCCGACGTTGCCCATCTCCACCTGATAATCGGCGGGGTTGGTGGGTGTGTAACTAAGTACCCGGCGTTCAAACACCTGTACCAGCACATCCGTCTCAACCCCGGCTACTATCGAGCGCGTCCAGTAGGCATCGCTCAGGGGATAGCCCATCGCATAAACCCAATTGACTATCGTATCATCCTGGAGCTTATCGTTAACCAGAACTTTACCGCGGCTATTCATAAAATTCCAGAAAACATCCGGTATATTGTGCCCCAGGTTATCATCGTAATAAGCGTACCTGGACTGGACGGGGGGCGTTATGGTGGTGATAGTGCCATCTTTGCCCATTGCCTCATTCACAGGTTGCCCAACCCGATTTGGAATCTGTTTGTCGTTATTCAAGGAAGCCACGCCCCGGAAGGAGGAATAGGTGGGACTGATGCCGTTTACCGGGTCACCTGTTACCGCCGTATCTGAGGGTTGACGAGCAACATATTCAGTATCGCTCACCTGAAGCTGGCCTTGAATCATCTCACGAACCAACAAACCGTTGCTAACAAAAAATAGATTATCGCGATTGCCCTGGGGATTATTAATTTCCATGCGAGATTTGTCGTGGTATTGAACCAATCGTTGCTGCCCGGAATAATTTTCCAGTAAAAGAGCAAAGCCGTCTGGTTTATCACCCCAGGTCCAACTCCGAGCGACGGCTCCAGTAAAAATAGGCTTGTCTGTCCTGCTCCAAACTTTCAGGAAAGCCGGGTCGGAGGTGTTAGCGGGTTGGGGTGAAGTTAAGCCCGGTATAGGAGTAGGCGTGGGAGTTGGTGGCGGCGTGGTGGGTGGTGGTGGGGTAATAACGCCGCCTCCGCCAGTATAAGTATAAACTACACCCACTTTTCCGTTAAAATCGGTAACTTTAGCCACTGAATGTATGCGATTGTTCCACCAGGCTATATCAACCCCTGATACCGAGCCATTGTCCAATATTTTGCCATAAGGTGACGGAGACCAACTCTCTCCGCTGTTGGTACTGACCAAATATCGCAAACCGACTCCATTGAATTGCATGGCTAAAACTGCGCTGCCGTCGCCGGTTATAGCCATTGACAAAGCTTTAATCCGCCCGTCTAGATTGCTGATAACGTTCGATTTTACATCCCAGCCTGGGGCAGAAGGCCGCCAACGGGCAATAAAAAGACCTCGCCCATTACTGTTGGGTAAGTCGAAGGCAACATAGCCTACCGAGTTCGAGTCAACCCCGGTAGTTAGTTCAAATGCGGCGTTAACATTACTATTGGACAGGTTTTGAGTAGATTGCCAACCCTTATCGGTGCGGACTGCCCCATATACGTTGCCGGGGTCTTCGCGCTTATAGGCCACATAAACAAAATTGTTAGGGGCTACTGACAGGCGCGGAACCTGGGAATAACCGCCGAATGGTTCAGCCAATTTTCGGGCATTCCCCCAGGTGTCGCCGTTATCCGAGCTTTCTACTACCTGGGGATAATTTCCCACGCCCGCAACAAAACTCAACCAGGTGATATAAAGTTTACCATCGGAACCTGCGAAAGTATTAGCCGCAATATCCGGCTTACTAACCTCGTAGGTATCGGAGGTCACCGGGTTAACCTGGGTAAGGCTACCCGGGTTATCCCCGGTAAATGAGTCATTGGCGGAAACGCGATGTTGCCAGACTTGAAATCTACCATTACTCCCCGAACGTTCACCCCAGATTACATGCAGGGATGAATTTTTGTCGAAAGTAGCCCTGACATTACGGGAAGAGGTGTCGCTGCTTGGTAGTTTGACCAGGGTATGCAACTTGAAACCGTCGGCATCACTCATATAATAAAGTGAGCCACCTTCTTTATTTACCCCAAAAACGTTCTCGCCAATAACCACCAGTCGTCCATCGCTGGGTCGCACTCGAATAATAACGTTCCCAATGCTACCATTTAATAGGGTCGGACTAACCCAGCTCAACCCTTCTGCCCGTACGTCCTGGCTAGGATGAACAGCTCCCAAAATAATACTGAGAACCGTTAGGGCAAAAACTGCCGCTATAACAATTAGCTTGCTACCCGGAAATTTTCGGGTAGGATTAGTATCCAACATTCCTTCTTAGCTCCTTTTTTGTAACCGTTCACGAAGCTCGTCACACCCCAATGGGGAGTAAGGCGCAGCCGAAGAATCTCAATGTTTTAAGCAAGACCCTTCACAAGCTCAGGGCGACAGGGCTGGTGAACGATAACTCTTTTAAATGTTTATCCACTGCAATCCTAAATCTAAAATCAAAAATGGGTAGTTCGATGGTGTTTTTTATTTTGATTGCTGTTTAATGGCTCTTTACTGCTTGTTCCTTATAACTCTATAACGGATGAGCGGCAAAAAGGTTGTTTTTTGCAGCAAGCTGCCAGGGGTTTTTGGATAGATTTGCAAAAATATACTATCTGAATTATATTATTCCAAAATCCCTCTGAAGTATCAGGGAAACGCCAGCAAAGCAATTAACCTCTGTAAGATACTACGCACCTAAAATTAAAAGCAAATGTGAAGTGGTTAATCTCGTTACCCTGATTCCTTTTAGCTACGCTACTTTATGAAAGAACGCTATGACCGAAATCTTTAGTGACTACGATGTTGGAACTAAATTTTACGATGAGGTTTTCCTTACCAATAACCAACCGCGCCCGCATTACCAACTTTTAGTGGACAGGTATAACCAGCTTAGTCGGGCTGACCTGAAGGCTCATCGCCAGACGGTAGATGTTTTTTTCTTGAATCAGGGCATAACTTTTACGGTTTATAGTGCCGAAGAAGGCATTGAGCGGATTTTTCCTTTCGACCTTATCCCCCGGATTGTCCCCGCCGAAGAATGGGACATTATTGAACGCGGTTTGACTCAACGTATTACCGCCCTTAATCTCTTTCTACACGACGTGTATCACGACCAGAAAATTCTTAACGATAAAGTTGTTCCGGCGGAACTGGTGTTAGGTAGCAAGCACTTCCGGCGTGAATTTATGGGTGTCAACCCGCCGCTTGGGGTATATATCCATATTACTGGCTCTGATATTATCCGGGATAGTGACGGCACTTATATGGTGCTGGAAGATAACCTCCGCACCCCCAGTGGCGTATCCTATATGTTGCAAAATCGGCAGGCAATCAAGCGGGCCTTCCCTTTGCTTTTTGACCGTTATCAAATACGGCCCATTGAAACATATCCCCAGGAACTACTAAAGGTCTTGCAGCAAATCAGCACCTCTAACCAAGCTGACCCCAATGTGGTGGTGCTAACCCCCGGTATCTATAACTCGGCTTATTTTGAACATAGCTTTCTGGCTCGTCAAATGGGCGTTGAACTAACCGAAGGTCATGACCTGGTGGTTAAGGACAATCGGGTTTACACTCGCACTACCAAAGGTTTGAAGCGGGTGGATGTTATTTATCGGCGGGTGGATGATGACTTCCTTGACCCCCTGGTATTCCGCTCGGATTCGGCTCTGGGGGTGGCGGGGTTGGTAAATGCCTACCGGGCCGGAAATGTTGCTCTGGCAAATGCCATCGGGACGGGTGTGGCAGACGACAAGGTTATTTATAGCTATGTGCCGAAAATCATCAAATATTACCTCAACGAAGAACCTATCATTAAGAATGTCCCTACCTTTCTGCCGGTTAACCCAATTGAGGAAAAATATATTCTGGAGAATCTGGATAAGCTGGTTGTAAAGGCCGCGAATGAGTCAGGCGGTTATGGGATGCTAGTTGGGCCACACTCTACCAAAGCCGAGCAGGATGTATTTGCCGCTCTTATTAAGGCAGACCCCCGTAACTATATGGCCCAACCCACTATTGCACTTTCCCGCCACCCCAGCTTCCTGAATGATACCGAGTTGGTCGGCTGCCATATTGACTTGCGCCCTTACGTTTTATACGGGCAAAAAATAACAATCGTACCCGGAGGCCTTACCCGTGTGGCCTTAAAGCGTGGCTCGTTAGTTGTAAATTCTTCGCAAGGCGGTGGTAGCAAAGACACCTGGGTGCTTTATGACTAGGGGGTTAGGGGTTAGGTAAAACAAACCCTCACCCTACCCTCTCCCTTAAAAAGGCAGAGGAAAGAATTGTTCCCCCTTTCCTGCATCAGGGAAGGGGTCAGGGGGTTAGGTCGAGCATAGAAAGCTGAGAGCCAATGTTAAGTCGTGTTGCTGAGTCAATGTTCTGGATGAGCCGTTATATCGAACGGGCTGAAAATACTGCCCGTTTTCTGGATGTTAATTTTCATCTGTTGCTCGACTTGAATAATATAACCTTTATCGAGGCCAGCAATTACTGGGAGTCACTGATTCTTGTTACCAGCGACGAGGAACGCTTTAGACAGCTATATAGCGATGAGTACAACGCCGACACGGTTACCGACTTTCTGGTTTTTAATCGCCGCAATCCTAACTCAATTTACTCATGTATCGCTTTGGCGCGGGAAAATGCCCGCAGTGTAATTGAAAGCATTTCCAGCGAGATGTGGGAACAGGTCAACAATCTGTATCATGTTCTACAAAAGGCTAACCCGCATCAGGCCAAAAGCGACCCTTATAATTTCTACAAAGTGATTAGAAATGCTTCTCATCTCTTTCAAGGTATTACCGACTGTACTATGTCCCGCAACGAGGGCTGGGATTTTGTCCAGGTGGGCAAATATCTGGAACGGGCTGACAATACCTGCCGTCTGGTAGATGTAAAATACCACCTTTTGCAACCCCGCGATGGGGAGCGTTACCAGTCGGTGGATGTGATTCAGTGGATGGCGGTGCTGAAAAGCTGTAGCGCGTTGGAAGCCTTCCGCAAAGTCCACTCTTCCAAAATCGAACCAAATACGATTTTGCGCTTTCTAGTTTTAGACCGCTCTTTCCCCCGTAGCATCTATTTTTCGGTGGCCGCCAGTGAAGAAGCCCTCTGGCGCATCTCCGGCAGTTCCCGCCGCAAATATGTTAATAATGCTGACCGCCTGATTGGGAAACTGGAAGCTGAATTATCCTATACAATGATTGAGGATATTTATGAGCGCGGCTTGCATGAATATCTGGACGAACTTGAATTGCGCCTGACCCGTGTGGGCGAACAAATCAACCAGACCTACTTCGCCACCCAGGCTCTGGAAATGGATTATCAGGATTTGGAAGCCTCTTTGCCGGTTGGCCCGGTGACAGTAGGGCGGGCGGTCTGGAGTCAGGCCCAGCATGAGCAGCAGCAGCAATGATTATCATGATTATAAGGTATTTATGAAACTGAAAGTCGAACATACCACCCTGTTCGAGTATGATGCCCCAATTTTTGAAACCGCCACCGAAGTTAAATTGCGCCCGGCAGACCAGAACGGCTCTAGTCAGCGTTGTCTGGAATTTGACCTGCAAGTTACCCCCTCTACCAGTATTCACGAGTACACCGATTTCTACGGAAACAGCGTCCATCACTTTAATATTATGCCGCGCCACGATAGGTTGGAAATAATCGCTACTTCGGTAGTGGAAACCAGTGCAGGGTGGACCGCCGCCAGCCCAAGCGATGATATTTCCCGTCATGATTTTTTGTTAGCCAGCCGCTATGTCCAATTCGACCCGGCGGTAATTGCTTATGCCCAACAGTTTGAAGGTATTACTGACCCTTACGAATTAGCTGAAACTATCTGTCGGGTTACTAACGAAACCTTTACCTATGAGAAGGGTGTCACCCATGTTCATACTACTACCTCGGAGGTAATGGAGTTACGGCAGGGGGTTTGTCAGGATTTTGCTCATGTGATGATTGCGGTTTGTCGCCACTTAAAAGTTCCAGCACGTTACGTAAGTGGTTATCTCTATGGCGGCCCTGAGTCCGAAGAACATGACCGGGCCAGCCACGCCTGGTGTGAGGTTTTTTGTGGCACGGAAAAAGGCTGGTTTGCCTTCGACCCGACGCACTCCACCCTGTTAGTGGACGAACGCTATATCAAAATCGGGATAGGCCGCGATTATTCTGATGTAACGCTTGTACGCGGCACTTATAAAGGTCGCGCCACCGAAAAACTTAAGGTAGTGGTACGGATAATGGCAGTTTAGCGGTTGCCAGTTGTCGGAAAGGTAGCCAACTATCAACCGTCAGAAGGATATTGTCACGGATGAACAGGATAAACAGGATTTTGGAATTCCTTAGGCCCACCAGACCCTGTTAACCTATTTCCCAAAACTGGGCGGTTCGCGAACCGTCCCTACGCATATTACCGACTACCCCTAACCGATAACGGACGGCCTTTTTCATCCTTCCTAATTAAGTCCCCCGAAGATAAATGAAACCAACTCCTGCCGGACTTTGGACTTATCCTCCTCGGTTAAAGGTTTGGAGACTCTAGAATCAAACTTTTCCTGAATCTCTCTGGTAATGTTATGTGCCCCTTTGCCACTGGACAGGTTGGCAAGCCAGAGTTTATCGGGTGGATTCTGGACATCCTTAATCACGTCCTGCAAATTCTCGGTATTGGGAATGGTTTTGGCAATCTCTTCACTAATATCCAGACCAGCTTTTGTCATTACTTCCTCGCTGACATAAATCGGGCTACCTGTCTGCACCGCCAGAGCCATTGCATCACTTGGTCGGGCATCCAATTCCTGGGTTTTGCCGCCACCGTTAATTTTGACTGTGGCGTAAAAAGTATCGCCAGTGAGGGCGGAGATTTGCACTTCTTCCAACTTTACCCCACTAATCTCCAGCAGCTTTGCCATAAAGCTAAAAGTCAAGGGGCGGGGCATTTCAAGTTTCTGTAGACCCAGGGCAATCGCCTCGCCCTCAAACCGACCCACCCAAATAGGCAGGAGACGTTTCCCGGCCTCGTCAAACAACACCACCACAGTTTGTCCGCCTTGTTCATTTTCGCGCCAAACCACGTCGGCAATTGTAACTTTTATCATTTTGCTACTCCTAATATCTGGTTGCACCTTTGCCGGGGGAGAATATTCCGGCAAAAGTGGCAATAATCGGGTTTTTAATTCCAGTCGGGATTTATGAAGGCGACCTTTTACTGCTACCTGTGAAATTCCCAAAATCGCTGATATTTCGGGCAGGGTTAGTTCCTCATAATAAAACAGTAGGGTCGCGGCTCGGTTTTTAGGCGAAAGGCTATTTACTGCCGCAAGCACGAGGCGGTGTAATTCCCGTTCTTCGGCTATTTGCTGAGGGCCGGGCAGGATTTGGGCGAAGGGCAAGGCCTCAAAGCGCACCCCGCCCGCCAACGCCTCCCAGGAAAGAGTTGAAAATTTCTGGCTACGGCGGTGATTGCGGCACACATTCAACACTAGCCCGTAAAACCAGCTCTTGAATCGAGCCGCCTCCCGCAAACTGTCCAGCGAAAGATAAGCCTGGAGCATGGCTTCCTGAACCAACTCCCGCGCTATCTCTTCCTGCCCAACAAGACGGCGGGCAATGCTTTTCGCCATTATTTCATAACGCTCGACAAGCTCACCAAAGGCTTCTTTATGACCCTGCCGAACCAGTTCTACCAGTTCGCTATCACTTTTTTCCGGCATAAAGCTAAATACCTATATTGGATAAACAGCCATTTATCTACACGTGTAATTATATAGTGGGAATTTCTGGAGGAAAGGTTACTTTTCAAGTTATGGGAGGGGGATTAGTAAGGGCGGTTCGTAAACCGCCCTTAAAGCTAAAATAATATCACTGTCCTCTGATTTATTTTTACTCCCCAAATTGCGCCAGCAAGAAGGCGAGTTTATCCGCTAACTCGGCATCCAGTTGCTCTTGAGTAGAGCCCATACCGTGTCCGCCCTCAAACTCTACCCTTAACAGCACTGGTTTACCCGACCCGGTAGCCGCCTGTAGTCGAGCGGCCATTTTTGCGGGTTGCCAGGCTACTACGCGCGGGTCGTTCATTCCAGCCGTGAGTAAAACCGCCGGATATTGCTCCCCCTCTTTGATTTTGGTGTAAGAGTCCATAATTTGAAGACCCTTAAAACCTTCTTCGGTTTGGAGAGAGCCAAACTCAGGCACGTTACCAGGCCCGTTTTCGGTAAATTCAAACCTGAACCAGTCGGTCACGGTCACTTTTAGTACAATCACTGACCAGAGGTCGGGCCTTTGTACCAGACTACCACCCGCTGGAATACCACCGCCACTAACCCCTTCACCCGCCAGTTTAGCGGTGCTGGTATAGCCCTCATTGATTAAATACTCGCCGCAGGCAATAAAGTCATCAATATTATTTTGCTTCGATAACTTATAAGCGGCGGCATACCATTCCTTGCCGTACTCACCCCCACCCCGAATGTGAGCGGCGGCAAAGACGCCACCGCGTTCGTACCAGGCTAACATTGTCGGGTCAAATTTTGGTGGGTAGACAATTAAGCCATAGTTTCCATAACCAGCCATCAGGGTTGGGTTAGTTCCGTCCAGCTTTAAGCCTTTTTTGTGGATAATCGAAAGCGGTATTAAAGTGCCATCCTTGCCGGGGGCCAATACTTCTTTAGCCTCAATATCACTGAAATCAATCGGTGATGGTTCTAACCACCCGGTGTCGGTTACTTCGTTTTCTGACGGGTTGTAGTGCAAAACTCGCGGCGATACCGTCCAGGAAGTGGCCTCAATAAGCAACTCACTCTTGCCCGGCTGACACTCCGTAATTGTGCCTTCAATCGGCAAAGCCACCATCTCCGGGTTGCCACCGCTCAACTTTACCCGCCTGATTTTACCTATCCCATCCTCCAGGTCGTTGGTAATTAGATAATCCCCTACGATGTGGTGAGTCTGGATTACAAAAGGCGAGGCCGGCACTACCTCACGGGCATTTTTAAGGTCAGGATTAGCTAAAGAAAGCGCGACAATCTTATAGCGCGGGGCATCGTTGTGGGTTCGCAGGAATAGCTCATCGCCTTTAACGGCATAATCCACCATATTATCTTCAATATCGCAGATTTTTACCCAGGGTATATTGGCGGGTTCGCTGCTAATCACTGTTTCATAGGGAGCGGCATAAATTGTGAGTTCCCGCATAACCCCATGAATGATTAGCCCCAAAACCCAGGAACTATCGGTAAAAGTTACCAGGGCGGGGCCATCCATTTCGCTCATTTCAACCAGTGGATTTATCCCCCGACCAAAAATCGCCAGGTCATTTTCAGGGTCATTGCCCGGTTTGTGCAAATACGCGCGCGGGTTTCTGCGACGCTCGGCAGGGGGCAAGTTCAGGTCAGGTTCGGGGAACCGCATGTAAAAATAGCTTTGATTATCAGTAAGCCATGCCACCCGCCCCCAACGGGCTCTGGTTATGGGGCTATCTAATTCCTTCAGGGATTCGGTATCGAGGACATGCAGGGTGCTGTTTTCCGAGCCACCGGGAGAAATACCATACGCCACCAGCTTGCCATCGTTTGAGGGAAAATACCAGTCAATCGCCGAATGAGTTTCGCCTACCAGGGTATTCGGGTCAAGCAGCACCTTTTCGGGAGCATTAATTCCATCTCTGACTACCAACTTACCCAGCTTTTCGCCTGGGTCAGTGCGCAAATAAAAATAGCGGCCTTTGGCAAGTTTAATATTGGAAATTACCGGCCCGGCAGCACTTAGCTCGGTAATACGCTGATAAAGTTCAGCTCTTAGGGGCAACCCGTCAAAATATTGGCGGCTGTAGTGGGCTTGACCTTTAGCCCAGCTTTGAAATTCGTCACTTTCCAGTTTTTCCATCCAACGATAAGGGTCTTCCACCGTCAGTCCGTAGTGAACATCCCGGACAACTTCTACCCTGGCAACAGCTTGTTCCATTTGGTTTGCTCCATAATAAAGTGGTTAGTAATAAGGTGATAGCGGTCTGCAAAAGCGGATAAAGTAGCCTTTTGAACCAGGATGGATTATAACTGGTTTTTATATTCATGACGATTTTCAAGGGCGAATTGAAACCAGGGCTGGTATTGCCAGTTTGGGTGTTTTGAAAAGCCCAAATTAAGAAGATAATAGGAAAAAAGAAAGGTGGGTTTATAATTTGCGAATAAAAAAGAGACCCGCTATTGCAAGCCCCTTTTTTAACTTCAAAATTAATTCTTCAATGCAAAAGTCTCATGTTCTAAGAAGCAAGTCCGGCTGTTTGGGGTCGAGGGCGAGAATAATGCTCAATAGCCGAATAAGTAGGGGTATCCAGGCCAGGAATTTCCCACAAAACTTGCCATCCAACCCGTTTTGCCCAGGTGCGCAAGGCTGAGTTTGAAGCGGCGGACAATACGATCGAAATATCCAACTTGCGGGCATAGTGTTCAATCACTTCAACCTTTTCACAGCTATCCAGAATATTGGAGAGCTCTCCGGGCGACCAGATTAACACACTGCTATCTTGACTTTTTTCACTTTCCACTACCAAAGCATTCAAAAAGTAGTAGAAATTGGAATAATTTTTAGTATTTAAGATGGCTTGCATTGCGGACCTTCATTTTCTTGAATCCTTGAAGCCTTAGAAAGTTTTACCAGCATTTCTAGCAAAATTATTTTTTAGGGCTTAACTTAATTGTACCTCTCTTATTGTAAAGTAAAATAATGATTGTGTGAACTTTACTACAAACAAATTCCCCAAATATTCCCCCTTTTATACCGACCTAAAAAAGAGATTTCAAACCAGCCTAACTTTAAACCTACCGGCTGGAATTCGCTGAAACGGGGGGGGCATATTGGAGTAATTTATGCCCCAACTCTATTGAGGTAGCCATTTTGTCAATAAATTCGGCAGCCCCCAACGCTAACACTGCATCCCGGCTTTGTTGGCCCATGCTGTTATCGGCAATCATTACAATCGGAATATGGACGGTACTCAAGTCGCGTTTGAGACTATGTAACACCTGTAACCCATCCATACCCGGCATACTTAGGTCAAGCAAAATCAGGTCCGGTAAACATGTACGGGCCAGTTCGAGAGCCCGGATACCATTATCAGCCATAAAGGTAGCATAGCCTATTTCACGCAACCTTTTTTCTAACCGCCGGCGGGTACCCGGGTCATCATCCGCCACTAACACCCGACTACGCCGAATAGTTTTCTCTCCCTCGCCAAACTCGCTCAAGGTAGCATAAATATTTGAGGTAGGTTCTTCTTCTTCGGTTTTAGGTAAAAGGAGCTGATTAACTTTATTTATCAATTCTTTCTCATAAACCGGTTTAGTAAAGTAAGCCCGCGCCCCCAGGCGATATGCCTCCTGTTCTTCTGGCATAATCGAGACCATCACCACCGGAATTTCGGCGGTTTGGGGGTCGGATTTAAGATTTCGCAATACATCCAGACCGCTAATACTGGGTAATAATACGTCCAACATTATTAAATCGGGTTTTTCCTGCAAGGCTCGGCGCAAAGCCTCCTCACCATTTCCGGCAATACTGACATAGTACCCTTCGCGCTCCAGATGGAGCCGCAGAAGTTCGGCAATATTACGTTCATCGTCCACTACCAATACCTTGCGGCCTGAGTGGGTTTCCGCAGGCACGCAATTCTGGTTATAGTTTTCCAGAGGAAAGACCGGGCTGGCAATATCGGCTACGGGCAGGGTAAAACTAAAGTTAGAGCCCTTGCCAAGCTCGCTCTCGACCTCAATAATCCCGCCGCTTAACTCTACCAGCGAACGGGTAATTACCAGACCCAAACCAGTACCGTTAATTGAGCGTACTAGCGGGTTGCTGCTACGGAAAAACTTGGTAAAAAGATTGCTCTGTTCATCCACGCTCATACCCAATCCGCTATCCTGGACCTCAAGCTTGAGGAACTGGTTATCGGAGGTAAGTCCGGCTCGGATTGAAATGCTCCCACCCTCGGGGGTATATTTGATAGCGTTCGAGATAAGGTTGGTAAGTATCTGGGTAACCCGTTCATGGTCAGCCCAGGCCGGGGGCAAATTAATATCTACCCCGGTTGTTACTGTCAGATTTTTGTTTTTTGTAGAAATCTGGAAAGTTTCGACTAACCCGCCTACAATTTGCCAGAGATTTAAGAGGGTCGGCTCAAGTTTGATTTTTCCGGCTTCAATCCTCGATACATCCAGCAGGTCATTAACCAGGTTCACCAACCTATCGGTGCTGGACTTAGCAATGGTCAGGAAACGCGCTTGCATCTCGTTGAGCGGCCCAGTATCACCGTCCAGCACTAAATCCAGATAGCCCTTAATTGAAGTCAGGGGCGTACGCAGCTCATGACTGACCAGTGAGATAAACTCGGTTTTCATCTGGTCAACTTTGGCTTCCTCGGTTACATCCCGCAATACTCTGGTAATACCAATAATATCCCCTTTATCATCAAAAATTGGGCTAATACTCACGCTTATAACCCGGTCTTCCACAAAGGTTTCGATGGGGCGTACTTCCTCGCCATCCTTCAACCGGGCAATAATTTCCTTAGCCTGGGCAGTTTTTATCAGTCCCAGTGAGTCTACATCTTTATTAACTAATGACTCATTTGCAGATAAATTTAGGTTACGACGGGCGGATTTATTTATCAGTAAGGCTCGATTGTCGTTGTCGGCTATAATAATTCCTTCATTTATGTTAGCCAACACCGACTCCAGACGATTGCGCTCGGCCCGTAAATTATAATCCAGAATGGTACGGCTGGAGGCTAAGGAAATTTGGTTAGCGAGGGTCTGAAGCAATTTTAATTCTTCCTGAGTCCATTTGCGAGGTTTATAGTCCCCAGTAGCCAGCACACAAAATACCTCCCCGGTGATAGGGGAAATAATAGGGAAAAACACCACACTCTGAAAACCAGTTAGCTTCAGGCGTAGCCTATTTTGGTATTCCGGTAGATTGGTGTCTTCTATCATCAGGGGAGTTTTCGAGTCATAAACGATGAAGCCATAAGAAGACTCGCCTCTATGCCCGACCTCTTTCTGCCAGGTTTCCTCGAAATCGGGGTTGGAAGCAGCCAGACCGTGCCATAAGTTAGCATTATCAAAGGCCAGAGAAACCGCTAATGGTAGGGAAAATAAATTACAGGTGTGTTTCAAGGCGACTCGATGGATTTCCTCAATATTATTGGAGGTAATAGCGGCTTGACTTATATCGTAAAGGGCTGCTAATTCGGCAGTTCGGTTTTCCAGTTCAAGATTTTGTTTGAATAATAAATCCCGGCTAAAAGCGAGCTCTGCAGTGCGTTCGGCTACTTTATCTTCAAGATGTTGTTGGGTACTAACCTGCTGCCCCACTAAAGCTCGAATATTGTTGGCTACCAACTCGGCTTCAAAAGGTAAATATTTAATCAACTTGCTTTTGGGTGGAAGAGGTTCACCCCTCCGGCCAATTTCGAACAAAGTTAAAAGGGTTTTGAGTGCTTTACCTACAAGAACCGCAATAATTAAACTAAGTACAAGAGAGGTCAGGGTAGTGAGGGTATAAACTAACCAGTCTTCATTTATCAGGAGAGCTAAACCTAGCCGTAATAGAGCCAAAATCAGGAAGAATATAAATACATAGGCTCGTATGGAAAAATGCTTTAACATTTGAACGGCTTCCCAACCAACCAATAACAATTGGCTTGACTAATTTTTGCTTGATAACCCTAAAGGCAGGTAGAACCTAACCTGCTATTTGATGAGTTCAGCTTACACGAATAACATTACGGTTTCCATTAACCAATTCTAAAACTACTATTTATTTTGTCTGGAAAACATTGAGTTTTTTTAATGCGAGATTTACCTGGGGCGACCTTAAAAGTCGCCCTAGCAACCTCAAAAATCACTTATTGTGTAGTAGCTGTGCCTCGAGGAGTTTCACGCTGGCATAGAGAGCGTCAATAGTGGGGGTGGGGGTATTGGTCAAGCGGCCTAGCTCCGAGACTGCTCCTACAATAGCATCTACCTCGGTGGGGCGGTGGGCTTCTATGTCCTGTAACATTGAGGTTTTGTGGGCCCCTATTTTTTCAGCACCATTGATGCGCTGTTCAAGGGTCACACCAAAATCTATTCCTAGCTTTTCAGCAATTATCTGGGCTTCGGTCATCATCTGGCGGGCTAGTTCGCGGGTAAGGGGGTACTGGCAAATATCTGCCAGGGTAGCACCCGTAAGCGCACTTATCGGGTTAAAAGCCAGGTTTCCCCAGAGCTTAACCCAGATTTCGCCTCGAATACGGGGACGAACCGGGGCTTTAAACCCGGCCCGATTGAGCGTCTGTGCTAATAGCTGGATGCGTTCGCTTTTCTCGCCATCCAACTCTCCAATCGAAAACCTGTCACCTTCAATATGTCGCACCACGCCAGGGGCTTCTAACTCCGTTGCCGGATAAACCACGCAGGCAATAACTCGTTCTACCCCGATATATTCTTCTACTATCCCGCCGGGGTCAACCATTTCCAGCCGTTTGCCCTCGTATTCGCCGCCATGTTTGCGGAAGTACCACCAGGGCAGGCCGTTCTGGGCTGTTACCACCATTGTTTCCGGGCCATAGAGAGCTTTCAGGGAAGAGGCTATGGCGGGGACGCTATGGGTTTTAAGGGTCAGGATTACCACGTCCTGCGGTCCGGCTTCGGTCAGGTTGGCGGTGGCCCTGGTATTTCTGGCAATATGCTCTGTGCCGTCCGCCATTATTAATTTCAGCCCGTCGCGTTGGATAGCTTCCAGATTTGGCCCCCGCGCAATCAGGGTTACTTCCTCGCCCGCCAATGCCAATTTAGCTCCCAGATAGCCGCCAATTGCCCCTGCTCCCACAATACAAATTTTCATTCTTTATCCTTCTAGCTAAAACTCTGAAAATTATGCAGCGAGTCCCTACGAAATCCCCTAATTATCCCGCGCAATGCAGGGTGGTTCACGAACCGCTCCTACGGAATTATTGCATCCCTCTTCTTTGAGTTACCGTGAGGTTAAAAACAAAACCATCACAAGTATCAGAAATAGCAATCCCCCAGCCGTTATACTTAAATATTGAATCAGGTTATTTCTGGCTTTGCCGTAAAAAACCGGGTTATCATCCGAGCCGGAATAGAAATAGGCTGGATTAATCCAGGGCGGGGTTTCGGGGATTGGGACTGCTCCCGGTTGGGGCATACTGTGGCTACGCCCGAATCTAATCTGTTCCAGGTCGCGCCGAATATTCCCATATTCGGAGTCTATCTCAAATATGCTTTCAGCCAGTTGGAGTTTTTCTTCAGAGTCGGTGCTGGCTTGCACTGTGACATAGGCGCGGCCTAACTCCTCAAGCTGAATGGCGGCGGCATTGTTCGGCTCAAGTTGCAGGGCCAGAATTGCCGCTTCGTGGGAACGCAAATATTGTTGGTTGGCTCCCAGACGATAGCTGACCATCAACAAATACCTGGCAAGCTGTTGGGCGGCGGCGGGGTTTTCGGTAAAAAATAGCCCGGCTTCTTTCGATTGTAAAAGCTCGAAAATGTTATCAAAATCAGGTAGTCGCAACTGGTCAAAAATAAAGCGGGCAAACAGTTCGGTCACATAAGCCGACACATGGTTGAAACGTAACTCGCCCCGCTCCACCGTGTGATTCCGCAAATCCAACCAGAGCGACAACAGTGCCACAATAGAGCGGTCAAAAGCCCCTGCCGCTTGCCATCGCTGGATTTCAGCCCACTTTTCAGGCCATTCCTGAGCTAGTTCCGGGAAAACCAGGCCAGAGGGTTTGTCGAAAACCACCGGGGATGGTAACTCACTATAAATCAGCAGCACCTCGCCCCGCATTAACCCGTTTTCCCCGATTGGCGAGCTGGGTGGCAACAACTGACGATTCTTCTTGCGTTGCAGGTGATAGCGCAAGGGGCGACGCTGATTATCGTTGACTGGCAAGCCAATACTCTGAATCAGGTCGCCCAAAACCTGGGCAGAGGTGAAATTCGCCGGAATATCCAAAACATTATTGGTTTTTTCCTCAATATCCCGGATTATAAGCGTGATAGAATTTGTCATTTAAGGTAAAATAGCTCTAAAGTAATCGAATATCTAAAATCAAATATCTAAAATCGAAAGACCGAAACCCAGAACTAAACCGTTTACAACTGTTGCCATTCTTCGTAGACCGTGCAACAGACTTAGTCAGGGCTATTGTTGCCGTCCCAACCTTGTAATCCAGAGCGAGGGCGAAGAATATTAATTTTAGATTTTGGGTTTTAGATTTTAGATTGTAACGGTATAGGCCGGTAAACGCAAACTTCAGGAGCTACTATGTCAGACGAAGGCCGGGAATTAATTGCCCGCCCACCCCGTATCCAACCGCCCGACCTAAAAGGTAATATCACCATCCCTGACCCACCCGACCCCCGTTTCAAGGGTGGCATATTGGGGTGGGCTCTGGTTATTTTACCCTTGATTATTATCATTGGCTCTATAGCAGCCAGCGTGGTGGTGGCGGTGTTAGGGAGTGGTAATGCCCTGTTTTTGCTGGCTTTGATGGTGGGGATGATAGGGGCGTTCGTGACGGGTATCTTTACCACCGTTGAGAAAATAAATGCCGATAAACAGGCCACCCGCGAATATCTGGAATTGCTCAACCGCCGCGAAGCCACCCTCCAGAAACATACCCGGTTGCACCGCGAGAGCCAGGAATACCTTTACCCCTCACTGGAAGAGGCTTTTCTCTGGGTGAAAAACCGTGACCCCCGCCTGTGGGAACGCCGCCCTGGTGACCCTGATTTTCTGACGTTGCGGCTAGGGTTGGGCGCGATTCCTAACTCGATGCAAATCTCCGCCCCTAACGCCGACCACAAAGTGCCAAATCTGGACAAAGCATTAACCCTGGTCGAAACCTACCGCGAGATTAAGAATGTCCCTAACTTTACCGAACTGGAAAAAATCGCCTTCCTGGGTATTTGTGGGCCAACGCCCCAGGCAGTCGCCTTTACCCGCGCCCTGTTAAGCCATCTGGTGGTGCAGCATTCACCCACCGAAGTCCAGCTTATGATGGTCTATCCCCCCGCCCGTGAGGCCGAATGGGAGTGGCTGGGCTGGTTGCCCCATTGCCGGGTGGAAACCAAAAGTGGGCGGGATTTTGTGCTGCTGGCTTCCCAGGCTGACCGTTGCGAACAGTTGATGGAATATTTGATGGAGCAGATTCGGGAGCGCACCCGCCTCCGTGACCAGGAGGGCTTCCGGCCTAGCGGTCAGGAGAAAAAGGGCTATATGTTCCCGAATTTAGTGCTGGTGGTGGACGATTTTGAACTGGTACAAGACCAGGCGGCGATTAAACGACTGTTTGAACAGGCCGGGTCGTTGGGTATCTATCTTATCAGCGTCAGTCAGACCTTAACCCAGATACCGGGGCAGTGCCGCGCCCGCGCCGAGCTTATGCCCCGCTCCGGTGGCTATTTTTTGCGCTACTCGATAACCGGACAAAAAACCGCTCCGGTAGAGGTCGAACCGGATATGCCCCGCCGCGATTTCTGTCTGCAACTGGCACTGGAAATGTCTCCCCTCAAGCTGAAAGTGCCACTTACCAAAGGCGAATTTGCCGCCAGCGTGCGGTTGCTGGATATGCTGGGGGTGGATACCCAGGCCAGTCATTTATTTGACCCGCTTAACTGGTGGCAACGCTCCAGTGTGGCTCAACTGAGTGTCCCGGTGGGGCGGCTGTTCGGCGGGCAGGAGTTAAAGCTGGATTTTTCGGACAAGGCTCATGGGCCACATGGCCTGATTGCCGGAACGACAGGTAGCGGGAAAAGTGAACTGCTGTTAACAATGGTGGCATCCTTAGCCCTCAATAACAGTCCTGACCAGGTGAAATTTGTGCTGGGCGATTTCAAGGGCGGCACTAGCTTTATCTCGTTTGAGAAATTGCCGCATGTGGTTGGGATGATTTCCAACGAGAATTTTGCTCTGGTGGAACGGGCTATCAAATCGCTGGTGGCGGAGAAAAGCCGCCGAGAACGGCTGCTTAATGCCGAGGGGGTTAAGCATATCCGCGAATACCAGAAGAAAAAACCCACACCCAAAGAGCCCCTGCCTTACCTGTTTGTGATTATTGACGAGTTCGCCGAAATGCGCGAGGCTGTTCCCGACCTGATAGACAACCTCGAAACGATTGCCCGCACCGGGCGTACTCTGGGTATTCATCTGGTGCTGGCAGCCCAACGCCCCGCCGGAGTGGTCACGCCCCAACTTAACTCTAACACCAAATTCCGTATCTGCTTACGGGTGGAGACGGGCGAGGATAGTTCGGAGCTTTTGGGGCGCAAGGATGCCGCCAATATTCCTTCCAGCGCGCCGGGACGGGCTTACTTCCGGGTTGGTAGCGATATTTATGAGCAGTTTCAGGTGGCGCGGGTGGCGGAAGATTTTGTGCCGCCTGGGGTAGACCTACCTCAGACTTCCGAACTACCAGCTGAACAGCCCGCTGAAATTATCGTTATTGAAAATTCCTGGGGCGGTTATCCTTTAGTGCCGCGCTATCTGCAAAAGAAAAACAGTGAGGATGAAGATAATCAGGTTCCCAAAGATTATGACATTATCACTCAGCAGTGTATTCAGGCTGCCCGCCGTACCGTCCTGCGCGATACCCACCGTCCCTGGCTGGATACCCTGAAACCTTTTTATCATGTGCCGGAACTATTGGGGCGGCTGGAAACATTTAACCCGCTAACCCGCCGTTGGCCCGATACTCCCCCACTGGGTCAGGGTATTGCCCCCGCCGGGATTCTGGATAACGTGCTGGAGCAAAAGCAGCCGGTCTGGTGTGTGGATTTGGCGCGACACGGCAATTACTGCGTTTCGGGTCGGACGGGCAGTGGGCGCACCACATTTCTGCGCTCGCTCCTGACCGGGCTGGCACTAACCCACCGCCCTGACCTGTTGCGCTATTATATTATTGACCTAAGCAATACTCTGAGTAGTTTTGCGGGTTTGCCCCATACTCAGGCCTATCTTTCGATGGCTCAGGCGGGCGAGATTAAAAATCTGCTAACCGCATTAGTGAACGAGTTTCGTAATCGCCAGGATTTGTTTAACCAGAATAGCGCGCCCGATATTACGGCCTACCGCCGCAAGCAGGGACAACTTATCCCTGATATTGTGGTGGTGGTCAACAATTATTCGTCAATTCGTAATAATCCGCCCTTTGATACCGAGTTGCTCAAGACGCTAGTGCGGGATGGCAAGGCGCGGGGAATTCATGTGGTCATTACCCTTGACCGTAATGATGAGTATGAATTCGGGCGGTTGCGCGAACAGTTTTACCATATTGTGCTGCAACAGGCGCGGGAGTTCCTGCCTTTTAATGTGCCGGTGGCAATGCTGGGAGCCTGGGCAAATACGCCGGGGCGGGGTTTTGTGCGCGACGAAGAGCCCAACCGTCCGCCTCTGGAATTACAGGTGGCTTTTCCTCTGCCGATTGCCCCCACCGAACTGGTAACTGGATTAAATGATCTGGTAACTCAAATGCGGCATGCTGTCCGCTCCGTCCCTGGTTCGCAGGTTCAGGCTCGCCCGATTGCCCCGATGGTGGTGGAAACTCCGCCGCCCGCCGTTACTGCCCCGCCGAAAATCCCAAAACTTGAGGAAGTCGCTGAACCTGAGCCCGAAATTGACTGGCAAGCCGAAGCCGCTCGTCTGATGCAAGAACGCCTCGCTGCCCTCCAAGCCGGGCAACACCTGGACGAGGCTATTTCCCAGATTCTGGACGTACGGGAAGAGGATTTGAAGAAAACGCGGTGAACGGTTGTCAGTCGTCGGAAAAGAATTAACAAGGATGAACAGGATGGACAGGATGTTGGGAAATTCGTGGTGGATTATATGCTACGTGGGACTAAAACCACCGCGCTAAGAGAGCCTGTATTTTTAACAGAGAACCTAATTTTAGTAAGTGAGTCCGAATGGTTAGATTGTAGGTTCTTCTTACCTAGTGATTTATTACTGGCCAGTTTATGGATAAAATGTTGAGGGGAAATTATGAAATTAGGGAAGCAGTTAATTATCACCATAGTTCTAACCTTGACGCTTGTTGCTTGTGGCGATGATAGCCAACCAGCCTCGCCTCCCGCCGCTGTTATTACTCCTACTACCACTCCAACCCCCGTTCCAGATTGGCGCAAACGCTGGCTTCAGGGTATTCCCTGCCGTTTACCTTGTTGGGAAGGTATTACCCCCGGCATAACCAGTTATGATGAGGCCCTTAAACTCCTTTCAGCTGATAAACGAATTACTAATATTCGGACGTATAGCAGCAATATCCCTAAAACTGCGTATAATAATAAGGCCGAAGAATTAAAAGTAATTGAATGGAGTTGGGGCGGATTAGCACAGGGTGAAATTCTGACAAAATCTGATGGTTATGAAGAGGTAAAATATCTTAGACCTGGCTATGGTATCTCTTTTTCTTTGAAGGAAATAATGGCAGCTTATGGCGAACCTCAATTTATCCAGGCTTACACCCAACTGGATGATGTAGGTCAGACTTATGGCCTTGTTTTGATATTTAAGGATAAAGGGTTTGCTATTGATACGGGCGGAATAAAACCAATCACCCTTGAAGAAAGTCTTACATTTCGTGATTTTGTCATTTTCGGGCCAGATATTGAAAATCTAAAGTTGCAAATAGTTGTTAGAGATGAATGGCTTCAGTCCTGGCAAGGGTTTAAGGACTATGATTACTCGTGTTGGAAAATTGCCTATTTGATAAATAGTTGTGGTAAGCTGCCGGGGAAAGCTCCTTGAAATGGCGCGATAGTGAGTTTCTGCTACCCACCAACCTGACCAGAGGCAAATCTCAACTTAACATAACTATTAAATTCGTTAGTTCCGACGACGATTGGAAAACGCCCAATAATATTGCTACAATAGATACGTGTTTTACAAAGTGAATAACAAAGTAGAATAGACAAATGGATTACAAAAAAAATATTACAATCGAACCGGGTAAGCGGGGTGGGAAAGCCACAATTAGGGCCTGAGAATCACGATATACGATGTTTTAGATTATTTGGCTTCCGGTATGACCCACCAGGAAATACTTGAGGATTTCCCATATTTGACTGAGGAAGAAATTTTGGCATCTCTTAGCTACGCCGCAGACCGCGAACCCCAATTCTAACACCTATCTAACACCTCTCAAATTCTCCTCTAACAATATTAATCGTAGATTAAGCTGGAAATACGTGAGCGGGCTCATAGGATAAATCTTGCTTTTATGGCAATTATTATGGTATGAACCTGTGTAAGTATTAATTATAGAAAATATACCAAAAGAGGTCACGAAGCAATGGATATTAATAAAATGACCGGGAAAGCCCAGGAAGCCCTGCTGGATGCCAAAAACGAGGCAGTGCGCCGCAACCATTCGC
Source organism: Chloroflexia bacterium (assembly GCA_038207495.1). Classification (GTDB taxonomy): domain Bacteria; phylum Chloroflexota; class Chloroflexia; order Chloroheliales; family Chloroheliaceae; genus Chlorohelix. Next base: position 73,296 of record JBBQZS010000025.1, read on the forward strand.
TGGTGGAGCCTGACCACCTGCTGATGGCTCTGCTGGAACAAGAGGACGGCGTTATTCCCCAAATTGTGGCAAAACTTGGCCTTGCTCCCGGTCGCCTGAAAACCCGCCTGGATACACTTCTGAACGCCCGCCCCCATGTTTATGGCTCGGCGGTGGATATTAAACTTGGCAATAACCTGATGAAACTGGTTGACCGGGCCGAGCAACGCGCCGCCAACATGAAAGACGACTATACCAGCACCGAACATTTTATGCTGGAACTGGTTGAGGATAAAGGCGAAGGCGGCAAGTTACTGCGCGAGTCGGGTATCAACGAGAATGCCGTTTTGAACGTATTGGCCTCCATCCGGGGGTCACAGCGTGTGACTGACCCCAACCCCGAAGGTAAATACCAGGTTTTAGAAAAATACGGGCGCGACCTGACCGAACTGGCCGAAAAGGGCAAACTTGACCCGGTTATCGGGCGGGATGAGGAAATTCGGCGGGCTACTCAGGTACTCAGTCGCCGCACCAAAAATAACCCGGTACTAATTGGTGAGCCGGGCGTGGGTAAAACGGCTATTGTGGAAGGGTTAGCCCTGCGGATAATTCGGGGCGATGTGCCTGAAGGTCTGAAAAACAAGAAAATTATTGCCCTGGATTTAGGGTCAATGGTGGCGGGGGCCAAGTATCGGGGCGAGTTCGAGGAACGTCTCAAAGCCGTACTAAAGGAAGTAGAAGCGGCAGAAGGTAAAATAATCCTGTTTATTGACGAGTTGCACACCGTCGTTGGGGCGGGAGCGGCAGAAGGGGCGATGGATGCCAGCCAGATGCTAAAGCCGATGCTGGCGCGGGGCGAGTTACACATGATTGGCGCGACCACCCTGGACGAATATCGCAAACATATCGAGAAAGATGCCGCTCTGGAACGCCGTTTCCAGCCCGTCGTGGTGGGCGAACCCAGCGTGGAAGATACTATCTCAATTTTGCGCGGCCTCAAACCCCGCTATGAGGTTCATCATGGAGTGCATTATACCGACTCGGCTCTGGTGGCGGCGGCGGTGCTATCTAACCGCTATATTTCAGACCGTTTTTTGCCCGATAAGGCGATTGACTTGATTGATGAAGCAGCCGCCAAACTCCGCAGCGAGATTGATAGCGTCCCGGTGGAATTGGACGAGGTGCGGCGAAGGATAGGCCAACTTGAAATCGAGCGCGAAGCCATGAAGATGGAGAAAGATGCTGCCAGCAAAGAACGCTTGCAAAAATTAGAGGTAGAACTGGTCAACCTGAAAGAGGAAAACGACCAGCTTACCGCTCGTTGGCAGGTTGAAAAGCAATATATCAACCGGGTACGCGACTTAAAGGGTCAAATCGAGCAGGTACAGCATGAAATTGAGTCTGCCCTGCGCGAAACCGATTACCAGAAGGCCGGACAACTCCAGTATGGCAAACTGACCCAACTTGAGGCCGAACTCAAAACCGCCGAGGAAGCCGAAGAGCAGGAAGGCGGGCGGATGGTCAATGAACAGGTGGATAGCGAATTAATCGCTGAGATTGTTAGCCGCTGGACAGGAGTGCCAGTCAGCCGCATGCAGGAGGGCGAGGCTCAGAAGCTAATCAAGATGGAAGAACGGCTGGCGCAACGGGTGGTTGGGCAGGAGGATGCTATTCGGGCAATTGCCAACGCCGTCCGCCGCTCCCGCACCGGATTGCAAGACCCTAATCGTCCGCTTGGCTCCTTTATCTTCCTCGGCCCAACCGGCGTAGGTAAAACCGAACTGGCCCGCGCCCTGGCCGAATTCTTGTTTGACGATGACCAGGCCCTGACCCGGATTGATATGAGTGAATATATGGAAAAGCATAGTGTCAGCCGCTTGATTGGGGCACCTCCCGGCTACGTGGGCTATGACGAGGGTGGGCAACTGACCGAAGCGGTTCGACGGCGACCCTATGCGGTGGTACTGTTTGATGAGGTAGAAAAGGCCCACCCGGATGTCTTTAACGTCTTGCTGCAACTGTTGGACGATGGGCGTTTGACCGATAGCCAGGGTCGCACGGTGGATTTCAAAAACACGGTTGTGATTATGACCTCTAACATCGGTAGCCAATATCTCGCCGATGTTGGGGCGGGTGGAGCTACCGATAAACAGATTAGACAACAGGTGATGTCGGCTTTGCGCGGTCACTTCCGGCCTGAATTCCTGAACCGGGTGGACGAAATTATTATCTTCCACGCGCTGGGCCGGGAGCAATTGGAGCGAATTGTCGAAATTCAACTGGGCCGGGTACGCAAACGCCTGGCTGACCGCCGTATTACTCTGGAGCTCACTCCGGCGGCTCTGGAAGCTCTGACCGAGGAAGGCTACGACCCGACCTATGGGGCACGCCCCCTCAAACGAGCTATTCAACACATGATATTAGACCCTCTCGCGTTGGCTTTGCTGGAAGGTCATTTCGACGAAGGTTCTAATATTCAGGTGGATATGGATGGTGATGAAATGGTTTTCCGGGCAATTGCTCCATCGTTTGAGGTGGTTTAACTGACCTAGCCACTGCCAAGAAAATTAAACCGCCAAGAACGCCAGGTAATCTTTTCGTTTCTTGGTGTCCTGGTGTTTTGGTGGGCTGTTCCCTTATTTTCAAGGCAGGGGGAACAGGTTTATTCCTCACCAGAGGTTTCGGCGGCGGGGTTCTGCCCCTTGAAAACATACAACAGAAAAGCGAGTGAAGGTAACAGGAAAACCAGGCCGATTCCCAGGGCAATAAGTTGAGGGCCAAGAGCCGAGTCGGGCGCGGCAGCTCCAGTTACAGTAATATCCGGCACAATCATATAGGGGGCTTGCGCTAAAGCCCAGCCACCCACAATACAGGCGACCTCGGCAATAGTAGCGATACGAGCGATATTATAATGGCGTAAGTAGCTCATCACCATCGCCACCAGCCCCAGCAACACCGTACCGATTACCAACGCGGTTGCCCGACCCCAGATTAGCTGTTCCCAGAGTAGCGGCGCACCCTGAATAGCAAAGGGTAGGGCAATAGTGGCGATAACGGCGGTGGCAATACCCGAAATAACCGCCCTACGCCGGAAATCTTCCTGTAACTCTCCACTTGTTTCCAGGGTTAAATAGACCGCCGCCAGGAAGGAGCAAAGGGCTACCGCTAAAAGCCCAACCATAATCGGGAAAGGGGCCAACCAGGGAGTGAAATAGCTTGACATAATCTTACTATTTTCCACTCGGATGTTGCCCGACCCCAACGCTCCTACACATAGCCCCAACATAAAGGGGGTTATCAAGCTGGCCGCACCAAACATTACCCCAAAAATCCGAGCCGCCCCCGCCACACTCGCCGCATGCGCCCGAAAGACAAAATTTGCTCCCCGCAGCACAATCCCAACTGAGGCCAGCGTTAGCGGGATTGCCAGAGCGGTACTCATGGCCGCAAAGGCGGGCGGGAAGGCCGTAAACATCAACACCAGCACAAAGATTAACCAGACATGATTTGCCTCCCAGACCGGCCCCATTGCCTTGGCGATGGCCTGCCGTTGGTCGGCTTTGCGGGGGCCTCGTGCCAGGAAGTCCCAGACTCCCCCGCCAAAATCGGCTCCTGCCAGAATTACATAGGTGGTGAGGCCCACTACTATCAGCCCTGCTATAACCCAGGCCAGATTAAGCGACGGCATACCCGCTCTCCTTTTCCAATTTGGCAGGGTTTTTAGCCAACCGCCGCAACAGCCAGACCACAATAACCGCCATCGAAATGTAGATAAAGGTGAACAGGGCAAAGAAAATAGCTACTCCCGGCGCGGTGGTTACGGCATCGCTGGTTTTGACAAAGCCATACACCACCCAGGGTTGCCGCCCTACTTCCGTCACCGTCCAGCCCGCTTCGATAGCGATAAAACCCAATGGCCCGGTCAGGGCAATCGTCCAGAGTTGCCACTTTTTATCAGGCACGCGACGAGTGCGCCAGACCGTAAAGGCCGCTCCCAGGCTCACCAATAACATAAACATTCCAGAGGCCACCATTATTTCAAAGGCCGGATGGACGATTGCGGTTTTAGGTCGTAGTTCTGGGGCAATGTCATTTAGCCCGGTAACTTTAGTATCAGTATTAAAGCCTACCAGCAAACTCAGCCCACAGGGAATCTGAATAGCGAAATCCACCGTCCCTTTTTCGACATTTGGGATACCGCCGATAGTTAAGGGCGAACAAGTCTGGGTTTCAAAATGACTTTCCATTGCGGCTAACTTAGCGGGTTGGTTTTCCGCCACCCAGACCGCGCTGGCATGTCCACTAGCCAATTGGAGCGGGGCGGCGATACAGCCAATTATCAAAGCGATTGCCAAACCCTTGCGGTGATAGCCATCGCGCTTCCCCCGCAGCATTCCCACCGCGTAAATAGCCGCAGCCGCAAAAGCCGTTGCAATATAGGCCGAAAGGGTAGAGTGAATCGCTTGCTGAAACCAGGAAGGGTTAAACAACGCTGCAATCGGGTTAACGTCGGTTACTTTCCCATCCACCACCTTAAATCCGGTAGGTGAGTTCATCCATCCGTTGACCGCCACCACAAAAATCCCGCTTAACATACCTGACACGGCAATCGGGATTGTGGTTAGCCAGTGCACCAGGGGCGACAGCCGACTGCGCCCGTAAAGATACAAACCCAGGAAAATAGCCTCAATAAAAAAGGCGTAACCCTCTAAACTGAAAGGCATGCCGACGATGCTTCCGGCATATTGCATAAAGCCGGGCCATAATAGACCTAGTTCAAAACTCAAAACAGTGCCGGAAACCGCCCCTACCGCAAACAAAATCGCCGTAGCTTTGGCCCATTTTTTCGCCAGGGCCAGATATTCCAGCTTTTTGGTTCTGAGATACATTCCCTCGGAGATACATAGCATCAAGGGTAAACCGATGCCCAGTGCCGCAAATATTATATGGAAAGCGAGTGAAGTACCCATTTGGGCACGGGCTGCTACTAAATCACTCATTTTATTTCTTTCTAATTTTTTTGATTTCTCGTAAAAATTGTTTTAACTCTATAATAACCAGGTCTTTCGCCTGAACAGTTTATTAAGGTCAGATTGTAGTTGTCCATTCAACTGGTTAGTACCAAAGCAGAATTCGTACCTGTTAACCGTTGTTTACCAGATTTTTACCATTCTTTGACCAAGACGAATTATAGGTTGAGCTGGGGGTTAACTCAATCGGGGAATACACCATATATGTGTAAGGGTTTCCCGTACACAAACTAGGTTAGTTATCTGTTTTGAATTAGAAGCTTTGAGTTAAAGAAGTGAAAATCCTAATCGGCTAACCACATAGCTTAACCGTTGACTCGTTTGTAATCTAATTTTAGTCGTTCGGCAATCCGAGTTGCTACCTCATTATTACGCCAATACTCGGAGTGAGCTTTGATGGGGTCGGTGCCAGTTTGCACCAGAATATCCTCAAGTTTGAACTTGTTCTTGAATAAAATCTCTAAGGGGTAACCGATTAAATCCTGAGCGTCCAGGAAGTTATACCAGACTCCCTTGTCATCAACCGGTTGCAAGTCGGGATTGGTATTGGTCGGGTTGAGGTCTTTGGGGGTAGATTCTGCCGGGAAATAGCGAGGTTTTTGTAATCCGGACTCGTCGTCCAGTTCCAGAGTAAATAGAGCAAGTGGCGAACCCATTGTAACCAAATTGGAAACCTTAAAGTCAGCCTCCAGCCAGTCGCGATTATGACGGCTGTTGTAATATACCGTATCGAAAGCCACCACCGAGCCCAGGCTATGCCCGATAACGGTCACCGGGTCGTGGGTTCGGACATAAGGCTTGATTTTATCCACTAACATATCGCGTATTTTGTCACGCCAGAAAGCCGACTCGTAAACCAGAACATCGCTGACCGAAGTAATAATTTGTTGGCGGAGTCGGTCAAACCCGGCCCGCTCAACCAGTTGGTCAAGGAAATTATAAAGTTTATTACGCTCCTGGCTGTAGGCTTTAAGAACTCGTTCTTCCTCGGCTTGCCCGATTTCCGAGTAATTTACCCGTTCAAAGGTGATAATTTGGTCAATATCGTTCTGATCAGCTTCATGGGGTATAACTCCCAGCTTGCTCAGTTTTTCCATCAACATCCCACTCAGGTCTGAGGCATAATCTTCCTTGAGAACCGAGCTAGAGATACCATGAACATAAACTACCCGGAGTGTACTCATTGTGGCAATCCTTCCAGTGATGAAAATAGCATAGTAGCGCGCAAACTACCCGAAACTCTGCCAATTCTACATCCGGGTAGGCTAAAACACAAGGGTTTTTGAGGTAAGGTTGGAATTAAAGAATCTGCGAGTATATCAGCCTAAATTAAATCTAACCCATATAATAAAATATGCTGTTGGAAACTATCAAAAAATAACTTATGTTTATGTTAGTTAACAAAAGCTATGTCAGGGATTTCGTTTAGATGTCCGCTATCAACGCCGCGATAAACCCCTCCGACGGAATAAACGAGTTCAAACTCCAACGTTGGGCCTCAACAACATCACCTTCCACTTCCAACAGGCGGGGCGGCTCGTTTGGCCCAAGCGTAACCGAAAAGGTGGATAGCGGGTGGGTCAGACCATCACCCAGAGCTTTGAGGTAGGCTTCCTTGCGCGTCCAGCACTGGAAAAAGGCCTCCTGCCGAGCCGCTTCGGGCAGGGCAAAAAGTTGCTGCTTTTCCCGCTCGGAAAAGTAGCTGGTAGCGATTCGGGCCATCTCGGTTACGGGCCGGATAAACTCAAGGTCAATCCCAATTCTGCCTGTGGGAGCAAAGGCAAAAACAGCCAATTCTTCCGAGTTAGCCAGGTTAAAATTAAGGGATGTTTCAGGGGTTAGATAGGGCTTGCCATGTGCCCCGTAGGCGAATTCGATTTCGGTTGGAAGCTTGTTTAGATAATTACTTAGCAAAAGGCGAAGGATAGTCCGCCCAACAATAAACCTGTCGCGGATAGGGCCGAGAATGTAACGGGCGGCACGTTCCTTTTCGTCTGCCGATAAAATTTCGGCAAACTCGGTTAAAAGTTCAGGAGGTTGGTCGAGCTGGGCGCACCAGACTTCTACTCTATCAAGCCCTGTTATTTCTATTCGCTTGCAACCTGGTATTTCCACTTTAGCTAATTTAGCCTGAATTATTTACCACAGAGGCAGGGAGACACGGTTTTAAATTTTTATTTCGGCGTGCTTCTACGTCTCTGTGGTGAAAGTTAACTTATTTCAGTTGGGCGATAACGGCTGTAGCTGGGCGGGAACTGTAGACCCTGCAAACGTAAGGTTTGGAGACGATACATAAAAGCCGCCCCGGTCAAAATATGCAAACCAACCTCAACCACCCGCCGATTCTGGGGCGATTCGAGGTAGCTACCACGCACCCAATCGTTGAACGCGCCCATCGCTGGCCCACACCAGATTTGATAATCCATTTCGCGGCCCTTTTCGCCTGCATTCGACCAGCGTGAGGAAAGACCTAAATACCAGCGAAAAACCAGGGCCATCTTTCGTTTGGGGTTTCCTTCGGCTCTAGCCAGAGTTTCAGGGTCGCGCTCAGTAAAGAAGGCTACCGTATCATTCCAAATGTCCTCAACCGGTCGTTTGAAAATCTGTTTTTCGAGGGTAGTCATTTCTGCCACCGGAATCTCTTCCAGCGAATTATAAGCCCGATATAACTCGTACAACTTCTGGGAGCGCATCGGGAAAAGGGTGCCGCGTTTGAGCAGCTGCACCCGCACGCCCATCTCAAACATATCGGCGGAAGGAGCCATAATCACGTCCGCCATCTCAGCCTGAGCAAGTAGCTTTTTGGTATATTCGGATGTACCAGATTCCAGGCAGGAATGATTAACTGAGCCAGACACCACATAATCCGCCCCCATCATCAAAGCCGCCAGAGCCGAGGCCGGAGTGCTAATACCACCTGCCGCACCCACTCCAATGGGGCTGGCATAATGATACTTATCCTGAATTTCGTCCCGCAAAGCCAGGATAGAGGGTAACAGGCTAACCAGGGGGCGGTTATCGGTGTGACCGCCCGAATCGGCTTCCACCGTTACATCATCGGCCATCGGCACTAGCTCGGCCAGGGTGGCCTGCTGCTGAGTAATCAAGCCAGCATCGAGCAATTCTTTCAAGATACGGGTGGGGGCGGGTTGCATAAACTTGGTGGCTAACTCCCGGCGTGAAAGTTTGGCGATAACCCGATTTTTGATTTCCACCCGCCCCTGACTATCCAGCCCTAGCCCCGACACCCGATAGCGTACGATATGGGGCGTTAAATCCAGAAAGGCCGATGCCTCAACAAACCTGACGCTATACTTGAGATAAAGCTCCACGGCCTTGCGCTCAATAGATTCCTCGCTAGGACTGTGAATCAGGTTAAAAGCGTAAGGGCCATCTGGTAAGGCCGCCTGGATGCGGTTAATGGCGGCTTCAATCCGGGCAGGACCTAGCCCTGCCGCTCCAAACGAACTTAACATTCCGGCCTTGCCCAGAGCGATAACCAAATCTTCCGAGGCAATCCCGTGCGCCATTGCTCCCGTCGCATAAGCGTAGCGCACCCCATAGCGGGCTTTGAAAGCAGTATCGCCCATATTTTCCAGAGGCAACGGGGGCAATTGAGCCAGTAGCTCGGCCTGTCCCGCGCCCACTCCAACAACCTCGCCCGCCGTGCTAAAACCAATTCTATCGCCAACTTTTAAAACAAAACAGCTTTTGCCCAACTGTAAAAGGGCAGCCTGAATGCCAGCTTCGTCATAAATCACCGAATCTAGCGGTCCCTTCCAGGCCAGGGCTGGGGTAGTGGGTTGGCTAAATTTTAGCCCGGTTTCTGCGATGGTCATTGGCGTATCCTCTTTCCTGTTCAGCTTATCCGTCTTGCAAATATCGGTTGACGGAGGAACCTCCTACGTAATTATTACTCAACTTTCCTTTAAACAAAGGCCGATTTCTTTTATCTCGTAAATCCTGACATTATCTTTCCAAAGGCTAGCCTCGCCAATCAGGTTTACCAGCCCCGGTAGCCGCTCCACCCGACTCAGGTGAACTTCCAGACGCATTTCGCGGTTGGTAGGGAGTAACTGCCCCCGATATTTCCAGCTAATACTGTGACCTGATAATGGCTCAAAATGGGGTGAGTTTAACCCCGCCCCCAAATCCTGCTTTAGAGCGTAGACCTGCATCGCTTCCAAAATCGCCTCAACCCCCAGCGAACCGGGCATTACCGGGTCTTGATAAAAATGGCAACGATAAAACCAGTCGGCGGGATCTACCTGTTTGCTGGCGAAAAGATAACCGTGCCCAAATTTGCCACCGCCCGGTATCAGTCGCACTTCGTCCAGAAATTCAAGTTGCCCGGTAGCAAGGCGATAATGGGGTTTGCCGGGAGGGGCGTTAAACAGTGACTCACCCGCTTGTAACTTAGCGAGTTCCCCAGCCTGTCCATTAGCAACATACCACGGCTGGATTATTTTGCCGCCATCCAGACCGACCTGATTTATCATAGTATCCGCCGGGAAAAAGCCAAAAGCCGACTCGCCCCGATAGAAAGGCTGACCCTCGCAACTTAATTCAAACTCAAAACGCTGGATAATAGTGCCGTTCAAGGTAGTTGTTACCAGTAAGCGGGCGCGGGTAGTGATAGTTTTGCTGCGCACATCTGCCTCCCGGATTAGCTCGGCCCGCCCGTCCAGATTGCGGAAATACAAATCCTCGTTGGGAAATAATAAGGCACTGCCTTTGTATGCTGCCAGAAAACCGCAGGGCTGTAGGGCGATTTCCATTATCACGCTATAGGGCATGCTAGGGTGCGAATTATGCTGATAAAACCAGGCGTTTTCCGGCACATCGTATTCGGCCTCGATGGTTGAGACCCCTTCAAAAATGCCCCGTTCGCCCTCGATGCTGGTAATTCGGCTCATCAATAACAGGTCGCTATTGGGGATGCGCGACAACCGCCGCCCCTCGTAGATGGCGTAATCCGACCCAAAACATTTGACTACCGACCCAGCCGCAAATTCTTCCAGTTTGTCCCGGTCAAACAGGGCAGGCTTTCGAGGTAAGACCTGAACACCGCCGGATTGTTGCGCCTGGGCTTTTAACAGGCTGATTTGTTGCCCGACCAGTTGCCCAAACTGCGCCACCGCCGTTTTTCGATTTTGGAGGAAAGCCGAGTGGATTTCACTCCGCAAACTTACCTGTTCTTGTAGCTTTTCCAGTGGCAGACGCAGGGCAGGGACAATTGGTCGGGTTTGTTGAGTCTGTCCGTAAAGCAGCGACAAATCTAATGGCACGCGCTGACTGGTCAGTTGGGCCAGTAATTTCAGTAGCGAAGTCTGGTCGTCCGTGCCTTTTTGGGCGACATGTAGCACGGCGTGGGGCGTATGTTTGAGGATTTTGCCAATCCAACGTGAACAGGTATTGCCAGGGCCAAGCTCCACAAATATCCGGCTACCATCCTGATAAACCTGATTGACCAATCGGGGGAAATCGAGTGGTTGGCAAATCATACGGCTGACGCTGCGGGCAATCTCGCGCTGTGACAGGCTTACCGGACGATAATCGGCAGCGGAGTAAAAGGTTAAGCCAGACACGACCCGTGAAGGCTGGCTGTGCAACTTTACCAATTCGTCGTATTCTGCCAGGGCGGGTGGGCAATGCATCACAAAGCTGGCGGGGCGGCGTAAATAGTGGCATTTCAGCCGCTCTATCACCCGTTTGCAGCCAGCAGTGTCGCCACTGATTATCACTTCTTCAGGGGTGTTGATATGGGTCAGGTAAACACGCTCCTCGCCCTTCAGCCCCTCCTGAACCTTTTCCAACGGGGCTAAAATATAATAGGTACTCCAAAAATCCTCGCCCTCGGTTTCGGCTGGTATTCCCCACTGCTCCCGCACGCTCTCTTTTGGACCGACCAGGCGGGTGCGGAAAAGAGTTGAGTCTTGAAAAGTATCCAGCCCCTTTTCGCCGCTCTGCCAGACTCCTGTTGCCCAGAACATGCTGGTTTCGCCCATACTGTAGCCAAAGGCGGCACGGGGTTTAACCTTGAAATAGTCCCGCACCAACATGGTAAACAATATGGCAAAACTGGCCCCCGACTGAATCATCGTTGCCGGATCATATTCCAGTTGGGCTTCCTGCGCGTCCAGTTGGGCTTCGCTCAGGGCTTCCAGGCTACGCGGGTAAAGCTGTTTCTCGGCTATCGCGCTCGAAAGGTCGGGATTTATTTTGGCGAACCGCTCGTACAGGTCGGGATAAAGCTTGAACAAATCCTGCCCCAGCCCGATAAACGAGTTGAAAGCACCGGGATAGACAAACGCCACCTCGCCCTTTGCACCTAGTGGGCTAGGGCTGAAATAGCTGCCATGTTTACTTTTCCAGTCGCGCCCCTTCTCGAAAGCGTTTAACACTCCCGTTAGGGCGGCCTCGATTTCCGTAGCAAGTCCTTCCCGGCTATTTGCCACCAAAGCTATGGCATAAGGAGCGTTGGGGTTGACCTTGAAAGTCTGAAAACATTGCCGGGCTAGATTTGTTAGGGAGTCCTGTTCCCCCAGCTTATGGCCTAAATCTTTCAAGAAAGCAAGCAAACCTTCTTTATCGTTGCCTGCTAAGGGGAAAAGTTGCAAGGGGAGCTGCTGAAGATAGCTATAGTCAGGCGGGGCGGGCTTTTGGGCTTCCGAAAGCAGTAAGTAGGCATAATTGCCGTCAGGGGCAAAGCAGCTAATCGCCGCAATTCGGTGGCTGTGGCCTCTTTCCAGAAACCAACCCCGCGAACGACCCACTATATAAAACGGGCTACTTTGCCAGCCTGCGCCGTAAGGTTGTTGCCAATCAGGAATTGCCGGGATATAGCGGTGATAGAGGCTCAGGGCGGCTTTGATTAACGAAACCAGCCCACTTTCGCCCGTTCCTCCGGCGGCAATTTGTAAAGAAGGAAGCCCTTGATAGACTTTTAATAGTTGGGGCAGTTCAGCCGTTGCTTCTTGTGCTATAGCCCTCCCCCCAAATTCCAGGTAGCCAACCTGTTCAGGGTTAATCCCGGCAGATTCGTTAGCGGTTTGAATAGCCGCCGAAATTCCCTCCGAGTTTTCGGCAAAGGCCAGCGATTCTATTATGGCGTAAATGGTCTGACGGCTTTGTCGCGCCAGTGGGTAGGAGTTTAGCACTACCGCTTCACATTGTCCGACCAGTAACACCGCCTCGGCTTGTCCAGCCTGGAATAAAGTCTGCGCCTGAGTAATTGCCTGAAAAACGGTGTTATCACCAGCCTGTACTTGATACAATGGGCTGTTAATTTGTAATGGTGTTATGTCAAGTTGATTTGGGTTGGTACTGATAACCACAATTCGGGCGCGGTTATTAGCGGCATAACCCGCTTGTTGCAACGCTTCTTCGCTCGCTTTTAGTAAAAATTCGGCCTTAGTTGATGAGTCATTCAGAGGCAACCCATTGTAGAGGGCATAATCCAACGCTCCCAGACCGGGCAGCTTTTGGCTATAATAACCCATACCAACAATGGCGCATTTTGTCATAGCCAGCTATACCCCACTGGTGGCTGGCAAACTCCCCGCCGCCACAAATAATTTATTTAGCTGCTTGCTAATAGTCACTTCCGACCCACTGATACGGTTGTAAACGTTGCCTTCCGCGTCAAAGGCCATCACATCCGCCACCAGCCCGGTCTCGCTCTGTTGTTGCAGTTGCATACTGGCGTAATAAATTTTGTTAAAGGGCAAGGGGCGGAATTGCTCCACATGCTGAATTTTCAGGGGCAAACTACCAGCACCGTAGGTATGCCGCGCCCAGATTAACAAACCCTGTAGCTGGACATCCACCGCGTAAGGGTTAAAATTCTGCACAGGGAACTGGCCTTGTGCCTCCTCGGTCAGGGCCGGGAGGTAACATTCCAGTTCAACCCCTTGTGGACTGATTTCCAGCACCCTTTTTACCCCTTGAAAGGAGGGGCCATGAAAAAGCGTGCCATCGGCGTAAAACTGTTGCCCTGGCTGCCCGTTATCCCGCAAACCGGGCCGAGAATCCAGATGAGGAGATTTGGGCATATCCCGTTTCAGGGTTACGCGAGCCCCATAGTGAAATTGCTGTTTGCCGTTTTCACCAATGCTCGAAATAATACCCTCGAAAATAATTCCCTCGGTATTTTTGGCAATTTCTTTGAGTTCAACGGTGTAACGGGCGGGGATATTATTCTCAAAAACCAACCCCTTGAAAACCCGGTTATTTTCCGAGATATAGAGGCTGTAGCCGGGATATAACTGCTCACAGGCGTTCGCCATCCAATTAATTACACAGATGGCGGGTAGCACTGGCTTTCCCCCGATTACGTGGTCGAGCAAAAACGGGTTTAAGTCCAGGGAAAGAAGGCGTGAAATTCGATGTATCTGTAAATCTGTATCAATGGTAGCGGCGGGGCGGGTCAGTTTGCCGCCTACCACCAGTTGCACCGGGGCATTTTCGGTATGGTCCAATTCGTCCATCAGCAATTCCGCCCCGGCCTCTAGCGGGATAACCGCGATATTCAGGCGGGCGAAATATTCCTTGAGAGCGGGCGTAACCATTCCACCATCCCAGGGCCCCCAGTTAACCGAAAGCACCCGACATTTGGGGTATTGATGCTGCAAAAGATAGGCCGTTTTGTTGAGGATTTCGTTTGCCAGCGAATAATCCACCTGTCCGGCATTGCCATAGAAACCTGCCACCGAGGAAAACAGGATTATTTGCTCCAGGCGTTCGGGCGAGAGACACGCTAACAGATTTTGTAAACCTTTGACTTTTGGGTTATAGACCTTATCAAAATCCTGAGCGGTTTTTTGCTCAATCAGCTTATCTGCAAGATTGCCCGCCCCATGCAACAAGCCCGTGACCTGCCCGATTTGAGCCTGAGCCATTTCCAGCCCTTCTTTTAGAGCCGCCCCATCGGTAATGTCGAGGCTCAAATAGACCACCTCCCCGCCCGCTTCCCGAATGGCTTGCAGGGTTTGGGCAATTTCACGTTGGGCCAGTAATTCGGTCACCGCTTTTTGGGCTAATAAGGGAGTGGTTTTTTCGCCCCGCCCGCTCTGCCAGCGAATAAAACGACCCTTTAAGTCGGCCTCATCGGTGCTATTCCCGGCCCATTCCGGCACATAATCGGCCAACACAGTGCGGCCCAGCAAAATAAACTTGCAGTGATAGCGACGGGCCATCTGAATAGCACATTGGGCGGTGATGCCGCGCGCCCCGCCGCTAACCGCCAGAACCGAATCCGGGCCTATCCGTGCTGCGTGGCTCATCCAGCCCTCCCGTTCAGCGCGGCTACCTCACTCACCAGGGTAGAACGGCCCTCCGGGCTATAGGCTACTTCCACCATCAGGCGGCTAGGGTCGTATAGCTCCGCCAGAATATAATCCACTCCCTGCCCATCGCTTAGTTCCGGCGACAAATCCAGAGCGCGGCAATGAACTTTTTCCCACTCCTGGCTCAAGCTTTTGGTCAGGCCAAACAACCCGCCCCCAACTGCCCCATAATTCTGCCCATCGAGGCCAAACTTCCCATCTAAGCGAGAAATGGTCAGGAAAGAGGCTCGCCCGTGCTGTCCGGCTTCGGTCAGGGGCTTTTTCAGGCTTCGGGCCAACAGGAAAATTGCCTTCAGGATTTGTTCTTCGGCTTCCAGGAAGGCCACCCCACCCGCCGAAGTGCGCGGATTAAGGTGGATGAAACTCCCCACTGTGCCATATTTCTCGGTGACTTGCTTGATAGCTTTTTCCAGGCTTTTTTCGCTTAAATCTTCCAGCATTACCCGTCCGATATTCTCTGGCAAAGTCGAGCTTGCAGGAACCAACGTGGTAGGCCAGCTTAGTACCACCGCTTTCCAGCCCAATTTGGTCAGACCAGCCGCTAACCCGGCAGTTAGCGGCGTACCGTCATCGGTCAACAGGCAGGAATAGTTGCCCGATGGAGTGAATTCCAGGCGGTCAGGTAAGGGTAGGTGTTTCAGTCGGACAGTTTCGCGTTCAACCCCGTTTTCCTTTTTATCGGGGGCCGCAGGAATTTCTGGAGCAATCGTAGGAGTAGCCCCGCCACTCATGCGTTCCACAATCTGACCTAGCGTCCGCATCTCAGCCAATTCATCGGGATTTAGGCGGGGTAGTTCGGGGAAACGTTCTTGCATTGCTCCCAAAATCTCTACCCGTTTGATGGAGTCAATCCCTAAATCAGCCTCCATATCCATATCAAGTTCCAACATGTCGGTGGGATAACCCGTCTTTTCACTAACTACTTCCATCAGGGTCGGAACCAGGTCAGGGGCAATTGGGAGGGATGAAGGATTAGCATGTCCTAACCCCTCTTCCTTGCTTGGGAAGGCGGAAGGCGGAGTTAATTCCACCTGCTGACTGCTGACAGCTTGCTCAGTAGCCGCACTTCCACCCATCCGCTCCAAAATTTGGCCTAGCGTCCGCATCTCGGCTAATTCGTCAGGATTCAGGCGGGGCAATTCGGGGTAACGTTCTTGCATTGCACCGAGAATTTCTACTCGCTTGATTGAGTCAATCCCTAAATCGGCCTCCATATCCATATCCACTTCGAGCATGTCGGTGGGGTAGCCCGTCTTTTCGCTCACCACTTCCATCAGGGTAGTTTTCATCGCATTCATATCTATGGCAGCAATTGACACAACCGGGGCTGCTGAAACCAACACTGGCTGAACCAACGGGGCGGGAGTCGGAGCAGGGGGCGGGGCGACGGGTTTCGCTACAGCTACAGGTACGGGTGCAACTGGGGCAGGTTTAACCGGAGCAATAATAACGGGCGCGGTCGCAACTTCCACCTGAGCTACTTTCGGTGCTGGAGGCGGAGTGGGTGCTGGCTCGGTTACAGCTTTCGGGGTGGGTTGTGCTGGTGGTGCAGGGGCCGCAATCCGGGGGCGGGGCGGGGCCGCTTCTACCCTATAAGGAGTAGATGTATTTCCGGCCTGTTGCTGCAAAAGTTCAAAAATATTCTGGGAATAGCCCGTTTGCCCTTGCAAGTATTGTTCGTGGAGGTGGAGGGTTTCAAGCTGCAAATCCTGGAAACGCATCAGGCTGCGCTCGAGTGTATCCAGAACGGCGGGGGCAGGGGCGGCATTGCCATTCAGCAATAATTCCTGCTGTTGTTTCATAAGATCAAAGAAACCCCGCGTATAATCACCCTGGTTTTGCAGGTATTGTTCATGCACCCGCAAAGTTCCGGCCTGATGTTCGCTGAAAAGAGCCATACCACGCTCAACTAAATCCAGAGCCTGACCGTAATCCACCACCTGGGATACTACTGTTTGAGGTTGTTCCGGCTCGATAATTGTTGGGGGCACGGGGGTCATTTGAACTGGTTTTTCTTGCGGCATAACGCTAACCTTCTCCTCCACTGGCAGATTTAGACGGAACCCGTCCTGCAATGTTACCTCAAAAGCCTTTTTAGTGGCTTCGCTGACATAATTTGCCCCACTCAAACGCACATTTAACTTGGGCTTTCTTTCAGTGGTCGGGGCTGGTTTGTAACTATAAGGGTCAATATCGCCAAACTTGAGGCCCGCCACCCGCAATTGGGCCACCGCCCGTCGAAACTGATTATCGCTGTCTTTCTGGCGACTGGCGTTGAGGGCCACCACCAGATGCGGTTTATCGCCCAAAATCGCCTTTACCAGATGGGTCAAAATATCGCGCGGGCCAAACTCTACGAAGAAGAAGCCGCCCTGCTCATAGATATTTTCAATCTCCTGTCGGAATAGCACCGACTTGAGCATATGGGACTCCATTTCGCGGCGGATTGTTTCGGGTTTGCTGGTGTGAGCCTGACCAGTGGCGTTAGAGAAAACCGGAATAGTAGGCGGGTTGAATTTTGTAGCACGCAAGGCTCTGGCAAAAGGCTCCTGGGCATGACCCACTAAAGTGGTATGGAAAGCCGCCGATACGGGCAAAGTTGTGGCGTTAAAACCACTGGCCTTCAGGACAGGCTGAATCGCCGCAACTGCCGCCTTTGTGCCAGCCAACACCACCTGTTCGGGCGAGTTGTAATTGGCGATGCTAACATCAGGGTGATTTTTCAGCACTTCAGTTAAGCGGGCTATATCGCCACTCACCGCCAACATGGTACCGCTCTCGAAAGAAGGATCATGGTTTGGAGAGGCCATCGCCTGACCCCGCGCCTTAACCAGGGTGAAATAATCAGCATCGCTTAAGACTCCGGCAGCCCAGAGCGCAGTAAATTCACCAAAACTATGGCCTGCCGTAAAGTCCGCCTTGAACCCGGCAGCCTCCATTATTCGATAGAGGGCTACGCTCATTGCTCCGATAGCGGGTTGGGCATAATCGGTGCTTTGTAAAGCTTCTTCCTGGGCGGTGCGGCTATCATTGTCGTAAACCGGAGTTGGATAAACCACCTGGGATAAGGGTTTTAAGCCATCCTGAACGAACAAATTATCCAGACTGGCAATAGTATCGCGAAGAGGTGGGAAGTTTAGAGCCAGTGAGCGACCCATTTCCAGATATTGGGCTCCTTGCCCAGAGAATAAAGCCACCACTTTACCACCCGGATTAAGCACACGGCGGCGATAGAAAATCCCACGAGGATGTTCCCAATTTTCCTGGGTTGTATTCTTGCCGAGCAACTCCAGCGCAATCCCCAGCAACTCCAGAGCTTCGGGCAAAGTTTCAGCCACGAAAGCAAGACGGGCTTCCTGCTCCTGGGGCTGCGATTTCCGGCTATTTTCGACCAACTCAGCATAGTTACGGATAGCATCTTTGGCTTGCAGTTTGGTCAGCCACTCTCGCCCAACCGCCAGTAATTCTTCGGGTCCAGAACCCGCCAGTAAGATAGTTTGGGCGGTGCGATTAACCCGGTAGCCGCCTGCATGCTCGGCGGTATATTCTTCCAGCACGATATGGTAATTGGTGCCACCAAAACCAAACGAACTCACTCCCGCCCGACGGGGAGTATTCACATCTCGACGTAGCCAGGGGCGGGTTTCGGTATTGAGGTAGAAAGGTGAATTATCCAGGCCCAGTTTGGGGTTGGGTTTGGTGATATTAATAGTAGCGGGCAAAACTTTATGATGCAGAGCTAAAGCAGCTTTAATCAAACTGGCTGACCCGGCGGCGGCTTTGGTGTGGCCTACCTGCGACTTGACGCTACCCAAAGCAATCGAGTTAGCGCGGGGATTGCCCTCGCTAAAAACCAGTTGCAACCCGGAAGCTTCGGCAATGTCCCCAGCCACAGTTCCAGTACCATGCGCTTCAATTAAATCTACATCGGCTGGGGCAAATCCGGCATCCTCATAAGCCCGGCGCAAGGCTCGCGCCTGACCTTCGCCGCGCGGGGCGTAGATGCTCTTAAACTTTCCGTCACTGGAAGCTCCGATACCCTTGATTACCGCATAAATCCGGTCGCCGTCTCGCTCGGCATCTTCCAGCCGTTTCAGCACCAGCATACCTAGACCTTCCCCGACCATCATACCATCCGACTCAATATCAAATGGACGAACATTAGTCTTCTTGGAGAAAGCGGGGGTCTTGCTGAAACACATATAGGTCAGAATGGAGTTATCAATATCCACCCCGCCCGTAATCATCATATCGGTGCGATGGGCCGATAACTCACTGACTGCCATCCGCAGGGCCGCCAACGAACTGGCACAGGCCGCATCTACGGTACAGTTAAGTCCGCCCAAATCAAGGCGATTAGCAATCCGCCCGGCAATAACATTGCTGAGGAAGCCGGGGAAGGAGTTTTCCTCCCAGTTTGGATAGGCCGATTTTATTTTATCGATGACTTTATCGGTATCACTCTGGGATAATCCGCAGCTAAGTAACACCTTTTCCCAGATGGGAAATTGCAGCCGCTCAATCAAGGGTCGCATCAATTGTTGCCCGATGACCGTCCCCAGGATAACGCCTGTGCGTTCACTGTAAGGGTTGTGGCCTTCGTCATACCCGGCATCCTGCAAAGCTTCTTTGGCAACTAGCAGCGAAAGTAGCTGCGAAACATCGGTGGCCTCCAATAAGTTAGGGGGTAGGCCAAATTCGGTAGGGTCAAAATCAATATCAGGGATAAAACCACCCCGTTTGGAGTAGCTTTTGTCGGGCGTTTTGGGGTCGGGGTCATAATAATCTTCAATTTTCCAGCGGTCGGCTGGCACATCAATAATACAATCTACTTTTTTCAGGATATTTTCCCAATACTCCTGAATATTTCGAGCCTGGGGGAAAATAGAAGCCATGCCAATTATGGCAATTGGATTCTCATGAAGGTGGACATTATTTTGACTTTTCTTGATTGACATCTTATTTTCTCTTATTTGCGATTTTCGCTTTGGATTTCACCAGTTGGAGTAATTAGCTCCAGGCTGAAATTAATAATCGGGCTCAAGCGAAAGTCCTATTATTTTTATAGCCAGAATATCTTTCAGCAACTAACGCCTACCACCACGCACAACAAGAACAACAGGACATGACATTCTACGGCCTCTGCCGGAGTTAGAACTTCGGACAGTTTCCTTTAAGTCTTCAGTTTTAACAGTACATGGATTGAAGCGAAAGTATTTTAAAGAAGATTTCCGAGGGTTTCCTCTCGAAAATGGGCAGTAGACAGTCTTAACTGCCAAACCACTTTTAATGGTTATATTCTACCATAATTTTGACTTTTGCTTTGGCATTTGGTAAGTGGCGAAACTTTACCTGCCGCTATTGTAATGATTTTGTTTTGCCCTTGCAACCTGAACGAAAAACTATTCATGAGCTAATTGTATAAACCATTCCTGGTCGCGGCGTAGATATGTGATAGCCTGAAAGCGCATCTTTTGAATGTCTTGTGGGGTAATACCAAGTCTTGATAAGTAATGCACATTAAGAAGCAAGATTGGGCCACCAATAGAAAAGGGTTGAGCCTTTGATTAAATTGGTTTGTTCTTGTAAGGCTAAACAACGTTGAATTTGAGCTTGCTCAAGTTCATCAAGATTTGCAAAATGCCGATTGGCAATTCCTTCATTAGTTAA
>JBBQZS010000026.1:0-92326 GCA_038207495.1 Chloroflexia bacterium
CAACAATCAGGCCGAGCGCGACCTTAGAATGCTTAAAGTCCAGCAGAAGATTGCGGGTTGTTTTAGGACTAAACTGGGAGCGGCTATCTTTTGCCGCATTCGGGGTTATATTTCCACTATGCCAAAGCATGGTCATAATCCCTTCACCGCTTTATTTTGGGCTTTTAAGGGTAA
This sequence comes from Chloroflexia bacterium, assembly GCA_038207495.1. Classification (GTDB taxonomy): domain Bacteria; phylum Chloroflexota; class Chloroflexia; order Chloroheliales; family Chloroheliaceae; genus Chlorohelix. Next base: position 175 of record JBBQZS010000026.1, read on the forward strand.
ACCCCTTATTTCCCAGCCTGCCGCTTAATTCCTTACCTTTTCTTTGACGAACGGTACTTAATAGGTTTAGATTATTACTAGAGTAAGCATACCTACCTACCCCAATCGCTATCACTCTGATGGCGGCTTTTAGCAGAGCACGCTGGTGTAGTTACCAGCGACCTAAAAGACGACAAACCGGGGGCTGACCGCCAGTCCCAAAATCATTACCAATGGAGAGATGAAAACAAGGTTGTATAAAAACAGGTAGCCCATTCCCTGTAACAGAGTGAGTTGGCTGGTGAGTAGTCCCAGCGCCGCCATGTAAACCGAGCCAGCACAGGGCACGGTACAAAGTCCTATCAACAATCCCGCGGCCAATAAAGCTGGAAAGCTGGACCCCCGTATAATTCACAGGTTTATGTTATGCTATAAATTATCTAAAAGTTTAGACTTGGGGGTTTGGGGTATGATTTTAAATTTGAAATCGCGCCAAACTGCTAAATATTTGGAAAGCAGCCTCGACATTGGTAAAAGGAATAACTAAAGGGTGATTACAATCCTGGTAGTTGACGATGAAAAAAAACTGGTAGCTCTGGTCAAAGGTTACCTGGAACAAGAGGGTTACAAAGTGCTGACTGCTAATGATGGGGCTACAGCCCTTGAATTAGCCCATTCTTCAAAACCTGATCTTATGGTGCTTGACCTTATGTTACCAGAAGTGGATGGGGTGGAAGTATGCCGCCGTTTCAGGCAATTTTCCAATGCGTATGTAATTATGCTCACCGCCAGGAGTGAAGAAATCGATAAAATCGTGGGATTATCGGTAGGTGCCGATGATTACCTGACCAAACCCTTCAGCCCCCGTGAACTGGTAGCGCGGGTTAAGGCCATGTTACGCCGCCCCAGAGGGGGAAACCAGAGCCAGGAAGAATCCATTACCGAGCCTCCTCGTCAGCTAGGGGAGTTAGTAATTGACGAAAGCCAGCATCTAGTTACAAAAAACGGGCATGAAATAGCCCTTACCTCCCGTGAATTCTCCCTTCTTAGCCTACTTTCCCGCCATCCAGGGCGCGTTTTCACTCGCGGCCAGCTCATGGAACAGGTCTGGGGTATCGAATACTATGACGAGCATGTGTTGGAAGTCCATATTGGGAATTTGCGTAAAAAACTGGGAGAAGACTCTTCCGGGCTAGGTTTTATCGAAACCGTCCGGGGTTTGGGCTATCGGTTCGACAGGAGGTTCGCTTGATGAAAAACGACGCTAACAGAAGTTTTAGTTGGAACAGCCTGGGTATCAAACTCTTTTTTTCATACCTTCTAATAATTGCCCTCGGTTGCCTGGTTTTATTTGGTGTTGCCGACCTGGTTGCCCCCAATGCCTTTTCATCCCATGTCCAGATGATGCAAAACGGGCAAATGGCCCAGATGATGGGATCTGGCGGCACTTTTAGGCTGAACCCTGACCTGGAAAATGCTTTTAACTCGTCGCTGGCCGAGGCTTTGCTTATCGCTGGGTTAAGCAGCGTTGGGATAGCGGTGGTGGTGAGTTTTTTCGTTTCCCGTTTCATTATAACCCCGGTAAGCCGCCTGGCAGTAGCCAGCAAAAGAATAGCACAAGGTCATTATGCAGAAAGAATTATCTCACCTGGCGGGGATGAGTTAGGAGCAATGGCTACCAGTTTTAACCAGATGGCAGAAGCCCTGGAAGCTACCGAAAGGCACCGCCTGGAATTGATTGGGGATGTCGCCCACGAACTGAAAACCCCTATTACCACCCTGGAAGGCTATATGGAAGGGCTCCTTGATGGAGTAGTCAAACCTTCTGAAGAGCTCTGGTTGAGTTTGCACGAGGAGGCTGGTCGGCTTCGGCGGCTTGTAGAGGATTTGCAAGAACTATCCAGAGCGGAGGCGAAACAGATTCCGCTGAGGTTTTCCCTCCTGAATCCCGCGGAAATCGCCTTTGCCACTGTTGAGCGTTTGGAAAGTCAGTTTACCGACAAAGGTTTAGAGTTTACCAGGGATATCCCCCGTGACCTTCCTCAGGTTTATGCTGATAGGGACAGAACTATTCAGGTACTTACCAATCTGCTCACAAACACCCTCCGTTACACTCCCGCGCATGGTATTGTAAACTTGAAAGTAGGAGTTGAAGGAAACATGGTACGGTTTAGCGTCACGGATAGCGGCTCTGGCATAAGTTCGGAACATCTACCACACCTGTTTGAGCGTTTCTACCGGGTGGATAAATCCCGAAGCCGGGCCCTGGGCGGCTCTGGTATTGGTTTAACCATTGCCAAAGCCCTGGTGGAAGCTATGGGTGGGCAAATTCAGGCCACCTCCCCTGGGTTAGGCCAGGGTGCCACCTTTTCTTTCATGCTACCTAGAACTGGCTAATAAGGTTGTCCCCTTTTTGTTGGGAATTAACCCTGGGAAACCCCTGAATCCTTGGTTTTTGCTCTGCCCAAAATAGTCCTATCTTACTACGACTCCGTCCTGCCTTTGCGTCTTTCCATCCGCAGCCACTTTTGCGTATCCTCTTCTTATAAATCGTCTGCCAAATTACTTGAGGAAATCTTGAGGTTAGGAGAAGGGTAACTTGAGGTTAAGGAGGGATAATGAAAGAACAGGAGCGAATATGTTCCTTGTAAGCAGGAGGCGACCTACCATGATGAGTTTTGGGGCCATAGGCGGAACAGGAATGCTTTTGGGGTTTCTATTCTGGTTTGTACTGGTGCTTCTAGTCATAGGAAGCCTTTACTTGATAGTCTCCAGGCGAGAAGAAAAAGGGAGTTTAACGCCCCTTGAAATTCTGAAAAGACGTTTTGCTGGTGGAGAGATTAGCCTGGCTGAGTATGAGCTAGCAAAAAAGACACTTGTCCTAGCTTCGGTAGAAGATTCAGGGTGGCCTAAAGCCCAAAAGTTTTAAAGGCTTATTTAGAGCATTAGTTATATTATAGAAAAGAGAAAAGCGATGAAACGAATTGGATTAGTGCTGGTGTTTGCATTGTTAGTAATGGCAACTGGAGGGTTTTTGGTTGCTGGAGGAACTTTTGCTCAAACTGCTAGCCCTACTAATAGAGCCGGGACTGTTGGCCCAGGCGGCATGATGGGCGGCAGCGCATTTACAGGTCAGGGTGGTAGGATGGGCAGTAGTTCAGGTTATGGTGGAATGATGATCGGCAGTTATACCCCCTCTGCTACACCAGCCCTCACCATCAGTGAAGCTAAAGATGCCGCCACTAAGTACCTGGCAACACTTGGTAGCAAAAACCTGACTGTAGATGAAATAATGTTGTTTGATAATAACGCCTATGTAGCCATAAAGGATAGTAGTACCGGGGTAGGCGCCTTTGAATTGCTGGTAAATCCCGGAACAAAGCAGGCATTCCCTGAATACGGTCCGAACATGATGTGGAATCTACAATACGGACACATGTATGGTAACACCAACTCTACTAATAACCAGGGCGGCATGATGGGTGGTAATATGATGGGCGGACATGGCATTATGGGGAATCAAGGCATGATGAGTGGGTTGGGACAGGTAAACCCGGGTGCATATCTACCTGGTAAAATGTCGATAACGTCTAATCAGGCTCTCAAAATTGCCCAGTCCTACCTGGACAAAGCCTATCCCAGTGTTCAAGTGGATAAGACCGCCGACGAGTTTCCCGGTTACTATACTATAGAAGTGACGCAGAACGGGATAATAAGTGGAATGTTGAGCGTGAATGGTTTTACCGGGCAGGTCTGGTACCATACCTGGCACGGACAGTTCATTCAGAAAGCTGATTACGGCATTTAGGCTATCCTAATTATACCTCAGAATAAATGACCCCTTTTCCGTCCAACTTGATGGAAAAGGGGTCAACATCTATAGATAGAGTCTTACCGTGTTAAGATACACCTCTGGTTTTACCTGAAATTATCAGGCTAAACCGGAGGTGATTTTGAAATTGAGAGTTGTTAAAGAGCTAAATTATTAAGGGTTTATGAAGAATTCAGCTTATAAAAGGGGGGCACAATTTTATGACCGTCTCTGGGGTAGTTTCACCCGTAAAACGCATGAACGTGTCCTCCTGGCCCTCGACTTTAAACGGCTAAATGGGCAGCCGCAACCGGTCTGTTTGCTAGACCTTGCCTGTGGTACTGGTGAGCTTGAACGCCAGCTTGTGGGATTGCACCCTGAAATTGAGATAATTGGCCTGGATAGCAGCCCGGAAATGCTGGCACAGGCTCGGCGAAAGTTTGCGGGACAGCCGCACCTAACCTTTGTGGAGGGAAATGCCAGCCACGCCCTACCCTTTAGCGATGCCAGTTTTGATATAGTGGTATCGGCTAATGCCATGCATTACCTGGCGCAACCGGGTATTTTATTACAAGAAATCTATCGAGTGCTTAAACCCGGAGGGCAACTTGTAATAGAAGATTTTACGGTTCACGGGAGGGTTTTATGGCCCTTGTTTGAAAGGCTTATCCGATTGGTTGACCCCCAGCACTACCAAACTTATACCTTTAGCGAGTTAAACCGCTTCTTATCAGCCCCAGGTTTTAATATTGTAGGTGGCTGTTGTTTCAAGATTGATTTCTTCTGGCGCGGAATGTTCCTCAGTGCCACGCGTCCCCTTTAATTTACATCCAGAATAATTTCCAATAGCCATTTCCTGTATAACCCATATGTGCGCTACCGCGCAGACGGCTTTACTTATTTACCGCATACTGAGCGATACAACCAACGCCTTTGTTGGTTGTAGGTAAAAGTTTGAGCGAAAACGAAACGAAAAGAGGATTTATGAGAGAGAAAAGTAATAATACAACTATCTTTGTTGGAGTATTAGTTGTGTTGGCTCTGGTTAGCCTTGGTTTAATGCTAGGTGGAGGTATGATAGGGGGCGGGGGTATGATGAGCGGCTATGACGGCGGTATGGTTTGGAATCAGGGTTCGCTGTGGATGGTAGTGGTTGGTTCTATCTTAATGGTCATTTTCCTGGTAGTAGTGATATTTGGGGTAATGACCCTGATGCGGCAGAATAGTAATCGGTCGGCGAGTAACGGAGAAACAAATCTAGCCCTTCTACAACAGCGTTTTGCTTCAGGAGAACTTACCAAAGAAGAATACGAGAAGGCCCGCCAGACTTTAGAAGTGTAGGTTTAAGCGAAAACGAAACGAAGAAAGACGAATGAAAACAATAACAATTCACCTAAAAGGCATGAATTTCGCTGGGTGTGCCCCCGAAATCGAGAAAAAACTCAGGAAAGTCGAAAATATTACTGAGGTTCAAGCTAACTATGTTACCCAGAGCACTACCATCACCTATCAGGAAGATAAACTGAACGAAGCCCAAATCAGGGAGATGGTGCAAGATTGTGGCTATATCTGTGGTGACTCCTTTGATATGCCCAGAAAATCAGCCGAACTAAACACCAATAAATCAGATAATCACCAAACTATGCCGGAACATACCAGTCCTGTTATGAGTATTTCCTCCACAAACGGTCATAAAGAGATGGATCACTCGACAATGGCGCATTCCGCTTACGGAAGCATGCCATCTGCAACGCCAATGGAGCAGATGAGCCATGATATGGGGGGTAAAGGCCAAGCCAAACCAACGGAGCATATGGTTCACGATATGAGTGACCCAGCTATGGCGAAGGCTATGGAAGCCGATATGCGCAACCGCTTCTTTGTGTCGCTTGTTCTGACTATCCCGGTAATTTTGTATTCAATGCTGGGGGTGCGCTTGTTCGGCTTGAATTTGCCCACGCCTTTCGGCATTACCAAAAACTGGGTATTACTGGTTCTTTCAAGCCCGGTTGTTTGGTGGGGTGGCTGGATGTTTCATTCGGGAGCCTATCGCGCCCTACGTAACCGCACCTTGAATATGAATGTGCTGGTTAGCCTGGGGATGCTGGTAGCCTATCTTTTCAGCCTCTTTGCCACCATTTTTGCCCCGTCGGTTGAAACAAGCTTTGACGCGGCGGCTATGCTGGTAACGTTTGTGCTGTTTGGTCACTGGATGGAAATGAAGAGCCGCCGAGGTTCCTCCGATGCCTTGAATGCCTTACTCCGCCTTGTCCCTTCCCAGGCCAATTTAATTGCGCCAAATGGTGAGATTAAAACCGTTCCCGTAGAACAGCTCAAGGTCAGCGATTTACTTCTGTTAAGACCGGGCGAAAAAGTGCCAGTGGATGGGTTAGTAATCGAAGGCGAGAGTGCGGTAGACGAAAGCATGGTGACGGGCGAGAGTATCCCCGTAAGCAAGAAAACTGACGATGAGGTTATTGGAGGCACCGTTAACGGTTCTGGCTCACTCCGTTTCAAGGCTACGAAAGTTGGTAGTGACACTGCTCTGGCCCAGATAGTCCAACTGGTACAAACCGCCCAGAATTCTAAAGCCCCAGCCCAACGAATAGCCGATAAAGCGGCGGAATGGTTGGTATTGCTGGCAGTTGGGGCGGGTTTACTTACCTTCCTGATCTGGTTCTTCATAGTAGGCCAAACCGCCCTTTTTGCCCTCAGTTTAGCCGTAACCGCTATTGTGATCGCTTGCCCTGACGCTCTAGGGCTGGCTACTCCTACCGCCGTCGCCGTAGGTACCGGGATTGGGGCGCGCAATGGCATTTTAATAAAAAACGCGACCGCGCTGGAACAAACCTCTAAAATCCAGGCTATTATTTTCGATAAAACTGGCACCCTGACCGAAGGAAAACCCGCCGTAACGGATATAACTCTATTAGAAAGCAGTGCCGCTTTGAATCTGGATGAGGCCAAACTCTTACAAATGGCCGCTACCACCGAGGCCGACTCAGAACACCCCCTGGCTCGAACAATCGTGGAGGAGTCCAAAACCCGCCAGCTTTCCCTACTTGAATATAGCCAGTTTAAATCTATTGCCGGGGGTGGAGTACAGGCGGTAGTGACCGGGCAGACAGTCTTAATTGGCACCTCAAAATTACTGGCTGACAACAACATACAACTTACCTTAGCCCAACAGGAGAAACTGGCAGCCTTGCAAGCCCAGGGTAAAACCGTGATGGTGGTGGCAGTAAATGGGCGGGGGGCTGGTTTAATCGCTGTGGCTGACCGGGTACGCCCCAGTTCAAAGCAGGCGATTACCGAGTTGCAAAAACTTGGAATTCAAGTTGCAATGTTGACCGGGGATAACAAACTAACCGCCGAGGCCGTTGGGAAAGAGTTAGGTATTACTCGAATTTTTGCCGAAGTGCTCCCCGCCGAGAAAGCCAAGTATGTAAAACAATTACAGGCTGAAAAATTATTCACGGCGATGGTCGGGGATGGCGTAAACGATGCGCCCGCCCTGGCTCAAGCCGACTTAGGTATAGCGATTGGGGCAGGTACGGGTGTGGCGATTGAAACGGCGGAAGTTGTACTCATGCGAAGTGATCCCCTGGATGTGTTAGCAGCCATCCGTCTCTCCAAAGCTACTGTTACGAAGATGAAACAAAACCTGTTCTGGGCCGCAATCTATAATTTAGTGGCAATACCGATTGCGGCGGGAGCCCTTTATCCGATTGGCATTTTACTCAGCCCGGAAGTAGGGGCGTTGGCGATGAGTGCCAGCTCCATCACCGTTGCCACTAATGCCGTTTTGCTTAAAAAGGTAGAGAAAAAACTGAAAGCTTGAAATATAACTTCAGTAGTTTACTTCCTAAGCCAAGCTAATCAAACGAATATCTCTATCTGTGGCATACTTCATTAGCAGTCCAGTCGGCTACGGCTGGGTTGCTCAAGAAAATGCCACAATTGGCGAGCTTGGCCTGACCTTTAGAGTGCCTTTGCATAACCGTTACTTATGGGATTTCCAGGACTTACCATCTAACTTTATCTTGAATTTCTTAAACTTTTCTTAACATTTCATTTGCAAACTCTTAACAATTCCTGACTATAATAAAGTTGGGATTATTTTCATTTTTTCAATTTGAGTCCCTCAAATTAACACTTGTGAGGTTTCTCTTTCAGAATTGCACTTCAACAATTCCCACTAATGCTAAAGTACCTGTATTTTTCACTGGAATGATGGCTGTATGACTCGAAACGTCCAGTCTCTAAATCACTCGGCACAAAGCCCAACTCGTTCTACCAATCTTTGGAAACTAAATAAAATGCGGTTCAAAGCCAGCTATTTGTTATGGCTGATTTTAATCGCATTATTAATTCCTCATGTTATAGACTTTTTTATTCATTCCTGGGAAGTGCTGGATTGGGAATGGCAAATTGACTACGATGAAGGTTTTAACCTGGACGCGGCCTGGAAACTATCGAACGGTAGGAATATTTATGGGCCAAGTACCCCCGACTATTTTCTGGCTGCACCCTATGGCCCGGTTTATTTTCTAGTTTGCGCCTTGTTCCTGAAATTTTTTGGTTTAAGTATGCTAGGGGGAAGATTGATAACTTTCCTGGCATCAGTGGTAATAGCCCTGCTGCTGGGCGTTTTTAGCCAACAATTTGCTACAACTTACTTCAAAGTCAGCCGAATAAACAGCTTTATGGGCGGGGTTGTGGCTGGGCTACTCTGGCTCTCAATCAATCCATCGTTGGTTTGGGGTACACTTTTCAAGCCAGATATGCTGGCAATCGCGCTCTCGCTGGGCGGGCTGGTGCTGACCTGGAAAAGCCTGAGAAGAATTGAAATACTGGGAGCGGAAGGAAAAGTTCACTACAGGATTAACTGGTACGGCTATTTTGGGGCAGGTTTGGTGGCGATGGCTTTTTTCACCAAACAAACTGAGCTGGCAATGGTAGGAGTAGGAATACTATACGTTCTAATAATAGACTGGCGGGCGGGACTTCAGTTCGGGGTGGTTTTAAGTGGGTTTATCCTTATCCCTTTTATTGGGCTGGATTTGCTGACCAATCACCGTTTTTTCTTTGAAATGTTCGTTTCGCAACAAGTCCCCTGGATTTGGGACGATTTCAGGCGCAGATTAACCAGCCGAGTATTTCCTGACCATCCGGCTATGCTCTTGACTGCTGTGGCTTATATGCTGCTTGAGTTAAGACGGGCAGTAATAGGTTGGCGACTAAAGCAACTCTATCGTCCTTCGCTGCTTATTATCTGGCTGGCGGCCAGCACTTTTACCCTTATTACGGTAGGCTCTTACCAGAGTGGCTACAACCACGCCCTTGATTTTTTCCCACCTTTAATCGTTATTTTTGGGGCGTTGGCGGCTCTAGCCATTGAAAAAGTCGAAACAAAATTATCCTCGCTCTTGGGTTGGGTTTGTGTTGTGGGATTAATCTGGGTGTTAGGCTGGCAAACTCTCAGCTATCCCGAATGGGGCTTTTATTTTTCAGCCGGTGGGATGCCCTCCGCCGCCCGTCAGCAAATGTATGAAGGATTAATCAAGCAAATTGAAGCCGCCCCCGGTGATATTTTATCGGAAGATATTTATTTACAATTAAAATTGAGCCGTCCTGTAGTCTACGGCGACCTTTACCATGCCGCTCTCCAGGCTGATGCCGGGCAGTGGGACGAAAGTAAATTTTTGGCGGACTTACGAGAGAGGCGTTTTAGTCTGATATTGCTGGGGTTGGGTTCAAGGCGATTTACCGATAAAGGTTGGGAAGCTCTAAACGCCAACTTCAGTCTGATTTTTCCCGATGGTCTTAGTTTATGGCGACCCCGACCCCGACCTTTATCACCGCAAGTCAGTTATGATTGCCGAGTGGGGGATAGTCTGAGCTTTGGCGGAGTGAGTTATGGCGAACAAACTGGCAAGACTACCGATAAAATTACTATTACAACCTATTGGCAAGCCGGCAAACCTGTCCCGCAGAATTATACCTTTTTTGTCCATTTAGTGGATTCAAATGGCAAAATAGTGGCGCAAAGGGATGAGCAACCGGGCGGCTGGAAAATCAGTAAAAATGAAAACCTTGATTTATCAACCCAATCTGCCCAGCTTTTGCCAACAAACGCCTGGAAAAGCGGCGAAACTGTGGCGGTAGACCAGACCTTGCCCCTGCCAGCCGGAATTTCTTTACAATCGGGTTATCGGCTCGGTTTGGGAGCTTATTTGATAAAGGCTGATAACAGCCTGGAAAATCTGGCGGTGAGTTGTGGCAACCCAAGCCATTCGAGCGGCACGATAATAAATTTACCCGGTTATTAGTTTTTCAGGTTAAACGGTTCATTTTCTTTTCTAATTTAGTTATGTCAACCCAGATTTCTTCACCCTCAATTTTTAGTGGGTAGGTGGGTAAACATAGTGGTAAATCTCCTGGCGCGATATTTTCCCCGGTGCGGACGTTAAACTGCCAGCGATGCAGGAAGCAGCGTACCAACTCCCCGCGTAAATCGCCCGTCCAGAGCGGCCAACCCTGATGGGGGCACCAGGGATACATAGCATGATAAGTGCCGGACACATTCGCCAGCACCACTTTAAACTTGCCCGCCTTAAAATCCTTGAGTTGTCCCGGCTTAATATCGCGGGTTCTAGCAACTTTAACAAAGTTTTCGGGATTCGGTTCAGCCATTCTCGTTACTCATTATTCGTTACCCGTTACTTCCCAAAGGAGGCCATTTTAGGGGCTGAAATTCGCTGGTCATATATTCAGGATAGAACCAGTAGCGGTGAGTCACCGCCCCATAATAAAGATAGTTGAGCAGCCCTTCGCCCATACTTGGTCGCTGAATCAGTTCAGGTATTTCTGCAAACGGCACAAATCGCAGGTCTTTGACCGGACCATCTACCTCACCGACCAGCGCAGGCTCACTTTCAGGTTGGGTCAACCTTACCTCAAATACGAGTGTTACAAAGTGTTTGTGCAGCATTTCAGAGCGGGAGTCGACAACATAGAGCAAATCACCCGGAACTATTCCTAGCCCGGTCTCTTCCAGAAACTCCCGTTTTATAGCGGCCTGATGCTGTTCGCCGGGTTCGAGTCGCCCGCCCGGTAACGACCACAACAGGTCAGGGTAGCCATAATCGTTGCCCACCAGCAACACCTGATTTTTGTGAATCAGTAAGCCTTGCGCCACCCGGTAAAATTGCCAGTTTGTTTCGTCTGTTTGGGTCATCTCGGTTATAATTATAGTTGTTAGTATTCGGTAATCAGTTTTCAGTAATCAGTTTATCACAAATTGGATAGAATTTTTGTTTTAGAGTATAATTCGCCAAGAATAAAGAAACAAGAATACAGGAGTCAGAATAGAAAATGGAATTGAAGGGATTTGGCTTACTGGAAGGGGAGCAACGGATGGCTCCTGCTTTTAGTTTGGCTTCGGGGAAGGGCAAAACCGTAAAGCTCTGGGATTATAAACAGCGCAATTCGCTGGTGATATATTTTATAAAAGGTGATGAAACCAGCTTTTTGCAGCAACTTCAGACCGAATACCCTAACTACCGCCGAAACGAAACCGAGTTGCTGGTGATAGCCGCCCAAACCCCGGAAACAGTAGCCAGCCTGACCGAAAACCTGAACCTGACTTATCCTTTGTTGGCTGACCCTGATTACTTAACCCATACCAAATATATGCAGCTATTTGAACCGCAGTTCCAGCCGACCCAAACTAAAGACAAAACTGTGGCACTTTTTATCGCTGACCATTATGGTTCGGTTTATCGTTACGCCGCCTCGCATTTGGTGGGTAACCTGCCGGAACAAAGCGAAATCCTGAACTTTTTAGAATTTCTTGGCAATTTATGCAACCCGTAAATAAAAGGAGATTTATTCAGAATGAAAATTAAAAGATTAGGTCGCACCGGGCTAAAAGTAACCGAAATCTGCCTGGGTACAATGACCTTTGCAAATCAAGCTGATGAAGCTACCAGCTTCGAGATTATGGACGTGGCTTATGGGGCGGGAGTTAATTTTTTCGATACAGCCGACGTTTACCCGTTGGGCGCAACTCCCGAAATGCGCGGCAATACTGAAGTGATTGTGGGAAACTGGCTCAAAGAACGTAAACTGCGCGATAAAATTGTGCTGGCGACCAAGTGCCGGGGTGAGATGGGCGACGGGCCAAACGAAGGTGGGCTTTCCCGCAAGTATATTTTCTCGGCGGTAGAAGCCAGCTTACGCCGCCTTCAAACCGACTATATTGACCTGTTCCAGCTACACTCGCCCGACCTTGAAACCCCTATCGAAGAAACCATGATTGCCCTTAACGACCTGGTGCGACAGGGCAAAATCCGCTACATCGGGTGCAGCAACTACCCGGCCTGGCAACTGGCAACGGCTCTTTGGACAAGCGACAAACTTGGCCTGGCTCGTTTCGACAGCGACCAACCTCGCTATAACATTTTGTACCGTGAGATTGAAAACGAAATCCTGCCGCTCTGTCGGGCGCATGGGGTAGGCGTAATTGTTTACAATCCGTTGGCGGGTGGCTTCCTGACCGGGCGTTACAAACCGGGGCAGGATGTTGAAACAGGAACTCGTTTCTCGCTGCGCAACGCAGGCAAAATGTACCAGCAACGCTATTGGCAAGATGCCCAGTTTGAAGCGGTGGCAGAACTCAAACAGTTTTTCACCGAGCGCGGCAAGTCTCTGACGCATGTGGCTCTGTCGTGGGTGTTGGCACAAAACGGCATTACTTCGGCAATCGTGGGAGCGAGTAAGCCCGAACAACTCAAAGACAGCCTCCAAGGGGTAGAGTTGACGCTGGACGAGGAAGAAATGACCAAATGTAACAGCATCTGGTATCGCTTACCGCGCATCGAGAACCCGGCGATAGCCCTGCGCTAATTATGAGTAGAACCACCGCCGTTTTAACCATCTCCTGCCCCGACCGTAAAGGCTTGGTGGCAGGAGTGAGCGGGTTTTTAGCCCAGCACGAGGCCAATGTGCTGGAAGCCAGTCAGTATAGCGATTTGGAGGCCTGGGTCTTTTTTATGCGGGTGGAGTTCGATCTGGAAGGGATGGATTTAGCCCGCGCCGAGATTGCTCCGGCTTTCGCGCCCCTGGCTCAAAAATTTGAGATGGCCTGGGAACTGAATTTTTCAGATAAAGTAAAGAACGTGGCAATTCTGGTGTCACAATACGACCATTGCCTTTACGATTTGTTGCTGCGCCAACAAGCCGGGGAATTTCAGGCTAACATTGCCCTGATTGTCAGCAATCATCAGAAGCTTGAAAATGTGGCTCGCAACTTCGGGATTGAGTGGCACTATCTCCCGGTGACAGCCAAGACCAAGCCCCAGCAGGAGGCCGCACTTATCGGCTTGCTGGACGAAAACAAGATTGACCTGATTGTGCTGGCGCGTTATATGCAGGTATTATCAGCAGACCTTACCGCCAGATATCCGCACCGGATTATCAATATCCACCACAGCTTTTTGCCCGCCTTTGCTGGAAGCAAGCCTTATCACCAGGCTTACGAGCGGGGGGTTAAGATTATCGGTGCTACCGGGCACTATGTTACTCAGGAGTTAGACGAAGGGCCGATTATTGCCCAGGATATTATTCGGGTCAGTCACAAAGATTCGGTGCAGGATTTAGTACGGCGAGGGCGCGACCTGGAACGACTGGTATTGGCCCAGGCGGTCAAAGCCCATCTTGAGAATCGGGTATTAGTCTATGGTCGCCGGACGGTAGTTTTTGAATAATAATTTTCACCATAAAGGGTTTTAGAAACCTAACCCCCTAGCCCCCTGCCCTTAATCAGGGAAGGGGGAATATAAATATAAAACTTCAATTCCTTTGTGTTCTTTGTGCCGTTGTGGTGAGTTCTAAAGGGTAAAAATGGCAGATACATTAGTTATTGTGGAGTCTCCGGCGAAAGCCAAGACCATCGAGAAATATTTAGGTAAGGGCTATACCGTGCGGGCTTCGATGGGCCACGTGCGCGATTTGCCGCAGCAACGGCTAGGAGTGGACACCGAGAGCGGCACTTTCAAACCCGAATACGAGACCGTGCGGGGGCGGGGGCAAACCTTGAGCCAGATTCGGGAGCTGGCGCGAGGGGCTGATACTGTCTTGCTGGCAACCGACCCTGACCGTGAGGGCGAAGCGATTGCCTGGCATGTGGCCCAAGCAGTTGGGTTGGGTAGAGGTCGCCAAATAGTGCGGCGGGTGGAGTTTCACGAAATCACTGCCAACGCCGTGCGTAACGCCGTCGCCAATCCCCGTGCCCTGGATATGAATCTGGTGAACGCCCAACAAGCCCGCCGAGTTTTGGACAGATTGGTTGGTTACAAACTCAGTCCCTTGCTGCGCCATAAAATAGCGATTAAGCAAACCCTCAGCGCGGGCAGAGTGCAGAGCGTGGCCTTGCGGGTGGTGGTGGAAAGGGAGCGCGAGATTGAAGCCTTTGTACCCCGCGAGTTCTGGACAGTGGAGGCCGACCTTGCCAAAAGCCCCTGGAGCAAGCGCAAACCAGATGTTTTCCGGGCCGCCCTGGTTGGTCGAAAAGGGGCAGAAGAAAAGGGGACAGGCGAGACTAAAACACCTCAGAAGAAATGGGAATTTGAGGATGGCGAGGCGGCAAATGCGGTAGTAGCCGACCTTGAAGGCGGCAAATGGAAAGTTGCAAAAGTCACCCGCAAAGAGGCCAAACGTTATCCCGCTCCGCCCTTCACCACCAGCACCCTGCAACAGGAAGCTTCCCGCAAACTGCGCTTCCCCACCAAACTCACCATGCAAATCGCCCAACAACTTTACGAGGGTGTTTCGTTAGGGCCGGAAGGTCACACCGGGTTGATTACCTACATGCGTACCGACAGTTTCAATGTAGCCTATGAAGCTCAGATTGCAGCCCGCCCGGTGATTGAGCAGCAATTTGGGGCGGATTACCTGCCCGAAAAGCCGCCCCACTACGCAACCAAAAGCAAAGGAGCGCAAGAGGCTCATGAAGCGGTACGCCCTACCAACCCGGCCCGACTACCGGATAACGTTAAGAATTTCCTGACGGCGGAGCAATACAAACTATACCGCTTAATCTGGCAGAGGTTTATCGCCAGCCAGATGTCGCCAGCGCGGGTTGAACTGACTAATGTGGAGATTGAAGCCCAGCCCCGCGACCTGAGCAAAAGCCCCTACCTGTTCCGAGCTACGGGCGAACGGATTGTTTTCCCTGGTTTCCTGGCGGTTTATCGAGAAGGGCGCGGCGATAGTGATGAACAGGACGAAGAAAAAGGCTTGCCGGCGTTGAACGCTAACGACCCGCTGGATTTGCTAAAGCTTTTAGCCGAGCAACATTTTACCCAACCGCCGCCCCGTTTTGGCGAAGCCACTCTGGTTAAAGCCCTGGAAGAATTAGGGGTGGGTCGCCCCAGTACCTATTCTACTATTCTGGCAACCATTCAGGATAGGGGATATGTCGTTATCGCGGGAGAAGGCAAAGAAAAGAAATTTCAGCCCACCGGATTGGGACGGGCGGTGAACGATTTGTTGGTGTCGCGTTTCCCTGATTTGCTGGATGTGCAGTTTACCGCTAAACTGGAAACCGAATTGGATGAGGTAGCCGAGGGGAAACGCGAATGGGTGCCACTGGTGGCGGGCGTTTACGCTCCGATGATGGCGCGATTGGCCCTGGCGGAAAGGGAAGTGGTTAAAATTACCCTTGAGGCCGAGGATATGCCCACGCCTTCTACAACTAATCGCAAAACGACCCGCAGTTACGGCAAAAGTGGTTCGTACAAACGTGGCTACAGCCGCCCTAAAACCGCCGCAAAAGAGCCTGCCCATGCCGCCACACAGATCGAAACGCTGGAAAAATCCACAACTACCCGCACCCGCAAAGCCGCCGCATCAAAAACTGTGGCAACCCAACCCGCCGCGACAACCGCCACCGCTTCTATCATCTGCGACAAGTGCGGCAAAGCAATGGTCAAGCGCAAAGGACCTTATGGTGAGTTTTACGGCTGTTCTGGCTATCCCGATTGTCGCAATATTCGCAAACTAGCTTAAATTTCTGAGGTGGTTAGTTTCGGCGCAGGAATAAAGCGGTTGAAAAGTTTAGTTAGTAACAGGGCTTCTTCGTGGCTGATAAATTGGGCGAAGTTCTCCTCTATGCCCTCGGAATAAATGGGCCAGGTTTCGCGCAATGCCTCAAACCCCTGCGCGGTCAACACCGCAAATGCGCCCCGTCTATCGGTTGGGGAGGGTTGACGATATAAATATCCGGCGGTTTCGAGCTTATCCACCAACCGGGTTAGCCCACTTCGACTTAAAACAACGGCATGAGCCAAATCGCTCATTCGCAATCGCCGCTCCGGGGCTTCCACCAAAGCTAGCAACACATCATACCAGCCAAGCGGCAAGACTTTAGCCTTATCCAGCTTACTTTCGATACGCCCAATTAGTTCGGCATGAGCAGTAATAAAGCTGCGCCAGGCTAACAGCTTATTTTTATCCAGTTCTATTTTCATAGCAGAAATTTACCACAGAGTAGTTGCAAACGCAACTATCTGGCGGGGTGCCAACAAATTTTAAAGTTGGGAAAGTGCCTGACAGTAAACTTCCAGGTCTTTTGCGCTAAACAACACAAATAAGACTAACTCAAGGCTTGAGGGAGGATGGTGGTCTTTAATATAATCAATCGCGGTTTGTAAGGCAATTGGGGCGGCTTCAGTAATTGGGAACATATAAACCCCGGTGCTGATAGACGGGAAAGCGATACTTTTGAGCTGTTTTTCCTCGGCTAATTCAAGGCTTCGGCGATAGGCACTGGCTAACAACTCGCTGGATTTGTCGGCTTTAAGCGGGTTAAAAATCGGGCCAACCGCGTGGATAATATAGCGGGTGGGTAGAGAGATGCGTCCGGCGGTGGTAATAACGGCACTGCCGGTAGGGCAACCCCCAAATGGTTTTGTCAGGGAATAAAGTTCCGGCCCTGCCGCCCGGTGAATAGCCCCATCTACCCCGCCCCCGCCCGCCAGCGAAGAATTTGCC
The DNA here is from genome assembly GCA_038207495.1 of Chloroflexia bacterium. GTDB lineage: Bacteria > Chloroflexota > Chloroflexia > Chloroheliales > Chloroheliaceae > Chlorohelix. The sequence goes on from JBBQZS010000026.1 coordinate 17,021, forward strand.
GCATTCACCAGAGCTTCGGTTCCAGCCTGTACAATATCGCCTTGCTGCAACCGGATTAAAGTTTTGCCTATTTGTAATTCGTCTTTCATAATTTGCCCCATTGAATAGTTGAAGGTTGAAAGTTAAAAGTCAAAGGTCTTTGGATTTTCCAACTTTAGACCTGCGACCTTTAACCTTTGACTGTGCTATTTCCAGTCAATATAAATTTCCTCAGTTTTGGTATTCTCAAGCTGGGCCCGTTCGCCGCCAGGAGATTTTGTCCAGCCTAGCATAAATCGGATAGGATTGGAAGAAGATTTTATCTGTTGGGCCGCTTCGGGGGTCAGAGTCAGAGTGCGCTCGTCCTTGATAATATTAGCCTTACCCCATTTGTAGGTCTGGAAACGCCCAAAACCGGGGGGGCCATCCGCCCCCGTTACAAACTGAGTGCCGTCCAGTAGATGCACAAACAGCACAAAATTATCCTCGGTGCGGCGTTGAGCTTGCCAGTAAAGGGTTAGTTTGAACGAACCGGGTTTGGCGGTGACCTTTGTTTGCGGCTCGATTTCGTAGGCCAGCAGGTACATATTCGGCCAGAAAGTTTTGGTTTCAGTGCTGCGAATAGCGGTGGTAGGTAAATCCTTGATAACCACCTCCGGGGTAGTATAGGCTGGTAAAATTGTATTATAAAGGGCATGCTGGTTAAGTAAGACTAGAACCACCACCCCAACCGCCAAACCGGAATATGATACCCCACCCGCCAACCATTTTAGGCCACTAAAGCGTAACCAGCCAATCAACCAACCTAACCCGCCACCTACCAGCAAGGCAAGTGCTGGAAGAGCCGGGAACAAATAACGGCCTTGCGTCCCGGCATCCCCAAAACTGGCGGCATAATTCAGAGCTGAGATGCCCACAAGAGTCAGAGTCAGGCCACAAAATAGCCCCATTACCCACATTCGACGGTCAGCCGCCAGCCCAGCCAAAGGCTTCTTACGAATTTTGCCCCAGCTAAACCCAATAACCATTGTTAAAATCAGACCAACGCTACAAACTGCCAGAAATGCGGAGGCCCAACCAAGGCGGCTATAAATCTCCGGCTCAAAACGGACGTTAAACCAGCCAAAGACCCCCCACCACGAATCAAACCAGCGACTCCAGAAATGGTCAAGGGCGGCCCATGTCCACTTGAAATCATCACTATAGGCCGACTTAAAACTGCTGCGCCACATACTCCAGCCAGCCGGGTCGCCGTAAAGTAGCTGGGAACGCACAAACCACCAGCCCGAAACGGCAATACAGGCCGCCCCGCTAATTAAGGCCCCTTGCCAGAAAACTTTCCAACTCCGCAACCGCCATGCCAACAAACCCACCGCTACCCCCACCTGGGGAATAAAAACAATTTCGTTATATTTCGCCAGCATCCCAAGACCAATTACTGCCCCCAACCCGGCAAATTCCCACCAGGCGGGCTTTCTCTGGAATAAGGCCAGGCGCATACAAAGATAAAGGCTCAGGGCGCAGAAGAAAATAACTGCGTTATCGTTATTGATAGCCCCGCTTAAAAAGGCGAATTGGGGCAGCAACCCAGCAAAAGCCGCCGCCGCAGTAGCCGGAGCCCGCCCACCTCCGGCCCAGGATGGCCCGCCAAATACCAGCAACCCCGCCAGATAGATACAAATCAGCGTTCCCGCGCTAAAAGCTATCGAAAGCCAGCGCACCGCATGCGCCGCCGAAACCGCCCCCTGCATGGTTTTCTGTTCGTTGGTATTGTCGAAAACGTTTATTCCACCATCTGAATTAGAGAAACTGAAATATTTGTTTGGTTTTAGTTTGCTAAAATCGCGGCTATCGGTGGGGGAGGTTAGAAGCGCGCCTAGAAAATAATAGAGCGGGGGGTGATGCCCGGTTACAACCTTGTTTTTGCCTTCCTCAAAACTCTGGATAGGAGGCCCGCCGGTATCCTTGATATATTGGACATAGGCAAAATGGTCGGGCTCGTCCGGCGTTTCCCAGAGTGGCACATTCTGACTATAGCTACCCGCCCAAAATATAAACAAACCCAGCACAATTAAAAACGGCAAATGTTTGAGGAATTGTTTTAAAAAGCCAAAAGACCGCACCGCCATTTTTGGTTTGTCAGACGGCGCAGTCTCAATCAAGTTTGAGTTGGTTTTATCGGTTAGCAATTTATCCCATATTTATCCCGATAATCTGATAGCCAAAACCGGGAATAGTGAGGGTCAATTTATCGCCGGGGCGGACCTGACCTAGCGAAGATCCGCCGCTCAGTTCCGTCCAATTGCTGATATTGTAGTATACCCCGGCTTTCAGTTCAAGTTCGGGCTCAGAGAGGGGTAAATCCACCTGTTTGGCGGTATTGGTAGGGTTAAACAACAGTATAAAACCTTTGCCATTGATAAGATGCGCTTCACCGTCAATGTTCACACCATCGGGGAAACCCAGCACATGCTGATAGACGTTAAAGTAATCGGCATATTGCTTTCGCCAGCTAAACAACTGCTTCAGAAACTGCACTACCGCCGGGGGAGTATTTACCAAATCAAGCGAGCCGCCAGCCTGAGTCGCCCCATTACCGATAACGCTAACGGTGGCATACTTAATAATATTCAGGGGCAAGCCCAGCCCGTCCGACCAACTGCGGCGATAGGAAATACCATACCAGTCCCCCCAGATAGTGGAGTAGGGCATACTAAAGCTGGCGTAATACATTTGCTGACGGCGCAATAATTCGCTGGTCAGAACGGGCGGTTCGTCTATATCGGATAATTGAACCTGGTCAGCGACTTGTAACCAGTGAATATCAGGCGGGGAGCTCCAGACGTTAACTCGTAAATTGGGGCGAATAGCATGCAGATCGCGCAAAATTCCGGCGTAGAACTTTATCATATTATGATGTTCTTCATCAGGGGTACGCCAACCCCGGTCATCACTAAGGCAATTCTGGATATTCCAGTCCGCTCCATCCCAATAGATTTCATCAAGAGGCCAGTTTCGGGCAATATCCATCAAACGGTTGTGGATGTAATCACCCGCCCCGCTAAGTGGACAAAAACGCTTTTTGGGGTCACTATTATCCACCCATTCCGGGTTACTATTGGCAAAGTCAGCATAACCTTCCAGCGACTCATAACTGCGGCTAAAGGGATTAATCCAGAGACCCAGAGTCTTGCCATTGGCCTTAAGCTTGCCAATAATTGGGTCGAGACCGTTGGGAAACCGCTCAGTATTTACCTGCAAAGGCGCGCCCGCCTGCCAACCCGCATCAATGTGCAACATATCGTAAAAACCCGCCGACTGCATCCGGTCTACCGTGTCTAGCAGAAGGTTGTCGTAAATCCCGCTTTCATAAGGATACCAGGTACTAAACCAAACCGGGTCGGGTTTGGCTTTGACTACGGCATAGTTGTTGTAAAGATATTCGTTGAAGCGTTTGAAGCCAATGTCGGGAGTCCCTTGCCAAACTCCAAAAACGCTGCGTCCACTGGTAAAGGAATTGTAAGGCTCCACAAAATCGGTGTTGCCAACATTCAGGCCGTTATCAACATTAAAATGCTCCTGCCCAAATAGAGACTCGTCAAAAAAATAAAAGCCTTCGCGCTGATTAGAACTAACTCCCACTGAAGTTGAGTCGTCTACCGCTTCAAAGCGTTTATTTGGGTCGCTGGTATTTACCCCGTTTTTTTCCACCGAATAACCATAATTTGGTTGCCCATTGGTATAATTATCGTTGTAGCGGGCGGTAGGCATCAGCGGCTGGAACTGGCTGGTCGGTTTCCAGTCTTCCAGCGTGACGGCTTTAATCACCCAGCCCGGAGCGTTAAAAGGGTCTATAGATAGCCATTTTCGCACAAAATTTTGCCCGGCTAAAGCCTGATAATAGACCGAAAGATTAACCGGGTTGCCCTGAAACTCACCTAAAAAATGCACCTGAGCCAAACTTTCGGCCTGGGTCGCGGTTAAAATCTTGAAGTCAGTTGGATGAAAGGCATCAGAATCCAACTTGTTAGTAACATTCTGCCCGGTCAATTCCCAGGATAGTTCCAGGCTAAACTCATGCCCTGGTTGGCCTAAATACTCTTGTCCGGTCTGGCGGTTCAGCATACTACTGGTATAAGCACCACTTTGCTTACCAAAAACTACGGTCCGTTTTACCGCATCGTTGCCAATTTCCAACACCTTTTGACCATTAGCAACATCCGAGAAATTAATAAAACTACTGGCGGGAGGCACGACCAACGTTGGAGGCGGCGTTACAACGGGTGGGGGAGTTACAGGCGGTTGAGTATAGCGCCAGTTGTAATAATGTTGACCCACATTGCCCATCTCTACCCGCCATTCAGGGCTATTAGCAGGGTTATAGGTGAGCACGCGCCGCTCAAATAGCTGAATCAGGACGGGCATCTCCTTACCGCCAACCTTGACATTAGACCAATAGGCATCGGTCAGGGGGAAGCCCGCCGCAAAAATCCAGTCAACCAGATTCGCGGTTTTAAGGGCATTGTTATCGAGAATAGGCCCGGTACTATTGAAAAAATTGATAAAAACATCGGGGATATTATGGCCGAGGGTGGTATCGTAGTAAGTGTTTTTGACCCCAAAGCGGCTGAGGCTGGCATCAGTCGAAAGGTTTCCGGCCTTGTTAATGGTAGAAGTCAGGGTTACGCCCAGAGCTTTGGTAGTCGGATGGTCATTATTCAAGGAAGCCAGGTTAGTAAAACTGGAATAGGTTGGGGCGTTGGGATTGCCAGCTGCCGGGTCGCCCGCTACCGGGACAGTAGCAGGGTTGGCGGTTTGATAACTGCTGTTACCAAGTTGCAGCTTGCCACTGACCATCTCCCGCACTAACAAGCCGTTGGTAATATACCACTGGCTATTGGCATCGGCGGTAGGGTCGTTAATTTCCATCCGACTCTTGTCCCAATAGGCTACCGCCCGATTACCGCCCGGCGAATTAACATAGGATTCTGAACCAACTTTGAAAGGCTGCGGCCCCCATAACCAGCTCCGGGCACTGACTCCGGTGGACACCGGCGAATCGTTCCGCGACCATAGTTTTAGAAATGAGTTATAGGAATTAGTGGAAAGAGTATCGGTTAGAGAAGCGGGTTCGGCCAGTGCCGTCCCTAGTTTTGAGAATTCTACCAGTAAGAATAAAACCAGAATAAATAAGCCGAAAGCACCGTTGCGGCTGGAACGTTTGCTAAAATTTTGCATGTGCTATGAAACCCCTTAACCCCAAAAACAAATAAAGTAAATAAAAACATACTTATTCAGATATAACATATTATGCAATACCTTTGTAAATAAAATGTAAAATCCATGTAAGGATTTTTTAATAGTAGGCATCTTTTTTCATTTTTGGCAGATAATTGCGGGCAAATTTGATTTTTCGCCTCTGGTATGTTATATTCCTTACAAAGCGATTTGCCAACAAATTGCTCTAAAAAGTAAATAGCTTATGCTCTTATCAAGAGAGGTGGAGGGACTGGCCCGATGAAGCCCGGCAACCGCGAAGCTAGTAATAGCGAAGTGTGGTGCCAATTCCAACAGGTTGTTAGGCAATCTGAAAGATGAGAGGCGATAATTTCTAAATTACGTCTGTTCTCGGCTTGATGTGAGTAAAAAGCACTGCCGGGATTTTTTTTGCCCGTAATATTTTGGGGTGTAGGCAATTTAACGATTGAAAGACCAAGCAGTACAACTAAACTCTACCGATAAGCAAATACACACGGTTGAATGGCGTGAAAGCGACCGTGCATTGCTCTTGATTGACCAAATTTTACTACCCCATCAGTATGAATTTGTAGTTTGCCACAGCTATTGTGAGGCGGGCGAAGCTATCCGCACTATGAAAGTACGCGGCGCACCCGCTATTGGAGTTACAGCCGCTTACGCTATGGCTCTTGCCGCCTTTGAATTTGAAACCCTTTCAGCTTCGGCCTTCCTTGAAAAACTAAAAGAGGCCGCTAACTGGCTTTCCCAAACCCGACCCACCGCCGTCAACCTTAGTTGGGCCTTGCAAAAATGTTTGGAACTGGCCCAGGCTCTTGTTGAAAAAAATTATAGTAACCCCGATATTACTCAGGAAATTCTAAAGCTGGCAAAAAAGATTCATGCCGACGATGTTGCCGCCAACCGTGCCATGGGAGCTTTTGGCGCGACTTTAATCAATGATGGCGACAATATTTTAACTCACTGCAACGCCGGAGCATTGGCAACGGCAGGTTATGGTACGGCGGTGGGGGTGATTACGGCGGCCCACGAAGCGGGCAAAAATATCCATGTCTGGGTTGACGAAACCCGGCCTTTTTTGCAAGGGGCACGGCTGACAGCCTGGGAATTGCAACAATTAGCCATTCCCCACACTTTAATTACTGATAATATGTCCGGCCATTTGATGCAACGGGGTAAAGTCCAGTTTGTAGTGACAGGGGCAGACCGCATTGCCTCTAACGGCGATACCGCCAATAAAATTGGCACTTATATGGTAGCGGTGCTGGCGAAAGAAAACAATGTGCCATTTTATATCGCGGCCCCACTTTCGACTATTGACCTGAATATTAGTTCAGGGGCGGAAATACCAATTGAGGAACGTAGCCCGGATGAGGTTACATCTATTGGGGGGAAACGAATCGCGCCAGAGGGAGTCAAAGCGGCTCATTACGCTTTTGACGTAACCCCGGCTCGCTATATTCGGGGTATTATTACCGAACGGGGAATTGCCTATCCACCGTTTGAACAATCTATTCAGCAGTTATTCAGGAACGTGTAGGGTTGGGTTTGTAACCCAACCGGGAGGGTCACAGACCCTCCCCTACATAGCACTTATTTGGGGGGAGCGTATGACAATTCTTGTGACGGGCTCAATCGCCTACGACCATATTATGGATTTTCCGGGTTACTTTAAAGACCATATTCTGCCGGAACAAATCCACATCCTGAATGTTTCATTTCTGGTGGATACTCTGCGGAAGCAGCGCGGCGGTTGTGCCACCAACATCGCCTATAGCTTGAGTCTGTTGCAGGAGCGGTCTTCTATTCTGGGGACAGTCGGCAGCGATTTTGACGATTACCGAGCCTTCCTGGAAGAACTTGGGGTGGATACCAGCCTGGTTAAAGTAATCCCCGACAAGTTTACCGCTTCCTGTTTTATCACCACCGACAAATCTGGCAATCAGATAACCGGGTTTTATCCGGGAGCGATGGCCCACGCCGCCGAACTACAGATTGCCGATGCTAACCCCCACGAAATTGAGATTGCTATTATCTCTCCTGACGACCCGGCGGCAATGATTCAGCACGTTAAAGAAAGCCAACGCTTAAAAGTTCCCTATATCTATGACATCGGCTGGCAGGTTATAAAATTCAGCCCGGAGGAGTTGCTGGAAAGCATCAAGGGAGCCAAACTGATTATTGGCAATGATTACGAATTGGAAGTTTTTCGAGAGAAAACGGGGCTTACACCTGAGCAAATTCTGGAAGAAGCCGAGTACGTAATTATCACCAAAGGCGAAAAAGGCTCGACCATTATGTCACGGGAACGCTCGGTTGATATCCCAGTTGTGCCGATTGAAGTTTTGCGAGACCCTACCGGGGCGGGTGATTCGTATCGTTCCGGGATTGCCAAAGGATTAATTCGAGGTTATAGCCTGGAGCAGATGGGCCGAGTGGCGGCTCTGGTAGCCGCTTACTGTGTTGAAGCTTATGGCACTCAGGGGCACAGCTTTACTCCGGCTGAGTTTGAAGCCCGTTACATTGAAAATTTTGGGCAACCCGAACTGCCATTATGGTCTGAAGTAGCCGTAAGTAGAGGCTAATGGGCAGGCGGTATTATGACTGCCAGAAATCAATTTTAATTTTCATTGCAGAGGACGCAGAGAACGCAGAGTAATCAGAAATTTTAAGTTCCCCCTTCCTTACCAGGGAAGGGGGTCAGGCTTACTCAGCACTCAGCACTCAGCACTATTTTAAGAGGAGTTATAAAAGTAATGACGCAAGTCAACAACAACTATGATGTGAAGGATATGAGTCTGGCGGCCAAAGGGCGCGATAGAATCGCCTGGGCCGCCCTGGAAATGCCCGTACTGAAACAGGTGCGCGAACGGTTCGCCAAAGAAAAGCCTTTGGCTGGGCAACGCCTGGGCTGCTGTCTGCATATCACTACCGAAACCGCCAACCTGTTGATTACCCTCAAGGAAGGTGGCGCGGAAGTTACCGCCTGTGCCTCTAACCCGCTCAGTACCCAGGACGATGTAGCGGCGGCACTTGTTGAGTATGGTATCCCAACCTATGCTATCAAGGGTGAGGATAACGCCACCTATTACAAACACCTGGACGCGGTACTCGACTCCCACCCTACCCAGACGATGGATGACGGCTGCGACCTGGTTTCACGTTTGCATCAGGAACGACCCAGCCAGCTAGTTGATGTTATTGGTGGCACCGAAGAAACCACTACCGGGGTTATCCGTCTGAAAGCAATGGAAAAAGATGGAGCCTTGAAATTCCCGATTGTGGCGGTGAATGAAGCCGACACCAAGCACATGTTTGACAACCGCTACGGCACCGGACAAAGCACCCTGGACGGGCTGTTACGGGCTACCAACGTGCTGTTGGCGGGTAAAACCTTTGTAGTAGCGGGCTATGGTTGGTGCGGGCGCGGGTTGGCAAGTCGGGCACGGGGTATGGGTTCGCAGGTTATTGTCACCGAAATTGACCCCATTCGCGCTCTCGAAGCGGTAATGGACGGTTTCCGGGTTATGACAATGGAACAGGCCGCCCCGATTGCCGATATTATCATCACCGTCACTGGCAACCTCAATGTAGTCAATCGCCAGCTTCGCAAAGTCAAGGACGGCTGCATTATCGGCAATAGCGGTCATTTTAACGACGAGATTAATATTGGCTTCCTGGATGAGCTGTCCGAAACACGCCGCTATGTGCGCGAGTTTGTGGAGGAGTTCAAGTTCTTCGATGGTCGCAAGGTTTATCTGTTAGCCGATGGGCGTTTGCTGAATCTGTCCGCCGCCGAAGGCCACCCCGCCAGCGTTATGGACATGAGTTTTGCTAACCAGGCTTTAGCGGCTGAGTGGGTGCAGAAGAACAAAGGAACGCTAAATAACCAGGTATACATCGTACCGAAGGACATTGACGCGGAAATTGCCCGTTTGAAACTGGTAGCTATGGGCGTGGATATTGACACCCTGACCGATGAGCAGAATACGTATCTGGCAAGCTGGCAGAGTGGAACATAAGTAGCCATCATCTTTCAGGTCTCAGCTATCAGCAATTCAAAGACTATGTATTGCTGACGGCTGATAGCTGATGGCTGACAGCTAACAAAGAAGGAGTTATTGAAAATATGTCAACAACATTTATGAGTTCTCCGCAGTTTTTTCTGACCAGCGAGAGCGTTACTGAGGGCCATCCTGACAAGATGTGTGACCAGATAAGCGATGCAGTGCTGGACGCGATTTTCGAGCAAGACCCTCTGGCGCGGGTGGCTTGTGAAACCAGCACCACCACCGGGTTAATCCTGGTAGCGGGTGAAATTACCACCACCGCCTACGTTAATATTGACCAGATTGTACGTGAAACCGTCCGGCAGGTTGGTTACACCAGCAGCGAAATGGGCTTTGATGCCAATAGCTGCGGGATTGTGGTCAGTATCAAGGAACAGAGTAGCGACATTGCAATGGGCGTGGACAAAGCTCTGGAAGACAAACAGGGCCATATGAGTGAAGAACAAATCGAGTCTATCGGCGCGGGCGACCAGGGTATGATGATTGGTTATGCTTGCAACGAAACCCCCGAATATATGCCCCTTTCGATTGCTCTGGCCCACCGCATTACTCGCAAACTGGCCCAGGTTCGCAAATCAGGTCAATTGGCCTATCTGCGGCCCGATGGCAAAAGTCAGGTTACGGTAGAATACAGCTTTGGGAAGCCCAAACGGGTGGACGCGATTGTGGTCAGCACCCAGCACGCCCCCGATGTCACCAATGAGCAAATTGAGCGCGAAGTAATCGAGCAGGTTATCAAGGCTGAAGGGGTTGTCCCGGCAGAATTGATTGACGAAAACACCCGCTTTTACATTAACCCAACTGGACGATTTGTAATCGGCGGGCCGATGGGCGATGCCGGTCTAACCGGGCGCAAGATTATCGTGGACACCTACGGCGGGATTGCCCGTCACGGTGGTGGCGCGTTCAGTGGCAAAGACCCGACGAAGGTAGACCGTTCGGCGGCTTATGCGGTGCGCTATGTTGCCAAAAATATCATTGCGGCGGGGTTGGCAGAGCGGGTAGAGTTACAGGTTTCCTACGCTATCGGGGTAGCCCGCCCTATCTCCTTGATGGTCGAAACCTTTGGCACTGGTAAGGTGGATGATGGGGTAATTCTTGATTTGGTTAAGAAGCACTTTGACTTGCGTCCGGCTGGTATCATCAAGATGCTAGACCTGCGCCGGCCCATCTATCGCCAAACAGCCGCCTATGGTCATTTTGGTCGGTTAGATTTAGACCTGCCCTGGGAAAAGACCGACAAGGCCGAAACCCTACGTCAGGAAGCAGGTCTGGCGCAGGTGGCGGTAGTTTAGGTAGTTGTTGGTTGTTGGTTTTTAGTAGAAAATTTTGTAGCGGAGGGTCTGTGACCCTCCCGGTTGGCTTACACACCCAACCCTACATTTATAATTTCTTTGGGCATTTTTCCAACAACCAACAACTATTCTAATTCTGCCAGGCGGCGTTGTAAAAAACTATGCTCTACCGGGTTCTGGGTTAAAGCCAGAGCCTTTTTATAATAAGCGGCGGCTTCCTCGAAATTGTCCGCCCGTCGTAACAAATCAGCTTTGGCAGCGTAGAAAAGATAATAATCAACCAGTAAACCAGAAGCTTCGAGTGGCTTAAGCAAAGCCAAACCTCTGAAAGGCCCATCGGCCATTGCTATCGCCACTGCCCGATTCAACTCTATTACCGGGGACGGATGATATTGTAAAAGTTCGCTATACAAAACTGCAATTTGGAGCCAGTCGGTGTCTTCAGGAGTAGCCGCTTGCGCATGTAGAGCCGCAATAGCCGCCTGTAGCTGGTAAGGGCCAGGATTTTTCAAGGCCATTGCCTTATCCAAAATCGCCAACCCCTCCTGAATTTCCTTTTTATCCCACAGAGTGCGGTCTTGCTCCTCCAGTAAAACCAACTCACCTTCGGGACTGAGCCGAGCTTTGCGGCGAGAGTCATTCAGCAGCATCAAGGCCAACAAACCCAGAGCCTCGGAATCAGGGCTTAGACTGGATTCCTGCGTAATTAGCTGGTTAAGGGCACGGGCTAACCGAATAGCCTCGGTGCAGAGTTCGTGGCGGATTAATGCTTCTCCGCTGCGACTGTTATAGCCCTCATTAAAAATCAGGTAAATCACGGCTAACACCCCGCTAACTCTTTCAGCAATAAGGTGGGCAGGTGGGACCTGATAGGGTATGCCAGCGTCCTTGATTTTCTTCTTGGCCCGCACCAAACGTTGGGCCATTGTGACTTCGGTAGTCAGGAAAGCACTGGCAATCTCGGTGGTAGTTAGGCCACCCAGTGTCCGTAAGGTCAGAGCCACCCGCGCGTCTAAGGCTAGTGCCGGATGGCAACAGGTAAATATTAACTTTAAACGTTCGTCGGTATAAACCTCGGCATCATCCACTTCTTCGGCTTCCTGAACATGTTCGGTAATATTTTGTAGCTGTTCGGTCTTTTTTGCGAGGGTAGAGTTTCGGCGCAGACGGTCAATCGCTTTGCGGCGAGCTGTAACTGCAAGCCACGCCCCTGGATTATTTGGTAGTCCCTCTTTCGGCCAGCTTTTAAGGGCCATAATAAAGGCTTCCTGCAAAACATCTTCGGCTAAATCAAAATCGCGCAAGTGGCTAATCAAACCAGCCAGAACTCGCCCGGCTTCCTGGCGGTAAATTTGCTCAACTATTTCAGTTATATGAGTAGAAGTTGTAGACATCCCAACCCCATTATCCCCCTGCCCCCGAAGGAGCAGGAGGAAATTAAGACAAGGCCTAGTTAAATTCAATAATGGGGCGAACCTCGACTGAGCCAGTGTGGGCACCGGGGATTTTAGCGGCTAATTCCAAAGCCTCGTCCAGCGAGGGGCAATCCAGAACGTAGAAACCGCCCAATTGTTCCTTGGTTTCGGCAAAAGGCCCGTCGGTAATCAGAGTTTTGCCTTCGCGTACCCGCACAGTGGTGGCAGCAGTGGTGGGGTTAAGAGCTTCGCCATGCACCAACGCGCCCCGTTTGGTAGCTTCTTCGCCGAACACATTATAGGCCGCCAGCATCGCCCCCATCTGCTCTGGAGTAGCCTGGGACCCTAAAGCTTCATTTCCGTAAATAAGTGCCATATACTTCATTGCTAATCTCCTTCACTCACAAGTTTTATAGTTCGTCAGGCTCCGTTTTGAGCCTTCACTATATTGACGAACATGGCTTTGCCGAATCGACAGCTTTCTTAATGCAATTTGTAAACTCGCTAAAATTCCTCAAAACCATTATTCCCAGGTAGCACTGACAATTTTGAATTGGCTCGATGAAACAATCAACTCGTCAGGGTTTAGGCATTCTTCGGTTAGCCATTTTTCTAATTGTAATGATGCTTCGTTATGAACATCGTCAGGGGTAGCCCAATCACTACTGTAGAGGCGATTAATCAGGCGATCAGCCATCTGACGCATCGAAATTGCCGGCCACATAAAGTCTGCTAGGGTAGCTATTTCGGTGGTTGCACCTAGCCCCTTGAGATATTCGATAATTGTCTCGTCAGCCCCCCACACGCCAGGTCTGACGCTATGTTTAGCTAAACCCATATTAGTAAATATTTCATCCCACTTATTTCGTACTATAGAGGCAGGACTCTTTCTTTCACTCTCATCAATGGACGCAGTCTCATAGGCTACCAATAGCCAACCACCGGGTTTTAAAACCCTTTTGGCCTCCTGCGCTGCTTTTTGCCAACTTTCCACTAGATGAAATACATGCACGGCATAAGCGACATTAAAACTATCATCGGTAAAGGGGAGTTGAGTTATATCGGCTTGCTGAAGTTGGTAGCGGTAGATTTTATCAGGGTTTAATTTTTGCTCCAGCCGATCCATCATTGCCTGGGAAATATCCACCCCCGTAAAATCGTAACCGGCCTGGATAAAAGGTAGAGCTACCCGGCCCGTGCCAACCCCAAGTTCCAGAAAACGGCTTTCAAGAGTAGCCCCGGTGTAAGCTATAATGGCGTCCCGGATTTGTTCGGCTACCCCCTCGGCATAACCGCGTGTAGCATCATAAAAATCAGCCGCACGGTCAAAAGAAATACTAGACATATTAATACTCCTTTAAGGTTCACTAAAACTTTGCAATATATTAGCGTTAACTTCCCCTATCCCGTTTTGGCCTGGGCTAATTATACGCTATACTGATTAGGCACGCTAATCAAAAATTTATTCAGTTTAAAGAGAAATGCAAACAGAAAACGAACCTCAAACCCAGAACCAATCACCCGCTCCAAATCCAAAACGTAAACCCTTCGCCGCCCTCCAATACCGCGACTATCGGCTATTGTGGCTGGGGCAGGGCGTGTCACAAATCGGCACCCAGATGCGGATTGTGGCAATCGCCTGGCAAATTTATCACCTGACCCACGACCCGTTATCGCTGGGCTTTATCGGCTTGTGTCGGGTCGTGCCACTAATTGCATCCTCTTTACTTGGTGGCACTATTGCCGATGCGGTAGACCGCCGAAAGTTATTGCTGGTGTGTCAGGCGGTGCTATTTTTTTGCTCGGTATCGTTATTTTTGGTAACAATTACTGGTATAGTGACAGTCTGGTGGATTTACGGCATAACTATAGCATCCTCGGCGGTGAACGGCTTTGAACGCCCCGCCAACTCCGCTTTAATTCCGGCGTTAGTTCCGCGCCATCAACTAGCCAATGCCCTTAGCCTCAGCACCCTGAACTGGCAAATCGCGATGGTCAGTGGGCCGGGGCTTGGTGGGTTAATCATCTGGGGTCTGGACGTGCAAGGAGCTTATTTAATCGACTCCTTCTCGTTTGTAGGGGTGATAGTAGCCTTGTTGTTCATCCACTACCGACCAAGTGGACCCAGTGGCACCCGCATCAGCCTTGAAGCAGCTATCGAAGGTTTTCGTTTTGTTTGGGGCAAAAAAATCCTGGTGGCAACGATGGTGCTGGATTTTGTGGCAACTTTCTTTGGCTCTGCTACAACTTTACTGCCTATTTTTGCCAGTGAGATTCTGAAAGTGGATGAGCTGGGTTATGGCCTTTTGACGGCTTCGGAAGCGGCGGGAGCGGTTATAGCCAGTTTTGTGCTGGCCTGGCTTCAGGTTGGGCGCACTCGCCATCCGGGTCGCTGGGTAATAGGGGCAGTCTTACTTTATAGCTTCTTTACGATCCTGTTTGGCTTCTCCACCTGGCTACCTTTATCAATGTTCTGGTTAGCGTTGGTGGGGGCGAGCGATACTGTCAGTATGGTATTACGCCAGACGATTTCCCAACTGGTGACGCCTGACCACATGCGGGGGCGGATGCAGTCGGTTAACATGATTTTCTTTGCGGGCGGCCCCCAATTGGGCGAAGTTGAGGCCGGAATTGTAGCGCGAATAAGTGGTGCTCAATTTTCGGTGATTAGTGGTGGTTTCGCCTGTGTGGTGATGGTAATAGCAGTTGGTCTGTTCAGTCGCTCCCTCCGCGACTATGAATTTGATAAATAGGAGTCAGAAGTTAGGAGTCAGAAGTCAGAATAGAAAAATTGAAACAGGAAAGATTTGTTCCTCTTACTTTATAGGGAAGGGGTTAGGGGGTTAGGTTGATGAAACTGTATTTTGTCCGACACGGCGAGAACTTGGCTAACATCGAGCGGGTATTTTCCCATAAAGTGGTAGATTATTCGCTGACTCCAAAAGGAGTGGAACAATCCAAATATCTGGCGGAGTGGCTGGCTGACCACAAAATTGCCCGAATTTACAGTAGCCCCCTGAAACGCGCCCATGAAACCGCTCAGATTGTAGCTAACCGTCTGAACTTGACGGAGATTAGGCTGATTGAGGATTTGCGGGAGTTAAATGTAGGAGTATTGGACGGGAAAGGCGACCCTGACTCCTGGGAATTGCATGACGCAATTCTGAAACGCTGGTGGGAGGGCGACCCAGAGCCAACTTTTGAGGGTGGGGAAAATCATCACGGTTTGCGCCAGCGTTTACGCCTTTCAACCGAGCAAATTGTCATGGAGAGCCTGGATTTAACAACGGGAAATGTGGTTGTTTTAGGGCATGGGGCTTTATTTACCTTTGGTTTACCCGCTCTTTGCGCTGATGTGCCCTGGGAAAAGGTAAACATCGGCCTCAGAAACACGGCTGTAACGGTGGTAGAAGTCAGCCAGAACAGTTATAATTGCCTCCATTGGGGCGTAACCGACCACCTGCCACCGGCCTGATTTTCGACATTATGGAGGAGATTTTAGCTTGAAAATACCCAAAAAGTTCGCCACTTTTGCCGTTTGTATTCTGTTATTAAGCTCGTTTTTAGAAGCGTGTGCCGACCCAACCGCTACTCAAATAATAACAACAGCCTCACCCAACCCAGCGGGCGTAGCAAGCAAAGCCCCTACGACCACCATTGCCGCCACAACCCAAAGCGTAAATACCCAAACCAGTGCCCCTACCACCACAAGCGCAACAACTACCACAGCCAGTGCCACAACGGGTGCTGCAACGGTCGGGCCAGCCTGGGCCAAACAGGGGGTTTGTTACGAGGTTTTCGTTAGAAGTTTTTTTGATAGCAACGGCGATGGCAAGGGTGATTTATTGGGCTTAATTGCCAAACTGGATTATCTTAATGATGGTAATCCTAATTCTACCAGGAGCCTGGGGATTAATTGCATCTGGTTAATGCCAATTGCCCAATCGCCCAGCTATCATGGCTATGACACCATAGATTATTACAAGGTCAACCCCGATTATGGCACTAACGAGGATTTCAAGAAGCTAACTGCGGAAGCCCATAAACGCGGCATATATGTGATTACCGACCTGGTGCTGAATCACACATCAATCCAAAGCCCCTGGTTTCAGGATGCGGCTAAAAATCCCCAATCTCCCTATCGCGACTGGTATATTTTCAGCGCAACCGACCCCGGTTACCCCGGCCCGTTAGGAAGAGCCTGGCACAAGAATCCCTATGGCACTGATTATTACTATGCCGTTTTTGACTCCAATCTGCCCGACCTTAACTTTCGCAATCCGGCTGTGACAAAGCAGATGTACGATGTTACCCGCTACTGGCTTCAGGATATGGGGGTGGATGGTTTTCGGCTGGACGCAGTTAAACATCTGATTGAGGATGGGCAAAAGCAATTGGATACCCCCGAAACCTACGCCTGGTGGCGGGATTTCCAGAAATATATTAGCAGTATTAAGCCGGACGCTTTTACGATTGGGGAGGTTTCCTCTGGTTCATCCTTGAAGGGTTATTATCCAGACCAATTAAATAGCTATTTTGAGTTTAGTCTGGCGCAGGGAATTGTGAACAGTGCCAGAAACGGCTCCAACTCCTTTGTCAATCTGGCTAAGGATACTTACAAGAATTGGCCCGCCCAACGCTGGGGTACTTTCCTGACCAACCACGACCAGAGTCGGGTTATGGATGTGCTTAACAATAAAATTGGGCGAATGAAGGTGGCAGCCAGTGCCTACCTGACCTTGCCCGGTCTGCCTTTTATCTACTATGGTGAGGAAATCGGCATGTTGGGGGTCAAACCTGATGAGAAAATCCGCACTCCGATGCAATGGTCGGGCGAAGGTGGCTTCACTACCGGGCAACCCTGGGAAGCCCTTAACCCCGATGTCAAAAGCGTTAATGTGCAAACTCAGGATACCGACCCGGATTCGCTCCTTAATCTTTATCGCGCTCTAATTAAAGTTCGGCGGGCCAATTCGGCCATAGCCCAGGGCGACTTTACCGCTCTTACGGCAAAGTTTGGGGTGGCAGCCTACTTGCGACAGTCAGGCGAAAATAGCGTGCTGGTGATAATAAACATGAGTGACGAGGAAGTTAAGGATTTACAACTTTCAGTAGAGGCTAGTGGGCTGGCGGCGGGGCAATATACTGCAACAACTCTTCTGAGTGTCAACAATCCAGTTGCAGCTTTTGCACCACTCAAGGTTGGGGCTAACGGGGCTATTGAGGGTTATGAGCCCCTGACAGCCGTACCAGCCTATAGTGTATATATTGTTCAGTTAAAGAAAGGCTCTTAGGGATTCAAAAAGCCGCTACCAGTTTCCTGAATTAGCGGCTTTTCAGTAGGATGTCGCAAGTGGACTAGCGAACTAGTCCTCCGGCGACACCCATACGCTTGGCATCTATCATGGGCATCACCTCCTTTATACTTAGGACAATCTAGTTTGGATTTTGGATTAACAGATTGTCCTGCATAGGATACCATCCCAATCGGTAAAAGTCAAGAGTTTTTTCCAAACTTATGGTCTAAACGTGTTATAATTATAAGACGAAACTGAGAAGATTGGGTAGGTATGAAACCGCCCATTTGAAATTATTACTGAAAGGTTGCTGTGGGGCCGAATTTAGCGGGGTTATTACCCCTTTTAACCGAAAATCGAAAGTTTCGGCGCGTCTGTGAGCGGCTGGAGGAAATTTCCGGCAAAGCGACAAACCGATTGGAATTAGGTGGGTTAGGGTCGGCGGCGCGGCCCTACTTTTTTGCAGCCTTGCAAAGCTGCCTGGACAGGCCGCTGGTAGTTATAACCGCCCGCCCCGCACAGGCCCGCGCAATGGTTGAGCAAATCTGCACCTTTAGCGAATACCCCGACCTGGTTCTAAGCTGGCCTACCCCCGACACCTTGCCCTATGAACGCATCAGTCAAGACCAGAATATTACTGCCGGACGGCTGGCAACCCTGGCGGCCTTGCGCGACCTGGAACCAAGCAAAAATAACCACCTCCTGATTGTTGCCAGTGCCAAAGCCCTGATGCAACCAACCTTCTCCCCCCAGGATTTTAAACAATCGGCCATTACCCTGAAAAAAGGGCAACGCCTTGAACTAAACCGGATATTAGGCCAAATGATACGATTGGGTTATAGTGCCGAGTCGTTGGTGGAGCAACCCGGTCAATTCAGCCGCCGAGGTGGGATTTTAGATATTTTTCCCACTACCGCCGCCGAACCGGTGCGTCTGGAATTTTTTGATGATGAAATCGAGAGCATGCGCCGCTTCGATGCCGCCACCCAACGCAGCCGGGAACAGGTCGAGAGTGTCAGCCTGACTCCACCGCTGGAAGTCCCCATCTGGCGTTCGGGTGAGGCTCTGGAATTACTGGAAAAGGTTTCAACCGAAAAGTTGCGCCCGGAAGTGCGGGAGGAATGGGAACGTATTCTGGGGCGACTGGAAAATGCTGAGAATTTCGACGGTATTGAGCAGTTTCTACCCTATTTTATGCAAGGTGAGCCGCTCTGTACTCTGCTCGACCATATGCCTGAGAAGACCGTAACGGTGCTGGATGGCCCGGCTCAGATTAGTTTTGCGGTGGAGGAACTAACCGGGCAGGTTGAAAATACTCGCCTTGAAATGGAAAAACAGGGCGAAATGCCCGAAGGTTTGAGGCGACCTTATTTGGTCTGGGACGAGCTGGATAAGGCCATGAGCCATTATCCCCGCCTGCAACTCAATCGCCTGGATGAACCGGAAGATTTACCCCGCGAAGGTGGCTTGGCTCGAAGTGACCAAGCCGTCGAGGAAATCCAAAGCGAAAGTCTGGAAATTTTTAGCTCCGCTGGAGAATATGCCGGGCAGGTAGAGCGTCTGATTGAGGATGTGGGCGATTACCTGACCAAGAAGCAAC
Source organism: Chloroflexia bacterium (assembly GCA_038207495.1). Classification (GTDB taxonomy): domain Bacteria; phylum Chloroflexota; class Chloroflexia; order Chloroheliales; family Chloroheliaceae; genus Chlorohelix. The sequence continues at coordinate 35,933 of JBBQZS010000026.1, forward strand.
GGGTGGTAATTGTCAGCCAACAGGCTGAGCGGCTAGGCGACCAATTTGAAGACCACGACCTATTCCCGGTTTTGCAGAAAAAAGGTAATAACAGCATTGCAACCCCCTCACCTGGCTCTTTTAATTTGCTGACGGGTGGCTTGCTGGCGGGTTGGCGTTCGCCGGAACTGGGTTTACTGCTCCTGACTGACCGGGAAATTTTTGGCTGGACTAAACAGGTGCGGCGGGGCACCGAACGGGCTGAGGGAGCCCGTCGCAACCAGACCCAGCGTGAAGCCTTTTTGCGTGACCTCAAACCCGGTGATTATGTGGTGCATATTGAGCATGGGATTGCCCGTTACGAAGGATTGATGAAATTCAAGCCCGAAGGGGGTGGGGCTGTCGAGCGGGAGTTTCTGTTTCTGAAATACGCCGAAGCCGACAAACTCTACGTGCCGATTGAGCAGGTAGACCGGGTGTTGCCCTACACCGCCCCCGGTCAGGCTACCCCCACCCTCCATAAACTAGGGAGTGCTGACTGGTTACGCGCCAAACGCAAAGTACGCAGCGCGGTTGAGGATATTGCCAAAGAGCTACTGACTCTATATAGCCAACGCGCCCTGAAAAAACGCACCCCCTACAATCCCGATACCACCTGGCAGCGCGAGATGGAAGATGCCTTCCCCTACACCGAAACCCCCGACCAGATGCGGGCTATCAATGACATGAAAACCGATATGGAGTCGGAGCGGCCTATGGACAGGCTGATTTGCGGTGATGTGGGTTATGGCAAAACCGAGGTAGCCCTGCGGGGAGCGTTCAAGGCAGTGATGGATGGCAAGCAGGTCGCAATCCTTGTCCCAACCACTATTCTGGCCCAGCAGCACTTCCAGACCTTTACCCAACGCCTGACAGCCTTCCCTACTAATATTGAAGTGTTGTCGCGCTTTCGCACCAAAAAGGAGCAGGAAGTAACCCTGGAACGACTTATGCAGGGTAAAGTAGATATTATTATCGGCACTCATCGTCTGTTACAAAAGGATGTATTTTTCAAGGATTTGGGGCTGGTGATTATAGACGAAGAGCAGCGTTTTGGGGTGAAGCACAAGGAACGCCTGAAGCAGTTGCGGCAGGAAGTAGATGTGCTAACCCTCTCGGCTACTCCTATTCCCCGCACGCTTTATATGTCACTGACGGGGGTGCGCGATATGAGCATTATCGAAACGCCGCCCGAAGCCCGCCTGCCCGTCAAAACCTACGTAACAGCCTACAACGAAACGATTGCCCGTGAGGTAATTTTGCGGGAGTTGGATCGAGGTGGGCAGGTCTTTTTTGTCCATAACCGGGTGCAGTCTATCGCCCAGGTGGCCCACCACCTCAAGGAGATCGTACCGGAAGCGCGGGTTATCGTCGGTCATGGGCAGATGGAAGAGGGCGAGTTGGAAAAGGTTATGACAGCCTTTACCCACACTGAGGCCGATGTGCTGATTTCAACCACCATTATCGAGTCCGGCCTGGATATTCCTAACGCCAACACCTTAATTATAGATAATGCCGTAATGTTTGGTTTGTCGCAGCTTTACCAGTTGCGGGGGCGGGTTGGGCGCGGAGCCAATCGGGGTTACGCCTACTTCTTTTATAAACCGGGACAGATTATGGGCGAAGATGCACAGAAGCGGCTAGATACCATGCTTGATACCCAGGAGTTAGGGGCGGGCTTCAAAATCGCCATGAAAGACCTGGAAATTCGGGGGGCGGGCAACCTATTAGGGGCGGAGCAGAGCGGGCATATCGGAATGGTCGGCTTTGAGCTTTACGTCCGAATGTTGGAAGAAGCGGTAGAGGAGGCTAGAGGCACAGAGGAACGGCCTATCGAGGCTCAGGTGGAAGCACCCACCGTCAATCTGGCCTTGCCACTCCCGGCTTTCCTGCCCGAAGATTATGTGAGCGATTCTTCTGTTCGGCTAGATATGTATCGCAAATTAGCCGCCCCCCATCAGTCGGCAGGGGTAATTCGGGAGTTGATGCGCGAACTCGAAGACCGTTTTGGAGCGTTGCCCGAACCCGCCCGCAACCTGATTTATCTGCTGGATATTAAGGTGCTGGCAATTCGGGCAGGAATAGAGAGTATAATTGAGCAAGAAAACGAAATTTTCCTGCGCTGGCCCGCCCCTTCGCTTGAAACTGAAATGCGCCGAAAAGTGTCTAAATCTACGCCAGCACCTACAGCTAGAGCCAAACCCACCGGGCGGGCAAATGTTGACCCGCGCCACCTGATGAAAGAGTTTGGTGAAGCCTTGCGGATTAGCCCCAACCAAATGCGCCTGAATATGCGGCTGCTAAAGGATAACTGGCAAGTACGTCTCAAAGAATTGTTAGAGGAATTGTCGGGCTAGGAGTCAGGCATCAGAAAAAGAAGTAAGAATGGAGACAAAGTATGAGTGAAGAATACAGTACTACTCCCGATGAGCAATCGCGCATGAGCGAACAGATTAATAAGCTAAATAATCTGTTGCGCGATTTTGAAACGACTCTTAACGACCAGCAGCATGAGTTGCTAACCCGCCTCTTTACCGAAAGAGCGGTGCTAACGGCGATGCGCGAACAGGTTAAGAGTAGCCAGCAAGGAGGAGCTTACAATGAGTAACGCGCGGTTTTATGACACAAAAGGAGTTACGCCCCAGGAGTTAGCCGGGTCGGTATCCGAGTGGTTCCGTTACCAGGACTTTGATACTTATATGTACACTGACCCCAATGGTCGTATTTTCGTGGAAGCCCATCGTCAGAACTTTATCCGCTCGATTCTGGGGTTAAGTGCTGCCCTAAACGTGGTTTTCACTCCCCAGGGCGAAAATCGCGTGCTGGTGGAATTAGGCGGGGCTCTGTGGGGTGATAAAATTGTAGCCGGGGCGGTTGGCTTTTTCCTGTTCCCGCCTTTGATTGTTACCGCCGCTATTGGAGCGTGGCAACAAGGCCAATTAGATGAACAGCTTTTCAAACATCTAAGTGACTATATCTTTTCGCGCACCGGGCAATACCCAACTACCTCAATGGCAATGCCCTACGCGCCCTATACTAATTACCCCGTCACTCCCGCCTACTACAATTATCCCGCGGCACCGCAGGGGTTTGATCAGGGTTACTATAGCTATGGTTATGCCCCCGACGGTCAGTCACCGCCACCAGCCACCGCCTGGCCCCAGCCTGATTCTATCACCCAGAAAGCCAGTTGGTTCGACCAGGAAAGCATGCAAAACATCTTCTCGGCCAGTGTCAGCCGAATGTTAACCTGGCAAAAGGCGATGGAGGATGGGGTTATTAATAGCGACGAACTCCAGTCGCAGGAAAGATTGGTAGCCGACTTGCAGAAACAGACCGAGGATACGCTTAACACCGAGCAAAAGATAAAATTAGCTGAGATTTTGCAAGAGATGACCAATCTTGAAAGTGCTGCGTAGTGACAGATTTTTGGATACCCACTAGGGTTGTCCGTACGGACAGGGCTTGTCCCTGTCCTCCATTCCTGGAGAAAATTTGATAAATGACCGAACCAATTAAACTGGAATTACCACAGGGCGACCCCAATAAACCCTTTTTTTCATTTGACCTGGATGGCGTAATTGGCACGCCCTTGTTAGGGCTGGACTGGACTTTGAGCCGCAAGCTAACCGAGGACGAAATCGGCGAGGTGCGGCGGCTGGATGGCCCGGCAGAAGGCTTTGCTAACAAAACCCTACTAAAATTTAACGATTTAACTCAGCGATTACGCTATTTCGGGCGAAGACCATTGCCAGAAACAAAAGAAGGTCTGACAGAGATTAGCCAGATGCGGAATCTGGTGATTATCACCGGACGAAGCCATCTGGCAAAAGTGATTGTAGAAGCCTGGCTGAAACGCTACGAGCTTGACCCCTATATTCTGCAAGTTTATGCTAACTTCACCGACCAGAGTACCCGCAAGTACAAACTTCACCTTTTACGCCAGTTCGGGATTCAGGAACATGCCGATGATGATGGCGGAATTGTCTATTACCTATCAAAACGAGGGATACCCAGAGTTTACGTCCGGGACTGGCGGCGCAATCAGGGGCTACCTTTCCCGGAGAATGTGGTGCATTTCAGCCGAATTACTGAAATCGCCCGTGACCTGAGAAAATACGAGGCTAACAAAATTGTCTAATAAAATCCGTGAGATAAACCTACCGCCCAACCTTCGACCCCGCTTATCGCAGGGCCATCCCTGGGTCTATCGCAACCAGTTGCCCTCGGATTTGAGCATGCCGGGTGGGACATGGGTTAAGGTGCGCTGTGGCACTTTCTCGGCTTATGGGCTGTGGGATGCCCGTAGCCCGATTGCGGTGCGGATTTTTTCTCAGAAACAAGTCCCCGATGAGGTATGGGTACGGGAACGGGTTCTAGCCGCATGGGAAATCCGCGCCCCTATTCGCCAGCAGCAAAAAACCAATGCCTATCGCTGGATTTTTGGGGAGGCCGACGGGCTGCCGGGGATAACGGTGGATTTATATGGACAGTACGCCGTTATTCAAACCTATGCCGATAGCCTGGAAGTCCTGAAAGCCTGGTTAGTGGAAAGCTTGCAGGACATTACCAGCCTTAAGGGAATTCTGGAAAAACGCCGATTGGACTCCGAGGCTGATGACGAAACGCCCGCCAAAACCCAGCTAATCTGGGGCAATTCGCCGCCGCGCAATCTGATAATTGAAGAACACGGCCTGCGCTTTCGTGCTAATTTATTCGAGGGGCAAAAAACCGGATTATTCCTCGATCACCGCGAAAACCGCCACTATATCGAGAATTGGTGCACCGGAAAAAGCGTCCTGAATTGTTTTAGTTATAGCGGGGCTTTTTCGGTTTATGCGGCACGGGGTGGGGCCAGCCAGATTGTCAGTTGTGATATCGCTCCTCACACCAGTGCCGAGGCTATCCAGAATTTTACCCTGAATGGCTTTGACCCTGACCAGCACGAGTTTTTGGCCCAGGATTGCTTTGAACTCTTAACTAACTATGCCCTGGAAGGCCGCAAGTTTGATATTATTGTGCTTGACCCGCCTAGCTTTGCCCGTAGTATTAAAAATGTGCATGCCGCGCTGCGGGGCTATGCCCGCCTGAACCAACTGGCTTTGAAATGTCTCGCCCCGGAAGGTTTACTGGTATCAGCCAGTTGTACCAGCTATGTCTCGCCCGATATGTTCCGCGATATGCTATCGCAAGCAGCGGCAAGCGCAGGGAAACGCCTGCTGTTATTGCATGATGCCGGACAAGCGATAGACCACCCGGTTCCGGCCCACTTTTTAGAAGGGCGTTATTTGAAATTTACCCTTAGTCGAGTACGCGAGATAGTCTAATATACCGCTTAACTTCAAAAACCAACCGTTCGCCTTTAGAAATCGCCCGCTCACGGTTAAATATCTGGCTAGTTATTTTTTTTGTGCCATAATATATTTGTCAGACAATTATCCGGGGTATTGTGAACATTTTAACTAGAAAGCAGTAACGGTATGCAGGCAAAGACAATGGCGACTGAGCCTGAATTGAATTTTAAAACTAATCGCCCTATCTGCCTGGGAGTAGTGGGGGATAGTGGTAGTGGCAAAACCACCTTGATACGAGGTTTGTACGATATTTTTGGTCAGGAAAATGTAACTGACATTTGCCTTGACGATTACCACCGCTATGACCGGGAACAGCGCAAACAGCTCGGTATTACCGCCCTCAATCCTGCTGCCAATCACCTTCTGCTAATGGCTAAACATTTACTCAAAGCCCGTAACGGTGAGGCTATCCTCAAGCCGGTTTATGACCACTCTACGGGAACATTTGGCACTCCTGAGCTTATTTTGCCCCGCAAAATTGTGATTGTACATGGCTTGTTCACCCTGTATTCGCCCCAGTTTGCCCGCCTGTTTGACTTGGGAATTTATCTTGACCCTTCGGAAGAGTTACGCACTAACTGGAAAATTCGCCGCGACACCAATAAGCGTGGTTATAGTTTGCCCCAGGTCCTTACCCAGATTGAGGAGCGGAGGGCGGATGCGGTGGCTTATATACACCCCCAAAAAGCCAATGCCGATATGGTTATTAGCTTTCACGAACCAGTTTCTAATTATTATAGTGATGAACAACGGTTGGATGTTGAGATTGAGTTTCGCCACGCTTTGCCCTTCCCGTATGGCAATATAACCCCCTATACTCAAATTACCTATAGCTTTGGCAAACAGCAGCTTCTGATAGATGGCCGTATTGACCTAGCCAATGCCTGCCTACTGGCGGAGGTGTTGACCGGGAGAACAGACTCTAACCTGCAAAACCAGCTAACTAAGGTGTTGGGTAATTATTATGAAGGGGATGTACCTCGCCACAGCCTGACCTTAGCTCTTACTCAGTTTTTAAGCCTCAATCGCCTGACTGGCAACCTCACCATTGCCCAACCGATGGTAGCTTAGAAGGCATCAGGTATCAGGCTTTAATTACCTGGATTTTGCACCAAAATAGCCCTACGGCTCTTTTAGCCCTTTAACTATTGAAAATAACAGGTGGTAAAGGGCCAGATAGGTTAGGATGAGGTTCTCACACCAAAATCATAGACTAAAGGAGCTTTATCATTCCTATAGATACTACATCTAAAGTGAATTTGTATTCCGACCAGGCTTGATTGGCACTGATCGGTTATAAGTGTCAAAAGGATCAATGGCTTGCCCCCTTGCACTAAGAGCTTAAAATCAACCAGAAAACCCTGATCCATTCGCCCACCGACAAATTACAGGATTGTCTTTTGGCGATTATGCAGGGGGCTGAAGCCGTTTATGAGATCAATACCCGCTTAAAAAGTGACCCAGCTCTCTCCAAGGTTTTGGCCGCAAAGGCTGTGCCGACCAATCCACCTTTCAACAAACCCGCTAGGCCTGTGATTTTAACAATGTAGCCCAAATGCAAACCGCCCAAAAACTGCTCTTTCAACAGCGCAGCCGGTCTTGTCTACACAACTACCAATTGGCCCCCTTGATCCTTGACAGTGACATCACTGGTATGCCCTGCCGTCGTCATCTTGAAGGCGCGACCAAAGGCTACTTTGCCAGTTGTAAACCAGGTACAACCGGGCGGTAACTTTATCGAGTAAATGCCAGTGAGTATGATAGAATTGTGTATCAGCAGGTCTGACCCGGAAACATTGGTCTTTTCCAGAATTTTTGAAACTACTCAAATGCTAATACAAGTCAGCGCGTCAAATTTTTAAGACAGTCTCAGGCATAAATCCGAGTCTACCCGGTAGTTTGGACACCAGCGGCAATGCCATTGATGCTATGTAATATTATGTCAAGCATCTTATCACATCGGTCACGGTCTTCGTCAATAGCCACTGGGCCGCATTCCTGGCGCAGACGTTGGAGCAGAGCCACCTGTGCAAAACTTATCGGGTCAACATAGGGGTTACGCAACCGAATACTTTTTTGCAGCACTGTTGCGTTATCCAACAGGGAACTTTCACCTGTGATTAACAACACCGCCTCAACTGTGCGGTGATATTCCGCTTCAATCAGGCCAAAAATTTCCTCACGAACCGCTTCATCCGAAACCAGCGAGGCGTAAAGCCGGGCGATATTGAGGTCAGCCGCACCCAGACTACGTTCGGCATTACCCAGCACCGTCTGGAAAAAAGGCCACTCCGTCTGCATCTCGCGCAAGGTAGCCAGTCGTTCAGCGTCCGGCTCATTTGTTTCATTTGGATATAGAAAGTCGTGAAGAGCCGAACCAACCCCATACCAACCGGGTAGGTAGTGGCGGTTTTGAGTCCAGCTAAAGACCCAGGGAATAGCCCGCAAATCCTGAATGGCCCCGGTGTTTTTGCGGCTGACCGGGCGCGAGGCCAAATTTAGCTGACCAATTTCGTTGATGGGGGTCGCCTCCGAGAAATACCGATAGAAATTCGGGTTCTGATAAACCAGATAGCGATAAGACTGAAAAGCGGTCTCAGAAAGTTGGTTCATCACTTCCCACCACTCTTCCTCCGCCCCCGCCCGTCGCCGTTCCCGCGCTCCGGGGCTTAAACTGGCTTGAAAAACCGCGCTGATAACCTGTTCCAGGTGGCGATGTGCGATTTCGGGGTTAGCATAACGGGCGAAGATAATCTCACCTTGTTCAGTCATTTTGAGTTTGCCGCCCAGGCTACCGGGGGGTTGAGCCATAATTGCCCGGTTGGCAGGGCCACCCCCACGCCCAATAGCTCCACCCCGTCCATGAAAAAGGCGTAGGTCAATTCCGGCGGCGCGGCTAGTTTCAGCCAAATGGCGTTGAGCTTTGTATAATTCCCAGTTGGAGGTCAGGAAACCGCCATCTTTGTTGCTGTCGCTGTAGCCAATCATTACCTCTTGCAATTTACTGAAATTATTCAGGGCGGAGCGATAGAGCGGGGTATCATAAAGTTGCTGCATCATTTCCGGGGCGCGTTGCAAATCCTCAATGCTCTCGAAAAGTGGCACCACATGCAACCGACAATCCAACTCACCCTGGTCATTTAACCAGCATAACCCGGCCTCTTTCGCCAGCAGCAAAACTGCCAGAATATCGCTGGGCTGGTGGGTAAAGCTGATTACATAATTTTCGCAAACCTCCTGGCTTACCTCATCCTGCATTCGGCGCATCACCCGCATCGTCTCGATAATTTCGGTTGTCTCTTTGCTAAACTCGGTTTTATGGGGAATAAAGGGGCGAGGATTAGCAAGTTCCTGTTCCAAAAGTTGGTATTTTTCCTGTTCAGGCATGGCTGCATAATCTTCACAAATCCCAGCCTGGGCTAAAGCTTCGGTCAGGGCGGCGGTATGTTTGGCACTATGCTGGCGAACTTCTAGCCCGGCCAGATGAAAACCAAAAACCTGAGCCTGAGTAATTACGTCCGCCAGCACTCCATCGGCAATCCGCCCACCACCATTCTCCCGCAAACTATCCTCTAAAACTATCAGGTCGAACAGAAGCTGGTTAGGGCTGGTATAGGCATAATCTTGCTGGACGGTGCTGGCAAGACCCACTCCCGCTAATGAAGGCGACAAACCAGCTTTAAGGGCGGCCTGTTCAGCATCGTAGGCCGCTTGATTAAGTTCAATTGCCCGGTTAAGACGAGCCAGCATAAAACTGACCTTCTGGCGATAGGGCTCGTAAAGGCTCTGTTTTTCCAGTTTTATCGCCAGTTGAGGCATTAATTTGCGGTCACTGGCAAGCGATTCGTAGAGTGAAGGGTTGATATGAGCGCGGCGGGCACTAGAGGTCAAGTAATTCCCCAGATTTTCCAGGCTGGATTTATAGAGGTTCAAAACGGTGTGCTTTTGCCAGCGTGCGGTTTGCAAGGTAACGGCAGCGGTGATATGCGGATTGCCATCGCGGTCTGCGCCCGTCCAGTTATTAAATCGCAGGAAAGCTGGTATGTTAAACGACTCGCCCGGATAATATTCGAGCAGAGCGCGTTCCAGGTCGCGGTAAAGCCGGGGTGTCATGGGATAGAGAGTATGCTCGAAGTAATAGAGCGTATTGGCAACCTCGTGCAAGGGAGTTGGTCGAGTGGCCCGTATTTCGTCGGTTTGCCACAAAACGCTGATTTCGCGGCGCAATTCGTCATCCGCAACTATTTTTTCACTAGGCAACAAATTTGCGGTATCCATTCGCACCACCAACCGGGCTATTTCCCGCAGGTGGAGCAAATTGGTACGGCGACGGCTCTCAGTAGGGTGAGCGGTTAGAACCGGCTCGACCAGCATCCGGCTCAACAGGCGGTTAATCTGGTTAGCGGGTACTTCTTCTTCCTTGAGGCTTTTGAGGGCGGCGGCAATACTCTCGCTACGGGGAGCAGGCCAGTGGCGGCGTTCGCGGTCAGACAGGGTGCGCAAACGGCTTCGTTCTTCAATCAAGTTAAGCAGGTGAAAATAGATAGTAAAGGCCCGTACCAGCAAATAGGCACTTTCCAGGTCAAGATTTAACATTTCCTCCAGGAATTTTTGCTGCTCCTCAGTCGTCCAGTCGTTACGCAACTCAATGGTGCGCTTGCGGACTTCCTCCACTTTTTGCAATAATTCCGGCCCGCCCTGTTCACTAAGAACCTGACCCAAAATCGCCCCGATATGGCGTACCTGGGAACGGAGATGCTGGTCAATTCCTTCGATGTCGTGCTGGCGCAGATGACGGATTTTGGGACTTTTGTGGCTGGTATCGGGCATGAGCTAACTCCTGGTAACTAGGAGTCAGGAGTCAGAATAAAGAAGCAACCTAACTCCCAAGCCTCCTCCCGTGACTCTAGGAAGGGGGAATAATTCTTCTGACACCTGACTTCTGACTACTTAATTCTCTTTGTTTAATATTTTATGTAAAGTTGAGGCGGCGACATTGCGGCCAGTTACGAAGTCTATAATTTTGGGTTTGGGTTTGCCGACAGTGGCAAGTGGCAGGCGTTCGGACAGGAGAGCAGCCAATCCAACCGCGCCTGAGCCCTCGACGATGAGGTGGAGTTCATTGGCGTAGAAGCGCATAGCCTGGCGCAGTTCAGTTTCGGACACCAGGAGAATGTCATCAACATAATTTTGTATTATAGCAAAAGTTATCGAGCCAGACTCGACATTTCCCGCCAGCCCGTCCGCCAGGGTCGCCAGTTCGGGAGCTTCCACCAGCTTTCCGGCTTTCAGGGAATGATGCAGGGTCGGCGAGGCCTCGCTCTGTACTCCAAAAACCTTAATACGTGGGTTGACGGTTTTGGCCCATAGCGCAATCCCGCTAATCAGGCCACCCCCACCCGCTGGAACGAGTAAAACATCGGCATCGGGTAAATCGGCCAGAGCTTCGAGGCCTACCGTGCCACCTCCCGCTATTACTTCGGGGTCATTATAAGCCGAAACGAAAATCAGACCTCGTTCACGCTCAAGCTGGTGGGCCAAAACTTCGGCAAAGTCATAATTGCCGTGAGCTACATTTATTTCGGCAGGGAAACGGCGCAAAGTTTCCAGCTTGGCGGCAGAAACGGTTTCCGGCACCACGATTGTGACATTTACCCCCAGAGCGCGGGCGGCATAACACAGGCCAATGGCATGATTCCCGGCGGAAGCGGTGACAAAACCTTTCTCGCGCAAGCTCGGGTTTTCCTGTAGGAGCTTTTGCAGTTTGTTGGTTGCACCCCGCAGCTTGAACGAGCCAGTACGCTGATATAATTCCAACTTCTGGTAAATTTCGGTAGAAAAACGAGCTGAAAGAAGCTCACACCTTTCCAGGGGAGTCCGATATAAATAGCCCGCTTGTTGTAGGCGGGCGGCGGCTTCCAGAATTTGGGTGGGAATAATGCCTATTTCTACCAGAAAGTGACCTCTTTCCTATTGCCGAGTAGCTGAATTGAAAGTAAGCTAATTGCTGAGTTGGTCTATTTTAACATAATCGGCTGTGGTATAATTAATCCTGTTCTATTAATTTTTGTTACCTGCTACTGGTTCAAGAGGAGGCTCTAAAAAGATGGCTGATGATAGAATACAGTCGCGCCTGGAAAGTTTGATGAACGATAGTGTGGGAGGACAAACTGGCCCGGCAGCGGATGCCAGCACCGAAGTTAAACCCGCTTTTACCAGTAGCGGGGAGAATGGCGAAGAAACCCTGTTGTGCGCCATGTGTCGCCAGCCCTACCCTTCCGACAAGCTAACGGTAATCTCTAACGAACGCTGGAATTATGAGTCGGCGGTGGTGGTTTGCCCCAACTGTCTGGAACGAATGTTAGATGAACAGGAAGAACGGATTGGTGGCCCGGATTTGCTGATGGCCTCCGTTTGGGGCTTAATTCTTTTCCTGATAATTACCACCGCGATTGGCGCGTTAATCTGGTTTAACCGGGCCGAGACTTTTGAGCCGCTCTGGGGCTATATTGGGGCTTATTTACTGGTGGTAGTAGGTTTCGTCATCGGAAAAGCGGTTTATTATGGCTCCGGGCGCAAGGATAGTCTGGCCCAACGCCTGATTGCGGTTGGTTTTACCGCTCTTAGCCTGCTAATCAGCAGTTATATCAACCAGATTAGTTTGTTAAACCTGGTGCTGGATATTAGCAAACCAGACGGGCATCCCTTAGCCTACCAGGACCCGCTAAACTTTATTACCGGGCAGATTTTCCCGCCAATTTTTGATTTGCTACAAAACCATATTTTTATCGGGATTGCGGTACTGGCGGGGTCTTTTGTAGGTCTGGTAGTAGCCTATTTCAGTAGCGGGGCTGCCGGGTTATATACTCGCCCTTTTGTCAAAAGCAATAAGTAACAGGTCGTAGGGTAAGGTCGTAGGTCAAAAGTTAAACTCCTATGACCTTTAACTTTTCGCAAAAAGAAAGAAACAGCAATGTTCCCCGCTAAATGGCGACTTTTACCCCTTCTGTTCCTGCTAATTCTGGCACTGGTAGCCTGTGGTGATGCTTATTCCAATCCAACCCCCAATTCCGATTCGGTCAAAGGTTTTAAGGCCGAACCCGCCACCAATAATGGAATCGCCGCAAATGGTGAGAAAGTCTTTTATCGGATGCCTTGCCTCAGTTGCCACACCCTGAATGGAAGCGGCGGCACCGAAGCTAATGCCCCGGCTCTGGATAAAATCGGGATAACTGCCGCTACCCGTGTAGCCAGTGTAACCGCCGCCCAATATATTCGACATATACTAATTAAGCCTGAGGATGCCAGTTTACCAAATTACCGCAAGATTATGCCGGGCTTCGCCAATAGCTTGTCTACAACGGAACTGGATGACCTGGTAGCCTATTTGCTTACCTTGAAATAAAACTAACGGAGACCGAAAAGAAGATGATTAAAGGCGATAAAGTTAATTTGCGGCCAGTTATCCGCGATGACCTGCCATTGCTTGAAAGCTGGTCTAACAATCTAGATTTCACCAGCGAGTTTAATTTTTTCGGTATTCGTAATCCGACTAATTATGAGAAAAGTTTCAACGAAGATGGTTTGTTAAGTACCAAACGCACCGTATTTATGATTGTAACGCAACCAGGGGTCAAGGTTGGGTTTGTCTCATTTCACGAGCAGCAGTATGGGCCATACGATAGTAGCCGTTCGTTTATGATAGGGATTAGTCTGGCTAGCGAGTATCGCGGTCAGGGTTATGGCACCGAAGCCCAGAAGTTGCTTCCAGCCTACCTATTTGCAACCTACAACATTATGCGGGTGGAAGCCAGCACCGATATTGAAAATCTAGCCGAACATCGCTCCCTGGAAAAGGCCGGTTTCACGCGCGAAGGGGTAATGCGTAAATCGCAGTGGCGGGCGGGGGCCTATCACGATATGGTAATTTATAGTAAATTGCGCGGAGAATAAATATGGACATAAAAAACATTACCGAAGCGCGGCGTTGGAGTGAGGAGAAGATGCAGAAGGTGGGGCTATACTCTACCGCTGGCATGTTCTGTGATGTCTATTGCTTCGAGCCGGGTCAGTTCCAGAAGTTGCATAATCATGAAAAGGCCGACAAGGTTTATGTGGTTCTGGAAGGGGAAGGGCGTTTTGTGGTGGAGGACGAGGAACAGGTCTTGACCGCCAACCAGACGCTCGGTGTGCCCGCTCCCCTGCGACACGGGGTATTTAATGATAGCAACGAACGACTGGTGGTGCTGGTCTTCCTGGCGGGCGAATACCCCAAGGGGCAGTAACGAGGGCCGAGTTCAAAGTAAAGTTATTCCCCCTCCCCTGAATCAGGGAAGGGAGTTAGGGGGTTAGGTTATTTTGAATTTTACAATCGCATGCTGTTTGGCATCTGCCACATATAGCTGGCCGTCCAGCCCAACTGCTAAACCCACTGGATTCACCAGAACGCGCCCATCCTGAGTATCAAGAGTTTGCAGAAATGCCCCATCTTTGCTGTATTTCAATACCCGCCCGTTGGCACTATCACTGACAAATACGTTTCCTTGCCCATCCAGAGCCACATAGGGCTCGCTAAGGGGTTGGTCTTTCCAATCTGGTACTTTGATTTCACTTTGATAATTTCCGTTGCGGTCAAGGATTTGGACCCGTTTGTTGCGGCTGTCGGTTACATACACCTTACCATCGGGGCTGACCGCTACGCTATAGGGCTCGTCAAATTGGGCAGGACCTCCGCCTACAGTACCAAACTGTCGGATGAAATTGCCGTTTTTATCGAAGACCACAATCCGGCGGTTGCCAGTATCAGCCACATACAACTCTCCTTTGGTTTTATCGTAAGCTAAACCGCGGGGCCCATAAAATCCAGTCGGGTTTTGTTGAGCCAGAGTAGGGTCGCCTTTGGTATCAAAACCCTTCCCCCATTTGGTTAGTAGTTTACCGGTTGGGTCAAATTTCTGGATGCGATAATTCCAGCTATCGGAGACGTAAATATTGTTATCCTCGTCTACCGCCAGACCACCCGCCCCACCATCAAACTGAATAGTCTGGAACTGCCCGTCGCCCGTCCCGATTTTGCCAAATTTGGAGATGAATTTGCCATCCGCCGTGAAACGCTGGACGCGCCCGTTGCCGGAATCCAGCACCAAAATATCGCCGTTAGGGGCAAAAGCGATAGTGCGAGGGGTTTTGTACTGCCCGTTTTTAAGCCCAGGTTGGCTGGATTCGGTCAAGTCAAGGTTAGTAGTATCACTGCCGCTACTGCTGTTGGTACCATTCAAATCGGGTTCAAGCTCGTTACGAATATAATAGACCATATCGGCTGACTGGAGTGGTTGGTTAACTTCTCGATACATAATATAACGCCACATCTGGCTGGCACTCGGTTGGGTGGTAAAGGTATCCCAGAGCTTTTGCCAATCGGTGTTCAGAATATTCTTGCGCTCTTTGTCGGGGTTTTTGCTACCGGACGGAGCTTTGCCCAACGCCCCATATCCTGAATCATCCTGGGGGAAATACCAGCGGAAACGCACCTGATAGCGGGTGTATTGCCCCTTTAATTGTTGCTGCAACTTGGGTTGGTCTTCCCAGGACATTATGGCAATAACGGCATACGGATTGCCGCGCCCGTCTTTGGCGGGGAGAGCATCAACCGTCTGGGTGCTATCGTTATTGGGAGCAAAGTAGCCCACATTGCTATAGTTGCGGAAATACCAGGTCAGGGGCCAGGCCGCTTCGTTGGAAACCAGAATAGGCAGGCCGTTCGTGCCGCCGGGGTCGGGCAAAACCGTTGTAGCAACCCCTGGAGCGGGGGGGTTTAACCGATAAGTATCGCGTACATCTCGCGCCAAACGCCCAATTCGTTCAGCAAACAACGGAATATCGGGGGCAGTCTGGACATAAATCATCGGCTCAACCGCAATATCGTTGTTGTAATAGTTCAACACCATCGTGGACTTAAAACCATAGCCCAGCAATACCCCGCCAACAATCAACAAAATGGTGGTACGCATAATTTTCCCGGAAATGCGCCCGTTACGCCAGAATCGGACTATCAGCCATAACAGGCACAGACCTACTATCAGGATAATCAGACTTTCTAGCAACATAAAAGTGCGGGTGTTATTGTTGTCTAGGGTAGTTCCGCCCGAAGTTGTGGTTACTTTGTCGGGGGCAGGCGCACCCAGCAACATCCCGATTAACACCCCAACCGTCGCCATCAGCAAAATAAAGAATGCGCCAAAAAGCGGCCCTTGCAGCGGTTGCGCCAGTTTCCGCCACTGTACCCGGCGGGCAAACCCCTCGAACAGAATTGCCGAGGACAAAATAGCGGGCAGGGCAATTTGCATATTTAGCCAGGGAGCTTTCTCCCCGGCAATCGAATAAGCCAGCATCGCCACCACTGCCCACCATAAACAGAAACCCGCGAATAAACCTTTGGGCGTGATTAGGGTGGGCCAGCCTGATTCATTAGCGGTTTTGCGCTTGCGATTAACGCGCCGTATCCAGGCTATAGGCAGGGCAAACAGGGCAATCAGGGTCATAAAGAAGGGCAGGGGCTCGTATAACAACATCAGCATGGGGTAATAGAACCAGGGTTGGTCAAGGCGACGGGTGTCATGCACCCCCAGCCAGTATTCCACCCCTTTGTACAAACCGTCAGCCAGGCCGCCTAGATTGCTGAAGAAGTTGCTGAACAAGGGGATATACACCAGCGCAAACAATCCCAGGAACAAGGCTACCGCTTTAGGCTGACGAGCCAGCCGCAAAATTCCCCGCAATACCGCGCTACCTCGCAATTCCTCGTCGGGAGTCAGGTCAGCCAGCGACACCAGCCAGCCTACAAATATCCCGAAAACCACCGCTACCACAAAGCCGTTAATCACATAGGCCAGCCATTTGTCCACCTCCGGCCCAATCAGAAACAGGAAACCTTTGGGTAGACCGTTGCCGGGGTATTTCACTATATCGCGGGGAGTCAGGATAAAACGCAAACTGACCAGCGTTGCCACCGTCATAACCAGCAGGAAGGCCGCCCCAAAACCGTAATAACCCTTGTCGGTCAACACCAATAGGCGCAAAGGCCAGGGTTTGAGGGAGGTGGATTGGGCGGGTTCGGTTTCTTCAAGCGGGTTAACTTCCTCGTTTTCAGGTAAAAACTCCTCATTCGTTGAAGAAACCTCAGTCATTTCGGAAACAGGGTCGTCCAGTTCGTCGGTAAGCGTGGCAACTTCGCCCCTGCGAAAATCTGAATCGTCCAGGATAGGTTGGGGGCGGAAGCCAGGGATACGAACCTTTACGCGCTCCGGCAAAACTCCTAATTCAAAGATAAAAGCGATAATCAGCCACAAACCCAGCGTGGCAACGGTCAGGAAAATCAGTTCGTGGCTGCTGTAAGCTATACCCAAACCCAATCCCGCCAGACCTAGCCACCAGATTTTGTGTCCGGGCTTTTCCTGAAAGAAGCGGAAGAAGCCAATCAGGAACAGGAATTCGCCAAAAGTGGCGAATATATCGTGGCGCAACGACCGGCTGTAGTAAAGAATACTGGGCGAAATCAGCACCAGCAATCCGGCAAAAGCTGCCCCAAATTTCCCAATGAGCGGACGCAGAAACCAACACAACCCCACAATCCCAATCCCGAACAGAGCCGGGGCAAGACGGGCGTTGGCCTCGTTATCCCCGCCAAATAATATAAAGCTGGTCATCACGGCGTAATAGAGAAACGGGCCGTGGTAAGTGGGGTCGTAGGGGTAGGCGAAACGCCCCTTGTACATGTCGAAACTCCAACGGGCGTGGATAGACTCGTCGTGGTGCATGGCGCGAATGCCGAGGTCATAAACCCGTGTCGCCACCGCCACCACGATAATTATCGTCCAGATTACTGTTTCCCAGTTCAGCCAGCCCCACATCAAGGTTCGGTCAAGCACGCTGCTTTGTTCAGCTTGAACCGCCCGCCTAACCGGGTTTAAGGTTGGTCTTTCCAGGGTTTCTATCCGCCTGTCATAATATTCAGATTTCGCCATTTATATTATTCCCACCAAAAACTCCAAACCTTGCTGTTTAGCAATTCCCCGGCCAAAGCCTCAATCGTCCCCGGCCCCTGGTAGACCACCAGGGGACAATAGGAAAATTGCTCCTCGGCTAACCGAATAGCCGTTTCTTTATCCTGCGGCGGTTGCCAGACCATCACCTCAAGTGTATCGAATTCTACCCAAACTATCTCCGCCCCGAACTGCTCGCCCCACCGCTTGAAAACGCTGGCATGTTCCTCCGGGGCCGGACAGTAACTCCAATTGCCGAATTTCAGATAAGCCGGGACTTGCCAACTCTGGCTGGTCGGCACTAAAGCCAGATGACGCACTTCCGGTTGTTCCGAGAGGAAAAAGCCCGGTTTAGGTTGGGGGTTGTCGGGCCACTCGCCACGCGGATACTGAAAACCTTCCAAGCCGTCACCCGCATGCTCATAACGATAGTTGAGCCATTCTACAGCCTTAATATCTTCGCTTGCGGCTATAATGGAGGCAGCGGTATCCGGTTGGTCTTCATATTCCTCCATCATTTCAAGTTGCGCGTCAAGCTCCTCGATTATGATGGGCCAATAGCCGCTTTGCTCTACCAGTCCCCGCAACTTCTCCCAATAATTAAAAACTTCCAGCCCCGGCACAGGTAGGAAAAATAGCAAGTTGCCGCTTTCGTCCTCCACCGCCTCCAAAGTCGAAATATCTATCTCGTTTTCAATTAAAAGCGTGGCTAGTTCTTCCAAAATCTTAATCCCACCAGAAATACCAAGCCTGACCATTTAACAATTCTGCCGCCAAACCTTCAATAGTTCCTGTTTTCACACTTACACTCATGTTATCAGGGGCATAGGCGTAATGTTCTTCAGCCAACTTGAGTGCAGCTTCCTTTGTTTGGGGTGGGCGGGTTACATAAGCCCAAATACCTTCTTCCTGAATATAATATATTTCTGCCCCATAGAGTTCATACCAATACTTAAAAACACTGACACTTTCTTGAATTTTAGTCAACCCCCTTACATATCCAAACCTCAAGTAAGCGGGAACTTCCCAACCGAATTTGGTGGGAACTAAAACAAAATAATTGATAAGGGGTTCAAGACCCTTATAAACTTGTAAATCGTTCCCTTGAATTTGCAAGTCATTATTTGGCTGAACATTAGTAGGCCATTCACCACGCGGGTATTGCCAATTTGGGTCTGTTTCGTCTTTCTGATATTTATAACTTTCAGCAAGCCACTCCACTGCATTAACTTCACCGCTGGCAGCTAGAAACTCGTCAGTTGAGCGGTCATCATAACCCTCAGCAAAATCTATCATACTGGCGGGTGGCTCCCATTCGGGGACTACCACAGGCCAAAATCCCGTTTGATCAACTAAATTTCGCAATTTCAGCCATTTGGAAAAGGTATCAGGCCCTGCCATAGTCAAACAATAAATTTCATCCTTAAACCCTTCGTCCAAAAGTTCCAGCGAAGTAGTGTCTATATCGTTTTGTTTTAAGATGCGGGCTAATTCTTCCATTTTTATAGTTCTTGGCGTTCTTGGCGCACTTGGCGGTTCAACAAATTTACGACCGATCTAGCGGTTTCTCAACCAGGTCAGCATACTGACGATACAGGCCGATAATATCCTTACGAATATACAGATCAAAATCGGTACTACCGATAGCTTCCGGCACTTCGCGGTAAAGTACAAAACGCCACAAGCGGGCAAAATCGTCGCCCTGCAACTCCTTACCGGCCCCCCGTATTGCCAGACCGACATTAAGCAGAGCACTATTACCACCGTTGCCATTATAAAGTTTGTCCAGTACCCCTTTGGAGTTCCGCAATGCCTCTAACTTCTGGGTGGTCATAATTTCACTCTTATTCATCACGAGTTTGCCATCGGCATCCTTAACCGCCACCTGCGAAGCCCGGTTAGTTAAATAATCAATTTCGGTTTGGGCTGCCGGGATAAGCGTACGGTATTGGTCTTCGCCAAACCACCACCTGAAAGCATAAGTACGCCGCACATACTGGTCATTCAGTGCGGTAAGCTGGTCGCGCTTAGTGGTAAAGGCGATAATAAGCGGGTAAGTAGTAATATCCGCCACCCCCGCTGCCTGTAAAGTGGGCTGGGTAAAATCGCTTGCGGCTTTGCGGTTGGGGAAATCGCGTAGATAAAACTCCAGGGGGGTACGGCCCTCGGTATCAAACAAAATCGGGGTGCGCCGACCCTGCGGCAACATCACGCTAACTTTTTTAATCTCGTTAACAACCCGCGTCACATCCGGCGAGGTCTGGGTGTAAATCCCCATCTCCACTGGCACATCACCGTTGGTATAGGCATAGTTAAAGCCAGTACGTAACAGGAAAATGCTTAAAAATCCAAAAACCACCATCGCCCCGGTGTACAGAGCCACCCGCCACCCGGTAAAAGCACTGGCAGTCAGCACCATAAAGAAGGCCAACAAGGGCGGGATAAACAGCAAGGCTTGATTGCCCCGCCCGGTTTGTCCAGCCGGGTTAGTGTTAACATTAAGCGTGACCATATAGGCAAAAAAGCCCACAAATAGCAATCCGCCCACCAACGCCCAGAAAAAGACCCGACTCCGCAGGTTAAAAAGGATAAACTCCTGAGATGCGCTACCACCCAGGTACAACTCTAATCCTCGCCAAACCTTTTGAAATAAAAAGGCCGTCAGTAAAATAAATGGAATAGCCAGTTGGATAGTCAGCCAGGGCATCTTTTCACCCGCCCAGCTATAAACTGCAAAAGCTCCAAAAGCCCAGATTACCAGGAAAAGGGGAGCGAACCAGGGATGGCATTCGCGGCGACGCTCCCCCGGCCAGAGACTATTCCCTGCCGCGCTTACTGACACTTCCTGTTCTACAAATTCTTTGCGGGCGGGGCGGGGCGAGTTCTGAGAGGCATCACCGGGGGAGTCTAGTTCTTCGTCCGGGTCGGGGTCGGGCAGGTCGGTGGCTGGGACAAGTACACTGCGGACTTTGCGCCGCATGCCATAGCGGGTAGCTTTCCACAAAATATATCCAGCCGTTAATGTGCCAAACAACACTGCCAGAGGCTCGTATAGCGGCAAAATAAGGAAATAATAAAACCAGGGTTGGGCCCCTCGCTCAACCCCCTGTTGCGCGAGCCAGTAAAACAGTCCTGAAACCAACCCAACTTCACCCTGCGCCGGACTACTGAAAAATCCGGTATACAACACGCTATAAATCGCAAAAGCTAACAACAGCCCAAGCCCGCTAATACGCCAGTGCCGGCCTAACCAACCAACAGCATAGGCTACACTACCCGGCTCATAGGGCAAAAATAAAGCCGTCGCCGGGGAAGTATCCGGCTCAATCACCCCTGCCCGCACCAAATAATCCCGCCGCCGCACTGCCACTTCCCGGAAGGCATACCAGCTTACCGCTACACCCAATCCCAGCAAAATTATAACCGTCCATAAAACCGGATGGGCTAATAACTGCCCGATATAGTTCTGGATGGCGGTGGGAGTGGGCGACTCAGTGGGAATGGTCGGCAGGGAATAGAAACTTAACATCAAGCCTAATGCGGCTATTGCTAATAGGCCATAACCGCCCAAAATCAGTAACAGGCGCGAGGCAAATTGCCAGCAGACCCAGCCCAACAAGAAACCACCAAACAAAGCAGTATAAATATAACTGACCTCTTTGGTGCAATATAGCAGAGCCAGCGAGGCCATCAAGAAAAACCACCAACGCGGCGAAGGTAAATCTATAAACCGCAGAATACCAATAGCTAAGGCCAGGGTAAAAACGGCGGTAAAAATATCTTCACGTAAAAAGCGGGAATAATATAGGAACATCGGGGAGATTGCCAGCAGGAAAGAGGCTGCTAACGCTCCCCAACGACCCAACTGTCGCCGCAGCAACAGGGGCAATAATATTATCAGCAGTCCAAAGAGGGCAGCGGGAAGGCGAGCGGTAGTTACTGAGACCCCCAGCAACCAGAAACTCGCCGCCGTAATATGGTACAAAAACGGACCGTGTTTCCAGGGCTCCTGGTCGTAACCCCCACCCGAAAAGTAACGGTCAGAGTAAAAAGCGTGAACTCCCTCATCGTGGTGAAGGGCGCGGCTCTCCAGATCTGAAAAACGGGTCAGGCAAACAAAAAGAATGATTAGTAGATAGAGGGCCACTTCCAGGTTTAGTCGAAAACCAAATCCACCAAATCGCCGGGTATAAACTATCCGCTCGCGGGGCAAGGTTTCTTGCGATATTTCGCTATTTACTTCCTCTGGTGGAAGTTCTGCCGCTTCTAACTCTGATTCCTGTTTATCTATTGCCATCGTTCCCCTGGGAAATCCAAAATCGAATATCTAAAATCCAATAACTTTTGACCTTCGACTTTTGACCTTTCAACTCATTAATCGTTACTGAGATAAAACGGCACGCGCAACCAAACGGTTTCATTATAATCATATTGTAGGATTTTACTATAGATTGGACTAACCCGGCAAATGGCAGGTGGGGGACAGGGGATTGAGGATGGGGGATGGGGGTAGCAAGTGCCGAGTTTAAAGTGCCGAGTGCCTAGTAGAGGCAAATCAATATTACTGCCCTATGCTATAATCGCGAGGGTGCAGGTCTACAAATAGGCTAATTAGGGCAATTAGCTGATGTCTGACAGCTTACGAATTAGGGAGAAGATATTGAGCGATAACGAAACGATACTGGCGGGACAACAGTTGGCTTTTATAGGAAGCGGCGTAATGGCTGAGGCGATGATTGCAGGGCTACTTGAGAAAAAGTTGGTCGAACCAAAAAATATCATTGCCAGCCACCCCCGCACCAAACGCACTGAGGAACTCGAAACGCGCCTGGGTATCCGCACCACCACCTCCAACCGGGAAGCTGCCCGTATCGCCGATATTGTGCTTATCTGCGTAAAGCCGCAAAGACTGCGCAATGTACTCCACGAGCTAAACGGCATTATTGAGAACCGCCAGTTGGTCATCTCAATCGCGGCGGGGGCTAATATCGCCAACATTGCCGAGCAACTTAATCATCCGGCGGTGGTGCGAGCAATGCCCAATACTCCCGCTCAGATAGGTCAGGGGATTTCGGTGTGGGTAGCCTCGCCCGAAGTAAACGAGACCCAAAAAGTCCAAACCAAAGCCATTTTAGGAGCGTTAGGCCGGGAAATGTGGTTTGAGGAAGAAAAATTTGTGGACATGGCAACGGCGATTAGTGCTTCGGGCCCGGCTTACGTTTTTTTGGTGATGGAGGCCCTGATTGATGCCGCCGTTCATCTGGGTTTCTCCCGGCAGGATGCCCGCGACCTGGTTACGCAAACTCTTTTGGGTTCAGTGCTTTTCGCCGAAGCTTCTCATCGTCACCCCGCAGAACTCCGCAATATGGTAACCTCGCCCGCCGGAACCAGTGCTGAAGCCCTCTACCAGCTTGAAAAAGGGGGGTTGCGCACAATTCTATCCAAAGCGGTTTACGCGGCCTATCAGAAAACGGCTGTCCTAAGCGAAAGCCTGAATAAAAAATAGAGACTGGTTAATCTTTTAAGCTGCGGTAGTTGGAACGGTAATAGATTATCGGCTCGGGTATTTTCTCGCTCTGATTGTAATGGATATCAAGCACTTCCGCCATAAAAAGAGTATGGTCGCCACCCTCATATTCCGCTACAACCCGACAGTCGGCATAGGCTAGAGCTTCCTCAAACAAAGGGCTACCAGTTTCCCCGGTAGTAAACTTGATGTCATCAAAAGTTTTGACAGAATCACCCTCGCGCCGAGCAAATCGGGCTGAGTATTCCTGTTGGTTTTCGCTTAAAATATTCACGGCATAAACGCGGCTTTGAGCTAAAACGGCATGGGTTTTAGTAGTTTTATCTATACTAATAAGTACCAGGGGCGGATTAAGCGAAACCGAACAAAAAGCGTTTACGGTAATCCCGTAATATTTGCCATCTAAAACGGTGGTGACGGTGGTAATTCCGGTGGCGAAATGGCCCATTGCCCGCCGAAAATCCTGGGAACTAAAAGACATTTATATCTATCTCCAATTTTTATTGTAAAATGGGTTTGAATTTACTGCGGGGAAATAACCCCTTATTTAAAAGCAGCAGTGATTTTAACAGGGTTCAGAATATCACACCCCGCCCTTGTTTACAAGGAAAGTTGAATAAAACCCTTACTTTACTATGTCGCGCTGGCGAAAGAAATATACAGCTACAGCCACGAAAACTCCACTCAAACCTAACATTACAAACTGAGGTGTCCAGTCAATTCCATAAAGCAAGGGTTTACCGAAGGCCCGGTAGACTGATAAATTGATAAACCAGTCGGGAAGTTTCAGCAACCCCCCCAGCGAGTCTACAAAGAAAAAGGCCACCAGCCCACCGCTAATGATTGCAATACTTCGCCCAGGCCTGACGGCTGAAAGGGCAAACCCCGCCGCCATCACTACCGCGCAAATCACCCACAGCCCAAAGAAAGAGGCCAAAATATAGCTACCATCGAGTTTTACTACCAAGGCCATGGCCGCCAGACTAAAGATTACACCCACCAGCAAACAGGTCAGGGCCGAAGCCAACAAATTCACCAGATAACGGGTCAGTAAAAGCTGCCAGCGCGATTGAGGAGTGCTTAGGATAAGTTCTAACCGCCCCTCACTCTCCTCGCTATTCCAACCAACCACCTGCACCACCGCGTAAGCTGTAAAAATTACCAAAATAAAACCAAGTGGTAGGCTTAGTAGATTTGAGTCGGTTGGCACTAATAAAAAACCCTGTGTGCGATAAATATCTGATTTCAATAGGCTGGTTAATTCGCCACGAAGGCTATCCATCGCCAGAGTAGTCAGGCATAGATAAAGTGAAATAGGCAATCCCCAGATTAAAGTACCGGGCAATGCTGAGTGAAATCCAAACCAGAAAGTGTCGCGCAAACCCAATGAGGTTGGGCGGGTTTGAGGTTGAGAAGTGATGATTTTGGGACGATTGAAAAAAAGCGCGTAAACATTATTATGGTCGCGGTGATTGTACATCCAGGCCGACGTTATCACCACCACAGCCAAAATCCCTGCCTGTATTGCTATCGCTCCCCAATGAGTACCAACGCTATGCGCAAGTGGTTTGCTAAGGTTATGGTAATAAAAGGGTGACAAATATTGCAGCCATTCCAATTCCTTTAGGCTGCGGGCGAGGCTTTCCAACAAATAAGTTCCCGCCAGAACCCCACCCGCCCAACCTGCCGCCGCCTTTCGACTAAGAGTAAACTGTCCAAAAAGTAAGGCCAGGCTACCAAAAACCACACAGGTCAACCAGATATTCAAATGAGCTAGGAACATTTCACCAAAACCCAATTGCTGCCCAACGATTAGCAAGCCCAAATACAAGGCTAGCCAGGTTATTAACACAATTGCTCCGATAGCCGCCACCATTCCAGCCCATTTTTGTAGCAAAACCATCGTGCGAGAGTGCGGCGTAGTTAGCAACAAATCTAGCGAACCCTTATCTTCTTCGCCTCTAATAATGGAACTTCCCGCTAAAACACCAAAGATTCCCAGAATCAGGGGAACACCACCCAACATCCTGAAAGTTATAAAACCACCAAAAGTATCAGTATCGGGCGCACCGCCACCGGGATAACCGGGCAAATTCGCCAGCTTCTTATAGCCAACCAGCACATTAGTCCTATCTGCCCCCTGTACCACATCATTATAATTCCCGCAGATAATTAGTATCAGAAAGGCAAAACCCAAACCCCAAAAGAAAATCGAGAGGCGAAAATCGTAGACCGTTTTCAGAAAGTTGTTTCTTAACATAGCCCCTCCTTATTGCCCGTTGCTGTAATATTGCAGGAAAATTTCTTCCAGCGACGGTTCGCGGGTGGCAATATTAATCAAGTGGTGATTTGTAGCAACCCTTAAAAGATTATCCAGAGCCTCCGACTGGGCCACACAGCGCAAAGCCTCATGCGTACCTTCCATAAACTTCTCAAGGTGACTAACTCCTGGCAAAACCTCGAATTCGGCCAATGGGGCAGTTCCGGCAAAGGTTAATTCCAATTGCTGAGTTTTAATTCCGGTTAGTTCATCCAGACCGCCAAGCTGCACTAACCGCCCCTCCCGAATAATCGCCACCCGGTCACAGGTCTTTTCAACCTCACTCATAATATGGGAAGAGAAAAAGACCGTGCTACCCTTTTCACGAACTTCCTGTAAAAGTTTATAAAATTCTTGCTGATTAAGGGGGTCAAGGCCACTGGTCGGCTCGTCTAAAATCAACAGGCGCGGGCGGTGCATCAAAGCCTGAATAATCCCCACTTTTTGCTTATTCCCCCTCGAATATTGGCGGAACTTTTTGCTCAAATCCAGTTCCAACCGACCCGCTAGTTCCAGAACATAGTTCCAGGCCACCCCACCCCGCAGGTTGGAAAAATATTCAAGGGTTTGGGCTCCCGTCAGGCCAGGGTAAAGTGAAAATTCGCCGGGCAGGTAGCCAATTTGCTTTTTAATTTCTACACTGTCCCGCCGACTATCCATTCCGTTAACGGTTGCCAGCCCGCTGGTTGGAAAGATTAAATTGAGTAACAAGCGGATAGTGGTGGTTTTGCCTGCCCCGTTTGGCCCCAGAAAGCCGAATATTTCACCTTCGCGTACTTGCAAATCCAGTTCACTAATTCCGCGATACGTTCCATAACTTTTGCTCAATTTCTCGGTATAAATCGCGAATCCCCTGGAATTTTCATTTTGTCCATACCTCGGCGGAGTTTGGGCGGTTGGAATTGTATTCATAGCTACTACTACCTTCTGGCACTCAGCCATATCAGTTTATACACCAATCTCTATACAGAATAATTTTAATTGCACTTTAAACTAAAAGCTAAACCTAGGATATTAGCTAAATCACGTTTAAGGAATCATGGGGTACTGAATTTTTTATTTGCCTCTGGTTTCTTTATTCTTTATTCTTTATCCTTTATCCTTGCCTCTGTTCATGTAGCACATAACAAAACTGTAACCCAATTGAGGCCAATTTTAAGAAAATTGATAAGTTTGAAATATAGAAAAAAGGGTACATCATGATATACTAAAATAAATAATAAGCAGGTTAATATTTGCTCCTGTATTAAGGTTGAGCAGGGCCTTACCTCGGAGTGATATGGTTATCTCATCTCACATAACTTTGCCCTTGGGACAAAGTTTATCGCCCACAAGCCAGTTCAAAACAGAATATTTTTGCTCCCTCAATAAAGTTGGAATCCTAGTATTTATTTGTCATTTTAAGCGTTGGGTTAACTAAAGTTGCAGTAGCCAAATTGAGGTATTATGAAAAGCATCGGAATGCGTAAATTGTCCCAAAGAATCGTTGCGGGCCTGGTAGTCTCGCTAATGATTGCCCTCTCATTAAGCTCGCTCACCGCCATGGCTGAGGATGACTCCGCCATTTTTATGGTGATAAATACCGCCGACTCTGGGAGCGGCTCGCTACGGCAGGCGATTCTGGACTCAAATTACAGTGAGTCCAGTAATAAGACTATTATTTTTAATATCCCCGGTAGTGGAATAAGAACAATTTCTCCACTCTCACCCCTTCCTGTAATAAACTGCCAGGTAGTAATTGATGGCACCACCCAACCCCTTTATGCTGGTAGCCCCCTGATAGAAATTAACGGGGGTAACGCCACTGGTGCTTCCGGCGGATTGATAGTAGCTGGAAACAATACTACCATCAAGGCTCTAACCATCAACCGCTTCAAAGATGGGGCGGCGGTTATTTTCCAGGGTGACTACAATACTATTGTTAGCAGCTATCTTGGCACTTCCGCCGATGGCATTTCAGCTCCAACCACTAACAATAATAAATATGGCGTAGATATTCAGTCCATGACTGGCTACAACCGCATTGGTGGTGCAACCCCAAATCTGCGCAATATAATTAGTGGCAACAGCAATGCCGGGATTAGTATAAGACTTGGTACAAACGTTGCCAACGGGATTTACGGAAATTATATCGGTGTAGGAGCTGATGGCACGACCTCCCTCCCTAACCTCGGCAACGGTATAGAATTCATAGCTGGTGGTGGCGGTAACGCTATCGGCAATAGCGACCCGGCTTCGGGCAACCTGATCGCCAATAATGGGGAAAATGGCGTTTTTGTGCGTTATGGTGGGGTAAATAGCATCTACTATTACAACACCATAACCAACAATGCCCAGAACGGTCTTGACCTGGAAACTGAAGGTCAGGTCTGGCAGGAAGTGGTGGCTAATACCATCACTAACAACAGAGCCAATGGCGTATTTATCGGTGCTAACAATAACAATACCACCTTTGGTAAGGCAGGTTTCCCGCCCAACGTCGTTGCCAATAACCTCGGTGCTGGCTTTGCAATCCAAAGTGGCACAGGTAACGAACTGTTCTCCAACTCGATTTATGGAAATGGCGGCCTGGGTATAGATATTAGTGCAAATGGACTGGTAAACCCCAATCTGGCCCTAAACCCAAGCCCAGGTCCCAACAACTTCCAGAACTTCCCCTTGTTGAACGCCGCCGCGAATAACGGTAGTGGCTTTGTGGTTAGCGGCTTCCTGAAAAGTGCCGCCAATACCAACTTCCGCATTGATTTATTTGGTTATGCCTCTTGCACTGCGGCGGGCTTCGGGCAGGGTCAAACCCAGTTAGGCTCAGTTCAGGTTACTACTAATGGTACTGGTTCTACTACTTTTAACGCGACTGTACCGGGCGGCGAAGGTGTCCAGTTTATTACCTCAACCGCTACCAACCTGACTACCCACGATACTTCAGAGTTTTCTGCCTGTGTCGCGCTTTCCCCGGCCCTGATAGACCTAAATAACCAGTTCTGGCAGACAGCCTATCCGCTGAATCTGGTAAACGTAGATACGACTAACCCCTCCGTCACTCAGGCTATCATTAGCCAACAGCTTGCCAGGAAATATCAATCAGCCTGGTTCAAATTTACGATTAAACCAGGGGCGCGACTGACCATCGGGCTAACCAATCTGCCCGCCAACTACGACCTGACCCTGTACAAAGACATCGGGGCGGCTTTCAACAGCGCATTAAACAATACCGCCGACCTGACCAAGCAGAGTGCTGAGTTTGCACCGGATTTCATCAGCCCTGATTTTATCAGTCCTGACTTTATCAGTCCCGATTTCCTGAGTCCCGATTTTATTAGCTCGGCTCAAAACGTGCCGGACTTCATCAGCCCTGACTTTATCAGCCCTGACTTTATCAGTCCTGACTTTATCAGTCCTGACTTTATCAGCCCTGATTTCCTTAGTCCCGACTTTATCAGCTCCTACACCAACGCCCAACGCCGCAGCCTAATAACCTATTCGGCACGGGAAGGCGCGACGAATGAGCTGATTACCCAAAATACCTGGGACAATACGGGCACCTACTATCTGCGGGTGCGGGGACGCAATGGCGATTTCAACCCGGTTGTCCCCTTCAAATTGTCGGTTACAATGTCGGCGGGAGTTTGCGCCAACGTTGCGCCCAGCAATGTAGCCTCATCCTTACCCAACCCGGCTGTCGGCACCAAAACCACTTTGGTTCTGACCGATTTGGCGCGGATGTCCGGCGACACCACCACTATGACCGCCGCTCTTAATAACTTTATCGCCCGCCCCGAAGTAAACGGGGTGGTGGTAAACGTGGGTAGCGATGCCAAAGTGGCGGCCCTTAACGCCCAGGCCGATAATGTTAATTATGTAGCCTGCCCTTACGCTAAAAATCTGGTGGCCTATTCAATTAAAGATATTGTGGACAGATATCGCACCGCCAACCCGAGTTTGCAGTATATCGTGATTGTCGGTAGCGATAATGTCATACCCTTCTTCCGCCATCCTGAACAGGTAGATTTAGGTCAGGAAAAAACCTACGACCCGCCAGTTAAGGACAACACTCCCTCTAAAGCCACCTTGCAACTGAACTACGTTCTGAGCCAGGACAGGTACGGGGCGGTCAGCGAAATTGCCAGCCTCAACCGCAGCTTTCCAATTCCTGGTCTGGCAGTGGGGCGGTTGGTGGAAACACCCTCGGATGTGACGGGTATGCTGGTAGCCTACTTCAAAACGCAGGGCGGGGTAGTTCAGACCCCTACCAGTTCGCTGGTCACGGGCTACGACTTCCTGACCTCCGGCTCGATTGAGGTAAAAAATCAGTTGGACGCGGGTATTGGAGCGGCGGGTGATAGCCTGATTGCCAACCAAAACCTCGGCCCAGCCTCCCCGGTTTGCCCCAACGGTTTCGACCCGAACGGTAACTGTGTCTGGACAGCCCAGGACTTGAGGAATACCCTGCTGGGTAGCCGCCACGACCTGATTTATCTGGCGGGGCATTTCAGTCAGGCCAGTGCCCTGGCGGCGGATTACACCAGCCGCATTACTACCCAGGATTTCATTTCTTCGGGTATCAATTTCGAGAATAGCATCATCTTTAGCACTGGCTGTCACTCCGGTTACAACACCGTAGATGGCGATGCCGTGCCGAATATTACTGCAACACCGGATTGGGCCCAGGCCGCCGCCCAAAAACGGGCCACTTTGATCGCTGGAACCGCTTATCAATACGGTGATAACGAAAAGATTGCCTATGGCCCGAAACTTTACGCCGAGTTCAGCAAGCAGTTGCGGACTGGTACGGGCGCGGTATCCATCGGTAAAGCCCTGGTTAACGCCAAAAACGCTTATATGGCAGTCACTCCCCAACTGAGCGGTATTGACGACAAAACCTTGCTGGAAGTGACCCTCTACGGCTTACCGATGTTAAGCGTGAACATGCCAGGGGTGCGGCTTACCCCTCCAGTAGACCCAACGACTGTTACCAGCACCACTCCCTTGACGGCGGCAGGTCTGACGGTTGCTACTCTGAAAGTTACCCCGACCCTGACCAGCAAAAACGTCCCGTTAACAGGGGTAGGCGGTGCGGCATCAATTATCGCTACCTACCTGACCGGGGCAGATGGCAATCAGATTAAATCGGGCGAACCGTTCTTGCCCCTGGAATTACGCAATGTTTCGGTAGCCGGGACAGTATTGCGGGGTGTCGGTTTCTTCGGAGGTAATTACAACGACTCGGCTCCCAACATTACGCCGTTGATTTCGACTCCTTCTAACGAGCTGCGGGGAACCAGACGCAATTTCAAGAGCAACGTCTTCTTCCCGCGCAAAACCTGGAACGTCAACTACACGGGCGCGTTGCAAGACCCGCTTAATGGTAGTACCAGGTTAGCGGTAACTCCTGCTCAGTATGTCTCCAGTCCAGCTGATTCGGCGACAACAGTGCAACGTAGTTATAGCAATCTGAGTTATCGGCTCTACTATAGCAATAATACTGTGCCAGAAGTTGCCCAGCTTGGCGCACCTGCTATCAACAGCGTGCAAGCCCTGGTGGATGGTAGCAATAATGTCAATTTCACCATAAATATCACCGGTTCTAAAACCCAGGAAGCCTGGATTACCTTTACTTCGGTTAACCAAAGCGATCCGAATTATGGAAAATGGCAGTCGTTCTTCCTGACTGGCCCGACTACCACCTGGACAGGAAACTTGCCAGGGGTTAGCAATGTCAGTGACTTCCGCTTTATGGTGCAAGCTGCCGGGCCGGGCGGTTTGGTAGCTCTGGACGATAATGGCGGGAAATATTATTCCGCGCCAATAGTGCCGGGGGCAGATGCTAATAAACCCAATACTATGTTGTCGTTTATTACGCCGCCTACCAGTGGGAGCTTTGGCAGCACTGCTACCTTTAATGTGAAGTTGATGGGCGCGGACGGGACTTTCCCTCCCGGAAAAACCGTCAATTTCAGCCTGGGTCTGCGCTCTGCCAAAGGCACCACCGACGCTAACGGTCTGGCTAGTGCTACCTTTGACCTGACTCAGTTGAGCCCACAGACCTATAACGTGAGTGCTTCGTTCGCCGAGTCAGCCGATTACAAAGCTTCGGCAGCTTTCACCAATTTCACGATTACACCCTTGAGTACCCAGATTACGCTGACTACCCTGCCTCCAGGACCATACGGCGAGAATTCGTTGTTAGCGACCCTGAAGGACGGGGCCAATCGCCCGATACTGAACAAATCGGTGTACTTTATCATTAGCGGTACGGGCGGGAGCTACACTACCGCCGCTATTACCGACTACCTGGGCCGCGCTACGTTGGGAGCTTTCCGGCTTCCGGCGGGTAGTTACAGCGTCACCGCCAGATTCCTGGGGCCGATTAGCGGGAATGTGTCGGCAACCAGCGCAATCTACACTCCCTCCAGTGCTACAATAACTTTTGCGCCAACCAAAACTAATCAGTTCATTACTTTTGACCTGAGCGGTTATAACAAAACTACCAGCGACCCCCCCTTCACGGTTACAGCCACTGGCGGTGGTTCAGGCAATCCAATTACCTTTACCTCCAAATCACCAAGCGTCTGTACCGTTACGGCGGCAGGGTCGGTCACAGCCCTGCAAGCGGGGAATTGTACACTGGTAGCAGCACAGGCCGGAAACGCTAACTACTATGCCGCCTTGCCCGTCCAGAATACCCTGTTCATTGGGCAAGGCTCAATTCTGCCCTTCCCAAGTACGGGAGTGTTGGATAACTTCAACCGGGCAAACGGTGGAGTGGGAGCAAACTGGATTGGTAATACCGACACTGGCTTCTATGCCATCAATAACAACTCGGTTAAGGTTGGCAATAGCGGCTATATGTACTGGAAGAATCCGTTTGGCCCTAATCAGGAAGTCTTCTTCACCTTTGGGAAAATTGGTCCAAATGTGACAGATGCTGACCTGTTGCTCAAGGGTAGCGGCGATAATCCGATTAACTACGGCGGTTGGGTGCTGGAAGTGCGCTACAATAACAAGCTGAAGCAGGTGACAGTCGAAACCCTGACACCTCCTCAGAACTGGATTACGCGTGCAACCTTCAAAAATATTACCTTCGTCAGTGGTGATACATTTGGGGCGCGGTCTGCTGCCGATGGTTCGGTAAAGGTCTACAAAAATGGGCTGCTTATCGGCAGTACCAACGTGACGACCGGACCCAAGCCCTGGCCTTATGCTTCTAACGGTGGTTACATTGGGGTCTGGTTCATTGGCCCGAACTTCTATCAGGCTTCCAACGAAACCCGCTTCGATGACTTTGGGGGCGGAAACTTCTCTGGCTCCTAGCCAGATCTAACCCTCATTGGCCCTCTTCCCTAACCCGGAAGGGGGCTTTTTGTGCAGTTGAACAGGGATAGTAGTAGGGAAATGATACAGCGTGTCCGGGGTTCGCTTTTATATTCACGAGAATGAACAGGATGTTGCGTAGGGGCGGGATTTCCCCGCCCGGTGTTGGCCCTGTTAAGGGGTAAAGCTAGTCGCGGCCTTCATATTTGAAGGAAAGTTTAACCTTGGCGCGGTAAGCCATTACCTTGCCATCTTCAATACTCATATCAAGCTGGACTACTTCCGCCACCCGCAAATCCCGCAGGGATTTGGAGGCCAAATCAATAGCGGTAGTAGCGGCCTTTTCCCAGGATTCGGTGCTGGTTCCTACCAGTTCAATGATTTTGTAGACACTATCAGCCATCGCCCACTCCTTTCACTGGAGAGTAAAAAACAATCAAAAAGCCCATGAAGTTAGCCGATTGGGTAAAACAATCTAAATTGAAGCAATATTTGTTGGAGAAATCAAGGGGAAACTTCTATAAACATTATAGCGCGGCTTTAGCGGCTTGCATAGGCTTTTTGATAGGGCTGCGTGAGGATGTATCGAACCGTTTATCGCCTGCTTGATAGTTTATCTATTAACTTACTCACATCTTGCAAGCTAAAGGTAATGAGATATTGATAGAAAATTAAAAAAATTATCAAGTGTACCAAAAGGCTTACACCCAATATTATTATAAAGTTGGTTTTGCTGGTCTTGTGGTTGAAAAGGAACAATCCGGCAATACCTCCTGTCGCCCCCCCAATTATAGCCAGATAATGTAGAATCAGTTCCGGTACACGCCCACCCTTTTTTATGGCCTGATTTTTGTCGAAACCATAGAATCCAAATGTAACGATATTTATTGCAACTATAAAAGCAAGATAGATTGGGAGTCTTAAAAGTAAAAAAAAGGCCATCAGCCACAAAGTTATGGTCATTGAGACCCAAAAATACAATTGGTAGGGCGATGCGTACCCGCGAGAGCTTCGGTTATTTCTATAGGTTGATTGACGTTTCAATTCATTATCCTTCTCTTTTATCAAGAAATATGCTTCGACGATAATCTAAATGTAAATTATTGAGAAGTAAAACACAAACCATTTCCCACCTTAGTCCCAGGTGGCTTCGTAAATCGTATCTTCGTTACCAACCACCTTGCTAACAACTTTTACATTCTTTCCACCGGTTAACTCCAGCAAAGAGGTTATAACCCCACAGGTAAAAGCTGGCTGAACTGGCACATTGGTTCGGTGATAGCGAAAATAGCCGGGGCGAACCTCTTCTATTTGATGAGAACCAAACGGATAATTACTATTTTGGGTTTTGAGGTATAGATCAGCCGATTTCTCAATTTTGAACATTCTGGCAGCGACTTTATTAATTTTGCCTACCACCCCCTGAAAATGTCCCTCAAGGGAAGCCCGTCCAATCAAAAAATAACCTTCATTCTTTTTCTTTTGAGGGTAAATTAGGTTGCGAGCGTAATCTATTATTAAAACATAGTTTTCTACCGAAACTGGAATATTTGGGTTGTGATAATCGTAACCAAATTGATCTTTGAGGCTTTGCAAATAAAGAGGGTTATCCCAAAATTGGTTCCCAATGATCAAGTCTTTGACTAAAGAGTGAGGAACAGGGCGTTTTTTAGTATCTGCCATAAACTAGCCCATTCTAATTTTTCATTGCGAGTAGAATATACTCTTGTGTGTGACTTGGACTGGTCAATCTGCTTTTGAAATCAAAAATCAAACAAACAAAAACTTTTTTATTATCCTTGTATAATACTACAAATTTAATAATTAGAAAACAGCGAAAGTTCTGATTTTTCCGAGGTAATGAACTTAAAAATAAGCAGGCGGTTTAGTTTTGACAATCCCTTTTCTAAAACGTGGAAAAGAAGTTATTACAAAATAAAAACAGGGCTGACCTTACGCCAACCCTGCTAATAGAGAACAAAAGGTTAAACCTGTTACTACTAAGTTGTACTCACCTAATTCTTGGTAATCGAGTCAGGAGTAGAAACCTTACTGGATTTGCCATCAATTTCTACAACCAATTCCTGTTTGATTAGTTGAACCCGTCTGCGGTAGCTGGTCATTGCTGCCAACCCACTCAAGAAAGGTATTAGCAAATATATTCCCGCAAACACTGGTAACAAACTTGGCGCGAACAGCGTTATTACCGCCCAGGTACAGACCCAGACCAATCCCATCCAGAGGGTAAAGAGGGTGATACCTAGTGCCGGGCGTCGACTAATCAGCCAGCCAACCCCCAGGAAAGCCAACCAACCCGCTACGGTTTCTATAACTAAAATCTTCCAGGGATTAACGTTAAGAATATGAGCAATTGGAGTTACATAACCGTCGCCGCGCCCACTAACTACCATTGGCAACGAACCACTATCCGCCGCTCCCACCGTGCCGGTAATAATCACATCGTCCAGATTACCACCACTAGCCGCTGCCCCTTCACCACCTTTAGCCAGCTTCATCTGAGTTTGCTCCAGGGTGGCTCTCGGAATATTTATTGCCAGCATATAGGTGAAGTAACGGCCTATATTCTGACCAACCCCGCCAAACATAATACTCAGGCGTTCCCCGCCGATGGTACGGAGCATATTGTAGCCATAGGTGAGGTAGCCAGTACCAATAATGGCATAGAGGGCGACCAAAATCCAGTCGTGGTAATCGCCTGTTATCAGAGCGCGAGCCTGGGCAAAAGTTTTACCTTCGCGGATAATGTTACCTTCAGTGACACCCAGGAAAATCAACACCACATACAATAAACATACGCCTGTAATTATCATTGCTATCGAGAATTTTGCCAGAGTCAGGCTATAAATCCGGCGGTTCATAATGCGCTGGATGGCATAAAGGCTACAACACACCAGGGTTAATGTTACTACCCCAATAAT
This sequence comes from Chloroflexia bacterium, assembly GCA_038207495.1. Taxonomy (GTDB): domain Bacteria; phylum Chloroflexota; class Chloroflexia; order Chloroheliales; family Chloroheliaceae; genus Chlorohelix. The sequence continues at coordinate 71,443 of JBBQZS010000026.1, forward strand.
ATTCATCTGAGCGTGGGACATGGGAGTAATTAGCTCACCCGCCTCACGGGCCGAGTCTAACCAGGTGTTGAAACTGGGGATAACCTGCAAAATCCCCTGACTGGTGCTAATAAATAAGGCGATACAGGTAAAACCCAAACCTAATGCAATGAATCTTTCTTTGGATTGCCCAAGACCCTGCCGCAAGGTTAGCCAAACGTTGGCAATGAAGGTCCAGAAACCCAATAACATTATCGAGGCAGCACTGGAGATTAAGAGGGGGTGCCAAAAACCAACCGACTGTTTAGCGGCAATCGGGGTAATCCCCAGCGAAATAACCTTATCCCCTTCGATAAAACCGAGGATAATCAACACCAGCCAGAAGGCAAAGACCCCGATAAACATAGACCAAAATGAGAAATTCGCCAGCTTGATGCTATAAACTGGGTGCCCGGTTATACGCGGCAAAAAGAAGTAGGTAAACCCGGCAAAAGCAAAAACGCAGCCTCCTACCAGATTCATATGGGCGTGGGACATCGGGTCAATCAGTTGTCCAGCTGCCCCGACCTTGTAGAGCCAATCCAGTGACCAGGGCAATACCTGATAGACCCCTTGTAATGTGCCTAGCAGCAGGGCCACCACCGAGACTACAAAGAACTTCGCGGCAAATACCTGCTCTCGATTCGACTCGCGACGGGCCGACCAGATTGTTAGCACTACATTAGTCACAAATAGCCAGTAACCCACCCCCATTGTAGCGGCGGTTATCGCTTCGGGAAACTTGTGCCAGAAACCGACAATATCTTTGGCTTGCTCGTAGGTATAACCCTGATGAACCAGATTGCCTTCAGCCAGACCAATCGGCAGCAAAGCCGAGTAGAAGCCGATAACCCCACAAAAGGTCAGCCAGAAAGAAACGTTACACAAGGTTTCGCTATAAAGTTTACGCTTGAGCAAGCGCGGAAGAACGTAATAGGTCAACCCGGCAATGGCAATCGTGCCACCTAACACTACGTTAATATGGGTTAAACCGAGGTTAGTGAAAAGATGACCACCATAGTCGGCCTCCCGCAACCACTCGGCCATAAAGGGCAATCGTTGGAATACCCCATGAATTGCCGCAAGGGTTAGAGCGAAAATCTGGGCCACAAAAAACTTGACCAGAATTTTGTCGTTTATATAAGGCTTGCCATCCGGCCCCATGTTACCACTGTTAAATTGGATTGCCAGTGGGTCGGTCTTTTTGGCGTTAGTTTTTAGCAATACGTCTGCCATTAGCTACTTTCCTCCCACTGAAACTGGCTCTTTAACTTCAACCAGTTCTTCTACCGGGACACCATATTGGTTTTTCTTCTGGCTTAAAATAAACACTATGGCTAATGCCAGTAGTAACATACCGGGCCAGATAAGCCAGTCCCAGTTAAAACCGCTGCCGTCATTCAGATTATAACCAACGGCCTGGGTATAGCGTAGTTTTTGACCATTCAGGCTAGCCCCGCCTACTTCTAATTGCCAATGTCCGTTGTGCCAGAAATTAGCCATTATGGTATATTCACCTGGCGTTCCGGTTGCCACAAAAGGGAATGGGCCAACAATCGGGTCGCGGGGACTATTATGTTCTTTTTTTACCTGCCCGCTATAGTCACGAGTAGCGGTAAAGGTCAGTTGCAGATTATCCTGGGGCTTTCCGATCAGGTCAGTGACCTTAAACCGAAAAATAATATCGGTGCCAGCGTTTTGTCCATCGTGGGCTGGCGATAGAATCTCAATTCGCAGGCTGCCATTATCGGCTACTCTCGGTAGATTATCGCGGTCTTCTTCACTGGCTAGAGCCACCGAAAATAGCCCAAGCAGCAATCCCAGGGCGAAAATTACCGCCACCATAGTTCGTTTTCGCTTCATAAATCTATCTTTTACTTCCTTGCTAATCGGTTGTCAGTTGTCAGTTCTCGGTCGTCGGTTGAAAGTAGTGAATTAAAAATGCTGAGTTTAAGTTAAAAGTCTTAAATTCAAAACTTTTATTCTTGCTCCTATTACTGCGCAGTAACGTTAATGTAAGCGAAAAGAGTACCGCCAAACATTCCTGAGTCAGGCCAGGTTATTAGGAATCGCCCAACGGGCCACTTCCCATCTTGCACTGTAATGGTAATTACATCAAATGAGCCCTCTTTATCATGTGCGGCTTTGCGAGATAATTTTTCTTCAAGGGTTTTGTTATCACCTGCCGTCGGACCATCCCGAAAAACCAAACGATATTCTTCGGGAGCACTGGCTAATTTGGGGGTAAAGATTAACCTGAAATTTTTACCCGCGGGAATTTGGGTAACCTCGCGGTCATCAGGGTCGGCTGGGCGGTCTCGAATAACCACAATTTCCCGAAAGTAATCCTCACCTTCGATTTGAATATAAGCCGAATCTTGATGCAAACTTTGATCAATCACATTTGGAGTAAGATACGGTTGATTAGAAGTAACAACCAGCTCAAGAACAGAAAAAACACACATAATAATAAACATAGCCCCAACAATCACAAAAGCGGCCCTACCCAGGATTAGGGCTGGCAGGGGCTTTTTAGGATGAGGGAATTTATCTTTTTTATCGGTTTTGGGTGGGTCATTGGGCGGGGGGGGGGTTATACCGCTGTTATTTTGCCCCGGTTTCTCATCGCTAAGAGTATCAGGTTTATTTATTACTTCCATATTAATTCAACTCAACTGCTTTCTAAAAATGCCACGCCAGTAGCATAGTGGTTTACTAACCCACCACTTCGTAGACCGCTATATTAAGGGGCTCAACATCGCTATTCAATAGTTCTTCCAACTTCTTGATAGCAGGATGGTCAGCATAGTTTTGGAGGTCTTCCATAGAATTCCACTCATTAAAGACTACAAACCTAACCCGCCCTCCAATAATCGTACTTTGCCAGACATTGCTCTGAATCAACCCCTGCATACTCTGGGATAAATATTTGCGGGCCCCAACAATCGCGTTATAAGCATCAGAGCCCGGCACAAGTTCAGTGGCCTCATCTTTGCTAAGTGTAAAAGTAACTGTCCGCACATAAGCCATTTCTAACTATCTCCTCAAAATTAACGTTTCTGGAAATGAGTACCCAAAGTTACTGAAACGGTTTGGTTGCCAAGTCCAAAATAAATTATGGTACAAAGTGTTGCTATCAACAGTACCGCCAGGATAACCCCGAAAAGCAGATAAGGTGTTAGATTCTCGTCTGTTTCCATAATTTCCTCGTTAGCCATATCTGCAAGCTGTTGAAGTCTTTCGCTTTTTAACTTTTCCATTCAGATTGCTCCGTACAAAATTGGTAATTAATATTGGGTGCCTGATAATATTGAAATAACGGTATAGGTTATGATGGTTAAAATTACCGCCCCATACACTACAAACATGAAAGTTGGAATCGCGCCATAGCCGGCCTGCACCGTATTAGCGAAATTTTCCGCGCCACGATGAAAAGGAGTGTTTTTCTCGCGCTTGCTACGCCCACTTCTAGCCCAAATCCAGACCAACGCTATTATTACGAAATCGAGGGCCAACGAACCAACCCAGTAAATCGGCGGTAATTCCCAGGGGGCAATTACATCCGCCGGGGTTTGGACTTGTAGAACAATCAGACTATTTAGCATTAGAAACTCTCCAGTTTCGGAAAGAGGAAGGGTGAAAGATGAAGGATGAACTAATTCCCCCAACCCCTGTCCCTACCTCCTATCCCCTAAATTTATTGAACTTCAACCGTGACATACTTCTCTAAATCCTGCCCATCTTCATCTACCAAAGCCGAGTTTAACATCTCAATCTTGGTGCCTTCGGGGTCACGAAACTCGCCGTTTCGAACGGCCCAGATAATGCCCAGGCCAGTTAGTACAAAGAATACCACCGCCACCTGTAGCATGGCATCGGCAACCGCTAATTCATCGCCCCCAACCCCGTCATGGGCTAATGCCGGAGTTGCAAAAGCCGCCAGCAAAAGCATTACTGTTATTAGTACCACCGAGATTTTGCGTTTCATGATTTTATGACCTATTTTCATTTACGGGCGGGGAGACCCCGCCCCTACAGTTACAAATCCCTACCTACCAGTGTTGCGCTCAATCGGCTCAACCGTCGGGAGCGGTTTGGGCGGGTCTTTAGACCAGTATTCCTGATTGGCATCAAAGGGTGCTGGTTGCGGTCCAGCGTTTGGCCCGGTGACTTGTAAACTGGAATTCAACTGCTCGTCGGGAATTTTCAGCCCACCATTCGGGATAGTCCGCAGGAAGTTAATCAAATCCCAGATGTCGTTAACAGTCAGGAAATCACCCCAGGCAGGCATTGCACTTCCCGGCAACCCAAACAGCAGGAAATGATAAAGCTGACCCTCGCTAGTCTGTTTCTGAGCCTCGGCATCAGTCAAGTTGAAGGCGCGGGGTTGCAAATACTGACCAGATGGGCCATTGCCGTCACCGTTATAGCCGTGACAGCCCACACAGTTTGTCAGATAAATGGACTTGCCATGAACCAGGCTACGGTTGCTGGGCGGCATAGCACTACGGGTATTTTTCCAGGTAGCCGGAACCTGACTCTGCAAATAGGCCAAATGCTCAGGGGCATAGGGTATTTTCGGGTCGGTTACATTGGTGGTACCCTGCTTGCCCTGTAAAGACTTAACCAGGGCATCTTTCTCGCTGCTTTGCACTTTAGTCCTGGCATCCGCCGCCTTGCCGCCCAAACTTTGCACATAAGCGGTGATTTTACTTAGTTCGTCCGGACTAAAGTGGTTGAATTGCGGCATAATAGAGCTTGGGCTGGTGTAGCGCGGGTTCTGGAAGTGGGCTACGTGCCAATCATCCGGGTGAACCCCACCTTCCTGCGACAAATCCGGCCCGGTGCGCTCCGAACCCAACAGCATCGTTTTGTTGAAAACGTAATCGCCCGCCTGAGCTACTCGTACCGCTTTACCGCCACCCGCCGCGTTCCAGTCCTGCGGTCTGACGTATTGGGTATGGCAATAGACACAGCCGTTACTCATATAAATTTGGCGACCTGCTTCCTCTTTTTCGGTCAGAGGACGAGCAATATCGGAGGGCGCGGGCTGGAAGCTAAGGGTTGACAGTCCCACCGTCAAGAAAGCGGCGGACATAACTATCAACACTACTCCGGCAAAAAGAGTGCCGAAAGACAATCGTAAATGCACGTAATTCCTCCTCTGAGGCTTAGACTACCCGGCCACAACTATTTGGTGGTTGGTATCGCTGTCGGCGTGAAACTATTGGCGGTATCCACCGACATGATAGTAGCGATTATCAGGGCCACAAAAACCCCAAGCATAAACAAAACTATCAACGCGACTAACGCCTGTTCTATCAGGTTTCCATTTCGTTTTTTTAACGGTGCAGCGTGTTCCTGCTCAGTTGCCATTGTTAATTATTCTCCCTGGCTGTCATTGAAAATCTATAATCGAGAAATATTTGTAAGAAGATGCGCCATCCGATAGTTTTTATCGCAGAATATCGCCTGCTCCTACAAATTCTTTATTCTGACTCCTGAATCCTACCTATGCCCCAACTTCCGCAACTGTCTGAGGTGCAAGTGTTTCAATCCTCTGACCTTGCCTGACCGTCTTGTAGATGTTGTAAAGCTGGATATAACCGCCGACTACCACCATCGCCCCTCCAACAGCCCGCACGATAAAGTAAGGCTTGAGGGTGGGAACGCTCTTGTAGACGGTTTCGCCGTTTAGCCACATTGCCCCCTGGATAAGGCCGACGATTTGCAAGCTAATCATAATCAGCAGGAAGCCACCCGTTACCAGCCAGAATTGAATTTCAGCCAGGCCCGGACTATAAATACGACGTTTTAGCGTCACCGGGATAATGTAATATATCGCGCCCATAACCCAGGTACTCATCGTACCGAGCAAGGCCAGGTGTGCGTGGCCAACAATCCAGTTGGTAAAGTGAATCAGGCGGTTAAAACTTTGAACAGCCTGGAATGGCCCCTGAATACAGGTCACAAAGTAGAATACTGTTCCCACTATCACAAATTTTAACGGTAAGCTGGCATATAAACGACCCCAGTTACCGCGCATAGTCATCCAGATATTAGTTAGGAAGGTCAATACCGGGATAAATAGGCCAATCGAGGCAACGGTGGCAACGGTTTTAAGGTAGCCAGGAGTTGGGGTAGAAAGCAGGTGATGTTGCCCCACCAAAGCATAAAACAAACCGATAGACCAGAAACCAATCAGCGACATTATATGGCTGTAAATCGGGGTACGGGTAATAACCGGGACGAGGTAATAAACAATTGCTACCCCACCCGGAGTAAACCACAAGCCCAGAATATTATGCCCATAGAACCAGTTCCAGGTTGCATCATTGATACCAGTCAGCGAACCACTGAAGGGGTTAGAGCCACCCGCCAACGGCGACCAGATAACGTTCCCAATGACATAAACAATCGGCAACCAGACTACTGCGGCGGTTATATACCAGAGGCTGACGTAAATCTTTTTCTCACGTCGTTTGGCAATGGTCATCAGCAGGTTAAAGGTGTTTAGCAAAACCAGCACTGCCACAAAAACATCAATCGGCCAAATCATTTCAGCGTATTCCCGCGCCTGGGTTAAGCCAGCCATCAAGGTGATGACCATAAACACTCCCAGAAAGTTCCAGGCCCACATCACGATTTTAGCCAGGTTTTCGCTCCAGACTGGGCGGCCACACAGCTTCGGTACAATATAATAAAATGCGCCGAAATAGCCCATAGACAGCCAAAAAAAGGTCACGCCGTTTACGTGGATAGGTCGCAACCGCCCGAAGGTCAGGAAGCTAACCCCACCCAGGAAATCGGGTAATACCATTTCTATGGCAGCAATCATGGCAAAAGAAGTACCGATTGCCAGCCAGGTAGCCGCGCTGTAAATCCAGGCTCGCGCTGCACCGTATTCTTCGCTATACATTAATTATGGCCTCCAACCAGCTATGGCTAATTTGGAAAATTTGGTAGGGGTGGGTTTGTAACCCACCCGATTTCGGTCAGGTTATAAACCCGACCCTACAGCTATATCTCTATCTTCCGGGTTATTCAGCAGTTCGGGGCGAGCCAGCAGCAAAACCCCTACCAATGCAAATAAATATTGGTCTGAAATATGAAAGGTATAACCACCAGCAAAAAGTAATATCAGACCCAAACCTACCGCCCGATAACTCGGCCCGCGCCTCCACTCGCCCAGGCTGTAAAAAATCAAATAGAGCAAAAAGAACAACGAGATTACATATAAGGGCAAGGGCCAGACCATCTGATAGCCCAGCGCGTATAGCCCTAGAATTGGCACTATCGAGGACTCCGCCACCGTGATAAAGGTTAAGCCCAGGAAAATCCCGACTATTACCAGAGCCCCAATCAGGCTTTTGGGATGTTTCAAAATATCGCGAATTGGCCCCCGCTCTTGAGAAGTCTGACGAGTGAAGGCCAGATAAGCCACAAAACCGTTTATTAGCACTGCCAGTTCGCCAATCAACAGCATGGGCTGGTAAACGGTCTCCTGCCACTCTACCCCTAACGTTGGAAATACCACATCATGGAGTAACTTGGCGACCAATTGTAGCCAATAGCCTGTCAACATCAAACCTATAAATAGCCGCACCCGCCAATCGCTATGCCGCAGCCACATATCCGCCGCCAGGGTACTAAATGCAACCAGCAAGGTCAGGCGGATGGTAGTAGTAACCACCATATTTTGAACCAATGCCAGCAAAACAAACGAGGCAATCATAGCCACAACCGTTGCTATCAGGGTTATAGACAGGTAAAAAGCGCGTTTGTTGGTTACAGCATTGCGACCTTGAGTAACTAACTCACCGCCCAATCGAAAGCGATAAATCGCTAAAACCAGGGCAATAACCGCCAGAATAACCGCAAAATTGAGTAAAATTATGCCAATTTGCAGACTAATATCGTAAACCGTCTGCATCACTGAGGCTTTACCCTTTGGAATAAAAACCCCGACCCGGCTGAAAGTTCTCCATACAAGCAACTCGGCAATAGCGGCGACAGACAAAGCGATTAACGTCCAGCGCAAAGTACCCATTACCTGGATAATTTGAGCTGAATAAGCCTTTGTTTTGTTTTTACTTTGTTGCAAATTTGTCGCCAATTTAGTTCACCACCGGGCAGACCCTGCACTTACGAATTTTCTTTATTTACCGGGTTTTACCTGCCGACAATCAGGATTTTGAGCGTTGGTAGCTGGATTAACATAGCAAGGGGCATTATCCAGCACTGAGTCTGAGCCGCTCGGCTGCGGGCCAGGATATTTACCCGGTGCATCGCCACCATAACGCGGGTCATATTGCAGCATTAAGTCAGGCTTTAGTTGGTCGTCCGGCAGTGCCAGACCACCCTTTGGAATAGTCCGCAAGAAGTTAATCACATCCCAGATGTCATTAACTGTCAGGAAGTCGCCCCAGGCTGGCATCGAAGTTCCCGGCAATCCAAATAATAGATACTGATAATATTGCCCATCACTGGCAGCCAGATGCAATTTGGTATTGGTAAAATCGCCGGGGTCGGGCTTCATATACTGACTGGCGGGTCCACGTCCATTGCCATACTGCCCGTGACAACCAATACAGTTCGCCAGGAAGATTTGTTTGCCGTGCAACAGGCTACGGGTGGTGGGAGTCATTGCGCTGCGAAGTTCGCGCCATGTCGGCGGCACCATTTCTTTAATTTGGGCCAAATGGTCATCGTAACTCTTGTACCAGGATTTCAGCACCTCAGCCTGAGTATTCCGCACATTGGCAACCCGGGCATCCGCCGCCTTGCCACCCAAACTTTGCACATAGGCAATCAGGTCGTCCAACTCACGGTCTTTGATAAAACTGAACTGAGGCATAATTGAGCCAGGGCTGGTATAGCGGGCATTAGCAAAGTGAGCGCGGTGCCAGTCGTCCGGGTGAACCCCGCCCTCCTGCGACAAATCTGGCCCGGTGCGCTCCGAACCCAACAACATCGTTTTGTTGAAAACGTAATCGCCCGCCTGAGCTACTCGTACCGCTTTACCACCACCCGCCGCGTTCCAGTCCTGCGGTCTGACATACTGGGTATGGCAATAAACACACCCATTACTCATGTAAACCTGCCGACCCCGTTCTTCCTCCGCCGTCAAAGGTCGGGCAGAGTCCGAAGGAGCTGGCTGGAAACTAAGGGTGGAGAGTCCAACCGTCAAAAAGGCGGCGGACATTACGATTAGCACCACGCCCGAAAAGAGTGTGCCGAACGACAATCTAAGATGCACGTAATTCCTCCTGATGAGGCTAGTGGGGAAAGTCCTTCCCCAATACCTGATTAGGTAAATAGTTTTTTACCTGTAATTCAGGCCAGTACGATTTCTTAAAGTAAACTGGGCGCATGATAAAGCTTGGCTAGCGCAAGGCAGCAGAGTAGTTCTTAATAATATTAACATTATATTTACCTTGTGGGTTACTTTCAGTAGACTAAAGTTAAGAACAGGTAAATTTAGGTTAAGAAAATAAAGATTTGGTTAACCTGGGAGGTTGTGGGTTAAAAGTAACGAGTCGAAAGTCAAAATCTAAAACTGCCTGAACAGGGCGCGGAGACTACGCCCCTAAGAAATAGGTTTCAGGGTAGACAAAGAGGTCTACCCATACAAAATTCTTTTTTTAGTTCTGGCTCCTGACTCCTGAATTCTGACTCCTCCTTCAATATTAGGATTAGATTTTCATTGACAGCCCTGAAAAGCTTTGCTATACTTCATATAGTAAAACCAACTAAGCAATTATTCTTGGAATGGATTCTGAGCTGATATTAACACCTCATCAGGAGAAGGGTAAGCAATGGAAAGGTAAGTCTTGGCAGTTGAGCAGAGCTTGAGGAAAGCGCAACTTAAAATGCCAAATCACAAGCTGAATCAATAAAGAAGCTTAACCGGACACATTCTCTCTCGCTTGATTTAAACGTGACATTCCCAATGCCAAAATAAGTCGTTAAAGCTACCAAAAATAAATTTGGTTGACCATTTCTGCGCCCGTTTTGAGAAAACGTAAGATCGAATATCTAAAATCGAAAAGAGGAAAAATGAGTATAGTAATTGAAACCACTAAATTGAGCAGAATGTTCCGCACTTACAAAAAGCAAGAAGGGGTAAAAGGCTCGCTGAAAGGCCTATTCAAACGCGATTATACCGAGAAAAAAGCGGCCTATGACCTGGACATCCGGATTGAAGAAGGTGAAGTTGTAGCCTTTCTGGGGCCAAACGGCGCAGGGAAAACCACTACCTTGAAGATGCTCAGTGGCTTGCTGCACGCCAGCAGCGGTGATGCCAGGGTGTTGGGTTATCAGCCCTGGAAACGGGAGCACCCATTTTTGAAACAAATTGCTCTGGTTATGGGGCAACGTAACCAGCTCTGGTGGGATTTGCCGGCCATTGAAAGCTTTAACCTCCAACGAGACATCTACGAAGTGCCAAATCACCTTTATCGCCTACGTTTGGCCGAATTAATCGAAGTGCTGGATATGAGTAAAATCATAAATACTGCGGTGCGTAAATTAAGCCTGGGCGAGCGAATGAAATGCGAGATGGCAGCCGCCTTATTGCATCAGCCTAAAGTTTTGTTGCTGGACGAACCGACGATTGGACTCGATGTAATTATGCAGAAAAAAATCCGTAGCTTTATCAAGGAATATAACCAGAAATATGGTGCCACTATCCTGCTGACCAGCCACTACATGGACGATGTGGCGGCTCTAGCTCAACGGACGCTGGTGATTAATCACGGGCGGATGGTTTACGAAGGCAGTTTGGCGGAATTAACCGAGCGGTTTGCCCCTAACAAAGTTCTGGTAGTTACGTTTTTTAGTCCGGTGAGTACGGCTGATTTGGGTATTTTGGGTAATGTGGTCGAAAATCAGGAAGTTCAAGCCCGAATTCAAGTGCCGAGAGCAGCAGTGGCGGAACGGGCAGCAGCTCTTTTCCAGAAATTCCCGGTGGCAGACCTGTCAATCGAGGAAACCCAACTGGACGATATTATTCACGACCTTTTCACCGAGACCAACAAAGAGGTTCTCAATCGTCAGTTGTCGGTGGTGGGTTAAAAGTAACGAGTAACGACTTGGATTTAGGGAAATAAAATATGTTGAGACAGGAACAGATTAGCACACAGCCCAGCCACAAGCTAGAGCGAATACTAGGGCGGTACTGGTCACTTTGCAAAATCAGTTTTCAGGAACGGATGGTTTATCGCTGGAATATCTTATTTTATACCTTCCTGAATATCCTTCCGGCCTTGATTGCAATCTTTATCTGGAATGTTATTTACGGCAATCAAAATAACCCGGAGGCTATTAAATATATTACAACTTATTATGTGGTTGCTTCCTGGGTCAACTGGCGGATAGCCCAGCATCAGTGGCCGATAATGTCGCAAATAAAAGAGGGTCAGCTTGCTACCGACCTGTTGCGCCCGATGTCTTACCCGGCTAAAACTTTCTGGTACGAGGTGGGTGGACGCACCTGGAGTACCCTGATTTCCTTCCCATTTTTTATCGTGCTAGCATTGGCGATGGGTAGTAATTTTGTCGCGCCCAATAACATCTTTCCCTGGTTGGGCGCGGCTTTGGCCTTTGTCATCTCTTATGTGATGAGCTTTTTCATGACCGCCAGCCTTGGGCTACTTACAATCTGGCAAAACCAGCCGGAAGGGTTTTTTATTCTGTACGATATTTCTTCAAAATGGCTGGGTGGAGCTCTGGTACCACTGGCCCTGATGCCTGGTTGGATTGGCGATTGGCTGCAATGGCTGCCCTTTGCCTACATCTATAGTTTGCCCGTTAAAATTTTCATGGGGATGTCCGGTGAGCAGATTTTGCAGGGGTTTGCTGTGCAGCTTGGCTGGCTGGCACTGGCAGTTATTTTCTTTAGTTGGTTCTGGCGCAAGGCTCTAGACCGTTACGAGGTCTTTGAGGGTAAATAAGGAGTATTTATAATAATGTCTCGTTATGTAAAGTTATATATGGCTTTCCTGCGTAATTGCGTAGTGCGAGAGATGGAGTCGCGGGGCAACTTTTTCGTGGGGATGCTGGTGATTTTCTGTTTCCCGCTCTTCCCTTTGCTGCTGATAGGGGCAATTTATCAGCAAACCAAGTTGTTGGGCGGCTGGACGATGTATGAATATTTTATGCTGGTCGGTACATTCCAGATTCTAAGTGCGCTGGTTTATACCTTCTTTATGCGGAATATCTTTAACATGCCAGAATATATTCGCAAAGGGGAGCTGGATTTCTATTTACTTAAACCTGTAAACAGCCAGTTTTTACTGTCAACCCGCTATGTGTCGTTTACCGAACTTTCTCAGGCCATACCGGGTACAATTCTGGTGATTATTGGGGCGGTTAACTCAAATCTGGATATTGAGTGGTGGCGATGGCCGCTTTATCTGGTATTTGTACTATGTGGGATGATAATTACTTACGCCATCTGGTTCATGATGGTCTTACCCTGTATCTGGATGGTGAAGCTGGACTCGATTGAGTTCTTTTTCGGCTTGTTTGATACGGCCCGTTACCATCCCAATATGTTTGGCGGTATCGTTAAAATCCTGATGACCTATGTTTTACCTTTGGGGATTGTAGCAGCCACTCCGGCAGATTTGCTGACAAAACGGCTGGATTGGGGCGGAGCGGCCTGGGCTTTCGTCGCGGCGGCGGGCTCTTTATACCTGTCCAGTCGTTTTTGGAACTTTGCCCAAAGCCGCTATTACGGCGCGAGTTCATAGTGGTTGCATTCACAGAAGTGTTAAAATACAATCAGAGCCAAAAAGCGAAATATAAGGTTAAAAAGAAAGGGTAAGTATGCAATACAATAAATTTGGTAGAACTGGCTGGGAAGTCGGCGAACTTGGTTATGGAATGTGGGGGTTAGCTGGGTGGAAAGAGTCAGAACCCGACGAAAGTGGAGAGGCGTTGCAACTTGCGGTAGACTTAGGCTGTAATTTTTTTGATACTGCCTGGGGTTACGGTGCTGGAAAGAGTGAAGCCATTTTGGGGCAGCTAATAAAGGCTAACCCCTCTAAAAAATTATACGCCGCCAGCAAAATTCCGCCTAAAAACTTTAAATGGCCTTCCCGCCGTGGCTACACCCTGGATGAGTGCTTTCCAGCTGACCATATTAGAGAATACACCGAAAAAACCTTGCAAAATATGGGCCTGGAAAGATTGGATTTAATGCAATTCCATGTATGGGAAGACGATTGGGCAGAGGATGAACGTTGGCAGCGTATTACTGACGACTTAAAAAGGGAAGGGTTGGTAGGTGCCTGGGGTATTAGTATTAATCGTTGGGAACCCTGGAATGCTATTCGCACTTTACGCACCGGAGCGATTGACGCTGTTCAAGTTATTTATAACATTTTCGACCAGGCACCTGAAAATGAGCTTTTCCCGATCTGCCAGGAGTTAAATATCGGGGTAATTGCCAGAGTACCATTTGACGAAGGCACATTAACCGGAACGCTAACTAAGGAAACCCGCTGGCCGGAAGGAGATTGGCGTAACGGCTATTTTGTGCCAGAAAATCTAAATGCAAGCGTTGATCATGCTGAGGCTTTACGCTCGATTATACCAGCCGAAATGACGATGCCGGAAATGGCCTTGCGTTTTATAATTTCAAATCCGGCTGTCAGTACCACTATTCCAGGTATGCGGAAAGTAAGAAACACTAGTTCAAACTTTGAATCGGTAGAAAAAGGAGCTCTATCTTCAGAATTGATTTCGATACTACGCGAACATCGGTGGGACCGAGAACCAACTGAGTGGTCACAGTAAAATTTAGAGGTTTTAATTTTTCAGGAGTAACTTTCGGTTACTCTTGAGGAAACTAATTAATTGTCTTTAACTTTACTCCCGACCAATAACTTCTTGCAAGATACGGGCTAATTCCTCCACCCGGTAGGGCTTGGCAATAACCCCGGCAAACCCCCAATCGCGGTGATTAGCCATAACCTGGTCGCTGGAATAGCCACTGGAAACCAGCACTTTAGCCTGGGGATCAATTTCTAACAGTTTTCCAATTGCCTCCCTACCGCCCATACCACCCGGAACGGTTAGATCCATAATTACAGCAGTTATAGGCTTGTCTGAAACCAGGGCTTTACGGTATTCCTCAAGCGCGATTAATCCATCATTGGCTAAAATCACTTCATAACCCAACCGCTTTAATATTCTTTCAATAGTGACCTGTAAGAGGTGGTCATCATCCATTACCAGCACTCGACCACTACCAACCGCGCTTTTGGTATTTCTATTTTCAATGATTGTCGGAGTAACCTGGGGATTAGTAGCCGGCAAGTAGACTAAAAATGTAGTGCCTGCTCCCTTGGTTGACTCTACAGTAAGGTGGCCGTCATGGCGGCGGACTATTGAATAACAGGTAGCTAGCCCCAGGCCATTACCATGTTCCTTCGTAGTAAAATAGGGGTCGAAGATTTGGCTTAGATTCTCAGGGTCAATCCCGGTACCGTAATCACGTACCGCAAGTTTGACATAGCGGCCCTGGGGTAGGGGCAAGGAGCTTAGACTGGGGAGATTAACGTTATGGCCTTCTATTTCAACTTTCCCCCCGAAGGGCATCGCTTGAATCGCGTTAATAACCAGATTCTGAATAACCTGACTCAATTGTCCCCGGTCTACTTCAACAGGCCACAAATCCTTGGGCAAGTTAAATATACATTGTACATTAGAGCCTCTTGCGGCAAAACGGGCGGACTCCTCCACTAATTGAGGCAAGAGAGCAGCCTTCCGAACTGGCGCACCACCTTTAGCAAAAGTAAGAAGTTGCTGAGTTAAATCTCTGGCGCGGACTGAAGCATGCTCCAAATCCGCCAAAACTGGATAAAGGTCACTATCGGCCTCCACTGACATCCGGGCGAATGATAAATTGCCAATAATCGTCGTTAGAATATTATTAAAATCGTGGGCAATCCCTCCCGCCAGCAAACCTAACGACTCTAGTTTGGAGGCTTTTTGGAGTTCTTCCGAAACTCGGTTAATGTCGGTAACATCCCGAAAAGCTATTACTACCCCAATTACTCGACCTTGCTCATCACAAATCGGTGAGCAGGTGTCCATAATCACCAACTCACTACCATCCCGTCGTAAAAGAACCAGGTTATTAGCCCGTTGCAAATTCTGACCAGTGGCTACTAATTGCAAAACTATATCTTCGGTAGGTTGGTGATTTTTTCGGTCTAAGGTTCGGTAAATCTCAGCTAGAGGGCGACCAATTACTTCTGTCTGATTCCAACCAATCAGGTTTTCAGCTACCTGATTAATCAGAGTAATTTGGCCCTCAGTATTAGTAGTAATGACACCATCCCCAATATAGCGTAGAGTAACACTAAGTCGTTCTTTTTCATTGGTTAATTGTTCCTGAGCCTGTCTATGCTCAATAGCAACACCAGCCAGGTTAGTAGCCAGGTTTATCAGGTCCAGTTGTTCTTTGGTGGGAGTGCGGGGCTCAGTATAGTACATTGAAAAAGTGCCGAGAATAATACCTGAATTAGAAAAGATTGGCACTGACCAACACGCCCGCAGATTATCAGCCAGAGCCAACTCAGCATAATCTTTCCATAGAGGCGAGTTCGCGATATCCGAAACAATAACAGGCTGACCCATGTAAGCAGCCGTTCCACAAGAACCGACCATTGGACCAATTACAATGCCATCTATAGCTTGTTTAAAACTATCAGGCAAGCTTGGAGCCGCTCCATGCCGCAGAGTTTTTCCGTTTTTATCTAGTAATAAAACCGTACAAAACATTCCATCAGATTGGGCCTCAATTACACGGGCCAACTCTTCTAAAACCTCATTAAGTAGATAGGGTTTGGCTAACATTTCAAGCACCCGGTTTTGCCCGGAAAGTAAGGCGTCGGCTCGTTTGCGGCTGGTTATATCCTGAGCTGTACCCACAATTTGCTTGATTTTGCCATCCGGGCGGCGACTAAACACCAGATAACGCATATACATCCAACGCAATTGGCCATTGGCGTGGCGGGCCCGAAACTCACGTTTGACCACAACCCCATCCTTTAGTTGCTCGAAATAGTTCTGGCGTTCTTCAGTAGGAGTTAAATCACTTTTTTTTATTAATCGTTGCAGCATATTACTACCCATCCCCAGCACTTCTTCGGGGGTATAACCCAAAATTTGAGCGAATTGGGGATTACAATATGCCATGCGCTCTTCCTCTAAATCGTAAAGAAATAAAACATCAGGAGTAGCATCGGCAATCCGCTCAAAAAGTTGTTGACTAGCCTTTAACTTTTCTTCGGCTTGTTTTAAGTCGGTTATATCGCGGCTAATACATAAAAGAGTCTCAATTGAACCATCTCTAGCAAACTCAGGTACCACGCGGGTATGGAAATGACGGGCACCAATTATGGTAGGAAAAACAAATTCAAAATTCTCTTCCATACGAGTTTCAATAACTTTTTTTGAAACCATTTTAAAATGTCCGGTTAGTACTTCTCCCATACCTAATTCTTCATTGGTTTTGCCGATAAAATCTTTAGCCTTTATCCGGGAAAATTGTTCAATTGCGGGGTTAATGTATAGGTGGCGTAACTGTAAATCATAACGGTCAATTATATCAGGGGCATTTTCTACTAACGCCCGAATTTCTTCTTCCCGCCGCCTGAGTACCTCACTGGCTTTCTTCTGCTCGGTAATATTTTGGAATGCTGCCAATAAACAAGGCTCTCCATCAAAATCTATTATTTCTGCGTACATCAAGGCGAAACGAACCTCATTATTATGTATTAGACTCCGTACTTCCAAACCTTTAATCGAACCCGTTTCACGCAGCCTGGTTATAATTTTTTCAGAATCATTGGGATCAATCAGAATTCCCCTGGCTTCGGAAGTATAGCCAACTAAATCCTCCCGACTGTAGCCACTTTCTTTACCGAAAGCTTCATTTACATCAATAAAAACATTATCCGTCAACCGAATTATAGCCATTGAGAAAGGAGCGAGGTGGAATACGCTGGCGAAACGTTTTTCACTCCGGCTTAAAGCTTCTTGAGCCTGTTCTTTTTCAGATAAAGCTTGAGAAAGTTCCAGTTTTAGATAGTCATAGGTATTTTCTGTAATATGTTCGGTAGTATTAGTCGTTTTTAAGTGCTCAGGCATAATTAATAATTTCCCAGATAGCTTTTAGTCAAACAATTCAACAAATGAAATATTTCTTACGAGGCTTTTTTCTTGTACGAATTTTACCCCTTAATTGAAATAATTGAAACCGCTTTCTATGACAATAGTGTTAAGTTGGTTTAGTTTTGTTCCTCAACCCAGCTTTTATCATTTTCCTGAGATTATACTCGTTGCGGCTCTATTGGGTAAAGTCCAATTCGACCCAAGATTTTACTCCTTGTGGGTATACTAACAGGCTCAGATATATAGTGCCTAAATTTTATTCACCCTACCCTATAACTTCCATGCCAAATCAGACCAGCCTGAATTGTAGTCCAAGATACAGCCAAAGTTAAACAGCCTAGTTAAACTTGTCGAAATGGCCCATCAGGAAGCGTTTCAAATTTTCATGTTGCTCGAAGTAAAATAGGTTTGGATTAGCTTACAAAATGTCACAAAAAGAAATAGAACAACTATCGGCGGGAATGATCCAGGCCCTGGTTACACGGGTAGCTACTCAGGCCAGGGGCAATTGGCTAAACGGAAATGATAACCGCCAAATCCAGCTAGAAGCCAAGCTTCCAGACAGCTTGAATCCGACCCTGACGAATTTTCATTACAAGCTTTTAAATATGCTAGGTTCAGCCCTGGTAAGCGGTAATTATACCGATATTGTTCGTTTGGTAGAGGATGAAGGGCGCGCCTTAGCCAACCGTCATATTCCATTTGAGTCAGTAGTCCAGAATATATCGGCCTGTATGAGCCGTTGGGTAACAATGATTCTGGATGAGGCCGAGCAAGAAACCGGGCTACAGTTAAATCATCGCGCCTTTCAATCGCTGGTACGAAGATTAAACCAACTGCAAAGTCGCTTAATGATTGCCTCGGTTAGCGGATATAACGACCAGGTGGAAAGTGGTGAAATTTGGTTGCACCAAAGTCGAAATAATGGTGCCTCCCATTTAGTTAACTCCAAACAGGATTTAGCCGATTACTTCTTTGAACAGTTAACTTCTATTACCGGGGAATATTCGATTAGCCGCTATCGAGCGGGAGTACCTATCTTCAATGACAGTCATGATTTTCAGCGCAGTCGGTTTTATTTTATCCGCTCTGGTACTGTCCAGATTCAGGAATATCTTTCGGATGGGCGAGCTTTAACCCTGACTATCCTGGGACGTGGGGATGTTTTCGCGCGTTTTACTACAAATGTTGGGAATAACAGTCGGTACTTCCGCGATTTCCAGGTGGAAACAATGCGGGAATGCGAGGTGGTATGGGTGGAAGAAACCGCCCTGCAACGAGCAATGGAACGCTCTCCGGCAGTAGCCACCAGCATTATCAAAAGCTTCTCCACCCAATTAGCCAATGTCCAACAGCTAATTCAGGGGTTGCTAGGGCGGGATGTTTCAGCCCGATTAGCCCACCTGTTGCTCAAACTTGCCGATGAATTTGGCACTAACCAGGGAAATAATACCATTTTGATTGATTATCCTCTCAGTCACCAGCGATTGGCAGATATGATGGGCAGCAACCGGGTGACAGTTACTCGTCAACTGAGCGAGTTACAGAAACAGGGTATTCTGGAAATTCAACGCCGCTCTATCACTATCTATAATCGCCGCTTGCTTGAAAACTTTGGCGCAAGCTGATAACCTCATGTTCCATTTGTCTCTTTTGCTACCTCATAGGCACAAATTCTGATTGCCTGGGATTAACTATAAAACTAACAGGCCAGGTGTTTTTAGTTTAATCAATAAGACACCAGGAAAGGTATTAGGTATTAGCCATTAGCAAAATCAAAAAGCTAAAACCTAATTCCTAAGAACCTTGTTTGTGCCTCTGCGGTAAGTAATCTTAGCTAAAACTACCTGATATTAAAGAACTGCCTAACAGGAGATTATATGGCTCTGCATATCCCCGAAAGCTGGCAATCCCACCTAGCCGCCGAAGTTGAAAAACCCTACTTTCAGCTATTAGATAAGTTTGTTGAAAAGGAACGGCAGGAACACACCATTTTTCCGCCGGAAGACAAAGTATTTTCCGCCCTGGAATTAACCCCCTATGAGAATGTGAAAGTACTGCTACTTGGGCAAGACCCCTATCACGATGATAATCAGGCGCATGGTTTGTGCTTTTCGGTGCTGCCGGGTATTAAGCCGCCCCCTTCGCTCAAAAATATCTATACTGAACTAAAAAATGATGTGGGTTTTACTATTCCCAATAATGGCTACTTGATTTCGTGGGCTAAACAGGGGATTTTGATGTTAAACGCAGTGTTGACCGTGCGCGCCCACGAGCCTAATTCACACAAGGACAAAGGCTGGGAAACCTTTACCGATGCTATCATTCGTAAAGTTAACGATAAAAGCGACCCGGTGGTATTTGTGTTGTGGGGCGGCTATGCCCAGAAAAAACTTGGCCTGATAGATACCAGCCGCCACACTGTTATCCAATCAGCCCATCCCTCACCGCTATCGGCCCGGAACGGCTTTTTTGGTAGCAAAGCCTTTTCCAAAATTAACGCAGCCCTGGCAAAATCCGGCAAGCCCGAAATAGATTGGCAAATCCCCAATGTTTAGGCTTATCTCCTCTCCTCTGAAAATAAGAGGACTAACCACCAAGACACCAAGAAAATAAAAGATTACTTGGCGTTCTTGGAGGTTCGAATTTTCATTGCCGCTAGTGCGCCCACAGCGAATAGGGTCTCTCTTAAAAATGGAGAGGTTGGGTGAGGGTTTGTTTTCTCTGAAACCCGCTTACAACCGCGCCTGTAACCAATCGGCCAAATCGCGGCGGCTGGCTGGGCTGGTGGCATGCCCAATAGGGTATTCCTTGTAGGTAACTTGCGCCCCAACAGCTTCCAGCAAGGTCCGAGCCTCTTGCGCCCGTTCAGTCCCTATTAGTTCATCCTCAGTACCGTGAGCAATAAAATAAGGCTTTCCTTTAGCGTTGAATAGGTTTGCACGCAGAGCCGGACTCGGTGGTAAGAAACCACTATGCGCTATTACCCCGGCCACAATTTCCGGGTGCAAAATAGCCGCAATATGGCTCAAAGCCGCCCCCTGGCTGAACCCACCAAAGAAAATCAGCTTGCGATCAATCGGAAATTCAGAAGTCAGTTGTTCCAGCAATTGTAAAACCAGGTTTAGCGGTTTTTCTAAATCGGCTAAAGTCGCGTCGGGAGTAGGACGGGCGAACCACTGAAAAGAGCCGCGCGGGTCGGAAGAATAAAGTTCGGGGGCACGGGGTGCAACCACCATAACCTCCCGGTTGACAAACTGTACTAACTCATAGATGTCACCGTCGTTAGCTCCCCGCCCGTGACACATAATTAACAGGGGAACTGAGGCGGTTGCATTTTCCGCCGGACGCACACGATAAGGCATTATCCCCTCCCTGAATTCAGAGTTGCTCAAATCCGGGCCGTTTTGTTCCTCACTCATAAATAAGAACTCCTTAATTTATAATGTTTCGGATAACTAATACTAAGTACGGCTGACTACAATGCGATAAATATATGTAGGGGTGGGTCTGTGACCCATCCGGGCGGGTTACAAACCATCGACTCCAACAAATACATTTGTTCTGCTCTCTAAAAGTAAAATCAAGTTATGCACTTGAGTTCAAAACTACTCATTTACTACTTGGTTCAGAGCAAATTCTATCAAAGGGAATTGCTCTAAATCTGATTTGAAAT